>JBGSKX010000073.1:0-19207 GCA_041741015.1 Pirellulales bacterium
ACCGCAACCAACCCCAAACGCACTCCCCGCCGCTTGCAACCTACACCGGCAGTAACAATAACTCAGTCATGTTCACCCAAGCGTTCACCTGTCGGTTTTGAAGCGCCCATGAGTGGCCGGTTTTCAAGCGCCCAATGACAGCTTGCGGACGTGCTGCTCGATACGCGGCAGCAGATCGAGGAAGCCATCGTGCCACGTGGGCGTACAAGTAATCGCGTTCATCGCCGGGGCGTCCTTGGGGAAAGGACCGCCCCCGCAGACCGAGAGCGGTCGGTGGGGGAAACACAACCGCCCTCGTGGGGCGCTGAGAGCTAACGGGCGAGCCAGTGGCCGCGGATGCCGCCGTAGGCGGCTAGGGCGGCGTGGGGCTCGTGTGGGGGCGCTGGAGCGCCGCGAGAGGACGTAGACGCGGGAGCAGCCGAGCAGCAACGGGTTGAGACCGTCGCTGGCGGCTAAACCTTCCTCAAGTACTTATTACGCAAAAGCGGGGAATGTTTAGTGCTGGCACACCCAAGGGAACGAATCGATCAGCGGACCCAACTGGCCTCGATGCTGACCGGGGTGCTGAGCCGCGGTGCCCGCTGCCGGCCAGAGACCAATTGCGGCTGCCAAGCTGATGCGGTTAGAACTCAACGGCGCCGATTGGAGCCTTCCCGGCTCAGGCGGCCTGTCCCACAAGCGTAACGGCAAGAAGCGGGACTTTGACCCTGGGCCTCGGCTACCAGACGGATGGCATTGTCCCGGTTTGAGAAACTGCCTGCTGTAGAGCAGGGCTGGGCCGGGAGGTCTGGCCGAAAGATCACCTCGGCGAGGCTCGCCAACGGCCGTTTCGACGGGCGGCGTTACGTACCTGGAAGAGTTCGAAGCGTCATGAGTGGGGTCAGCTTCTAAGCCCTTTTGCTTTCCCAATCGTACCCCACAGGAGTACCCCAAACTTGGTCGCACTTCATCGCGTATGACGCGAAAAACCCCTAAAATCAAGCCAGAAAAGCAGTTGCAAGAAGTCGGGGTGACAGGACGTCTATTGAACTTTTTTCCGGTTCGTTTGGCAACTGGACAAAGTCGTTAATCGCCATCGCGCAAGCACTTGCGGCGTGACAGCCAAAAATCGATACCTAGAAACGACCGGGGTCGATTCGGTCTTTGAGCCGCTGGCGAACAAGACGCGGAACCTCAAATGCTCGTTCCATTCAGGTTGAAATCCGCGTCCAAAATCACGAATACATGCTCTGTCAGTTGTCCGCCACGAACGCCGCTTACATGCGTTTCAATTCTCCCGCAAGTTCGGCCAGTGACGGAACCGTGATTTCAGTCACCGGGCCGAGCGGGAAAACCTGCTGTCCGGGGCGGGCGACGAAGGCGGTCCTCATCCCGGCCCACGCGGCCCCCGCCACGTCCCACCCGTGGGCAGCGACAAGCAGGCACTCGGACACGTCGGCCCCGGCCCGGCCCGCCGCCCAGTGGTAAACATCGGCGTGCGGCTTGTACTTCCCCACGTCCTCGACACTCAGCAGCGCCTCGAAGAAAGTCGTCAGCCCGGCGTGCCTCATCTGGTCGGCAACCGCCGCCTTCGAGGAGTTCGTCAGCGTGACCAGTCGGAAGTTGGCGTCCTGCAGGCGTCCTAGCGCCGGGATCACGTCGGGGTGCGGTGGCAGGGACCGCATCGGGGCGAGTGCTTCCCTTGCATTCTCCTCGGACAACTCGACGCCGTGGTTCTTGGCGACCATGCGCAAGCACGCCGCCCCGACCCTGGCGAAGCCGAGGTAGTGGTCGGCCACGGTCGTCACGAGCGAATACTGGAGGAGCGTCGTGAACCACAGCGGGGCAAGTTCCGGGCGATCACCGAGGGCCTTGCCGACGCTCTCCTTCACGGGCGTCAGGTCGAGCAGCGTCTCGTTCACGTCGAACAAAATGATCTTGGGTCGTGCCACGTGAGAGTATCCTATCACAACTGAATCGACTGCTTCGCCGCCGCGTAGCCTCTCTGATGCGAGCCATGCCGCCCAAAATCCCGGGGTTTGGGGCAGGGCCCCGCAGACTGCCGTCAAACACGACCGCCACCGAGCGGCTCGTTATCAGCCTCACACTCGCGAGTCCAACGGCGAAAACAGGCATTGCCATCCCTCCGGTGTCATAGGTGACTTTGCTATCAATAAATCACTCCAGGCAGCGGGGATCACGGCTAAGTTCGACCGAAAGGCATTCTGCACCACGACTGACTTGACGGATGAACGGCCATAAGGATTTTGGGAGGCATCGCTCGTGCCAAAAAGACAGTCTAAATGACCTGACTTTTGGATGCTTGGAATAAATCCAGGCGGTCGCGACATGTATTCTGGTAGAGGAAGGCGATGGGAGCCCTCCCGCCCGCGGAGTTCAAATTGGACAACACGACCAAGGAATACCGATTTATGCGGCTACTGGAGCCTCTCCAGGGGGCTCTGGCGGGTTATTGCCGTCGGTCGCTGCACGACCGGAACTCCATTGCGGACGTTTTGCAAAGTGCAGTTGCCAATTCCTACCGTGATTTCCACCTTTACGCCGAGGGAACGAACTTTCGGGCTTGGATGTTCCAGTATGTGCATTTCGAAATCCAGAATGCGAATCGAAAGCACGAGCGGACAAGTCACTTCGATTTCCCCGTAAAGTTATCCGTCGAAGATGTCTGGGAACTTGCGCTCACGGAACCACTCTTTACGACGCTGCTCCAAGCACCGGACCAGATACTAGATCAATGTGATCAGGAACTTGCCAGTGCCGTGTTGGAACTACCTCCCTTGGAGCGCGCGGTGATTTTGCTGCGCTCGATTGGAGAGTTCAAGTACCGCGAAATATCCGACATCCTCCACGTGCCGATCGGAACCGTGATGAGTTGCTTGGCGCGCGCCCGCATCCGCTTGCGGCAGAAACTAACGCAACACGGCCACGCGAGCGGTTGGCTCAAACACGAGGAACGCCAAGCATGAACTGCCGTGAGGCCCGACAGCACTGGAACTTGTACCACGACTCGGAAGGAGATGCGGAACTTCATTTTCGAATCAGTGAACACCTCGCCGTGTGCTCTGAATGTGCGGAATGGTTTCGCCTGCAAAGCCGATTCGAAGGACTGCTTTCCACGAAGCTCGCAGAAACGAAATCTGAATCTGCCGTTTGGCAGGCCGCCCTGGCTGCTTCAGGTCTCGGAAAGCCGACGCTAAGGCCTCGCAGGCAATGGATGGCGGGCGTCGCCGTGACCGTTATGGCGGCTTTGTTGCTCTTGCTGTGGCTGAACCTGTTTCGCCCAGTTCCCAGTGGCCTGGATCTCGCCGAGGTGTCGGCCAACTGGCACGAACGGCTCCAGTCGGGGCAGGAGCCCCTGGAGTTCACCAGCAATTCCGACCAAGAAGTGGAATCATACCTGAAAGGTCGTGTGCCGTTTCCCGTCCGCTGCCCGCCCCGGAAGGACGCTGGGTTTGCTGTCCGCGGTGCCGGAGTGAGCGATGTCGAGGGACGACCGGCAGCGTATCTCAACGGGACGGTCGGCCACGTGCCGGTCTCGATTCTGGTACTCCCCCGAGATTCACTCGCGGCATTTCCGGTTCAATATGCCGCACTCCGCCAGCATGGAATTATGCATGCGCCTGCCGGAGGATATGCAATGGTTCTTCGCGAATTCGATCAGAACGCCATTGTTGTCGTTGGCCGAACCGACCCTGGAGTGTTGGAACGAGTTGTTAATGCATACGGCTCGTATCCAGACCACGATTGACCAAGGAGACCTGATGGTCAATCGCGTTGGCTCACTGGTTGGTTTCTCGGCGTTGTTCGTTCTTTCGGTGGTTATTTCGTATCAACCGCTTGAATCGCAAGAAAACGTCAAGCCAGCGTCACACCCTGCAGCCCCGCGCGAGATTGTGGCCATAATCAACCGGGGCGGGTGTGCCAACTGCCACATCATCCCCGGCGTGTCTGGAGCCAATGGTGAGGTCGGCCCGGACCTCACGTCGCTAGGCAAAGTCGCCGGCAGCCGCAAGCCCAAGACGACCTCGAAGGAGTACATCCGAGAGTCGATTCTTGACCCGGACGCCTTCGTCGCTCCGGGTGACTTTGAGAAGGGTGTTATGCCCAGGCAGTTCGGCAAGACGCTCTCCGTCGAAGATCTGAACAAGCTGGTGGACTACCTCGACACGTTAGGCGTCGAAGCGCCAAAAGGGGTCAAGACTGCACAACCGAAACTCGCTCGTACTCGTCCCGCCGAGGCCATCGCCAAGCCGTTCGCTCCTTCGCCCATGAAGGCAGCGACGGACGAGCAAATCGCACTCGGCAAGGCACTCTTCTTCGAGCGGCGTTTATCAGCCAGCAACGCCCTCAGTTGTGCTTCGTGCCACCAGCCCGACAAGGCGTTCACGGACGGGTTGCCCGTCAGCATCGGCTACCCCAGCACAGCGCTGTTCCGCAACACGCCCACGTTGCTCAACGTGTCGCACGTCAAAGCCGCTTATTGGGATGGTCGCATGTCGGGGGCGGACCTCGGCAGTGTAGTTCGCGATCACTTGACCGAGCCGTTCTTCATGGCGGCGGACGGACGGCTACTCATCGAGCGGATGAAACAGGTTCCTGAATATGTCGAACTCTTCAACATCGCCTACGGCGTCGAACCCGACTTCGGAACAATCTTGAAGGCTCTGGCCGCTTATATTGGCTCCCTCAATTCGCCACCGGCATCGTTCGACCGTTTCGTGTATGGCGATGAGAAAGCGCTGTCAGCGGATGCGGTGGCCGGGAAGAAGCTCTTCGAGGGCAAGGCCGGCTGCGCGGCCTGTCATCCAGCCCCGTTATTCACGGACCACAAGTTTTACGATCTGGGACTGCAGACGGACCCGAAGTTGCTCGATGACCCCGAGCGGCACGTCACCTTTCGCCGATTCTTCCGAGGATTGGGAACGCCGAACTATCGCAATCTGACGGACGACGCCGGACACTTCGTTGTCGCCTTCAACGAAACGGATCGTGGCGAATTTCGCACACCGAGCTTACGAGAAGTGGGGCGCACTGCGCCCTACATGCATGATGGGCGGTTCACGACGCTGGAAGACATCATCGACTTCTATGACCGAGGCGGCGAGAAAGGTCAGCGGGCTGGGCTGAAGCCGCTGCAACTCGACCCCAGTGAAAAGCGTCAGTTGGTCGCGTTCTTGAAATCGCTGTCGTCCGATCCCGTCCAAGTAGTTGTCCCCGAGTTGCCCGATTACACGCTCATGCCGCTCGGCAAGGAAACGCTGATGCCGGTGCCAGTCACACCGGCCCCCGTCGCGGCACGAAAGCCCCGACCGATCAGCCTGCTGTCCGCGCCGCCTCAGCCGAAAGACAACCCGACGACGAAGGACAAAGTTGAACTCGGTCGGTTGCTCTATTTCGACACCCGGATGTCGGCGGACGGAGCGACCAGTTGCAACACCTGTCACCCGGCGCATACCGGGTACACGGCTCGCACCGCGATCTCGATGGGCGGCACCGGAACGAGCCACTGGCGAAACTCCAGCACGCTCTACAACGTCGCCCACTTCGAGAAGTTCAATTGGGACGGCGCGCGGGGGAGTATCGAGGACCAGAATGACGGGGCGTGGAGCGGAGCCGTCGCAGGTAACATGGATGCCGATCTCGCCGAAGAACGACTTGCCCAAGTGCCGGACTATCGCACCAAGTTCAAAGTTGTGTTTGGCGGAGATTTCCCGACTTGGGCGAACGCTCTGCGGGCCGTCGCGGCGTACCAGCGGACGCTCAACAGCAAGGCTGTGCCGTTCGACGCCTTTCTGAAGGGAGACGAAAAGGCCATCAGCGACGCGACGCAGCGGGGCTACAAATTGTTCACAGGCAAGGCAAACTGTATTCAATGCCACGATGGGGCGTTGCTCTCCGACGACCGCTACCACAACCTTGGTGTGCCGCCGAGCCCGGACTTTCTCAACAGCCCGAACAAACAGATCACGTTCCGCTTCGAGCAGGCGTCGAACGGCGTACCACGCAAGCTCTACGAGTCGGCCCGCGACGACCTCGGGCTGTACTACGTCACCAAGCGAGCCGGCGACATCGGCAAGTTTCGCACCGCCAGTTTGCGAGAACTTAAGCACACTATGCCGTATATGCACAACGGCGTCTTCAAGTCGTTGCCCGAGGTGATTGACTTCTACGACCTGGGCGGCGGCAAGAATCCGAACAAGAGTCCGCTGCTGAAGCCGCTGAAGCTGACGAAGGACGAGAAAGCTGACCTCCTCGCCTTCCTAGAAAGCCTGTCGGGCGATCCGCTGGCCGACAAGCCGCCGCCGCTGCCGCTATACGGCCCGTACCAGCCAAAGAACGGGAAATGACCATGCGCGAACAACTCCCCCTTGCCGATGTCGAGCCGGGCTGTGACCGTCTTTGTGGCGGGCCTGGGTTCGACCGCCGCGACTTCCTGTTTGCCGCTGGTGCCTCGCTGGTCGCCCTGACGATTCCCGGTCTCGGCCTGGCGCAAGCCAGAGTGGCTAATTACCCGCGAAAGAAAATCGGCCTCCTCAGCAAGCTTAAAAAGGGCGAGCCGGTGGAGTTCCGCTACCCGTGGGACCACGACAACTGCAACACGGTGTTATTGAAACTCGGCCAGGAGGCTGCGGGGGGCATCGGCCCGGACAAGGACGTGGTGGCGTTCAACGGCCTCTGTCCACACATGGGCTGGGACATACCGGCAAAGAAGTTCTTCGCCGATCCGGGCATTGCCGGTCCTTGCCCGGGTCACTGGACGACGTTCGACCTGACCCGTTACGGCATGGTCGTCAGCGGTCACGCCACACAGGGGTTGCCACAAGTGGTTTTGCAACTCGACGGCGACGACATCATGGCTGTGGGAATTCTCGGCTTGATCTTTGGGTTCCACGACAACCAGGTTGAGCCGAAATGAAACGTGCTGCCGCGAAAGCCGATGATGCCACTCCCGTTGGCGACCTGCTAAACCTCGGCCCCGTCTCTACGGCGTGGTTGGGCGAGATCGGGGTGCGGACGACGAGTGACCTGAACCGGCTCGGGGTCGTCGCCACCTTCCGGATGGTAAAGGCTCGACACGCGGAAGCCTCGCTAAACCTCCTGTACGCTCTCCACGGTGCCGTGACGGGAACGAGTTGGAAGAATATCTCGGTCACCACGAAAGCAAAACTGAAGCGAGACGCGGACACGCTCTGAGAAGGAACACAATGGAACTGCCGATCTACGAACGAAAAGACCGCGTCCCGCTCCCACCCAAGGACGCTCGGGTGCAGACGACTGCATGCGCGTACTGCGCGGTCGGGTGCGGGTATAAGGTCTACACATGGCCGGTCGGAGCCGAGGGCGGGCCGGCCGCGAAAGAGAACGCCTTCGCGACCGACTTCCCGACCGGGTTCGAGGGCGTTTGGGTCAGTCCAAACCAGCACACCATTGTTCTGGTCGGCGGCAAGCCACACAACTGCGTCGTCGTGCCGGACGCCGACGCCACGGTCGTCAACCCCGGCGGCAACCACTCGATCCGTGGCGGCACACTTGCCCTCAAGTGCTACACGGCCACGGGGCCGACCAAGGACCGGCTCCAGTTCCCCCAAGTGCGGGTGGGCGGCAAGCTGGTGCGGGTGAGTTGGGACACCGCCATCGACGTGATGGCGGCGGTGAGCAAGCACGTCCTGGCAAAGTACGGCGAAGCGGCGTGGGGAATGAAGACCTACTCCTACGAGTTTTTCGAGAACACCTATGCCATCACCAAGCTCGCCTTCGAATCGATCAAAACTCCGGCATTCGCCGTCCACGACAAGCCGTCGATGTCGAACGACACCGCCGGCATTGACGACGCGGGCATCGTCACCTTCAGTGCCGCCTACGAGGACTTCAAGGCCGCGAGCGTGCTGTTCATTTCTGGCACCGACCCCTACGAATCGAAAACCGTCGTCTTCACCGAATGGATGATGCGCTCCAAAGCCAAAATGATCTTTGTCGTCCCACGCCGTACGATGGGAGTGGCCTACGCCGAGGCGCATGACGGACTGTTCCTCCAGATTGTTCCTGGCACCGACGCACTGCTGCACATGGCGCTCAGTCGAGTCATTCTCGAAAACGGCTGGGAAGACACGGCGTTCATCGAAGCCTGGGTGGCAAATACTTGGGAGATCGACAGCGGCTTTGGACGTGGGAGCCGCAACACGCCCTGGCAGTGGCGCACAACATGGGGCGAGAACGGGGCTGTCGATTTCGCTGGTTATAAGAAGTGGCTGCTCGCCTACGAGCCAGCCTCGCTCGACTTCGCGGCCAAGGAAACCGGCATCCCGAGAGAAAAAATCCTCGAGGCGGCGAAGTTGTTGTCCGGCGGCGGTGCTGACGAGCGAGCCAAGGCTACTTTCTTGTTCGAGAAGGGTAACTATTGGAGTAACAATTACCTCAACACTGCCAGCATGGCCTCACTAGCTCTGCTGTGCGGCTCGGGCAACCGACCGGGCCGGATGGTCAGCCGGCTCGGTGGTCATCAGCGGGGCTGGATCGGGGCGGCCCCTTATCCCCGCGAGAAATCGCCCGAACGCCTGCCCGGTCGCCGCAAGGTCGAACTCGACCTCGACCGCTGGGTGGAGAAGGGCGAGGTTCGATTCTTGTGGGTGATCGGAACGACGTGGACAGGGGCGATGACCGCCAGCCAGGAGCTTGCCCGGACGGTTCGGAAACTGACCGTCGAGAGCAAGCACCAGCCGGCCAGCGCGAAGAAGGACGATCTGATCGACGCCCTGGTCATGCGGGTGGACGCCGGCGGCATGGTGCTGGTCGATTCGGACATCTACCCGGTCAACCCGCTGAACACTGAGTTGGCCGACATCGTACTGCCTGCTGCCGCCTGGGGCGAACACGACGGTGCGCGGTGCAACGGCGAGCGGCGGCTGCGGTTGTACACAAAGTTCTACGATGCCCCCGGCGAGGCCAAGCCGGATTGGTGGGCGGTCGCCAAGCTCGCCAAGGCGATGGGCTTCACTGGCTACGACTGGGCCGACGACAACGCGGTGTTCGAGGAAGCCGCCCGGTTCAGCCGAGGCGACGTGCTGGACTATTACCCGCTCGCCTGGAAGGCCGCCAAGGACGGGAAACGAGGTCACGAAGCACTGCGTGCGCTTGGAACAACGGGCATCCAGTGCCCGGTGCGTTATGAGGAAGGCAAACTGGTCGGCACCGCACGGCTCCACGACAGTACGCTCAAACT
This sequence comes from Pirellulales bacterium, assembly GCA_041741015.1. Lineage (GTDB taxonomy): Bacteria > Planctomycetota > Planctomycetia > Pirellulales > PALSA-1355 > JALHMI01. The sequence goes on from JBGSKX010000073.1 coordinate 9,221, forward strand.
GGCCGATCCTGAAGGGCCGACGACACATGCCAAGTGGCTAACGGCGTTCAACTCCCACTCGGGAAAGGCGCTGCTCATCAAGAGTCCGTGGGAACTGTTCGCGGACTTCTATGTGAGGATTAAGCCGGACCCGAAGAAGGGCGAGTTCTGGCTGACATGCGGGCGGATCAACGAGACTTGGCAGTCTGGCTTCGACGACCTCCGCAAACCCTACATGGCCGCACGCTGGCCCGGCAACTTCGTCGAGATTCACCCGGATGACGCCAAGTTGTACAAGATCGAAAGCGGCGACGTGGTGCGGCTGACGAACGACGACGTGCTGATCCAGACGGGCGGCTTCAATCGCGTGGAGGCCGAAGAGATCAAGTTCTCGTGGCTAGAGCGGGAAGGCCATATCCGCATTGGCAAGGGAGAGATCGAGGCGATTGCGATGGTCACGCCCGCCGTGCCGCCGGGGCTGCTGTTCACTTACTTCCTGTTCCCACCGAACCCCTTCAACGCCTTATCCCACCGCGTCGCCGACCCGATTACGAACAACTACCGCTATAAACTCGCCAAATCGCGGCTGGAGCGGATCGGCGAATCTCCTTACAAGCACGATCGGCGGTTTCTCTCGTTCCAGAGACGAGATTTCGCACGGACTTAGCTGTTTGGCGGTGGAAATCAGTTTCGTTGTTTGCCCGGGTGCCGTGCTCAGCGAACTTCGCTGTATTTTTGGTGGCAAGTGTAAGAATCTGCCTCGTCCGACGACTGATCGGCAGCGGCATCGAATTACGCCTTCGCAACCCCGCAGAGGGCTCAGCTTCGCTTGCTAAAGCGAACTGTTGCCGCAGACCGTAATCGAGTAAAATGGCCGTACTTTCTTGTCGTCTCGGTTCCATGGGTCTGAGTGTGAATTTCAGGCATCCTCAGGATGGCGCAACGCCTTTGGTACATCAGGAATTGTTCGCTATTCCAGCGACTGAACGCCGAACAGCTCAGTCGCCTGGAGCAGCGCGCGCGGATTCGTGACTTCCCGCGAAATAGCGCCATCTATTTGCCGTCCGATATCGCCGATGGTGCGTTTCTGCTGGCGCAGGGCCGTATCCGCATTTGTTCAACCACGCCGGACGGAAAACAAGCCATTCTGGCTTTCGTCGAGCCGGGCGAACTGTTTGGTGAATTGGCGCTGGTTGAGGTTGCGGAGCGAGAGGAACGAGCCGAAGCTGCGATAGATTGCACGGTCGTTCTCCTTCCTGGCGATGAACTGCAACGTCTGATGGAGACTTGTTTAGATGTTTCGCTAGGGGTGACGAAGCTCATTGGCTTGCGCCGGAAGCGCGTTGAACGGCGACTTCGGAGCCTATTGTTCCACTCAAACCGCGATCGATTGGCCCATTTACTGCTTGAACTTGTCGAGCAGTACGGTCGGACTTTACCGGAAGGCGTTTTGTTGGACATTAAGCTCTCCCATCAAGAACTCTCGTCGATTATCGGGGCGACTCGCGAAACCGTCACTGCTTTGTTGGGGGAGATGCAACTCGACGGTCTGCTGAAAGTTAGTCGCCAAAAGATTGTTGTTCGTGATCTCCGTCGACTTGCCGCGGACCAGGGCACTCCAGTGCCCGTTGTCTCCGCCGCAACCTCCTCAGCAGCGATGTCCCAAGAGTTTCAATTGCGGTCACTGAAGGCACCAGACGCGACCGACCCGTGAGTAAAATCGGATCAACCATGTCGAATGTGAAACGGTTTACAGAAGTCTCGCTTCCAAGAGCCGATAATTTACGAGGAGATCAGTTCCGGCTTTAGCAGGCACCCGTCGCTGGCCGTGAAGAAAGTTGTAATGAGCAAGCCAAACACCACCATTGACGACTGGAAGCCCTGTTCGCCAGGGTCGCTTTCAGCATTTGCCGGCCAAGAGCGGACTCGTCAGCGCCGTGTATTCCTGACGAGAGCCGCGGGTGCGTCGGCGGCGGTCCTGGTCGCGCTCAGTGCCGCATATTTCGCTTTCGGTCCGTCGCACTCCAAGGAGCCGAATTTTGGCGGTGTCGCCTGTTCCCTCGTGCGGAAGAACGCTCCGCAGTATATGGCTGGGAAACTCGATCCCGGCCTGACGGAGCAGATTCGCATCCATATGGAACAATGTCCCGACTGCCAGCGGTTCTGGAAGGAAATGTCTCGCCAGCCGATGGGGCAGGTTTCACTATCGAGGCCGCCGCGTAATCCAGAAGATTGTGACTGCGAAGTCTGTCGAGATCGGCAGTTGTCGGCCGTGCTAACTTCGCTTCAGGCCCAAGCGAAATCGGTCGCTCAGAATTCGCGATTTGCGTTTGCTCGCTGAGGTTCCTAGCCGCACGGATCTACTGAATCTGCCGGCGAAGTCACATCTTTTTGCGGATTGACTTGGCACCCCGTTTCGCTCCCGGTTGGAAGTCCACGGCTGCGAGTTGACGGTACTCCTGACACTAAGAAAAGGCCGGCCAACAGCAATTCGACGAGTGGAAAGTCGATCTGTGTTGCAATCACGAATCCGATTCGTTGTCGGAGGAATTGGCGCTGCCATTCACTCGCGCTCGACCACGAAACGCTGACTTCATAAGCGATCATTCCTCCCAGTCCGGCGGCGGCGACAATCAGGATGGTCATGCCAAGAGCGCGTTGCTGACGGCGCGACAGCCACAATTGCAACACGCCTGCGAGGGGCATCAACACCACAAGCCAAGAGAGATGACAAGCCACGAGAGACTGCAAGGTGGGGCCACAGCCCCACGGACCGCAGACTCCGTGCCCCCAATCCCCTGGCCAATAGGCGATCGATAGCGTCCCCGCGAGAACCAACGCCCAAGCAACACACCCGGCCAGCGTTCGAATAAGTAAAAGTGACACGAATCCCCCTGCCTGAAAGAATACTACCGACTATCCGAACCCGCCGACTTCTTTTTAGACGGACTAGCATCCTTGTAGCCGGAGCCCTGATCCGAAGAGCCAGAACTCTGCGTCGCAGGAGCGGACTTGTCTGGGGCTGTCGATGCCCCGCCGCAACCGGCGACCGAAAAAGAAATGACGACCGCGAAGGCGAAACAGAGCAGACGCGACATGGGAGTTTCCTTGTTTGCAGAGGATCAGAAATAGAATACGAACGCAGGCTGACTGAAGTATTCTGGACGGACGCCGCCCGTCACCGGGGATCGTTGGCGAACACGTAATCACCCCCGCCCGCCGATTTGTGGCACTCGACGCACATCGACACGCGACCCGTCACACGCATGCCCTTCATCGTCGAGACCTTTCCGTCCGGTTCATACTTGGTCCAGTGCCAGTCGCCATCGTCGGGCGCATAACCTTTCGAACGATACATTACGGTGATGGCCACGAGCTTCTCGCCCGTCAAATCGTAGTTTTCCTTAACCAGGACCGACCCATACGGCAACTCTGCCGGTCGGCCACCAGCGGGTCGGTTGGCGTAGAGCTTCACCTTCTCGCCGTGGGGGCTGTTGCCGGGATAGGCGTCGTCGGTTTGGCCAGGCAACGGGCCCCAGTTGCGATATTGGGCCTGTTGAAGAAAGTTCCAGAACCGCTCTTCAAACGGCATTTCTGCGCGTTGGCCGCTGCCCTGGGTTGTTCCTCGTTGCGGTGTACCAGTGGCCGGCCTGCCTGAAGGCCGTGTGCCGCTCTGTGCAGCGACCCAGCCGACCGTCGATATGACCGCTGCCAGCGCCGCCAGCGCCGCCAGCCCAATAAACATCGTGCGACGATTCATACCGCACCGCCTTTTCGAGAGTTGTGAACCATGCCGGCCACGCGATTGAACAGTCGCGGCCGCGAGCTTTGCACTTTCGCCGTGCATCATCACAGCATTTTGGGCGAGCCGCCTGCTTCTTTCTGTGCCCCGTTTCACAGAGTCGACGATTCTTTTCGAGGACAATCGAGGTCACGTCGAGCACGTTGACCTGAATTCCCTACAGGCGGAGTCGATACCATGAACAGGTTGCAATCCTCAACGACGGAAACCGATCGGCACCAGCGCCGCTTTGTGACACGCCGCGTAGTGTCCGCGCTATTGTTGGTCGTCAGCGGCGCGGCAGTCTGGCGAATGGCTGTCGTCTCTATATCGGTTTCTCGCGTGGGCGTCGGTTCCGCGATGGCAATGCAGATTCAAGAAAGGCCGACGGCGTTTGACCTGCAAGCGCTCGTCGTGGACAAGCGAGAGATTCATTCCGGCGGACCGCCGAAGGACGGCATTCCGGCACTGACCAACCCCCGCTTCATCAAGGCCGCCGATGCCAAGTACCTCCGGCCAGATGATCGTGTGATTGGGCTGGTGATCGGCGAAGAGGTCCGCGCGTACCCGTTGGCGATTTTGAACTACCATGAGATCGTCAACGACACCGTGGGGAAAACCCCCGTCGCAGTGAGCTACTGCCCGTTGTGCGACTCAGCAGTCGTGTTTGATCGGCGCACACCGCTCGGCGAGCGCGAGTTCGGCGTGTCCGGACTGCTCTACAATAGCAACGTGCTGATGTACGACCGTGGTGGGAAACCGGAAAGCCTGTGGTCGCAGGTCAAGACGGAAGGGATTTCCGGGCCAGCCGCCAACAAGGGGCTGACGACTCTCCCTCTGGAGTTGACGACTTGGAAGGATTGGGTTGTTCGTTACCCTACAACGACCGTTCTTTCGACGGAGACCGGACATCGACGAGACTACTCGCGGAGTCCGTACGCAAGGTATTTCAAGAGCAAAGATCTGATGTTTCCCGCAAAGCCGTCGAGCGACAAGCTGCCGGCAAAGTCACGCGTCCTCGGTGTTTGGACTGGCAAATCGGCCCGAGCGTATCCCGAATCCGCTTTCAGCCGAGATCGCACTCGAATCACTGAAGAACTGGACGGCAAGAAACTCACCATCGAGTACGACCTGGATGCCCGCAGCCTGCGGGTCGCCGAGGCAGACGACGGCATCCGCTGGATGTACTCGCTGTGGTTCGCGTGGTTTGCATTTCATCCAGAAACATCCATCCATATCCCATCGAAAGCCGCTCGCTAACCCGGTTCTCTCGTGCGTTCCATAGGGCACTCTTTCGCTAGAATTCCTGGTGAACCCATTATCAGAAAAGGAACCTCCGCATGCCCCGATTTCTCACATCAGTTCACGTTTCGGTTTGTCTGGTGGTTTGGCTGGTGACCGTGTCGGCAATGTCGGCCGAACCGCCCAAAGTTGGAGATGAGGCCAAAGACTTTGCGTTGAAGTCCCTCAAGGATGATGCCGTGAAGTTGTCGGATCTCACCAAGGAGGGTCCGGTGGTGATTCTCGTCCTGCGAGGGTATCCCGGCTATCAATGCCCCATCTGCAATCGCCAGATCGGCGAGTTTCTCTCCAAGGCCAAGACGTTCGCGGAAGCTCGCGCACAGATCGTGATGGTCTACCCAGGAGCGGCTGACAAGTTGGCAGCACACGCCGACGAATTCGTCCGAGGCAAGACGCTGCCCGATAATTGCCATTTCGTGATCGATCCAGAATACGCGTTTGTCAACGCGTATAACCTTCGCTGGGACGCCCCAGGTGAAACGGCCTATCCCGCGACATTCGTCATCGACAAAGAGCGGCGCGTGCGGTATGCCAAGATCAGCATGACGCACGGCGGACGAAGCCAAGCGGACGAGGTGCTACAAGAGGTGCAAAAGCTCAAATAGTTGATCTGGCTTCGTCGCTATCGGCAATTCTCTGAAAGTAGCCGGCTGCCGACCAATCACGAAACCAGCGCTGAACATCCCTGGCGAGCTGATCGAAGTCGCCGAACCACAGGTTTTGAGCCGCTTCCAAAGAATCGGCAATGGTTCCGCCGCTGACGAGCGCCGCGAGCGCTGCAAACTCTGTTTCATCAACAGCGACTCGTCGCACGACATAGTCGCGGCGAGTCACAATTAGCCAAGTCGGGGACGGTTCGGATAGGGAAGGATTCTCTTGACGGCGAACGGCGGTTGCATAATCGTGGACCGCAAATTTCAACGTCATGAGCTTTAGACATGGTACGGGAGCGAGCCGCACACTGGGCCATCTCGCAATAGGGATTTCGTCCAGGTCGCCCGCCTGTAATAGCTGTTGTGCTTCGACCCCCGGTCCGTCGAACACTTCACCGTAAGTTCCTTCGAGCGTCGCCAAATCGATGAGAAAATCTGCCCAATCCGGCTCGTCCGACTCATTGGGCGGGCGAGTGCGCGCAAGGTACTCCGGAAACTTCGCACTCAGATCAGATAACGTGTAACTTTGCGAGGGAGATTGTTGTAAATACCCGAACGCGAATTCCTGAAATAACTCCTCTCCCAGCGCGTGGACCAATGCCGGGAACTCGGATTCAAGGACTTCCAGGAGGCGCGCGTAGTAGGCGTTTGCGTAGACATGCAACCGCTCGATGCTCGACTGCGCCGCAGAGCGACAAATCAGGCCCTCTACCTCGTCTGGAGCGACGTCGATAAAAATCCTGGTCCCAGGAGATTCGATGCCAGCCTCAACGCCGTCAGGATGCATGATCACCGACTGCATCCATTGCTGGATACGCGCGAGTTCCACGGGATCAACCGGAGATTTCATTCCACCTCCGCTGCCACATATGCGGCGGGTTGAGGCACGGTCGCTGGTTCGTCCGTGGCAATCCAGGATCTCTCGCGTTGGCTGACGGGAAATTCCGGCAATTCTTTCGACATATATTGTCGCGATTTCAGCACCTCGGCATGCACCACTGGAAATTCGGGAATGCGGGCATCCCATTCCAGCAGCGTCGCCGCGCCGCCGGTCAACTGATGTGCCAGGCGATAAAGTTCCCACACGGGATCGATCACATGATTGTCGTGGGTGTCGATGAGGTGCGTGCCGCGATCCGTATGGCCGGCCAGATGGAACTGCACCACGCGCTCGTGCGGCACCGACCGGATGTATTCCGCCGGGTCGAAGTCGTGATTCACGCTGGAGACGTAGACGTTGTTGACGTCGAGCAATAGTCCGCAGTCGGTTTCTTCCGCCATGCGCGTCAGAAACTCCCACTCCGTCATGGTCGAGGAAGCGAACGTCACGTAGCTGCTCGGGTTCTCAAGTACCAGCGGACGTTGAAGCACGTCTTGCACGACGCGGATGCGCTCGACGAGGTGCCGTAGGGTCGCCTCGTTTAAGGGAATCGGGAGCAAGTCGTGCGCATTAAGTCCCGCCACCCCAGTCCAACAGACATGGTCCGACACCCACACGGCCCGCACCTGATCGGCCAACGCTTTCAGCTTGCGCAGGTAGTCGAGATTCAAGCGGTCGGTGCTGCCAATCGATAGTGAAACGCCGTGCATCACAATCGGATATCGCTCGGCTAACTGGTCCAGAACATACCGGGGTCTCCCGCGGGAATCCATGAAGTTCTCGGAGATGACCTCGAACCAATCGACCGCCGGTCGCTGCTGCAGCAGGTAGGGGAAATGAACGCTCCGCAATCCGACACCCAGCCCGAGATGCGGAAGTCCAAGTCGAGCTGACGGCATGAATGCACTCCAGAATGGGTTGATTCTTTTTTCACCAGATCACTCTGGCGCGGAACGGAAGCGCGGGGAACTCCAGTAAAGACTGAATGGTGTCTCTGCCAGAGTTCCTCGCGCCGCCCCACGATTCGTCTCTCTTCGTGTTGTGACCGTCTACGATTTCTTCGGCTTTGGAGCGTCGCCGAACATCTTGCCAGCCTTTTTCATGGCCGCTTCAAAGTTCATGCGGGCTACCTTCCACGACTTCTCGCTTAGCGGGACGGCGCATTCGCCCATCGTCTTGCAGGCGTTTTCGCCGGGCTTCGCTCCGCAGCCGCCCTGCCCCTTGCACTCGTTCATGCCCTTGCACTCGTGGGCCTTGGCGGTGGCGCAGTTCCCCATGCCCGCACATGAATTGTCCTTGGGCGTCCCTTTGCCCTTACAGGCGTTGAGTCCTCGGCAGGTATGCGGTTCCTTCAGGAGAAGACTCTCTTCCTCCTTTTTGTCTTCCGCCCGGACTGCGGCGGTCCCAAGCATCAGACCGCCAAACGCGGCGGCCGCCAACTGACTGAACTGGCGACGTGACACATTCGATTCCGACATCAATGAATCTCCTTGAACTGGTTCCTCACGACGAATTTGAGCGGCACGACATGGCAGCCCAACGGCATTCAAGATAGCTGGATCACTTGATGGCTTCTGTGAACTGGTCCACACTGCAAAGAAACCTTGCCAACCCGAGACGAGCTAGCAAGCCGGGTCACAAAGCTGTGCCGGAACTCGTTTCTCCCCCTTTCTGGAACGACTGGGACTCGTCATCACGCAGTTGCACCGTGCTTGATCGAAAGGGCATCCAAAGCATCACAGGCAACGGCACGGTTTCCAACTCGGTACGCAGGTCCGGTAGTCCCAATATCAGATGTTCATGCGAATCACGAGGCTGTGCGCGGTATGTCCGAAACAACCAGTCCCACCACGGTAAGTTGAATCCGAAGTTGCTGTGAGTTTCTTCAGGCCGAATGGAGTGGTGGACACGGTGCATGTCGGGGGTCACGATGATCCACCGCAGGCATCGGTCACACCAATTGGGAAGGCAGACGTTGCCATGATTGAAGGTGGCGGCAGCGTTCAACCCTACTTCAAAGACAAGCACCGCTTCATATCCCGCACCGAGCAAAGTGACGGCGACGACTTTCACACCCATCGATAGCAATATCTCGACAGGATGAAAGCGAACGCCCGAAGTGGCATCCAAATCGAGATCTGCGTGATGAACCTGATGGAATCGCCACAGGATGTGCAGTCGGTGAGTGGCAACGTGTTGACCGTAAATCAAAAGATCCAGGACGAGCAGTGCGACAATTCCCTTGAGCCATACAGGTGCATCAACCAGATTCAGCAGGCCGACACCGTACCGGGAGGCCCAATTCGCGGCGGCAACCGCAGACAAGGCGGGGACGACACGGACGAGAATCGCATCGATCACGACGAGCAGCAGATTGTTGAGGGAACGTCGCCAACGACTTGCAACACGTTCGCGTCGCGGCGCAAACGATTCCCAGATCGCCATGAGGATTAGCACGCCAACAAACATGCCGAGGCGGATAAATGGTTCGAACTTCACGGGGCTATCTCACGGCTTGGTATTCTGGTGGAAGTAGGTTCCACTTCGGGCCGTAGATGTGAACCTGCTTGGTGTCGTGACCTTCCTGAGTCGTCAGTTTCTGTCCTGCTTGGCACCAGGCGATGATGCTGCCATTGAACGAGGAAATGGGGACTCCACGCTGCTTCATTGTTTGGGCATACTTGGCGCTGCGATACCCAATCGTGCAGTAGCAGATAATCGTCTTTCCGGCGTGATTGCCGATGGTGCGTTCAAACTCGGCGGCTGTTAAAGCGCCAGGGATTATCGATACTTTCCGCTCGGCAGCGGTTCTGACATCAACCGTCACGACATTCTCTTGTTTCATCAACTCAATCACATTCGCGACATCAACCTCGTCTGCTTCGGGGAACGCACGGCGGTTTTGCTCCATCATCTGGCTCAGCATTTCGCGGCGTTGGGTAGCATTTGGGAATTGCAAAGCGCCAACCTGGGTGTGATATGCGAATGCGAATGCCAACAGCAATGCAACAGCGATCATAAGGTATTGAAACATCAGGATTCCCCTGCACCGAGACTGTCCATGAGTTCCGACCGCAACATGATGAGTACCAGCGCACCAGCCGTTCCGGCGAGACGCCCAGTCGGAACCCGCCGTCCCGCTTCCCAGCAACGTCGCAACTCCCTTGAAGTTGTCATTCGCGCCGTTCGCAAAAGCCACCAAAAGGCCGGCGATCAGCAAAAGAGCAATCGTCATTTCGCCTCCTGGTTACCGACCATCTTTAATCGGTCCTTGTGTTCAAACTCAAACCGCTCGCTCTTGATCATCTCCAGCGTTTCGTGAATCGTTGGGCGGTCTCCCCAGAAAGTTCCGTAGTACGCGAATCGAACGACCCCCTTGGGATCGATGATGA
>JBGSKX010000074.1:0-14492 GCA_041741015.1 Pirellulales bacterium
GGCGCGGGCGAAGGAGCTCGTCGCGATGGGGTTCACCACGATCAAAGTGAAGGTCGGGCCCGACCCGGCCGAAGACGTCACCCGCGTGCGCGCCGTACGCTCGGCGATCGGGCCGGACCTCGCGCTGACGATTGACGCCAACTGCGGGTGGGATGCGGAAACGGCCGTGCGATGTGTGAACGAGCTGGCCGATTGCAATCTCTCACTGGTCGAGCAGCCGACGCCGGACGGCGACTACGAAGCGATTGCCCGGGTGCGGCGCGAGACGCGCGTGCCGGTGATGGCCGACGACATGTGCTTCAACCTGGTGCATGCCGAGGAGCTCGTTCGGCACCAAGCTTGCGATGCGATCAGCGTGTATCCCGGCAAGAACGGCGGGATCCGCAAGTCGAAACAGATCGTCGATTTCGCGGCCAAACATGGCGTGGCGTGTTCGATCGGCTCGAACCTGGAACTGGACGTCGCGACCGCGGCGATGGCGCACCTGGTGGTCGCATGTCCGAACATGCAAGTCGAAAAGTTCCCAGGCGACATGCTGGGGGCCGACTATCACGAGATCCGCGTGGCGAAGGAACCAATCTCGATCGAAGGTCCGATCACGACGATCACCGATCGGCCAGGGTTGGGCGTGACGGTCGATTGGGAGCTGGCGCGGAGGCTGGCGTGCGGGGAGGCGAAATAGGATGGCTGACATACTCCTGATTCAGGAAGGATCCAAAGGCACTATTGGAAGTTGCCTCTGGAAGTTCGCGGGCGAGCGAAATGAAGCCGTCTATCTCTACGCACGACGAATACTCGGTGACAGCGAGCATCGTGATCCTCGCGGCTCAACTCGACCAAATGGTTGCACGCGGTCGTATTACAAGCCATTCGGACAGGTGCGGCTTGGTCGCTTTAGCCATGAGGAGTATTCGCTGTATTTGCCCACCTCAGACAAAGATCTGAACGAGATGCTCTCCTACACTTTTTACTACCGTGGCGAGATTGAGGTCGCAACCCCCGCTGAATTAGATCCCAACAAGTGGGAGCACCTGGCATCACTATGGGACACGTTTCGTCCCTTGCGGTACCTTTCGACGATTGATCTGTGTGAGTCGCTCGGCGTACCGTGGGTATACATTCTCAGTATCTACAACTATGACCCGAGTCTTGCGGTCGCTTGCCTGGGCACTAGTGAAGCTGCAGCGGACCTTGCAAGCATCGCCAACTCCACCGGTGCAACGCTATGGCCGCTAAAAGAAGCGCTCGGGGCAGAGAACCAAGTGTGGAAGAAGAATTACTCCTCCGTTGATCCAGAACGCTGATCCGACTCGGCGCAACTTTACAGTTCACACTATTGCAATTAACCCAGCCCCAGGTCTTCATACATCGCGGTGATGAACTTGCGCATGCGTAGATTGTGCTTCGGTTCACCGGGCATGCCATTGAAAAGAATGGCGGCGACGAGGTCGTGCTCGGGATCGCAAAAGCCCATCGACGATTGAGCGCCGCCGTGGCCGAAGGCGCGGCCGGAAGAGTGCAGGCCGAAGCCGTAGGGGATCGTCTCCGCGCTATAGCGGCTGCCGTCGATGATCAGGCCCAGCCCCCAGTCCATCTTGTGGCGGAAGGTTTCGTCGAACATTCCTTCGCGCTGGCGGCTGGTCATGGCGATGACGCTTTGTTCCGACAGGATCCGCACGCCGTTCCACTCGCCGCCGCCAAGCAGCATGTGATAGATCCGCGCCAGGTCGTGCATCGGTCCGAACGCGTTGCCCCCGGGAACGCACGCGCTGGCAGCCTCGGGCGTTGTGTAGCGGTGCGGCGTGAACTTGCCGCGCATCGTGTCGACCATGATCCCCAACCGATCGCCGTAAGCGTGGTACTGTTCGACCGGCATGCCGAGCCACGAGTCCTGCATCCCGAGCGGCAAGAAGATTTCCGCGCGAACATATTCGGAGAACGGCCGGCCGGCGAGCCGTTGTACGAGTTCGCCCAGGATGTACCAGCTTGTGTACGGATGATAGCCGGCTTTCTGGCCAAGCGGCCAATCGCGCTCCAGCGGCGCGGCCGAGATGCGAGCGATGATCTCGTCCCAGCGCGAGTTTGGCCAGCCGATGTCGACGTTGCGAAAACCGGCCGTGTGCGTGAGCAGGTGCCTAATGGTGACGTGCTGCTTGCCTGCTGCGGCGAACTCAGGAAGGTGTTTAGCGACTGGATCCGTCAGCGTGAGCAGTCCGCGATCGACAAGTTGCATGATCGCGATGGCGGCGACGGGCTTGCCAGAACTCATCCAGAGATTGACCGAGTCGGCGGTCATTGGCACTTCGGGCTTCGCTTCACCGCGACCGAAGTCGGCGACGATCTCGCGCCCGAGCGCGACATAGACCTGGGCGCCGATGTGCAGGCCGACTTGCATGCCGTCGTCGATCAGGCGAACGGCCGAGGGGAGAGCGTCTTCAGGCGATTGGACGGGCGGGATGAGGGCAGTCATGGTTTGGCCATGATAGCGGATGACGCGCGGCGCGGCCTATTGCCGGATCGCGATCAAGTCGCATGCCGATCAGTTGGCGCTGACCCAAGAGATAATTGATTCGGGAAACAAGTCGGCCGCATGCTGCAGCTCAGAGAGAGTCGAGTCATCCGCCTTACCGCCGGCCGGCTGACCCCATATCACAATCATCACCATTTGACGTGACGGTTCACCGAGGCAATTCAGAATGAAAACAGATAGCGGCTGATCCTTTGGTGCGTCACGGTAGACCTCAACATTTCTGAGGGGACTAGGAAGCCTTGCGATTCTTTCGGCCTGCAATTCGGCGAGAATCCTCCGCTCGCGAATCCAGTTAACCTCGTAGCCGAGCCACACGCCAAAGACCGTCATCACGAGTAACAAGCCGCGCAGCGACCAACGAGTCCAGCGACGGCGCGGCTCGGAGGAGACTAACTTTGCTTGTTCTGCCGAAGCCATTCGTTCCTGCGCTCTGCCAGTTGGGCATCCGCGTCCAATTGTCTCTGCAGAAGATCCACGATGAACTCTTCGGCGCTGGCGAATCCGCTCTCGGCCGCTCGACGGCGAGCGATTTCGTAAGTTTCATCGCTGAGTGCAATGAGTGGCATGTTAGCGGCCCAACTTGACGAGACCGAAACCTTCTTCCACGGATTTTAAGCCCCCATTGCAGCATCATGCCATCCGCAAGAGGGGCCTTCCGTCTCGAATTGCCCCCGGCCCGGCGGGCTGCTATTCTGGGTTGTTTACGCGATAGTCAACTGCCCCGGTCAGAAGAAAGCCACGAAAGTCATGAGAACCCGTCCGCATAGCAAGTTTGTCCAGACCCTGAAGGCCCGTCGCTGTCCGAAATGCGGTGCCGCCTTGAATCCTCGGCTGAAGCGCTGCAAGAAGTGCGCCAGCGTGCTGACTCGGCCCAAGAAGTAACGACGAGCTGAGTGGCGCAACTTCTTGTAGGGGAGCACCTTGCGCGCTGGTATCGGGCGCGCGGTTCGCATTGCCTGCGGCGACCCAACCCCTTATAATCCAACCGGTTACGTTTCCCGCCGCACTTCCGCTTCGTCCGCAACTGTTTTAGCCAGCAACCGCCATGGCTCACAACCGGCAGTTCCTTTCGCTGGCTCAGGCTCGCGCACCGTTTTTCGTCGGGGTCGACGTCGGCGGTACGAATATCAAGGTGGGCGTCGTCGATGACGATGGCCATCCGCTGAGCTGGCTCTCGATTGCGACCGAGGTCGAGCGCGGTCCGGACGACGGCGTCCGGCGCATGGCCGGCGCGATCGATCGCGCGGTCCAGGATGCCGGACTTGCGAAGAAAGATATTTCTCGCGTCGGGTTAGGCACGCCCGGCACGATGGACGTGGCGCAGGGGATTTTGCTCACTCCGGGGAACCTGCCCGGCTGGTGGAATTTTCCGATCAAGCAGGCGCTCGCGGATGCTTGCGGACTGCCGGTGACATTTGCGAACGACGCTCGCAGCGCGGCGTATGGCGAGTTTTGGGCCGGCAGCGGCCGGGTGCTGCACAGCATGGTGCTGTTCACGCTGGGAACCGGAGTCGGCGGTGGGATCATCATCGGTGATTTGCTGGTTACGGGCGAACACAGTGCAGGCAGCGAACTGGGCCATTTGATTATCGATCACAACGACGACGCCCGAATGTGTTCGTGCGGCCAGCGCGGCCATATCGAAGCGTACGCCAGCGCGTCGGCCGTGGTGAAGCGAACGGAAGAAGCCCTGGAGGCGGGTCGGGCGAGTTCGCTGAAACAGAGAATCGACGCGGGTGAAGAATTGACAGGGCTGATGATCGACGAGGAGGCCGAGCGCGGCGACGAGCTGGCGATGGAGATCATCCTGGAAACAGCCCGTTACCTGGGAATTGGTATTACGTCGGCCATGCACGCGGTGGATCCAAACGGCGTGGTGATTGGCGGCGCGATGACCTTTGGCGAACACGAGAGCAAGATCGGCCGGGCGTTCCTGGAGCGCGTAAAGCAGGAAGTTCGCGAGCGGGCGCTGCCCACGCTGGCGGACCTGACGACGATCGATTTTGCAAAACTTGGCGGCGACGCGGGATTCATCGGCGCGGCGGGCCTGGCCCGGCGCGATTACATGCAACAGACAAAAGGTTAGAGTCGAGTGGCACGGACAACTTGTTGTCCGTGTGCTTCCGGCACAAGAAGGATCAGGTCACGCGTTCAGAGAGATCGGCTCGGCTCCCGAGATACGCTGAAATGGAATCCTCTTGTCGCTGCGCGACACCGACAACAAGTTGTCGGTGCCACCCGGGTATCTCGACCATTGCAACAAAATAGAACACTAAACAAAGCAACGACGGCGTTAACAGACTAGAGACGGCATGCCACCCATCGACTGCAAACACATTCGCAATTACTCGATCGTGGCGCACATCGACCACGGCAAGAGCACGCTCGCCGACCGGATGCTGGAAAAAACCGGCACGCTGCAGTTGCGTGAAATGCGCGAGCAAACGCTCGACGACATGGAACTGGAACGGCAGCGCGGGATCACGATCAAGGCCCGCGCCGTGGCGATGAAGTTTCGCTACAAGAATGAAGACTACGAGCTGAACCTGATCGACACACCCGGCCACGTGGACTTTCAATACGAGGTCTCGCGGAGCCTGGCCTGCTGCGAAGGGGCCGTGCTGCTGGTGGATGCGTTCCAGGGCGTGGAAGCGCAGACCGTGGCCAACGCGTTCGCGGCGATGGAACACGACCTGACAATCGTGCCCGTGCTCAACAAGGTCGACCTGAAGCACGCGCGGCCGGACGAGGTCATCGCCGAAATGGAATCGGTCCTGGCGATCAATCCTGACGACGTCCTGCGGTGCAGTGGCAAGAGCGGCGAAGGCGTCGAGCAACTGCTGGGCGCGATTGTCGAGCGCGTGCCACCGCCGACTGGCGACCCCGGCGCCGCGTTGCAGGCGATGGTCTTCGACAGCCACTACGACGAGTTTCGCGGCGCAATCACCTACGTCCGCATCATGAGCGGCACCGTGCGCAAAGGCCAGAAGATTCGCTTCATCCGCACCGGCACAAATCACGACGTGCTCGAGCTGGGACAGTTCGTTCCACAGCGCCGCTCGTGCGATCAACTGCAAGCCGGCCAGGTGGGCTACCTGATCTGCAACATCAAATCGCTCGGCCAGGTGCACATTGGCGACACGGTGACCATCGCAGGTGAAGGGGGCGCCCCGGCGCTACCCGGCTATCGGCAGCCGCAGCGGATGGTGTACTGCGGGCTGTATCCATCGGACGGCCAGGACTTCGAAGAACTTCGCGACGCGCTGGGCAAGCTGGCGATCAACGACCCCAGCTTTGAGTTCGAACCGGAAACGAGCGATGCCCTGGGGTTCGGCTTTCGCTGCGGGTTCCTGGGCCTGCTGCACATGGAGATCGTCCAGCAGCGGCTCGAAGGTGAAGCGAACCTCGATCTGGTGCAGACCGCGCCGAACGTCACTTACGAGATCCTTACCACCAGCGGTGAAGTCCTGCACATTCACAACCCGCAGAAGGTGCCCGATAGCGGCCAGATCGAAGAGTTCCGCCAGCCGGTCGTGAAGGTGAACTTCGTGCTGCCGACCGATTCGATCGGGCCTGTGATGCAGATGTGCACCGACCGCCGCGGCGAGTACGTGCGCACCGAGTATCTTTCGCCGACGCGGGCCATGCTCACGTTCAACCTCCCGCTGGCGGACGTGATCTACGACATGCACGACAAGCTGAAGAGCGTGACCCGCGGTTACGGCACGATGGACTACGAGGTGATCGGCTACTTCCCGGCCGAGCTGGTGAAGCTCGACATCCTGGTGGGCGGCAACCGCGTGGACGCGCTCAGCATTATTTGCGATCGGCGCGACGCCGATCGCCGCGGCCGAGCCGTGGTCAAGAAGCTCCGCACCGAAATCGATCGGCACATGTTCGAGATCGCGATCCAGGCCGCGATCGGCTCGCGAATCATCGCCCGCGAAACGATCTCGGCGATGCGAAAGAATGTGACGGCCAAGTGCTACGGCGGCGACATCAGCCGCAAGCGCAAACTGTGGGCCAAGCAGAAGGAAGGCAAAAAGCGGATGAAGTCGATCGGCAGCGTCGACATTCCGCAGAAAGCGTTCCTGGCCGTGCTCGATACCTCGGAACAGAAGTAACCCCTTCTTGATAGCGATCGCGATTCACGCCATGCCGAGCCTCGTGTTATCGCCGCCGAAGCGACGCATGTTCGGTAGCCGCACGCGCGCCGCGGAGAAACCGCGCGCCGGAATCGTCGCGGGCACTGGCCTACGCAAAGTCGTGCAAGCCGGCGTGCTGATTGCTATCGTAGCGCTGCTTGCCAATACGTGGCTCCTCTCGGGAATCGTCGTGCCGGCCTTCGTTTCGGGAAGCTCCATGGCGCCCACGCTCCTGGGTCCACACGTGCGATGGCAATGCCCGGGCTGCGAGCGCGCAGTGTGCTGCGACGTTGAGGCGCTTCCATCCGCTGGCGAAGATGCGATCTGCCCGCACTGCGGAGCGCACAACGAAGTGGCGGCCGGGACGCTGCAAGCCGGTGACCGGTTGCTGATCGATCGCACGGCCTACAGTCTGCGTGCGCCGAAGCGCTGGGAAACGGTGGCCCTGCATTCGCCCGAGGAAGACGGTTCGCTGTGCGTGAAGCGGATCGTCGGGCTGCCGGGTGAGAACATCGAGATCGCCGATGGCGATGTAGTCGTTGATGGCCACCGCCAGCGGAAGCCGCTTGCCGTGCAACTAGCGATGGCGCTTGCCGTGGCGGGCGCAGGTGATCTTGATCGCTGGCACTCGGCCCGCGAGGGAGCGTGGAAGCTAATCGAGAACAAGTGGCAACATGCCGCAGGAACAGCCGGCCGCATCGATTGGCTGGAGTACCAGCACCGCGAGCCGGTAACCCCCGGCGGGAAGGCGAGTTCACCGATCCTGGACGGTAGCCCCGTGAATCAGAACGAATCGCGGAAGTTAAACCCGGTTTCGGACGTCGTTCTGCGCTGCACGCTGCAAGGGGCAGAAGCCGACAAGGCGTTCTTCACGATCCATGCCCGCGGCGACGAATTTCGCGTGATTTTGCCGATTGGCGGGGGCGGCGCACGGCTTTCGCACAATGGCACCCGGGTAAAGGGGGGCCGCGTCGAGCCGGGGCAGCACGCCAAAATGGCCGTGGAAGTGGTCGTGACGGACGGACGATTTTCGATCCGAGCCGGCGGCAAGCCCGTACTGGAGTATGAATTTGAGCCGTTGCCACCGCGTGGCGACGGGGGGCCGCGCGTGGCGATCGGAGCGGATGCTGCGGCCCTGGCGGTGGGCGGGCTGGAGGTACTGCGCGATGTGCATTTCACCCCCGGCCCCGAGGGGCAGACCCGATATCGGCTGGGGCCGGACGAATACTTTGTGCTCGGGGACAACAGTGCCAATTCGGTCGACAGTCGAACCTGGAAAAATGGGCTCACCCGGAGCGCGCGGGGCGGAGTGAGAGGCGAGATGCTGTTGGGACCTGTGCTGGCCTGGTAGGAACGCATGCATGAGCAAGAAGAAGACCGCGAAGCCACCCGTCGTGGGCCGGCCCTCGAACAAACAGCCCCACTCGCCGCAGAAGTCGGCAGCCAAGGCGGCCAGCAAGCCTGGCTGGCTGACGGGGCGCGGGCTGCGCGAGACGGTCGAGTCGATCGTGGTCGCATTCATCCTGGCTTTTCTATTTCGCACGTTTCAGGCCGAGGCGTTCGTCATTCCCACCGGCTCGATGGCGCCCACGCTGATGGGCGCCCATAAGGACATCACGTGTCCCGAATGTGGATTCCAGTACGCGGCCGGCGCGAGCAGCGAAGATGATCAACTGGCCGAGCAGATGGGACGCGTCGCCAATATTCAGTTGGTGAAGGAAGCCTGCTGCCCGATGTGCCGTTACTGGGCCAACGTTGGCCCGGGGAGTGGCGAACGCACGTTCGGCGGCGACCGGATCCTGGTGAGCAAGTTCGCTTACGACTTCAGCGAGCCCGAGCGATGGAGCGTGATCGTCTTCAAGAATCCCAGTGAGGCGCAGACCAACTTTATCAAGCGCTGCGTCGGATTGCCGGGCGAAACGATTCGCATCCGGCATGGCGACATTCAAGTCCGCGCGGCGGGCGAAAGCTCGTTCAGCCGCGCGCTGCGCGGCCCGCGCGAACAACGAGCGATGGCGCAGATCGTGTACGACAACGACTACATTGTGGACGAGATGACCAAGGCCGGCTGGCCGCTGCGCTGGCAGCAGCTTCCGGCCGACGATGCCGGCTGGAAGAGCGACGACGGCGGGCGATCGTTTGCCATCCAAGGCGGCGCGCAGGAGAAGTGGCTCCGCTATCAGCACTTTGTAGCTTCGATTCCCGATTGGCGGCAACTCGCGCGCGGGGAGAAACCCGGCCGCGAGATCAAGCCGCTGCTGATCACCGATTTTGTCGCCTACAACACGAGCGTGCCGGAAAGGTCTACCCCCAACGATCCGCGAATGCTGGGGCTGCACTGGGTGGGCGACCTGATGCTGGAGTGCGAGCTCGAATCGACCGACGGCAAAGGCACGGCCACCGTCGACCTCGTGAAAGGTGGGCACCACTTTCGCGCGGGGCTGAATTTCGAGTCCGGCGAGGTCACACTCACGGTTGACGAGCAGACCGAACCGCTCGCCAAAGCCACGGCGGACATTCAAGGCGCTGCAAGCCACGACGTGATCTTTGCGAACATCGACGGGCAGCTTCGGCTGTGGATCGACGGCAGCGTCGTCGACTTCGGGGGCGAGACGGCCGTCACCTATCCCGAGTTCGAAGACGACATTCCGCGCAGCACCGCGCAGGATCCTTTGGATCTGGCGCCGGCTGGGATCGGTTCGCGCGGGGCGGGGCTGGCCGTAAGACAATTGAAACTGTGGCGAGATCTGTATTACGTGGCCTCCGATTCGATGATGGGACCGCTCGCCGACTACAACCACTCCGGCACTCCCGGCGCGATGAGCTACGCCGAGTTGTACGAGTTTTGGTCCGATCCGGTCCGCTGGTCGCCCGACGGCGGCCGCAGCCCGTTCACGCTCCGCCGCACGGTGGAGTTTCCGCTTGCTCTGGATCAGTTCTTCATGCTGGGCGACAACAGCCCGGCGAGCAGCGATGCCCGGCTGTGGGACGGCGAGAAGTTCGTCGCGCGGGAACTGCTAGTGGGGCAGGCCTTGCTGATTTTCTGGCCGCATTCGTTCCATCAGATTCCCGGCACGAGCATCCCGTTCCCGTTCTTTCCGAACTTCGCCCGGATGGGTTTCATCCGCTAGACTCGCCTTCACCTAGAAGCCTTCGAAACTAGAAACACAGTCACTCTCCTATGGCAACCACTCCCGCCGAATCGCCGGAATCGACTGCCCCGCAACCTGCCCCCAAGGTGAGCAAACCGGGTGGGATGTCGCGCGGGATGCGCGAGACGATCGAATCGATCGCGATTGCCTTGGCGCTCGCGTTCCTGTTCAAGACGTTTGAGGCCGAAGCGTTCGTAATTCCCACGGGCTCGATGGCGCCCACGCTGATGGGTCGCCACAAGGACGTCGTTTGCCCGCAGTGCGGTTATCAGTACACCTCGAGTGCCAGCGACGAAACGGACGAGGAAGGCTACGAGCATCACAATCCGAACCGCCAGGTCGTGGCTTGCACTTGTCCGCTGTGCCGCTACACCATGCCGACGCAGGCGACCGATCCGGCGAAGGAAGGCAACCCCAACCCCAGTTACAGCGGCGACCGAATCTGGGTCAGTAAGGTGCCGTATCAGTTTGGTGATCCGCGCCGCTTCGACGTGATCGTGTTTCGCTTTCCCGAGAGGGCCGGCACCTACTTCATCAAGCGGTTGATCGGGCTGCCCGAGGAGACGCTGCGGATTCGTCACGGCGACATTTTTGTCAAGCAGGCCGGCGGCAGCGAGTTCCAGATCGTTCGCAAACCGCCCGAAAAGCTGAAGGCGATGGCCCAGGTGGTTCACGACAACGACTTTGTCAGCCAGGGACTCATCGACCGTGGCTGGCCGAATCGCTGGGAAGAGTGGGGGCTCGACGAGAACAGCTACTGGCAAGTTTCCGAAGACTCGCGCACCTACAGCATCGACGGCAAGCAGCCGGGCGACTCCTGGATTCGTTACGCGCACACGGTGCCTTCGGAAGAGAACTGGTATCACGACCAGTGGCCGCCTCAGTTTCAGCCGCGGCCGCAACTGATCACGGACTTTTACTCCTTCAACACGGAAGTGCTGCGCGGCGAAGGCCAGCCGCACCCCTTCGCGCTGGGCTATCATTGGGTCGGCGACCTGATGCTCGACTGCGAGCTCGACGTGAAGAGCGACCAAGGCACGGTGCTGCTCGACCTGGTGAAAGGCGGCAAGCACTTCGGCTGCCAGATCGACGTCGCCACGGGCAAGGCCACGCTCTCGATCGAAGGGCTGCCCAGCTTCGCACCCACGGCGGACACTTCGGTTCGTGGACCGGGCTCGTACAAGGTCGAGTTCGCCAACGCCGATCGCGAGCTGCGGCTCTGGATCGATGGAGCGCTCGTCGAATTTGCCGTGCCCACGACCTACGACGAACTGGGGAACGAACGCCCACAATCGACCCCCGACGACCCGGGCGACCTGGCCCCGCTGGGCATCGGTTCGCGGGGCGCGGCCTTGGAGGTGCGCCATCTGCGCGTGCTGCGCGACATTTACTACATCGCCGAGAGCAGAAACCGTGGCGGGCCGATCAGCGACTTCCCGTCGAACTCGCCCCTCATGAGTATGAACCGGCGGGCGCTGGCGGACTTCTTCGCTTCGCCGGATAAGTGGGAGCGCGGCGGGCGCAACGTGTTCGACAGTCGCCAGGCGGCGACGTTCGAGATGGGGCCGGATCAGTTCTTCGTGCTGGGAGATAATAGCCCCGCCAGCGCTGACGCGCGGCTGTGGGACGAGCACTTCGTGCATCGCGATCTGCTGGTCGGCAAAGCCCTCTTGGTGTACTGGCCGCACCCGCTGCAACTGTTTATTCCGGGTACGAACATCGGCCTGGGGGTGATTCCGAACTTGCCCGAGATGGGCCTGATCCGGTAAGAGATAGCGGCAGGCTCCGAGGCAGAGCCACGGTGCTAGCAGTTCGATACTAGCGCTAAACGGAATTGCAGACAGGATGGCCCTGACAACTTGTTGTCAGGGTGCCTCCGGCGCGAGAGGGATCGGGTATCGCGTCTCCCGTGATTGAGTGGAAGGTTTGGTTACGCTGTTCTTGATCCCTCTTGTCGCTGCGCGACACCGACAACGAGTTGTCGGTGCTACCCGAGGGCTGGCGGTTGAAGAAAGACGTGGTCAGGAGGACCAAACGCATGGTAGTGCTGCAAGCAGCCGGTCTGGTGAAGACCTACGGCCGCCGGAAGGTAGTCGATGGCGTCAATTTTCAGGTCGAGTCCGGCGAGATCGTCGGCCTGCTCGGCCCCAACGGCGCCGGCAAAACCACCAGCTTTCGCATGACCTGTGGACTGGTCGAGCCCGACTCCGGCCGCGTCACTCTGGGCGGCCACGACGTCACGACACTGCCGATGTACCTGCGCGCCCAGCAAGGCATGGGCTACCTGGCCCAGGAGTCGAGCGTTTTTCGGAAGCTCACGGTTGAGAACAACCTGCTGGGCGTCATGGAAATGCTGGGCATGGATCGCTCCTCGCGCAAGAATCGCTGCGCGGCCCTGCTCGAACAGTTCGACATCACCCGGCTGAAGAAAAGCCGCGCCGACTCGCTCTCCGGCGGTGAACGGCGGCGGCTCGAAATCGCCCGCTGCCTGGTCTCCAATCCCAAGATCATCCTGCTCGACGAACCGTTCACGGGCATCGACCCGGTGACGATCAACAGTATTCAGAAGATCATTCGCGACCTGCGCGAGCGCGGCATCTCGATCCTGATCACCGATCACCAGGTGCGCGAGACGCTGCAGATCACGGATCGGAGCTATGTGATCCGGGCCGGCAAGGTGCTCTGCCAAGGCCAGCCGGACGAAGTGCTCAAGAACCCCGAGGCCCGCAAGTACTACTTCGGCGAAGGGATGGAGATTTGATCAGCCTGGCAAGCGGTTAGTCAGGCGGCGCGATCGATCGGACGGCAAGCTGCTCCCGCGGGATGACGATTTCGACGGTTTCGTTCCCCCGGGATGGAATCGCTCGCCGCCGCTACGTAAGATGACAGCCTCGTCTTGTTGGCGCATTCCAATGGTTTTCAGCTCGGTTTGGCAAAGATGTTCTCCTCCGACCCACTCGACAAGACGATCATCGCGATCTTCCTGGCGATGATCGTTCTCGTGCCGCTGGCCGGGTACGTGTTCATGGTGCTCGACTTCCGAGCGTACCTGCGTTCGCTGCGGCGGGTGGTAATCGTGGCCACGCAGTCGTTCACCTCGCTACCCGGCTGGGCCAAGATCTACACGCCGCGAGCAATCGCCGCGTTTGGCTTGCAGATGCCCTGCACCGAGGAGGAACTCAAGCGGGCGTATCGGCAAAAGGTCAAGGAGCTGCACCCCGACCACGGCGGCGACCAGCGTCGGTTCATGGTCCTGCAAGCGCAGTTCGAAGAGGCGTTGAAGCTGGTGGCCGAACAGGAGCGGGCCGCCGAGCACGCCCCGCTGTAATTGCGCTGGTTACTAAAGCCCTTGGAATACTTTCCCCTGGCTTTAGGCTCACTGCATCACCGCTTGCGCGATCACTTTGCCAGCAGGACTTCGATCATCCAGTCGCCCGGGATCTTGGCTTTCTCTGGTTCCTCGCCCGGCAGGCCGACGCGCGAGAACTTGCCGCCGGTGCTTTCGTCGTAGCTGACGTAGACCCCTTTGGTTTGTTCGGCGCGGAAGTCGACGCAGACCCAGAACTCCTTCGGCAATTCAATCGGCTTGGGGAAGCGGATCGTGACCCACTCCTGTTCACCCCGCTTGAAGCGCGAGTACGGCACCGTCTTGGTGGCGATGGCTTCGCTCCCGTCTTTCGACAGGAAGTAGATCATCGCGTTTTCCTTCGGCGCTTGTGGATTCCCATAGCGCGAAGCGTGAATTCGAATTCCGGCCACCTTGGCGTTCTCGTCGGGCAGTGTGAAGGCGACCATCTCGCCCGTGCCCGCGATGCTGCGTTTGCCTTCGGCGGTGCCGTCGTTGTGGCTAAGCATGTTGGCGGGTTTTTCGTCGGGTTCGCTATCTGCCGCCGTGGCAGTCGTCGACAGCAGCACGACGCTCAACAGAGCAACTGAAAACGCACGCATGACTCGCCTCCTTCTGAACTGAGGAAACGCCAGAACTACGCACGCACGCCAAATCACTTCCCCCGCAACCGCAACACGGCGAAGGCCGAGAGGATCGAGAACACGATGAACATCTGTCCGGGGCCGTAGGTGAGCCAGACTGCTTCGGTGCCGTGGCGGACGGATTCGCCGAACATGCCGACCGCCAGGATCAGATCGCTGAACAAAAACAAAGCACCGCCGAGCGCGAGCGGAAACAGCTTTGCTTCTTGCAGCGCCAGGCCCGAGGTGATGCCCGCCGTGCCGGCCAGGAGCAGCGTGTAGCCGAGCGCCGGCCCCAGCAACTCGCGATTGTCGTCGCCCAGGTATGCGACGTAGTACCAGCCGAGGAGTCCAAACAATTGCCAGCCGAGAATGCCGATCACCATGGCGGCTTTGTTGGTAAGTCCCGCCTTGCGCGCCAAACCGATGCAGCCGGTGATGTAGGCGATGTGTCCCAGGCCGAACGCCGCGATGCCGCCCAGCACCGGAGGCCGAATCGGAATGAACGGCAACAGGTCCGCGTTAAAGAAGTCGCCGATCGTGCCGAGCGTCATACCCAGTGCGATCCAGAAGGCGAAGCGTCCGACCGAAGTCTGCCGCCACAAGCTCCAGGCCCACCAGCCCGTCGCCACGAGCACGAGCGACGAGCCCATCCGCAGCGCGGTCGGCAACGGCGCGCCGTGCCGGTCGAGCAGG
>JBGSKX010000075.1:0-1519 GCA_041741015.1 Pirellulales bacterium
AGTGGCCAGATCGTCAGGGAGGCCATTCCATTCGGTCTCGTAACCCTGAAGGCGGCTGGTTCAAATCCCGCCCCCGCAACCAAACGACTTAACGCAACATCGCCACACCAACACAGCCGCCGTGGAAGCACTGCGCAAGCAGGCCGGCGTAGAAACGTGACTTGCGTCGGCAGGATCAAGGCCACTTCCAGCGTCCCGGCCCGATGGTCTCGAGTAGCTTAACGATCGGTTCCAGCAATTTTAAATCATACTCTCGTTGCCCAGCTTGGCAGGTCTTGCAGTACGTTGTGGCAATATTACCCATAAGCTCTTCGAATTCGACTGGCTTCAACAAGAAGAACGGGGCTAGTGTACGTAAAGCCTCTTCGGATGTCTTAATCGCTTGTTCGCGCTTACCAAGGGTTGAGAGGCTGCCCGACAACACGTTGAGGGACCTAGCAAAATCAGGGGTGAATGCTGTGAGCCCAGCGCGCGTTAGCTTGTAATAGAGGCTGGCCGCCTCGTTGGCTCGCTCAAGCGACTCGTCATTCCGGTCCAAGTCGCGGAGCACAATGGCCAAGGTGCCGAGGCTCATGGCCAAGTTCGGCTCGAAGGTTTCGGGACGATGGCGGGCCAGCAACCGGTTTAAAGTTACAGCCTGCTCGGATGCTTTGAGCGCCTGTTCATGCCGGGTCAGGCGTGAAAATTTGACCGCTAAGCTGTGCAAGCAGATGGCGATCGGGCCATGTACGCGCGAGCCGTCGATACAAGGGCGGTCGCTTGCGTGGACCGTTTCAGCGCCTCCTGAGGCCAGTTGAGATGCGAAAGCACTACCGACAAGTTGTCTAGCGATCCCGCCAAATTACCAACTGTTTTCGGGTTTTTGGGGCAAAGGCGTGCGACTTCTCTATGTATATTTACGGCCTTGCGTGCAATTGGCATAGCTTCATTATATCGGCTAAGTCTTCCTAGTGCGGCGGCTTGATTGTTGATGGCCTCTGCCCAAGGGGAGAGTGCGGTGCATGGGTGCGTGCGCACCAGTTGCTGCCATATCGCGGCGGCTTCGCGGGCTCGCATGAGCCCTTCCTCATATCGGCTCGCATGCAGAAGGTGCGCTGCCGCGCTGTTAAGCAGTGTCGCGCGCTCGCTCATGTCGCTTGATCCAAAAGCGAGAATTACTGCCACTTTGGCGGCGACGGATCCGGTCCAATGCGACGATGTCTTGAACGAGGTCCGGAACGCATCCGCTCGTTCCGGGTGGTTCTGCATCATGTCAATCAAAAGTTGGTTCAGAGGATGTTCCCCCGGCTCCACCCGGTCGAGCGCGGCCAGGTCGTACAGGATCCGGCCAAGCCGCTCGCCGAAGGTCGCCGCCCGCTCGGACAAGGCGATGTAGAGCCAGCCGGGCAGTTCGTCGCGGCCGTTCGGAAACGACGAGTCGAACAGCACCCGGTCCATGAAGGCCGCCGCCGGGCGATCCGGCTGCAATCGGATCAGGCGGCCATCCCGCCACCA
This sequence comes from Pirellulales bacterium, assembly GCA_041741015.1. Taxonomy (GTDB): domain Bacteria; phylum Planctomycetota; class Planctomycetia; order Pirellulales; family PALSA-1355; genus JALHMI01. Next base: position 1,495 of record JBGSKX010000075.1, read on the forward strand.
CGGTGTTCGCGAGAGCACGCCGATC
>JBGSKX010000076.1:0-20870 GCA_041741015.1 Pirellulales bacterium
AGAGCGCGGCGGCAATGCCGGTCGCCAGGCCGACCAGCGCGGCCGCGAGCCCGACTTTCCAGGTGAACGGCCGAGCCAGGTCGCGTCCGCCGAACTCGATCTTGCCGGTGGTGGGTTCGTAGATGCCGGTGATGGCGTTGAAGACCGTGGTCTTGCCGGCGCCATTGGGACCGATGATCGAATAGATCTCGCGCGACGCCACCGAAGCGTCGACATTCTCGACGGCCGTGAGCCCGCCAAAGCGAACCGTGAGTTTTTCGACATCGAGCCGGCTCATATCGAGGCTCCCTCACGGTGTAACTGAGCTTCGCTGTGCAGCTCGGCCTCGACCTGGCGCGAGGGGAGCAGCCCTTCTGGCCGGAACCGCATCATCAGGATCAGCGCCAGCCCAAAGCACATCAGCTTCCAGTTGCTGAAAGTGAGCCAGGGGTTGTCGTCAGGATTGATGTTCGCACGTTGGAGGAAGCCATCGAGAGCCGGAGCGGCGACATTGTCAAAACCGATCAGCAGCAGCACGCCCAGGAGCGTGCCGCGCAGGCTGCCGAGCCCGCCGAGGATCACGCAGCAAAGCATGATTACCGAGCGATTGAAGTCGAAAGCGTCTGGTCCCGCCGTGCTGGTGAGGGCGGTGGCATAGAGACAACCCGCCATGCCGGCCAGCCCGCAGCCGAGCGCGAACGCCGAGAGCTTGACGCGGGCGGCGTTGATGCCCATGCAGGTGGCGGCCAGTTCGTCTTCGCGAATCGCGACCCAGGCTCGGCCGAGGCGCGAGCGCTCGAGATTCCGCAGCAGAAGGATGACGACGAGCAGCAGCCCCAGCGCCAGGTAGTAGAACAGCCGATAGTCGAGCGCCCAATCGTTCTGGATGCCGAGCCAGGAGAGCGGCGTGGCGAGAAACGCGGGGAGCGTCGGTGGCGGAATCGGATTCAGGCCACGCATGCCGGCGGTGATCTCTTCCAGATTGCGCAGCGAGAAGCGAGTGACCTCGCCGAAACCGAGTGTGACGATGGCGACGTAATCTCCGCGCAGCCGCAGCGTTGGCGCGCCCAGCAACAGGCCCGCGAGCGCCGCGCCCAGACTCGCGCAGACGAGCGAGCCAACAAAGCCGATGCCGAAGGGATAGGCCGGCACCGTGAGAATGCCGGTAATGTAGGCCCCGATGCCGAAAAACGCCGCGATGCCCAGGTGCAGGATGCCGGTGTAGCCGACGACGACGTTCAGCCCCAGGGCGAGGATCGCGTAGATGAAGATATAGGTGAGCTGCATCCCGACCGAAATTTCGGTCCACTGGAAGAGGACTTTCTCCGGATAGACCAAGAGCGGATAGAGGAGCAGGATGCCCAGGTACAGCGGCCACTGCGGCAGCCGATCGAGCTGGGCCGTGAGCGAACGGGGAGCCTGTTGACGTTTATTCATCGTCAGAAGGCCTCCCGATCGGAAGTTATTGGAGAGTCGGACGGCTTTAGATGCTGGGTGCCATTGCTGGCTTGCCCAGCAGTGCTCCTAGCTGGTCTTGGCTTGTTGTGTTCTCCTCGGAGTAAATGCATGCCTTGAAGAGGAAGCAGCAAGGCAAGACCATAAGCGAAGACACTGCTGGGCAAGCCAGCAGTGGCACCCGAGGAGGCTCCGTCGTTCGGTGAACGAATGTGCGCGACCATCAGACTTTCTCCCGGGTGCGAGCGCCCAAGAGGCCGTTGGGGCGGAAGATCAGGATCGCGATCAGGATCACGAACACGAGCGCGCTGGTCCACCGCTCGCCGACATAGGCAGACCCGAATGAGCGAGCCAGGCCGATCACGAGTCCGCCGAGCACAGCGCCGGGAATGTTACCGATGCCGCCAAGGACGGCCGCGGTGAAGGCATAGAGGCCGTTGGTGAAGCCCATCTGGTAGCCGACCGTGTTGATGTACAGGCCGTAGATCACCGAGGCCGCGCCGGCCAGCGCGCCGCCGATGGCAAAGGTGACGGCGATCACGCGATCGGCGTTGATGCCCATCAGCGTGGCGGCGACCGGATCCTGGGCCGTGGCCCGCATGGCCTTGCCGAGCCGCGTGCCTTTCACGAACCCGGTCAGCGCGATCATGATGGGCACGGTCACGCCGATCACGAGCAGATCTTTGTAGCTGAACTCGATGGCCGCGTTTTCACCGAGCAGGTTCTGGCGCGAAACCAGGTCGGGAAAGTGCTTGTCGGCGGCGCCGTGCCAGAGCAGGCCGACGTTCATCAGGACGAACGAGACACCAATGGCCGAGACCAGCGGAGCAAGCTTGGGGGCATTGCGAAGCGGTTTGTAGACGGCGCGATCGATCGTGACATTGAGCACGGCGCAGAACAGCGGGACCACGACGAACAACAGGCCGATACCTAGCCAGACTTGCACGGCGCCGGCCTCTTCGAGGCCCATGGCGCCGATCAGCGTCAGGGCCAGGAATGCGCCGAGCATGAAGACGTCGCCGTGGGCGAAGTTGATCAGCTCGATGATCCCGTAGACCATCGTGTAGCCGAGCGCGACGAGCGCGATCAGCGCGCCGTTGGTCAGGCCGATGAGCGCGTACTGCCAGAACGCCTGCCAGGCGTCGATGTCGGCCGTTTGAGCGAGCAGCAGCGCGGGAGTCAACGCGGGCTCCTCCCCTGCCCTGCGGAATGCAGGCAATGGAGGTGGCAGGGAATCGCGAAGGACGCGACCGCATGCAATCGTCTATTCACTGAGCACTTTGACAAATTCAAACTTTCCGTTGTGAACGCGGATGCCGCTGATCGTGCCCAGCGTGCTGTCGCCGTTCTTGTCAAAGGACCAGGTGCCGACGGCTCCCTGATCGAAGTCCTTGATGCCGATCGCCGCCTTGCGAATCGCGTCGCGGTCTTTTATACCCGCCAGGCGAATCGCTTCCAGGGCCGCCTTGGCCGCTTCGTAGCCATAGATCGCGTAACCTTCCGGATCGCGGCCAAATCGCTGGCGGTAATTCTCGACGAACCGCTTGCCGGGGCCTGTGAGTTCTTCGGGCGGCAGGCCGCCAAAGGTGACGAACACGCGGTCGTTGACGTTTTCTGCGCCGGCCGAGTCGATGAAAGCGTTTTCAAAGCAGGCATCGGGGACCATCAGCTTGGCGTCGAGACCTGCGGCGACCATGTCCTTGGCGATCTGGCCCCCCTTGGTCTGGGTGGTGCCGCCAAAATAAATCATGTCCGGATCAAGGCTTTTGATCATCGCCATCAGCGGCTTGAATTCCTGCGCCTTGACGTCGATGCTCTCGTGCCCCAGGACTTCAATGCCCAGGTCCTGGCAGGCGTCAATGAACAGGTTCGCGATGCCCTTGCCGTAGACCTCGTTGTCGTCGAGGACGTAGACCCGCTTGACCCCCATCTCCTTGGCCCAGGCCGCGCCGCGGGGGCCTTGCAGGTCGTCGGTCGGCACGAGGCGGAGGAAGTTGATCTCGCCCGTGGGGCGATAGATTTCCGGTTCGCCCGGATCGCCCATGTCGGGCTTGGTGAGGCCGGGCCAGGTGGCGGCCGGGCTGACCATCAGTAAATGCGCGCGATTGAGAATCGGCATCGAGATTTTCGACGCGCCGGAGTTGTAAGTGCCCAGGTAAGCCATCACGTCGGGATCTTGCACGGCGCGGTTGGCGTTGGCCGTTTCGGCCTCGGCGGTCCATTGGCCGGCGCCGGCCGTGGCGTCGTCCCAATCGCCGTAGACGATGCGGAAGTCGCCCACGCGATGATCGGCTTCTTCGAGTGCGATCAGGATGCCGTTGACGATCGTATCGGTTTGCGACTTGGCGCTGCCGGTGCGCGGCAGGCTGGAGACGATCTTGATGACGTCGGGATTGCCGCCCCCTGAGCCGCTGAGGCCGACCAACGTGGTGACCGCCAGGAGCGCAACGAGCAGGATGGCGGGGAGGATGCGGATCATCGACAGAGCGCGTGGTTGCGGAGTGGGAGAAGCGCGGGCCGAAGCGTCGGCGTTCGAAGTTGAGATTCACCGGGATCGTGGTCGGAGCGCCGCCAGACGCGCCGATTCTAGCGCGGCAAAAAATGCCCGTCAATCAGTGGGCGGGTACAAACGCCTGTTGAGCATGGCGTAGATCGCCCAGCTTGGCGCGTTTATTTATCCCAACCCTTGGTGCGGACGACGTCGCGACCGGTGACGCGAATTGATTCGCCCGGTGGAATGTAGGCGGGCGTGTTGTGATCGTTGGCCAGGTCGACTCCGGCGACAAGTTCGTCGACGAGTTGCTGCTCGCGCGCGGGATCGTTGAGCTGGCTGACGACGCGCGGCGCTAGTGTACCGTCCTCTTTCCAGAGGTTCAGCAGTTGCCGCGCGGTGGCTTCTTTCCGGGCCAACGAGATATGGCGCCACTCCCCCAATCGTTCATCGGGCGGGAGCGGCTCGGCAGAACCACCGGTGAGCGTCCCGAGGCCAAACACCAGGGCCAGGAGCACACCGGCGGCAGCCCCCACGGCGGCCAGGTGCAGTGTGCGCCTGCGGACATCGGAAGTCGCTGGATCGGACATGTTCGGAAGCGAAGTTGTTGGTCGATGGCGGCCCCAAATGAGGGTAAAACCGGCCCGCCGCTGATTCTAGCTTGAACTACCGTCGCGGTTTACCCCGGTGCGGGTTAGGGGTTTACCCCGGTGCGGGTTAACCGTGCCGCCTCGGTCTCTATACGGCCGGAAGGTGCTAGCGGTTTGGGACAGGAATCGATGCAGTGGCGCTCGATCTTGACTTGTGCAGGCCGAATTCGGTACCGTTCGCAACCTTTTGCAAAAGCAGGCCGCCCCCTGGCCTGTCCGCAAGAGCGAAATCTCAACACTCGATTATCCGACCCCCAAGGGTTTTTGCCATGAGCGTCGCGCCGTCGCAATCGTCGTCTGCCACCAGTCCCGCCGCGCTGCCGCTGCCGCAGACGGGCGTACCGCTATTGGACGTCAATCGGCAGTACGACGCGATTCGGGCGGAGATCCTGGCCGCGGTCACGGCGGTTTGCGAAAGCGGACGATTCGTGTTCGGTCCCGACTGTGAACGGCTGGAAACGGACTTGGCGGCTTACTGCCAAGCGCCGCACGGCGTAGCCTGCGCTTCGGGCAGCGACGCCTTGCTGCTCGCACTAATGGCTCTCGACGTGGGAGCGGGGGACGAGGTGCTGATGCCCAGCTACACGTTCTTTGCCACCGCAAGCGCGGCCTGGCGACTGGGTGCGAAGCCGGTGTTCGTCGACATTGATCCCGTCACATACAACATGGACCCCCAGCTGATGGAGAGCGCGATCACGAAGCGCACCAAGGCGATCATGCCGGTCCACCTGTTCGGTCAGTGCGCCGACATGGACGCAATTGGCGCGCTCGCCAGGCGGCACAACCTGCCGGTGATCGAAGACGCCTGCCAGGCCGTGGGCTCCGAGTGGCACGGCCGCCGCGCGGGCTCGATGAGCGCGATTGGCTGCTTCAGCTTCTATCCGACCAAGAATCTCGGCGGTTTTGGGGATGGCGGGTTCATGACCGCCACGGACGCGAAGGTCGCCGAACGGCTCAAGCTGCTGCGGGGGCATGGCATGCAGCCCCGCTACTACCACCACGTGGTGGGCATCAACAGCCGGCTCGATACGATCCAGGCCGCGGTGCTGAACGTCAAGCTGCGGTACCTCGACGCCTGGACCTCGCTGCGGCAGGCCAACGCCGAGCGGTATGCGAAACTGTTCGCCGAATATGGCGTTAGCGGGAGCATCACGCTCCCTGCGGCCGAGGCGGGTTCGCGTCACGTCTGGAACCAGTACGTGATCCGCATCCCGGGCGGCCGTCGCGACGCGCTGCGCAGCTATCTGGCTGAGCGCAAGATCGGCAGCGAGATTTACTATCCCGTGCCGCTGCACCAGCAAACCTGTTTCCGCGAGCTGGGCTATGAGACGGGGAGCCTGCCCGAGAGCGAGCGGGCGGCGCTCGAGACGATCGCCCTGCCGATCTTCCCCGAGCTCACGGCGAAAGAACAGCGGGTGGTCGTGGCCACGATTGCGGAGTTCTGCCAGGCGGCGAAGCAGCGCGCGGCGTAACGAATCACGCCCTGCCACCAAACTACGCAGTTACTGCGACAAGTCTTCTTTGAGCTCGTCGGGGCGCTCTTTGCGCTTGCCGGGGCGGCAGACGGTCATCAGCCCCAGCGAGACCATCATCATCGTGATGGTGTAGGCGAACACGTACGACTTCGTGGGCGCTTCCTTGTCTTTCTTTTTCTTCTGCGCGTAAGCGTCGGACGATCCGGCCACGAGCGTGCCGGCGACGAGCAGCGCCATCAGCGCGCCGCGCAAGATCTGGCGAAGGCGAGAAGTCGTCGGGGCGCTCGTCACTGATCGTTCGTCGCGGTTCATGCCGTGGCCAGTTGAGGTGGATGAAAAAAGTCGTCTGCCGCGGCCGCCAACTCGCGAAACCGGCCGGCCGAAACCGCCAGCGTATCCCAGCGTGCTGAAATCCGCCGGGCATGCATCGCGTAGTCTCGGACGCGGATGCCCACGAACGCGTACAGCCCGCCGCGAAACTCAAACAGCCGCTCGGGCGGGAGCGGAGCGCGGTCGCCAACCACATTGTAAGCGAACACCAGCAGGCCGCCAAACCGCTCGCCGAACCACCGCTCCCAGCGTGCCATGCTTACCAGGTCGTCGCGGGTGGACCAGTTCTTCCAGTATTGCTTGCCGCCGGCCGGAAAGCGCCGCCCCTTCACGTCGACCAGCCAGCGGAAACCGTCGTGCGGCGAGACGATGAAGTCGAGACTCTTGATCGATCCGCCGGGAAACTGGCTGCGCCGGGCCTCGTCGACCGCCACGTACGGCACCTGACGCGCGCGGAGCCAAGCTTCGAAGGCCGCCTCGTAGTGATTGTCCCGCTTGGCCATGGGGGAAGTCTTCAGTGATGCAGTTTTCCGCGGGGAGTCACTGGAGATAGCGAACCCCCTAAAGGGACCAGTGAATTATGGCAGGGATCGAGGGATTGGTAAAGCTCGGGGCGGGCTGCGGAAGGGGATTTAGCCACCGAGGGCGCAGAGAGTACCGACGGTAACTGGAGCAGGCCAGCACGCGAGGTTTCGCCGGCACCGCGTATCGAAAGACAGAACCACAAATGAACACGAATAAGACAATGCAGCCGGAGCCCTTTTGGGGCGGCTCCCGAATCTGATCCTCGTTCTTATTAGTGTTTATCTGTGGTTCGTATTTTTCTCCCGAGTCTCAGTCTTCCCGCCGCGCAATTTAGCAAGCCTGGGCGAGCATCTCAAAGAGCTTGGCGGGCACGTCGGCCAGGAGCACGCTGTGGCTCTCGGCGGTGGCGAGTACTTTCACTTGTGCGACGCCGGATTCCCATTCATTACCGCCGATTACCACGGCAAGTTTGAAGCCGCGGCGATCGGCGTACTTGAGCTGCGCGCCAAGCTTCTTCGGCTCGGGATAGAATTCGACGCCGATGCCCGTGCGGCGGATGGCGCTGGCGAGCGCCAGATAGTCGTTGAGCCGCGTGGCTTCGAAGTATGCCAGGAAGACCGGCGCAGGCGTGCTCACTTTTTCGATCTTGCCGAGCTCCTCGAGCGCCGCCAGCAGCCTGTCGAGCCCGAGCGAAGCGCCGATGCCCGGCAGGTGTTCTTTGGTGTACAGACCGGCCAGGTTGTCGTAGCGTCCGCCGGAGCAGACGCTGCCGATACCGGGGAGCTCGCCCAGAAACGTTTCGAAGATCGTGCCGGTGTAGTAGTCGAGACCGCGGGCGATCGAAGGGGTGATTTTAAGTTGCTCCGTCGGTAGCCCTGCGGCCTTGGTCGCGCTCACGAGTTCCGCCAGCCGCGCGACGCCGGCCTGGGCGGTTTCACTGCCGGTGGCCAGGCCTTCCAAGGACTTGAGGATCTCGTCGTTGGTGCCTGTGAGCTCGGCGAGCTTGAGCACTTGGCCCGCCTGTTCGGCAGTCGTGCCGGCGGCGGCGATCATTTCGTCGGCAACTTTCTCGCGACCGATTTTGTCGAGCTTGTCGAGCGCCCTGAGGATGGCGGTCGAGCGATCGGCTAGGTCGAGCCGTTCCAAGAGGCCCGTGAGAACCTGGCGATTGTTAACGCGAATTGTGAAGTCGCTGATGGAAAGCGCGCGGAACAGGTCGCCGATGACTAGCGCGGTCTCGATGTCGGCGGCGACGGCTGTGGTGCCAATCGTGTCGAAGTCGCACTGCATGAACTCGAGGTAACGGCCGCGCTGGGTGTTCTCGCCGCGCCACACCGTGGCGATGTGATAACGTTTGAACGGCGTGCCGAGCTGGCCGATGTGCTGGGCTGCGAACCGCGCGAGCGGCACCGTGAGGTCGAACCGCATCCCGACCCACCGCTCACCGTGGTCCTGGAAGCGGTACATCTGCTTGTCGGTCTCGTCACTCCCTTTGCCGGTGAGAATCTCGAGATACTCGAGCGCCGGCGTGTCGATCGGCGCGAAACCGTAGGAGCGGTACACGCGCCGCGCGGTGTCGATGATCCACTCGCGCGGAATCATCGTCTCGGGCAGAAAGTCGCGAAAGCCCTTGAGCGTGCGCGGTTCGATGCGTTTGGTTTCGGTCACGGTTCAATCTTCAATTGCAGGAGGAAGATTCACCGCAGAGGACGCGGAGGGTCGCAAAGGGAAAGACCGAGGAGAAGAGAGAACCACAGATGAACACAGATAGACAAAGATGAGCGGAGACAGAAAGAGAATGAAAGAGTTGAGAATCAGGAATGGCTCGCATGGCTTTCGACGGTCTTACTATCCCCTATAAATCTTCTTCATCCTTCCTCTGCTTATTCGTGTGTATCTGTGTTCATCTGTGGTTCTCTCCACTTCCTCTTCTCGGTATTCTCTCTGCGACCCTCCGCGTCCTCTGCGGTTTATCCTGGTCGTTGTCTTAGTTGAGCACCGGCAGCAGCGCCGGCTTGGGGCTGCGGATGCTCTGGCCTTTTTTCTTGGGCAGGATCGCCTCGGCATACTCGCCGGCCTGCTCGGGCGTTTCCAGGTACTGCTCGTACAGCCAGTCGTCTTCGTACTCGCACTCGTTGGTCGAGTAGTCGCGGCAGATCTGGGGGCGCGTGTCGTAGATCCCGCAGCGGTTGTCGGGCTGCAGGAAGTTACAGACCGCGTGGACCAGCAGGTACCAGGTGTCGTCTTCCTTGAAGAGCGTGGCCCCGTTGTGCAGCAGGTACCAGCGGATGTACTCCCAGTCCTCGAAGCAATCGGGCTGCTCGATTGGCAGGGCAAAGTACTTGCAGCACTTGGCCGTGCAATATTGGCAGAGCACTTCCCCTTCTTTGAGTTGATCGCGCGTCGGTTTGATGATCGGCAGTTGAACGTCGGCCTTCACGTGGCGAGTCTCCATGGGGTCAAAGCATCCTGCCGTGCCCCGGAATTTCGAGGCTGTTTGGTCAAGTTAACAAACGCGCAGCGGACTGACTAGGACAGCTCGAATGCCGTGCAAGTTCGCCAGGGCCGCGTCAGGCGGTGGGAGCGATCCGCAGGCGATAGTCCCAGCGGACCGTTTGTGGGCAGTCGTCCCCCTGCGGCTCGGCCAGCACCGCGCTCTGCTCGCCGGACCGCTGGAGCCTGGCTGGGCCGTAGCGATGCGTCAGTTCGACGGCGAGCACGCTTGAGTCGGCTGCCAGGGGCAGGCCCTGATACGTGCTGCCCAGCGGACCGGCCGCAGGCTCGCGCAGGCGACAAGCCACATCAAACAGGACCGCATGTGCCTCGGCGTCGATTTCGATGCTCGCCGACCAATGGCTCTTGCCAGCCATGCCCACCAGCAGAGCCAGCGTCCGGCCGTCCTCACGCTCTTCGATGTGCAGCGACTGAAACGGCGGGCTCGGTGGCCAGTCGTCGTGCGGGGTTCCTTCAGCAGAAGCTAGCGCGACCTGCCAGGAGCCGTCTTTCAGCACGCTGATCTCGTGCGCGAAGCGATCTCCCTGCCATGTGAAGTGCACGCGCAGATCGCCGGCTTCGAGGGTGCGGTCCTGGGTGTCGTTCAGTGGTAGAGGTCCTTTCGTGTGCCACTGCTGGCTTGCCCAGCAGTGCTATCTCTTTGATCTTGCCTTGCTGCAAACTCTTCAAGTGTGGCATCCACGCGGTGCTTCCGAGTGCAAGCCAAGCCCAGTGGACGAACACTGCTGGGCAAGCCAGCAGTGGCACCCAAATCATTTCCTCCCTTACGAAGCGCGCCACCGCAGGTACGCGTCCAAAAAGCCGTCGATGTTGCCGTCGAGCACGCTCTGGAAATTGCCCATGTAATGGCCCGTGCGAACGTCCTTCACACGTTGGTCGGGATGCAAAAAGTAGTTGCGAATCTGCGAGCCAAAGCCGGTCTTGGCCTTCTCCTGATATTTCGCCGCCTGCTCGGCCTCGCGTTTCTCTTCTTCCATCCGCGCGAGCCTGGCCCGCAGCATCTTGATCGCGGTCGCCCGGTTCTTGTGCTGCGAGCGTTCGTTCTGGCATTGTACGACGATGCCCGTGGGCATGTGCGTGAGACGGATGGCGCTCGAAGTTTTGTTGACGTGCTGCCCGCCGGCGCCGCTGGCGCGAAACACGTCCTCGCGGACGTCTTCGTCGCGAATCTCGATGTCGACCGAGTCGTTGATCTCGGGCGACACGTCGACGGCGGCGAAGCTGGTTTGCCGTTTGCCTTCGGCGTTGAAGGGGCTGATGCGCACCAGGCGGTGCATGCCGGTTTCGCCTTTCAGATAGCCGTAGGCCATGGGCCCGCGGATGGCGAGGGCGGCGCTTTGGATGCCGGCCACGATGTCTTCCTGGCGATCGAGAATCTCGACTTCGTAGTCGTTCTTCTGCGCCCAGTGGATGTACATGCGGAGGAGCATCTCGGCCCAATCGTTGGCGTCGGTGCCGCCATCGCGGGCGTTGATGGTCATGATCGCGCCCTTGGAATCGAAGGGCCCGTTCAAGAGGCCTTTCAGTTCGAGCGCTTCGACGAGTTGGCCGAGTCGTTCGACCTCGGCGGTGACGTCGGCTTCGAGCGCGGGATCTTCACCGGCCATTTCGATCAGGACTTCGAGATCATCACCCGCGCTGATCGCTTCTTCGAGCGGCTTGGTAATGGCGCCGAGCGATTTCAACTCGGCGATCGTGGCCTGGGCGGCTTCCTGGTTATCCCAGAAACCGGGCTGGGCCATCTTCTGCTCGATGGCCTGCGACTGCTCCTGCTTGGCAGCGTAGTCAAAGAGAGTCTCGTAGTTGGACGATCCGCTCGCGAATGGCCTGAGCCCGGTCGACTAATTCACGATCCATTTTTTGCCACGCAGTTGCTGGAAACCTTGGGGGAAAGCGAGGGCGAGGAATGCCCGCCGCCTGCAGGGCCGCATTATATCCTGCGCGGCCGTCGGCGGCGAGGAGGTACCAGTCCCGGTAGCTACTTCCGCCGGAAGATGCGTTTGATCTCTTCGAGCGCGCGGCCAAGGCGTTCGACTTCTTCCACCGTGTTGTAGAAGTAGAAGCTGACCCGACTGCTGGCCGCGATGCCGAGCCGCTTGTGGAGCGGCATCGCGCAGTGATGGCCCGCGCGGACGGCGATCCCCTGCCGATCCAGAAGCTGGGCGATGTCGTGCGCGTGCACCTTCTCGAGCGTGAAGCTGACGATGCCCGACTTGTGCTCGGGATCGGGACCGAGAAAACGGACGCCGCCGACGGCAGTCAGCACTTCGTGAGCGAGGCGGGTAAGGCGCAACTCGTGTGCGTGGATGGCGTCGATGCCGATCGTGTTCAGGTAGTCGATTGCGGCGCCGAGGCCGATGGCTGGCACGATCGGCGGCGTGCCGGCTTCGAACCTGGCGGGCAGTTCGGCCGGTTCAAAGCCGCTGGTGGTGACTCGGCGGATCATGCTCCCGCCGCCCATAAACGGCGGCATGGCTTCCAGGAGCTCGCGCTTGCCGTACAGGATACCGACGCCCGTGGGGCCGAGCATCTTGTGGCCGGAGAAGGCCAGGAAGTCGGCATCGAGCGCCGTGACGTCGGTCTTCGTGTGCGGGACGCTTTGCGCGGCATCGACCATGACCAGCGCGCCGGCGGCGTGAGCTCGGGCGATAATCTCTTGCACGGGGTTGATCGTGCCCAGGACGTTCGAGACGGCGGCCACGGCGACCAGCTTCGTGCGCGGCGTGAGATACTCGTCGAGCTTCTCGAGTGCGAGCCGGCCATCCTCAGTGATGGGCAGGAAGCGGACGCTTGCGCCGGTCCGCTCGGCGGCCTGCTGCCAGGGAACGATGTTGGCGTGGTGCTCCATCTCGGTGAGCAGGATTTCATCGCCCGACTTTAGGTTCGCGTCGCCCCAACTGCGGGCCACGAGGTTGATGCTCTCGGTCGCGCCGTGAGTGAAGATTACCTGCTCGATGCTCGCGCTGCCGATGAACGCGGCGACCTTGCCGCGTGCCTCTTCGAACAGGTCGGTCGACTGATCGCTGAGCCAGTGGATGCCGCGATGGACGTTGGCGTAATGCTTTTCATAGACGTCGACCATCGACTGCACGACCTGCCGGGGGCGCTGGGTTGTGGCAGCGTTGTCCAGGTAGGCTAGTGGCACGCCAGCAGTGCCAGCCTTGGCGTGCAGGATCGTCGCCAGAATCGGAAAGTCGGCGCGGATCCGCTCGACGTCGAGCTGGTCTTTAGTGGCAGTTGTCATGAGATCCGCCTGCGGGCTGTTCGCCACTTTCCGTTTCGACCGGGCCCACGGCAATCGGCGAGTAGATGGCCGATTGCAGCGCACGCCAGCAGAGCAGGCAGCATTTCTGGCGATTCGGCGTCAGCTTGGCGCCGAAGAGTTGGAGCATATCCGCGCCGGTGAAGGCGGTCACCTCGTCGAGCCGGCGGCCGCAAATCTGTTCGATCAGCATCGAGGCCGAAGCCTGGCTGATGCAGCAGCCGTCGCCGCTGAAGTAGGCATCGCAAATCTTGCCGTCGTCGATCGCCAGTTCCACGCGCACCACGTCGCCGCAGAGCGGATTATCTTCTTCGTGCGCGTGTGTTGCGCCCGGACAGGCGCCGCGATGATACGGTTCCTCGTAATGATCGAGGATGCGCTCCTGGTAGAGTTCGTCTTCTTCGAGCGGCATGGCGACTTGCAAGGCGTGCTGTGCGAGCACGGTTAGGATTGGTTCTGTGCGGAACGGCACTCTCGTCATGCAATCCTAGCGCGGTGGGGAGATTTCAACAAGGGTTGATATCGTTCGGAAAATCTCGGGAAAAAACGAGGGGCCACTGACCGCACCTGGCGATCAGTGGCCCCACGCGTGTCAATTCGATCGGTCCCAGCTACTCCGGCAGGCGGCTGGGATTGATCTTCGGGAAAGTGCCGGTCGTGCCCTGCTTCATGAACTCGACCAGGTCCTTCTTGTCCTGTTCGGTCAGATCAAGCTTCTTGATCTTGTCGCTCAGGGTTGGGTTCGGATGGCCCCCCTTGGCATAGAACTCGACGACTTCCTCCAGCGATTGCTGGCTGCCGTCGTGCATGTAGGGGGCGCTGGAGGCGACGTTGCGGATCGTGGGCGTCTTGAACGCTCCCTTATCCTTTTCGTCCTTCGTGACTTCGAAGCGGCCCACGTCCGGCTCGGGCTTGTCCATCCCGACGCCGATGTTGTGGTACTTCTCGTCGGTCAGGTTCGCGCCGACATGGCAGGCCGAGCAGCTTCCCTTTTCGGAGAAGTAGATTTCCATGCCGCGCTTCGCGCCGTCGCTCAACGGGTTGGCATCGACGCCTGCCTTGACCTTCTCGTAGCTGGCCTTCAATTCCTCGTCGGCTTCGATGTCTTCCGGATCGAGCTGCTCAAACGGCTTCATGGCCTCGGCATAGTCGAACGGCGCGGGGCCGGTGACGATCGCTCGCTCGAACGAGGCCAGCGCTTCGCCGACGGCCTCGATGTCCATCCGGCCGAAAATCTTGTCGAACTGCAGTTTGTAGCCTTCGACGCCCTGCAGGCAGAGCACGCAGGCTTCGTGGGTGTTGCCCATCTCAATCGGGTTGGCGATCGGACCGACGGCCTGCTCCTCGAGCGAACCGGCGCGGCCGTCCCAGAACTGCTTGTCGCTGAGGATGCGGTTGTAGCTCACCGGTGAATTACGTCCGCCGGTCTGGCCCTTGATGCCGACGCCGAACTGCGTGTGCTTGGCGAAGCCTTCCTGCGGGTGATGGCAGTCAGCACAGCTCACCGAGAAATCGGCCGAGAGCCGCGGGTCGAAATAGAGTTGCCGGCCGAGCTCGATTTTGGCGCGGGTCAGCGGGTTCTTGTCGACACCTTTGATTTCAGTGGCGCCCTTGGCCATGCCGAAGGGAAGTTCGAAATCGAGCGGTTCGTGATTCTTGGGATCGTCGAGCCAGGCCTTGATCTCCTCGACGGTGACCTTCTCACCATCGCCAGGAATGCCGGTGAAGAGCTCGTCGGAGCCGAGGATGACCTTGCCGCTTGCGGCGACTGCCGGCTTACCGTCTTCGCCAGCCGGTGTGGCAGAAGCGACTTCGGCGGCGGGTTTTTCTTCCGGCATCGGCTCGCTCTTGGCGGCTTCCTCCGGCGCGGGTTCGGGCTCGGCAGGCTTCTCGGGCTCAGCAGGCGTTTCCGGTTCAGCCGGCGCCGGCACTTCCGGAGTCGGCGGAGCTTCGGTCGTGTCGGCCGGCTTTGCTTCCGCCGGCATGTCTTCGTCCGGAGCCGTCTCTTCGACGACGACAGCTTCTTCCTCGACCACCACGGCGGGTTCGGTCGAGTTCGCCGCCGGTTCGCCCGGCTTCTTCGGCTGGGCGCAGCCCGTGGCCACAATCAATCCGGCCAGCAGCAGTCCGTGCACGGCCATCCAACTGGAAGTGAATTTCATGATGCACTATCTCCTGTGCTTGCCTTTTTCGGCTGCATCGACCGGAGCGGTCAATTCAGCACTCGGCAAGAAAAACTTGTCATACAACAAAGCCGCCAGCACCCCACCGGCGGCAGGGCCTACAAAGTACATCCACACGTAGTTGAGCTCGCCCGTCGCGACGGCGGGGCCCAGCGTGCGTGCGGGGTTCATGCTCGCGCCGGTCAGCGGACCGCCGAAGAGAATATCCATCGTGAGCACCAGCCCGATGGCGATGCCCGCCAGGTTGCCGTTGCGCCCGTGAATGCCCGAAGCGAACACGGCAGTGACGAGGAAGAAGGTGAGAATGCCTTCAAGCACGATGACCTTGGCGGCGTTGGCGCCTTCAGCGGCGTTCGCAACTCCCGGCGTGAGTTTGCCGATGGTGGCGCCGAGGCTCGAGTCGGGGCCGAGGAACCAGGCGAGCGTATAGGCCGCGGCAATTGCCCCTAGCGCCTGGGCGATCCAGTAGCTGATTGCCTTGGGGAGCGAAATGCGCCCCGTGCTGAGCACGCCCAGCGTGACGGCTGGATTCACGTGCGCGCCCGAGATACTTCCCCAGGCGTAAATGATGACCATCAAGGCCAGACCGTGGGCAAAAGCCACGGCCACCAGGCCCGCCGAATCGGGAGATGCCAGGGCGCCCGCGCCGGCACCGATGAAAACGAGCGTAAATGTGCCGATCAACTCCGCCAGCGCAGCCTTGGTATCCATCTTGGAAAAATCCTCGTCCCAGGGATGACTATCCGGCCCTTCGAAGCCGGGGAGTTGAATATATCAATAATTATTATTGATACAAGCGTCGGGAGAGAAAAGCTGCGCGGCGGCTACTTGCGCAGACCGGCAGGTACCCTGCCGCGGTGGGCGGAGAGAGCGCAACGGCTGGACACTGTGCTTGGGGTGACGGTCGACGACGGGCGCGAAGCGTTAGCTGCGGTCGCGCAGCCCGCTGACGCCGGCGTGCTCGGCGCAATGGGCGCAGCAGAAAATCACACCATCCGCCTCGACGCCATGTCCGATCACGCGGCAACCGCAGTGGTCGCACTGGGGCGCGAGTGCATGGATCGCGCATTCAAAACTGTCGAACGTGTGCGACGTGCCATCAGCGACGACTTCGAAGGCCTTGTCGTAATCGTTTCCGCAAACTTCGCAGCGTGACATCGTAAGCTCCGTATTGCTTCGAGGAGGTTCAAGTTCAGGGCAATCAGGCAGGCCAGAGTCATGCAATCGGCAGTTATGCAATCGACATGCCCTGCACGGAAAGAATAGGTCGTGAAATCCGAGGGCGAGGCGCAGCAATTGCACCGCCCAAGCCGCCTGTTCTCGACCTGAAGCAGCCAACTTTCGGCTGGCAATCGTTCACTTAAAGAGAGGAACTCGCGATGAACCAGATCACCGCCGCCGCCCTGGGGGCCGGCTTGATGTACTTGCTGGATCCGGAAGAAGGCGAGGCTCGCCGAGCGCGGATCAGCGAGAAGTGTCATGATCTTACCCGGCGGGCGAAAGACGAATTTGGTCGCTCGGTGCACGACCTGGAAGAGCGGACGCAGCGCTGCGCGTCGGAAATGCGTTCTGCGATGGCTGACCATCAGCCGGCGCGCGCAGTACAATCGGCCGTGAATGAGTTCAGCGAGTGGACGCCTGCCACGAAGCTGCTCGCGGCGGTGGGTGGTGGCGCGGTTGCCGCCTATGCTCTGGCCAAGATCAGTCCCCGCACGTTGGTTCTCGCTGGGCTCGGCGCCGGTCTTTGCGCAGCTGTCATGAACAGCCAGGAACTGCAGGACGCGCTTGCCGAGAAAATCGCCCAGGCGGAAGACCAGGCGGAACTCGCAGCTCAAACAGAAGAGCCGCCAGGCAAAGAGGCTGAACGTCCAGCGACGGTTCGCACGGCGAAGTGATGAGTTGCCTGCGTTGGCCCCAGAAACTCACCCGGTGATCAGGGTCGCTCGGCGCGCGGCTCGTCGGGGATGACGAAACCGGCCGCAGGCAGACGCTTCAATCCTCGTACAGCATCACCTTTGACTGGCCGTCGGCCGTGATGTAGCCGCGATAAAGGCCCGGCGTGTTGTAGGGGGCGGCGAAGTTCCCCTCGGCGTCGATGCTCACCACGCCGCCTTCGCCGCCGGCCGGCTTGAGCTTGCCGAGGATGACTTCGGTGGTCGCCGCGTCGAGCGAAAGCCCCTTGTACTTCATGAGCGCCGCGATGTCGTGGCCCACGGCATAGCGAATGAAGAATTCCCCTTCGCCGGTGCCGGAAACCGCGCACACGCCGTTCTCGGCATAGGTGCCGGCGCCCACGATCGGCGAATCGCCCACTCGGCCGTACATTTTGTTCGTGCGGCCGCCGGTGGAAGTCGCCGCGGCGAGGTTGCCGCGCGCGTCCCGCGCCACGGCGCCGACGGTACCCCAGGGCTCATCGCTTTCTCGCGAGTCATTGGGCGCCGAGTCCGCGCGGGCTTGTTTCCCATCGGCCCGCTCTTTGGCTTCGCGATCCCAGATTTTCTTGATCTGATTCCAGCGGCGCTCGGTCCAGAAGTACGCCGGGTCGACGGTTTCGAGCCCGGCCTTCGTGGCGAAGACTTCCGCCCCGCGGCCGGCGAGCAGCACATGCCGAGTCTTGTCCATTACGGCTCGGGCAGCGGTGATTGGGTTCTTGATCACCGTGACACTGGCCACGGCGCCCGCCTTCAGGTTGCTTCCGTCCATGATCGAGGCGTCCATCTCGATCTGACCTTCGTGGGTGAAGACCGAACCCTTGCCGGCATTGAAGTGCGGCGAGTCCTCCAGTACGCGCACGGCGGCCTCGACCGCGTCGAGCGCTGTGCCATCGGGCTTCTGCAGGACGGCGTGCCCCGCTTCGAGAGCTCGCTGCATATCGGCGCGTACCAGCTTTTCGAGTTCCGGCGAGAGTTCGCTGCGCGGGCCGGCCGTGCCGCCGTGGATCGCCAGTACTACTTTGGGTGGATCGGCCTGGACGAGCGAAACCACCGCGGCCAGGATCACGAGCGACACGAGCAGGCTGTGGAGCATGATGGATCCTTGAATTGCAGGTTGCTGACTTGCCGGTTGCTGCCGGGGGATCGGGTTCAGAATACGCTCGCCTGCGGAAGTCGGCAAATCTCGCTGGGATCGCAGGGAGATGGAAGAGAACCACAGATGAACACAAATACACGGGAGAATTCGAGGACTCTGCCTAGAGCCTGTCGAACTTTAGTCGGGGGAACAGGATACTCGACGCCACTTTCTCTAGGTCTTATCTGTGTCGATCTGTGTTCATCTGTGGTTCTCTTCGTGTTTTCATGGTTCTCTGCTGGCATTCGCGTGGCGGCAGTTTACAGGGAGCGGCGTGTGGCGGATGATTGAGGATTGCGCTTCCCGCGACTTTTGCAGATTGGCCATTCCCATGAGCGACCCGACGACCGACACCCCATCCGCTTCGATTTCGGAAGGCGATCCGATTTCCGAGGGCACCCTCGAAACGGCGGTCGGCTTCGCGGCGGCTCAGGCGATCCTCAAACCGCGCAAAGCCCGGCCCTTCTATGGTCGCCACCCGTGGGTTCTCGACTCGGCGATCCATCGGATTGAAGGTGAAGCGGCCGATGGTGAGGTTGTCGACCTGATGACCGACACGGGAAAGTTCGTCGCCCGAGGGATCTTTAACAGCCAGAGCCGGATTCGGGTGCGGCTGTACACGTGGGACATCCACCAGGCGCTGGACGACGCTTTCTGGCGTGGGCGTTTGGAAACGGCTGTCGCCCTGCGAACCATGCTTGGGCTCGAGAAGCGCGACGGCGCTTGCCGGCTGGTGTTCAGCGAAGCGGATGGGCTCAGTGGCCTGGTGGTCGATCGGTTGGGCGAATGGCTTAGCGTTCAGGTGACAGGCCTGGGGATCGAACGGCGACTGGATGGCATTGTCGAAGTGCTCAAAGAGCTCGTGCACCCGCGCGGCATCTTCATTCGCACCGAGAAAGGGATCGCCAGCGCCGAAGGCGTGCAGCTTCGCGATGGACTCCACTGGGGCGAAGCGCCGAGCGGACCCGCGTTCATCACCGAGAACGGCATCCGCTACGGCATCGATCTGGCCGAAGGACAAAAGACGGGCTTCTATATAGACCAGCGCGAAAACCGACTGGCTGCCGCCCGATACATGCGCGATCGCCGCGTCTTGGACATGTTCTGCTATAGCGGCGGTTTCAGCCTGAACGCGGCCGTGCATGGCGGCGCACGTGAGATTTACGGCTTCGATTCCAGTGCCAAAGCAATTGCCCTGGCACAAGCGAACGCCGAGCTGAACGGCGTGACGGTCGCCAAGTTCGAAGAGGCCGATTGCTTCAAGGCGCTCGATGCCTTGAAGGTGAACCGCGAACGGTTTGGGGCCGTCATTCTCGATCCGCCCAAGTTCGCCCGCAGCCGCAGCTCGCTGGACGACGCCCTGCGGGCCTATCACAAGCTAAACCGGATGGCGCTCGATGTCCTTGAGCCGGGCGGAATCCTGGTGACCTGCAGCTGCTCGGGGCATGTCACGCGCGAGGACTTCTTCCACATGCTGCTGGGCGTGGCGGAGCAGTCGAAGCGCGGGATCCAGGTGCTCGAAACCCGCGGCGCCTCGCCGGACCATCCGACCAGCGTGACCTGCCTGGAGAGCGAGTACCTGAAGTGCTTTATCTGCCGGGTGGTATAGTTTCGCAGGCGAACACCGCGCGTGCGGGCCAACGAGGTTGAGGGCGATCGGCCTATGTCCGTCCCAGATGACAATCTGCCGGACCCCTTCGATTCCGATCGAGGCGAGATCGACGAAGTCGTGCTCAACGTGTTGCTGGCCGAGGGGCTCGATCTGCCGACAGCGCTGGAGGCGGCCCGCCGGGTTCCCGCGGAAGGTGGCAGCAGCCGTCAGCCTGGCTGCCTGTGGATCATCCTGGTGATCGGGCCGCTGTTTCAACTGCTACGATTGCTGGCTTAGGTTTCCTGCGTGGACGACGCGGCGCGAACCTTGGTCACACCCTGTCGGTCAGCCTTTCACTCTCGGACGCTGGCGGTAGCGCAAAATCGGGGAGGCTGGCCC
Organism: Pirellulales bacterium; assembly: GCA_041741015.1. Taxonomy (GTDB): domain Bacteria; phylum Planctomycetota; class Planctomycetia; order Pirellulales; family PALSA-1355; genus JALHMI01. The sequence goes on from JBGSKX010000076.1 coordinate 19,924, forward strand.
GCGCTGCTCTTGATTTTGCCGAAGCCCGCTGAATAGTATGAAGTCGTGCTGGACTAACGTGGTCCGGCGGGACCAACGGCCCGGGGACGCTGCCGGTCAGGGCTGGTAGGAACCTCGGGATGGCCTTGGTTGGAAAGGAGGTGACCCTATGTCTAGTGGTATACAGAGGTGGCTCGTTTAACGAGCAGCCGACGGGCTGCCTGACCGAGCCGATGGGTCACCCCTCGAGCTCGGCTGCGTTAGACAGCCACGTTTCTGAACCCGTTATCTAAGTGGAGCCGGTCGAAGCCCTAAACACTTCGGCCGGCTCTTCTTTTGCGCCCGGGGGCGTCCGGCCAGATCCGACCGGGGTGCGGCAGCCGAATTGCCCAGCACGGCACCACCGGACCTATCGGTGCATCCGGCATAAGACGTTCGCATCCACCGATGCACGAATCGCGATGTAAACTCCTCTCAAGAGAGTTGCGAAGGGCAACTGGCAAAGCTAGCATAAGTGCTCATTTTGGGATAACGAGCTCGTTTCTGACGGTTCGAGGAGACAAAGAGATGCGGCAGGGAAAGAAAATCGTCGTTTGGGCCGTGGCTGTCATGATGGTCGCCAACTCGGCTTCCGCTTTTCGGTGGCGCCATGGGGGACACTGCCAGCCCGTCTATTGCGGTCCCGTGTATGACTCGGGTTGCTATGAATCGAGCTGCGGTCCCGCCGATTGTGGCGTGGTCTATGAAGAGTCGGGCTGCTCGACGAGCGTGACGGCCGATTGCTCGGGCTGCGAAGTGACGACCGACAAGGTTCCCTCCGCGCCGATCGAGAGCACCGAACCATCCACGCCGCAACCGTCGCTGGACGACGATATGCCGCCGGCACCTCCGGAACCGGCTCGGGTTGAACCGACTCCCGCTCCCACGGACACATTTACTCCCGCGCCCGCGCCTGTCGAACCGGCGCC
>JBGSKX010000077.1:0-59738 GCA_041741015.1 Pirellulales bacterium
AGCGGCGGCGTCTTGCCAGCGGCCCAGCGCTTCGTGCGACTTGGCGGCTTGCAGCAGGGCCGCGGCGTGCCATCGGGCGTGCTCGCTCCCTACTTTCAGGTATTCGTCGAGTGCGGAGGCATATTGCTGCTGGTGGAAATAGCTTTCGCCGGTCATCCATTGGGCCATGGCGGCCGTTTCGGTGCCCGCGGCCGCCGGTGCGGCAATTGCCTTGGCGTACCACTTTCGCGCTTCGTCAAACTCTGCCTGAGCGGCAGCGGCGCGGCCTACCAAATAGTCGGCCTCGTATTGCTCGGTGAAGTCTGGGAACTGGCCGGCAATACTTTTGGCTGCCTCGGCTGCCTCGGCCCACTGTTTGGACTGCGCCAAGGCTTGCGCCCTGCGCAGCTCCGCCGTTGGCAGCCAGGCGTCGGTTCGACCTCGAGCCTTTTCGCCGACCTGCGACAGCAGAGTTACGGCCTGTTGATAGTCGCCCTTTCGAAAGGCGACTTCGCCGCGCAGATACTCCGCGGCCAAGGCCTCGGCGCTCTCGGGATGCTCTCGCAAGAGCTGCTCGAGCGGCCTAAGTGCGCCATCAAGGTTCTGCCGCGCCAGCTCAAGCTGACCCTCCAGGTATAACGCCCGCGGCCGAACTTCCGCAGGCGCATCCGGCCTGGTCACCTCGCGCAGAAGCTCGGCGGCGCGGTCGAGTTGTCCTTCACCGACGAGCAACTCCGAAAGCTGCAGTGTGGCCTCTGGAGCGACACGGCTCGTGGCATATTCTGCACGAATTCGCTCGAGCAACTGGCTGGCAAACTTGGGATCCTTGTCGCGTGATAGCCAGGCCTCGCGAAACAGAACTTCATCCAGGGCCGCATAGTCGGGGAACTTTTCGAGAAGTTGCGCGTAGAGCGAGGTCGCCTGGTCTGCAGCGCCTTGGCCTTCGAGTAGATGGGCCGCGCGATGGAGCGCCTCGGCTGCACGCGGGGTGTCGGCATATTTCTCGGCGACCTCTTGGTACATCGCCAGGGCGTCATCGGCTTTTTGCAAGTGTTCGAGTGCGCGAGCTTTGAGCAGCGAGGCTTCCGCGGCTGCTGGCCCAGTTACGCCGCTCTTCAGCACTTCGTCGAAGGCCGCGGCCGCTTCTTCCCAGCGCCCGGCTTCGAAGTGGTTCCAGCCAAGACCTTGTTTCGCCCGGTCAGCCAGTTGAGCCGAGCTTTCCGAGACGCCGGCCAACAGGTCGTTCGCCACGTCGGACTTCCCAGCCGCTTGCGCCATCTCGCCGACACGCAGCTTGAGTTCGTCGGCCAATTGCGAGGCGGCCGGGTCTTGCGCCAGCTCTTCGACGGCTTTCCGGGCCTCGTCAAACTCGCCGAGCCTGGCTTGTCCAAGGGCCACGATTGACTGCGCTCGATCACGCAGCTCCGTGGCTTGTTGGCCGGCGGCCGTGTCGTTCAAAAGTGGTTCGAGAACGGCGATCGCTTCATCAGGTTTTTCGAGCGCGGCCAGAGCCTGGCCCTTTGCCAGCCGGGCCTGCTGCGCCAGCGGACTGTCCGGAAATTGTGCCAACAGCGCGTCCGCGAGTTCCAGGCTGGTGGCGGCGTCTTTTTGCTCGATTGCGACGCGAGCTTTACCCATCAGGCTGTCGTCGGCCCAGGCCGAGGCGCCATGTTGCTGAACGACACGATCGAAGGCTGCCGCGGCTTCGTCGAGCTTTCCTGTACGGAGCAAGGCGTCGCCCGAGTGATAGGCTACGGCCGCGGCCAGCGCATGCGAATCGTCGAGCTGAATGCCCTTCAGAGTTTCCGCCGCGGCGGTCCAATCGCCGGTCGCGGATTGGGCGAGTCCCAACAGGTAGGCTGCATCGATCTCGACGCCCGGTCGCGCGACCAGTTCGGTGAACGACGCGATTGCCTCGGGATGTTGACCTTGCTTGTAGAGGGCATAGCCGCGACCCAACTGTGCGCGATCGCGAAACTCGCTTTGGGGATAATTGGCCAGCAGTTGTTCCGAGGCCTGCTGCGCCGCGGCAAAGTTTCCCAGCGAGTTCTCGACGAGGCCGAGTTGCACGAGTGCCGGTTCGGCCACGTCGCCACCGAGTCCGACCGCCTGCCGGTAGGCGTCCCGCGCCTGCGGCAACCGCCGCGCTTGATGATGGCATTGTGCGAGACCGAAGTGCGTCTCCGCGGCCATCGGGCCATTCGGGTAGTTGGCGAGCGCCCGCTGGTAATGCTGTTCAGCCGCTGCCGGTCGCCCACCGAGCAATTCGAGATCGCCGAGGTACACGAGAGCGAACGAGTTAAGTTCATCGGTGGGATGGTCGCGCACGAACGCAGCGAGTTGAGGAAGTGCGGTCTGATCGTCGCCCAACATGAACGCGGCTTCGCCGCTACGAAACTGGCACTGTCTGGCGTGCCTGCCGGTGGGATCGGCTTTTAGCGCAGCGTCGAAATGCGGTCGGGCTTCCTCCCACTTTTGCAGTTGGACGAGAGCCTCGCCGCAAAAGAAGTGCGCGTCGGCCGCGCGGGCGAAGCTTGGGTCGGACGCGACAAGTGCCGCGAAGCCGTCGGCCGCGGCTTGCCACTGACCTTGCTGGTATTGATCGGCGGCTGCCGCGAACTGTGCGTCAGGATCGGCCGCGACCGCGGACGGTACGACACCGGCCAGCAACAACAGGATTGTTGGAAAAATGAACCGAGTCACGATTTCTCTCGCCGCGAAGATGGATAATATCCCCATTTTGCGGCGGGAATCGTAGCCGCGGCGACGGTTCAACTGCAAGGGCGGTTCTGAACTTACTCGCACTTCGCGCCGCGCAATAAAAAGAGCCCCGACCCTCTGGTGTGAGGATCGGGGCTCTCTGTTCTTCGTGTTGAGCTCGCTAGCCTTGCTGGCAGATCTTAGTAGTCGACCGAGCCGGTTTCCACGTTGCCAACCATGTGGAAGTGGTTGTGGTCGACGTAGATAACTTCGCGAGCGTCTTCATTGCGAGTGGTATACGGAAGCGGCCAGCCGACTCGCGTGACTTCGGTGTAGTAAACCGTGCACTTATAGTGAGCGTGGTGCTGCTGAGCCGGACCGATCAGCGGATAGAATCGTGGCGGATCGATGTAGTCCGCGATCTTCTCCTTGATGATTCGCACGTTGTTACGCTGCACTTCGTGCATCATCGGCAAACCACCTTCGACCGGATGGGCCCGTTCCAGGGCTCGCATCACTTCATCATCGCTGGGGGGATCGAGTGCTTGCACGGGTCCGCCCTGCGTCAAGGGACCGAGGATGGGGACACGCTCATAGCGTTCCTTCATCCACCACTCGTCCTCTTTCTTGTCCATGAAATAGGGGCTCACCGGAATCGGCACGCCGAACACGCCCAGGTTCGGACCGGCCACTCCCCCGCACCCACTGGCGGTTGCCAGGGCCAGGCCCACGAGCATCGTTGCCATCTTGCCGGAAGACTTGCTTGCCATGACTCGGTTTCCTTCAAACACTCGTGGGCTCCGGAGGTGCGCCCTCCGACCTGTAGCCCTAGTTATCGAGTGGGTCTGGGAGAAACTTGCGGGTTTTTCCGGTTGCGCCGAAAATTAGGGTTCTTTCACCGCTCACACGCCGCGATCGAACGCGAAGCAATTTGGGCAACGTCAAAAACAGAGGTCCCGCGCTGACATCATCCTGTCAGCGCGGGACCGATTGCGTTTCGGTTGCTACCTGCTAGCCGTTCAACTAGTGGTGGCTGCGATCGTAGAAGTCGAGGAACCACCAGCCGTCGTCCCATTCCAAAGCGACTTTGCGCCACCCGAGTGGCACCTGCGGATAGGGATAGAACGGACCGATATACGGCCACGCGGTCGGCGAATATTGCTGCGGATAAGTCAAAGCCGCGTAGTTCGGAGAAGCTGCGTAGCTCGGCCAGGCATAGTTCGGCATGTGCGGCTGGTCGTAAGCCGGCGGATTTCCGCCACCGCCACCTGCCGGAGCGTACATGCCCGGAGGGCAAGCGTGCCGAGCTGCTTTGCGGGCCAGGTGGTTGTAACCGGCAGGCGCCACGCCGCCAGCCCCTGGAGCCTCACCGGGGGGCAGTTGGTGCATCTGTTGCATTTGCAACTGCATTTGCTGCATCTGCTGCGGTGACATCTGGGGCATTTGCTGGGCCGTCTGGCCTGGCATCGCCAAATCGGCGCTGGTGGCCGAGACTCGGCGGGCTGCAGCCGGTTGCTTGAGGCCAGCCTTACCCTTGGCGACGCTCATGTTGTTGACGATCTGGCTGATCCCCTCGATGTCGCTGACGACGGAGAGGGCAGCCTGCATCTGCTGGTTGCTGGACACGCGACCGGTGAGCCACACGGTGCCTTCCTTGTATTTCACACCGACGCTGTAGTCGCGCATTTCTCCGCTATCGCGGAGGATCTGGGCGATTTGCTGAGCAACCGCCTGATCTTGCTGATCGTCGGCTCGCGCCGCGACCGCGGTGATGGCGATGATCGCAATCGCCAGGCTAAACAAAGTCCGTCGCATGTCCCCCCTCCATGAGTGAATGCTGCACTTGCATCCGTTGAATGGAACTTGCCAAGCGAAGCGGCAAGCTCCGTTATTTCGCAGTCAGACCCGCTTCAGGTGTCTGCGGAGGCCAGCGCACCGCCGGCAGGCAATAACACCTGACTATAGGTGTCGGTTGCCGGTTGTAGCGAAGGGGAGCTTTTTTCCGGCGATGCCGGTTTTTCGAAGAGAAAGGCGCGCGCAAGCAATCGCGCTGCTAGCAGCCCCTTTAGCAATGGGGGCGGGCTGACGAACGAAGGGGAGAGGCGATTAGTCGGCGCCCTATCGTCCAGAAGGGGTCGCGTGGGCCCGGAAGTCCCAGACGGCTGCAAGCACCATCACCGATAGCGTGGCGCCTGAAGGGAGCCAGTGCTTCGTACCAGCGGCCACGAATACCATCGTGGCCAATCCGATTACTGCCAGGCAACCAACGAAAAGCCAGTGGCACCATGCCTGTTGGGTCGAGCCCTCGCTAAGTCTGGCCAACCAGGCGCTCAAAAGCCCGACGATTTGCAGCAGGGCGAGGGCCGATCCGAGCACGGACGATTCAAGGTACGCCATTCGCTTTAGTCTCCTACGAATCCCTTCGTCTGACATTACGCACCGCTCGCACCGTCGCTGGCTTCATCCTGAATCCAGACGCCGGGCGCACGGCTGCAAACAGCGACTTTCATGCCACGGTCGTCGTGACCGCCGCGTGATCGCTCGACCCGACAATCGGAAGTGTTTATGAGATAGGTCTTTACGGACTCAGAAATCGCCGTGCGCCAGCGACGATCCGCCCGTTTCCGGGGGCTCGTTCGGGGTGCAATTTTGCAGAAAGTGCAAGGCTTTACTCAAGCTCGCGCTGGCGCTACCCGAGCGCCTTCGAGGGTGCCAGTTCCGACCTTTCGAGGTGGGGTTTTGCGCGCTTGAATCGGGGGCCTGGGGCGTTTCACCAAAATAGTGAAACGTCACTGATTTAGGGATTTTCCAGAGGGTCCGCGAGGGCTTGAAAACGCGAGCTGAGAAATTTTTTTCCAGAACCGAGAAGTACGTCATTTCGGATGTAAGTGCTTGAAATTGCGCGTTGTCGCGATTGTTACGGCCGAGTCGGCTGGCACCACACGATGCCGCTGGACCTCGCGAAACCGGTGCTGGCACGCCGATTGCCAAATAGGGTTTCGCCGGCCCTGGTAGGCCGCAGTTTTCACCCAAAACGTGAGGAGATCGCCAATGACCGCCGAAGACCTGAATGGGGACGAACACGACTTCCGCCGCATCCGCAAGACGCCCGATACGCGTGAGAATACGCCCCGGGCAACCCGCGCCACCAAGTACAACAAGAAGAAGCGGCCGGGAGCCGGACCGGGCAATATCGGTGGTGTCCACCAACGCCGCAATAAACATTGGGGCTGGTAAGCCGGAATTGCTAGCAACCGGGCTAACAGAGACCGGGCGCGAAAACAAATCTCCCCCAGGAAAACAGCAAAGCCGCGCGAAAGCGCGGCCTTTTGCGTTTAGCCCCTCGCGACTTGCGTTCCAAGGGCTCGCTGCTGCAACCAGGGTTACTTCAAGATCCGCTGCAACTCGGCTTCGAGCTCGTCGGCTCGGATGTTCCGGTTGACGACCTTGCCTTGCTTGTCGACCAGGATCATGGTCGGCACGATCTGAATGCCGAGTTCGACCGCATAGCGGCTACTTTCCAGGCCCCCCTCTTCGAAGAGTTGCGGCCAGCGCGGGTCGTTCTGCTTAAGGTATGCCATCATTGCTTGCGGATCGTTGTCGAGGCATACGCCGACCACCTCGAGATCCTTGTACTTGGTCCGCAACTCCTTAAGTAGCGGCATGTCGGCCTTTGAGAGGTCGCTCCAGGTGGCCCAGTACTGGATCAGCACGGCCTTGCCCTGACGGCTGGCCAGATCGAAAGCCTGGCCGCTGCCGACGACTTTACCCTTCAGTCCGATCGCCTTGCCGGGCGCCTCGAGGCGCGTCTTTGCTCCGAGTGCTTTGGTGTACATCGGCGAACTGGGGAAGTCCTTCACGAGGGAACTGTAGGCTTCGAGGGCTTTGGCTTCGTCGCCGCCGAATTCATGCGAGATGCCAAGTTCCATGAGAGCCTCGGCCGAGAGCGGGTACTTTTTTGACTTGTCGACGAAGGCCGTCAGGTCGCCGATCCACTGCCCCTGAATCTTGGCGAAATCGGTGCCTGGCTTTGCTAGTTCGCTGCCGTGTTGAGCAGTCATCCAGCGCCATTCGTAATAGAACGCCAGCTCTTCGTCCTTTGGATCCTTGGCCAGTTCGTCCGTCAGTTCACGAAGTTTGGCAATCCCTTCTTCGTAGCCGCCGGTCTGCACCGCGGCGCTCAGGGTATCGGCAATCTGGTGGTACCACTGGGTGCGGTTTTCGGGATCCTCGACTGCCGCTTGTTTGGTCAGCTCCACGCGTTTGGCGTGGTCGGCCGGGGTGCTGCTAGCAAGATCTGGCAGCTTTTGCAGCTCTTCCATGATCTTCTGCATGTTTTCGGACGGCTGACCATTCCCAGCCAGCGGAGCCCCATCCTGCATTTGCGGTTTGGGCATTGGGAAAAAGAACGGCTTCGTGCCTTGTTCAGACGTGGTGGGCAGATCGATCAGGCGCCAGGTATCGCCGACGCGCACGAGGGTGCCGACCGAAAGCGGCGCGGCCTTCCCGTCGGTCTCGACCATCGCCATCACATTCTCATAGACGGTCAGGTCGTTGGTGGAACCGTCGGTGCCGGCGGGCACGAGGCCTGGCTGCATACCGCCGAATGAGACCCATTTCGAATTGGGGCCGACAACCTTCTGGCCGGTCGCCAGCTTTGCGAAGCTAGCAGGGGCCATTTCAATCTTTTTCGCCAGGGCCTTGGTCTTTTCGGGGCTCAATCCCAGCGTTTTGAGTTCATTGGCGTTGAGCAAGATTCGCTCGAACCGTTCGCGATCGCCGTCGCGCATCGCGGCGACGAGCTCGGCGGTGGCCTCCTCGGGCGAAATGGTTTTCCAAAAGTCGATTTTGCCGTTCTCGTCGCGATCGACGCCCCACCGCGAACCGCCGGTATTCATCCAGCGGCATTGGTCGGCTTTGCGATTGAAGTTCGTATCGATATCGCGATAAACCTCGACGCCGTCCTTGTAGTAGCACCACTGGTCGACAATGTTGTCACCATTGGTGTCGCTGAACGTACGCAGGATCTGGCCGCCGGCGTCGCGAACCACCCAGCCTTTCTTGCCCTCGGCTTTAATCGTGCACTTCTTTGCGTCCTCGGCCGTGGGACGTTCAATCTCGACGTCCTTCTGCATGGGTTGCAACGAGAGTGCGTCGATCGCGGTGGGGCCTGCGGCGAGTGCGGCCTGGCCGCAAACGAATGACAGGGCCAGCGAGGCCACCAATTGGGTTTTGCGAAGCGTGATGGTCATCGACAGGATTCCTCCCTCGGTCAGATAGCGGCGCTAGCCAGTGGAGCGCGACCCGGGTTCGTACAGATAGGCGCAGATTATCTTCGGCTGATGCATGAGCAAAAGTGAAACTGATCCGCCTGTGGCGTCTGGCGCGGTTCGAAGGGCCAGCAGCGGCCTGCATCCTACCGTAGGGATCGAGGATTTTACACGAAAATGCGGGTGAACTGGCGGGCGGAGGGGGATCGCCGTCGCTGTTTGTCGCCGGTGGTATACTGGTACGAATTGACAGCCAGCACGGGGTACCTAAAATACGAAATTCCCAAGGGGCAAACCCTTACGCCCCGGGCGCATAGCTCAGTTGGTTAGAGCGCGTCCCTGATAAGGACGAGGTCCGAAGTTCGAATCTTCGTGCGCCCATTTTTTCGACGGCTGGCGAGGGAACTTGAGGGGGCGGTCTGCCAGCATGGCAGCGGGCAGCTTTTTCAGTCGTTCCGGCCTCGGCCGCGCGGCACACTCTGGGGACGTAGCTCAATTGGGAGAGCACCGGCTTTGCAAGCCGGGGGTTGAGGGTTCGATCCCCTTCGTCTCCACTTTTCTCGCTCTGAGGATTGGGGCATTAAGCTCCGCTCTGTGCTGGACTCTGCAGCTGTCTGCTGCAAATTCTTTCCGTTCGACGCTAGCATAAGCCGTTCTCAGCGGCCGTGCCAAGCTGACGGATAGAGTCTCGCGGCTCGCGGGCGGCCGCGACGTGGACCACGCGTTTAATATGTCCGGATCCGTTCCCACCCTCGTATCGGGCCGCGCGCGCCTGCGAATCGTTGGCCGCTATGTTCTTGCGGGTATCGTATTTCCCACCGGCGACATCGCGCTTCAGTAAGAGATGCAGGTCCGCCGGCTGCTTCGGATCGCCGCACTTACAGAATGAATTGCCGCCCCGATCGGCTCCAAGTCGACTCCGTTGACACGCAGCGAAGGGCACTTTCACCCCGCCCACATTCGCAGCGTCGCAGCGTCGCAGCATAGCGGTGGCGACGAGCGAGGCTCTTGCCAGCGTTCCTAGACGATGACCCCGCGAGTGACCTTCGTCCCAACACGGCGCGTAAAAAAGGCCTGCGACTCGCATTCGGAGTCGCAGGCCCTGACGGATGCAGGCAATTCGTAGGCTAACTTCAGCGACAGGACTAGGCCTGACGGCGACGCCAGCCGAACATGACCAAGCCCAGACCGGCGAGCATGCCCATAGCCAGGGTCGACGGCTCAGGCACAACCATCACTTGGGCCGAGAAGTTGATGTAATGACCTTCGGCATCTCGCGTGGTGGTATTGGGATAGTTCACCTGTGCGTCGGTTTCGCTCCAGGCGATATCGTTGCCAATCAGCACACCGACCTTGTCGCCCTTCGATAGGAAGCCTTGGGTGCTGTCGGCTTCTGAACTCCACGTGACATTGATGGTGTAGCTGGCCGAACCGGTGCCACTGATGACCGTCGATCCCGTGTTATTGATCAACGAGGTTCCGTTTTCGGAAGTCAACGAACCGTAGTCGGCCAAGCCGAGCGCAGGAATCGGATTTCCGTTGACCGTGCCCACCGAGGCGGTGATGTCGGCCTTACCGGTTCCGCCGCCGCTACCGGTCAGCATCCGGCCGATCCGAGAGTTGCTGATCGTCAGGTCCCACGAAACACCCGGATCGGTGACCACATCGAACGTAACGGTGTAGTTTGCGTTGTAGTCGTTCTGCGTCGTGCCGAGAACACCCGATGCAGCCCGGGTTTCAGCCGCCATGGAGAAGCGGGCGGCTCCGTCGACAATCGCGCCGACGATGGCGAGTGTTGATTCACCGGCGTCAAGAATGGAGGAGGAAGTGACGCGGCGGGCTGTGCCGCCTGTCGAATCTCCCGTTGTGCCGGCTGTGCTGACGGCAACGTTCGTAATCGAGATCGTTGCGGCCGATGCCGGGGTGCTCAGGCATGCGCCGAGCACAAGCAAGGCAGGTAGAACAAATTTGAATACTCTCATTAGCGGGCCTTTCCAATAAAGTTAGTTGCGCGAAGTTTGCCCGGACCGCATCCATCAGCGGGCCAGATTATTTGCCGGACTTCAGAATAGCCACCTCGGAGCTGATGTCAATCAGGAAAGTTCAGCTAATTATCGCAATTAACTTGACTATGCGAATTATTCAACCCGCCGTTCCGCGCCATGTGGGACCGGATTCGGCTAATCCCGGAATTGCAGCACTTTAGAACCCCTGCCTACTGGAGTGCATCAGCCCACCCGGTGTCGAATCGGACGGTTGATCACTGGCAATGCCGGCAATTTTGGCCGTGAAATACACCGGAATCGCGCGTGGTTGACGGGCACGGCGGCGCGGACCAAGATGGCCAATCGAGAACAATTGGACCTGTGGACAGCCGTGAGTCTTCCGTGGATGCCGCCTGCGAACTAAGTCGATTGCGAAAGACAATCGCGGCAATTTGCCTGCTGGTTGGAATGGCGTCGTCCGCTCGGGCTGCCGATTTGGTAAGTCCCGTTTCGCCTGAGGAATCGCTGGGCTTTTTTCAGCTCGACGAAGGTCTCGAGATCCAACTCATCGCCGCCGAGCCGGAAGTCATCGACCCGGTGGCGATACGTTTCGACGAGGACGGGCGACTGTGGGTTGTCGAAATGCGCGACTACCCGAACGGTCCGGCCGAAGGAAAGGGGCCACAGTCGCAAATTCGCCTGCTCTCGGATACCGACCGAGACGGCCGTTACGAGACATCGCGAGTATTTGCGGACAAGTTGCTGTTTGCGAATGGCATCCAGCCCTGGCAAGGTGGACTGATCGTCACGCTGGCCGGCGAAGTCGCCTATCTCAAAGACACCGATGGCGACGGCCGGGCCGACGTGTACGAAACCTGGTATCGCGGCTTCACGGAAGGCAATCCGCAGCTTCGCGCCAATCATCCGCGGTTCGGCCTGGACAACCGGGTCTCGATCGCCAACGGCCTCATGGGGGGTGTTGTCGAGAATCTAAGGCAGGCCGGCGCCAAGCCGGTTGAGATCAGCGGGCGTGATTTTCGCTTCGAGCCGCGGGCGGGAGCCTGCGAGGCCATCAGTGGCAACGGTCAGTTTGGCAATACGAGCGACGAGTTCGGCCGGCGTTTCGTTTGCAGCAATCGACAGCCGCTCGACCACGTGGTGCTCGAAAACCGCTATCTGGAGCGCAATCCACTCGCCGGGATTCCCGCGGTGCTGCAGCCGGTTGTCGCCGCGGGTGAACAGTCGCACGTTTATCCACTGACCAGGGCTTGGACCACGTCGAATCTGCATGCCGGTCAGTTCACGGCCGCCTGCGGCATTGAAATCGATCGCGGGAGCGCTCTGGGCCCCGGCTATCGGCGCTGCAGTTTTACCTGCGAACCGACGGGCAGCCTCGTGCACCGCGAACGGCTCTCACCAAATGGAGCCTCGTTCAAGGCGGAACCCGCCACTCCCGGCCGTGAGTTTCTCGCATCGCGAGATTCCTGGTTCCGGCCAGTGAATCTCGAGTGGGGACCGGACGGCGCGCTGTACGTCGTGGATATGTATCGCGCGGTGATCGAGCACCCGCAGTACATGCCCGAGGAACTTCAGCATCGTCCCGATCAACGGTTGGGCGAGGATCGCGGGCGGCTCTATCGGATCGTGCCGAAGGGCTTCAAAACGCACACGCCTGCAAGTCTATCGACGGCAAAGGTGTCAGAACTCGTCGAATTGCTAGCTCACGAACATGCGTGGCAGCGAGAGACCGCGGGAAGGTTGCTCTACGAACGGCAGGATAAGGCGGCTGTTGAACCGCTGATCGGTTTGGTCCGTGGCGAAGTCTCCTCGACGAGCAAAGTGGCTGCACTGGCAGCGCTATCGGGGTTAGATGGCTTGTCGGTGGATGTTTTATCGACAGCACTCGAAGATCCCGATGCTCGAGTCCGCGAGTCTGCGATGGTGAAAGCTGAAAAGCAGTTGAACAGTGACGCCACGCTGCTTCATAAGGTGGTTGTTCAAGCCGCTGACGCCGACGATCGATTGCGATTTCAAGTGGCGCTCAGTTTAGGAGGCGATTCGCCGGAGGAGTGCGAGGCCCTTGCCAGGATCTGCTTGAGCCGTGCCGACGACGCCTGGACGCGCGCGGCGGTGACATTAGCACATCCTGATGCCGTGATGCCAATCATCCAAAAGATGACTTTCCCGGACAAGCTACTAGGGCTCAACGCCGACAATCCCAAGGTGGTTGCCGTGCGTAAGCTGGCCGAAATTGCTGGAGCGCGCCGCAATCCCGCCGATTTCGCAACTAGCGGGCTACGTTTTTCACCGACCGAACAGCTCACGTGCGCATCGCTGGCCATGTTTTGCGGCTTGGCCGATGGCTGTTCCCGTCGTGGGCAGCCATTCTTGGGGTTCGTGGCAAACTTGCCGGACGCGGAGAGATGGGCACAGGGGATGAACTCTGCCTTCGAGCAGTGCTCGCTGATGGCGCAGGATGACTCGGTTGCGGAATGTGATCGACGGTTGGCCCTCGAACTGCTGGCTCACTCGCGGAATTCGGAGGCATCTAAAGCGTGCTTTGAGGTGCTGCGCTCAAGCGATTCGCAATCGTTGCGGGCGCAAGCCGCTCGCTCGCTCGCAGATCATCCACGCGGAGAGCTCGCGCAGGAGTTACTGGAGTCATATTCGGATCAAACACCTGCAGTTCGGGAGGCGCTGCTCGAAGCGCTGTGCTCGCAACCCACGTCGGCCACGGCGCTAGTCGAGGCCGTGCGAGCTGGTATAGTGTCTCGCGCCGAGTTGGGCTCCAACGTTGTTGCCCGTCTCAAGCAACATCGCGACGAAACGGTTCGTAGTTTGGCCGCCGAGGTGCTCGTGACCGCGGTGCCTGCGGAGAGACAATCGGTTCTGGCTGACTATCAGCAGGCATTAACTTTGACACCCGACGTGCGCACCGGCAAATCGCTGTTTCGCCAGCACTGCGCGACTTGCCATCATATTGGCGATGTGGGCGTAGACGTCGCGCCGGATATCTCTGACTCGCGAGTAAAGACCGCAGCGCAGCTGCTGACGGACATCTTGAATCCGAATCAGGCGATCGACAACAACTATGTCAGCTATACCGTGGTGATGAGCGACGGAAACGTGCATGCCGGGTTGATTGCTGCCGAAACCTCATCGTCGGTGACGCTGCGGCAACCGGAGAATAAGACGCTGACACTGCTCCGAGCCGATATCGAGTCGCTGCGTTCCAGCGGCGTCTCGCTGATGCCGGAAGGCTTCGAAAAGCATCTGTCTCATCAGCAACTCGCCGACCTGATCGGATTCGTCAAGAATTGGCGTTACCTGGAAGAGCGGATTCCCGGTACGCTCGGCGCATCCGACGACAAATAGACATCGCAGAGGAGAGAAGGATGACGCTCTCGCGACGCGAATTCGGCAAAGCATCGTTGGCCGCAATCGGCGGTGCGGTTGCGGGAACGCAGGTCAATGCCGAGCCGCTTCCCAATGCCCGCACGGTTCCCTGGCTGAAGGAGGTGCAGACTCCGCCGGCCGTGGTGCCTGAGGGAACGCCCTCCTTGGTGCCGCTGTTGGTTGATCCAGGTCGCAACCCAATTCGCACAGTGCAGCATTGGGAGCAGCATCGCGACTACCAGCGCCGGCAGTGGATGGAATTGATTGGTGCGCTCGAAGAACTGCGAGTGGGGCCGCCGCCCACGTTCGAGATTCGCGAATCGGACCTGATCGATGGCATTATGCGGCGGCGGATTACTTATCAGTCGGAGCGTGGCGTCGACACGGACGCCTACTTGCTCATGCCGCGTAAGCCCAACCAACGGCTGCCCGCTGTGGTGGTGTTTCACTCCACGACCGATGAAACGAACCGCCAGGGAGCCGGCCTCACGGAACGAAAGGAAGCCGCCTGGGGCCTGGAGCTGGCCCGACGGGGCATGGTTGTCATCTGCCCTCGCTGTTTCCTGTGGGACGATTTCCCCCGTACCAGTTTTAAGAAACAGGTCGAGCAGTTCAAGCGGCGGCATCCCGCCTCGCGCGGCATCGCCAAAATGCTGCATGACGGACAGAAGGCCGTCGACGTGCTCGTGACGATGAATGAAGTCGATCCCAAACGGATCGGTTGCGCGGGGCACTCACTAGGTGGGAAGGAGGCCCTGTACCTGGCCGCATTCGATGATCGCATCAAGGCTACCGTGAGCAGCGAAGGCGGGATCGGCCTGCAGTACTCCAATTGGGAAGCGCCCTGGTACTGGGGGGACGACAAGTACCTGGGCCGCAACCACCACGAACTCCTGGCAATGGTCGCGCCGCGGGCGTTTCTGTTGATCGGCGGTGACTCGGCCGATGGCGCTCGCAGCTGGCCGTTCATCGAGTCGGTGATGCCGGTCTACAGTTTCTACGGCGAACCGCGTCGCGTGGGGCTCTTCAATCACCGAGAGGGGCACACGATTCCGCCATTGGCAGAGCGCCGCGTGTACGAATGGCTGGAAACGCACTTGTCTTGAGGTCCGCACTAGGCAGCGTGCTCGTCGCTGGCTTCGACAAGTTCGCCGTCCTCATCAACCCACAGATCGCGCCGCACGCGATCCTGCAGTTCGCCGTCGAATTCCTCGGCGGACCAGCGCTGCCGCTCAAGTCGCTGGAGCACTCGGCGGCGTCTCTTGCGCGGGGCAGGGGCGGGCCGCGGGACGACCGGCTCGGGCGGCGGAGGTGGAGGTGCAACGACTTCAATCACCGGCACGGCCACGACCTCAATCTCAGCCTCCTCGACGAACTCAGTCTCGTATACGATGGGCACCTCAAGGACGGGCGCGATCACAGGTTCGGGTACGACCTCTACAATCGGTTCCGGCGAAGCCTTCGCTTCTGCCGGGGCGGGCTCTTCTACTTCTCGCGGCGGCGGCGGCACTTCGACCGCTCCGGTACGATCCGGCAGATTGCGGACATCGGCCTTTACATTGCGGAACAGCTTGGCGATGTGTTCGTGGCAGGTGAACAGCAACACTTGATGGCCTCGCTTGGCGAAATCGCGAAGCACGAGCGCGGCGGCGCGCGAGCGAATCACGTCGAAATTCACCAGAACGTCATCAAGCACTAGCGGCAAGTCGATCCCACGTCGGGCGAAGGCGCTCGCCAGCGCCAACCGCAGCGCCAGAAACAATTGCTCGCGGGTGCCACTGGAGAGCATTTCCACGCGCAAACTGCGTCCGTCCAGTTCGTCGATCCGAAGTTCGTGTGCGCCTAGCGGAGTCCAAACCCGCGAGTACCTGCCGCCGGTGAGTTTTTTGAGGTATGTCGAAGCATCGCGGAGGACCTGCGGCTGGTGTTCGCGCTCGTAGAACTCGCGGACGGCCACCAGCAACAGATTTGTTACGGCCAGCACTCTCCAGCGCTCGATGGCTTCGACCAACCGTTGCTCAACAATTTCCAGTTCGAGTTGCTTCTCCGCAAGCTGGCGATCCTCGGCCAAGAGTTTAAGGCGGTGATTGAGTTCGCCGCGACGCTCAGTGGCCTCGCTCAGACGGGCTCCTGCTGCCCGGCGTGCTTCCTGAGCATGTAGATCGAGCCGATCCAGGTCTTCCCCCTCCGCGAGCCACTCACCGACAGGCAGGTTCTGTTCACCGTGCAACGCGGAGGCGATCTCCCGCTCGAGCTGCGCATGTTCGCCGCGCATCCGCAGAGCGTCGGCTTGCAAAGCGGCCAAGCGACGAAACTCAACCTCGTCAAAGGTTCCTGCCTGTCGCAGGAGCGCCGCACGAGCGCGTCGCAGTCGACCCCGAGACTTTGCCAGCTTCAGCCAGCGAGGTTTCAGTTTCGCGATCTGGCGGAGTGTCTCCTTACGCTGTTTGTCGAGCGAGTGCTGTTCGGCGAGCTCGGTAATGCACTGCTGCAGTTGCTCGAGCGGTCGCTCGCTACGCGGACGGATGCCGACTTGCCCTACAAGCTGCGTGATGCGGCCGGTGAGAGAGTCGAATTCGATGCGATTGCGGTTCAGCTCGGAACGCTTCTCAACCACCGCGGTGTCGAGGCTCGCGGTGTGCTGACGACCGCGGGCATAGGTCTTGAGCTGCTTGGGGGGCAAGTCCGTCGGCAGACCATGCTCGGCCAGCAGGCGTTTGTAGCGTTGTCGCGTGTCGCGGCAACGGTCGCGAATCTTGGTCGACTGGTCGCGGGCCCCGGCCGCCGCGGCGTTTACCGTTTCGGCTTCGCCTTGCAGCGGCACGATCTCTTCGAGCCGGGCGAGCGATTTCTCAGCCGCCTGTAAGCGAGACACCAATGGCCCCCCGCCGCGCGGCAACAGCTCATCGAGTTCGTCACGCTCTTCCTGGGCTTGCTTGATCTGATCGTTGAGCAACATGAGTTGCTGGTGGCACTTGTCGAGGCGGGTTTCGCCGGAACGCTCGAGGTACGCCTTAAAGGCCCACGAAGCGATCATCGAGCCGAAGCCCCCGAAGAGCACGGGCCAGCCGAGGGAGTCGCCGAGGGTGCCCGGTAACAGCTTTCCAAACACGTAAAGCAGCACCAGCGCACAGCCCAGGATGAATGCGCTTCCCACGCCGGCCAGCGCCCAGGTCGAGAGCATCTGATTCTCGGCATGCTCCTGGGCCTGTAGTTCGAGGTCCGACTGACGCGCAGACATTTGCGTGATGCGTTCGTCGAGCTGCACTCGTTTGCGAAGCATCGAAACGAGTTCGCCCGCCTCGGCCAGGGCGTCGGTCAAACCCTTGTTCTTCGTGTTTCCCAGGGATTGCTCGACTCGGCGGCGAACTTCTTCGGCCTGCTGTTCGGCGGCGGCGGACTGCTGGTGTAACGCTTCGGCTTCACGCCGGGCGGCCTGCATCTCTCGCGCGGCCCGACGGAGCTCGTCGATGGCTTTGGAAGAAAGGGTCAGGGTATGCTTGCTGCCTGCGGCCCATTGAGCGCGAGCTTCTTCGTGAGAAGTTTCAAGTTCCAATAGCTCGTTCTCGAGTTCCTGGATGCGCTTGTACAGGGCCGTAATCCAGGGTTGCTGCTCGGCTAGAGCTTCCACCCGCAACGCGTGCCGCCGCAGGGCGTCGTTAATCTTGAGCTCGGCGATTTGCTCGCGCAGTTTGGCTCGTTTGCGTTTGAGTATGCGGGCCCGTTTCGCACCCAGGGCGAGCCGAGCCTCGATTCGCTCGAATCGTTCCAAACCATCGGCGGGGAACGCATCCGCCGAGGCCAGCTTATCGAGCCGATTGGCCAGCAACGTTCGCCGCTGCCATCGTTCGCCCAGAGCGCGAGCCAGGGTGATCCGGCGGGATTGTTCCTCCCAGCGAGCGTGCTCGGCTTCGAGCGCCGACATTTCCGAATCGAGGCGCGACCGTTCGGCAAACAGGGACAGGTATCTCGATGCGGAATGATGGAGCTCGGCGATTTCGGTTTGTAGTCGCTCTCGTTGTCCGTGCAGTTGACCGATGAGCGACGGGCGCTCGTCCGTCGCGAGTAATCGCTCTCGCGACGATTCCAGCTCCTTGACCACGTCGACCAGCGATACGCGATCGAGTCCCAGGGCCAGACCGTACAGCTCCTCGGCCGCACGGGTGTCACCGAGGGTGGCGAGTTCCTGGATCTCATCGAGCCCGAACACGAACACATTATTGAACGTGGGTTCGTCGACCTCGCCGAGCAAGGCCGACAGTGTTTCCTTACCGTCGGGAAGCTGCCGGTCGCCACGAGTGACGGACAATCCTCCGGAATGAAAGGCGTCGTCGGCAAACCGGCTGGCGACGTACGAGATGTCGCCCGACGCCAGCTGCAACGATCCGCCCGGACTGCCTCCGGAGAGCGGCGGCAAGTAGCGGGCTGTCCGCTCGGCCGAAAAACCGAAGAAGACCGCCCGCACGAAATGCATCAACGTGGTCTTGCCGGCTTCGTTGGGACCATAGAATACGTTCAGTCCCTCGGAGAGCGAGCGCAGCTCCAGGCCGCTCCACGCACCGAATCCATTGACGGAGATATCGGTGATTTTCATGACCGGGTCTCCGCTGGGCTCAAGAGTTCGAAGCCAAGGGCCGCGGCCTCGGCCAGCACTCGCTCACGGACAACCGGATCGCGCAGTTCGGCCAGCGGTGACAAATTGCCAGCCAGATGATGCTCCGCAAGATACGGTTCCAGGCGAAGCAACTCTTCGGCATGTTCACGATAGTGTTGGGTGCTGCGCAGGTATTCACCGAGTAGTGTTTCTTCTCCGAACCGCTCGCCCGGAACGACGGCCGCGCCGGCATCGATCGCTGTCGACCAGGCCGCGGGATTCTTAGCCCCGTAAACCGTACGCAAATGCGCGAGTATCTCAGAGTTTTTTCCGGAGCGCAGTTCGCGGGTTACGCGTTCATCGGCGGCAACTCGCCAGTGCACAATCAGTTCGGGGCCAAATGGATCGATCAGCAACTCCGCCATCCGTTCTTCGAATAGCGGCAGTAGCGACTCGCGCGATGCGGATTCGTCCGCGACGATCCGTTCATCGCAGTAACGTACCGCATCCGTAGGGATGAACGTTGTCCGCACCCGACGAATGTCGTCGACCTGAACCAAAGTGCAGCCGTGCGGACCCGTTTCTTGCGGCGAGCGTCCCTGTGGGGTTCCGCTGTAGTGTGCGGTTACGGTTCCGCCCAGTATGGTGCGGCGTGCGTGCTCACCGCCCAAAGCCCAGTAACCGATGGTTCGCCGTGCGATTCGCTCGCCCTCGACCTCGGCGTGAACTACTGCGACCGTGAAGAGCTCCGTGTCCGCGTGCATCTCATCCCAAAGGGCACGACTATCGCGAACTCGGCTCGTGCCCACGATCTCCACCAGCGGCTCGCCGGCCCGGTGGTGTGTGAATCGTTCGACGCGGTCGGTGGCGAAGCGGTGAACATTGTCCGCGAGCGGCCAGGCGTCGGTCCAGCGCTCAAAATCATCGGTCAGACTGCCAGCCCAATAGACGCGAATGCCGGCGTCGCCCAACTTGGCAAACTGCTCATTCAAGAACACGATCCCCCGAGCACCTGCGGCCGGCGGATCGATCACATCACCTGCCAGGAGGACGAAGTCGACGCGATGCTTCAGGGCGGCGTCGAACACGCGCTCGGCGGCCCGATAGGCCGCGTCGGTGAGCGGCCCTCGCAAGCGGTCGGGAACTTCAGCCAAGCCTCCCGCGACACGCTCGAGGTGCAGATCGCTCACGTGCAGGAATCGAAAGGTCGGATCCATCGCAGCCCTTCCAGCGCTAGAGTCGACAAAGATCGAGTGGCCAGCTCGACTTGGAAGTTTAACCAAGCCGGGCAAAACCGGCTACCCGACTTTGCCCAATCGCCACAGTCGTCGGGCAGAATTTGCTTCGGACTAGCGTGTCCGTCGGGTATCGGCACCTTTGCCCTTTGCAGGGGGACGCTGGCCGTGTTTGCCCGACTTTCGCGAATGCGGTCCCTTGGGTTGAACGGCCGCTCGCGAGGCAGCGGCGGATTCCGCCTGGCCTGTGATTTCGAACAGAAACCGGCTGGGGATGGTGTCGCGGGCCTTACCCCATTTCATGCGTGAGAGGGCCAGCGACATCGTCAGTCGGTCTTGAGCGCGCGTAATCCCCACATAGCACAGCCGCCGTTCTTCGTCGATCGCATCCCCTTCGATTTCGACCGACCGCCGGTGCGGCAGGAGGCCCTCTTCCATACCGACCAGGTAGACCTGCGGGAATTCGAGCCCTTTGGCACTGTGCAGGGTCATCAGGGCGATGGCGTTTCGCTTGAGCTGAGTTTCCTTCTCGTCGCTGGTGTCGCGATCACCCAGGGCGACATCGTCCAGGAAGCCGGCCAGCGTCGGTTTCCTGGCTCGTTTGCAATAGGAGCCGAGCGAGTTGACAACTTCCTCGACCGCTGCCCAACGAGCCTGCTGATCGGCAGGTTCCTTATAGAGACGCGCGATCTCGTCTTGATAACCGATCTCGCGGATCAGGGCGTTCACCACGTCGACGATCGAGCCCTTATCAAGTCGCTCGCGAAAGTGCTCGACGAGTCTGCGGAACTTGTCCATCGATTCGATAGCCGGTGCGGTGAGGCCCGCGATCCGCTTGGCATCTGGCAGCACGTCCCAGAGAGATTTCCCTTCGGACACGGCGCGCTCGACCAAGGCCTCCTGGGCTTTGCTGCCGATCGCGCGAGCCGGCACATTGATTACCCGGCGGAGCGAGATTTCATCGCTGGGCGTTACGAGCAGTTTGAGATACGCGAGGACATCGCGAACTTCCTTGCGATCATAAAAGGACATGCCGCCGACGAGCACGTAGGGCAGTTTGGCTTTGCGGAGCTCTGCTTCGAATGCACGCGGCTGTTCGTTGGTCCGAAACAGGATTGCGAACTCGCGGGGATGCACGCGTCCGGTGGCGAGTTGGGCGGCGATATCGCCGACGACGGTCTCCGCTTCTTTTTCCTCATCCGGGCACTGCAGAATCTGGGGCTTGTCGCCGCCGGTGCGGGCGGGGCGGAGCACTTTGTCGTGGCGCAGCGAATTAAAGCGAATCAGCCGATTGGCCAGCGTGAGGATCGCTTCAGTCGAGCGGTAATTCTCCTCCAGCCGGACGACCTTCGCGTCGGGCCAGTCGGTTTTGAAGCGGAGAATATGCGCGACCTCCGCTCCGCGCCAGCCATAGATCGATTGATCATCGTCGCCCACAACGCACAAGTTGCGATGTGTTTCAGCGAGAGCGCTGATGATGCGGTACTGGCTGGCGTTCGTATCCTGATACTCGTCAATCAACAGATGGCGGAAACGCTCGGCTTCGGCAGTCCGTACATCGGCAAACTGACCGAACAGTTCCTCGGTGCACATTAGCAGATCGTCAAAGTCGACCGCGCCAGCCTGCTTAAGCGCCGACTGGTACCTCCGGTACGCCATTGATGCCAGATGCTCTTTGTCGGTGGTCGCGAGCGTGGCGGCTTTGTCAGGCCGGACGGAATGCGTCTTCCAGCGGCTGATGAAGTTAATCAGGTCGCTCGGCCGGAGCGATTCGTCCGGCACGCGGATCTCGCGCAGTGCGGCGCGGGCAACGCTTTCCTGATCACCGCGGTCATAAATTGCGAACTGGGCCGGGTAGCCCAGCCGCGTGGCATGTCTCCGCAGGATACGCACGCAGAGTGAGTGAAACGTGGAGATCTCGGGCTTTTCGGCTGGCTTCTTGCCGAGCAGTGCTGCGGCACGCTCCTGCATTTCAGCAGCGGCCTTATTCGTGAACGTTACCGCCAGAATCTGGCTGGGCCGCGTGCCATGCTTGATGAGTTGGGCGATGCGATACGTGACAACACGCGTCTTGCCGGTTCCGGCGCCGGCCAACACAAGCAGCGGTCCGCGCAGCGTATGTACCGCTTCATGCTGAGCTGGATTCAATCCGTGAGCCATCGAATCGGCCGGGCCGTCCGTGAAGGTGCGCGAGAAAGTGCGACCCAGGATGTTAGCCGGGTCGGGGCCCTAGCGAAAGGGGCGGCCGCGTGGAACTACTACTTCGCGATGCAATACAGCCGCTTCGAGGTACGGATCAGCAGCTTGTCGCCCACGATGGCCGGCGTGGCCATGCCCATGTCGTCCTCTGCGAGCGGGTTGGTGTGCAGGATCTCGAACTCGTTGCCGGCGGCGATCACAAATGTGAGGCCGTCCTCATTGAGGCAGAAGATCTTGTCGTTGTAAGCCCAGGGCGAAGCCGTGAAAGCCTTGCCGTCTGGGATGCGCTTCTTGGGATAGACCTCGGCTCCCGTTAAGGCATCAAAGGCCGCGAAGAAACCCTGGTCGTAGAGCACGTAGATGTTGTCGCGATATAACAGAGACGAGGGGTTGTACGGTCCGCCCATCTTCTGGGTCCAGGCGATGTAGTCGTTCGTCGTCGCATCGCCCTCGAGCGAGATGTCGCCCGAGGCGCCTGGCCGAATCGCATAGATCGGCTTCTGCTTGTCGAGCACATAGCCTGAACTGACGTAGAGCATGTCGCCGCGCGAATAGGGCAGGGCGATCGTAATGCTGGACATTCCGCCAAGTTCCCAGAGCAGTCGCCCTTCGAGGTCGTACGAGCGAATCTTGCCCGTGCCGGGCACGATGAGCTCGGTACGCTGGCTGTTTTTCCAGACGTAAGGCGTCGCCCAGTTACTCTTTTCGTCGCGCTCGACCCGGAACACCTGCTCGCCGGTCTTTGCGTCGAGAGCCATCAGGTACGACTCTTCGTCGTTATCGTTGACGATGTACAGCCGCCCGTCGTACAGCGTAGGCGAAGCTGCCGTGCCCCAGCCATAGCGAGTCTTGTGCGGTTCAATTCGCTTTTCCCAAAGCTGGTTGCCATCCAGATCGAAGCAGAAGACGCCGACGTTGCCGAAGTAGGCATACACGCGTTCGCCATCGGTCACGGGTGTTTCCGAGGCATAACTGTTCTTGATGTGAATCGTCGTGGCGGGAACACCTTTATGGACGGGCTTCTCCCAGAGGATCTTGCCATCCTTCAAATCGAGGCAGACCACATTCCATTCGTGCTCCGCCGTGGGGAGTTCCTTTTGCTCGCCACCGAAGTAGAGACCCTTCTTGGCTTCAGGTTCGTCGCCGAGATTGACCACGCTGGTCACGAAGATCTTGTCGCCCCAAACGATCGGGCTCGACCAGCCACGCCCGCGAATGTCTGTTTTCCACGCGACGTTCTCGGTGGCTGACCACTTGTCCGGCAGGTTTGACCCTTCGGCGACGCCGAGCGACTCGGCTCCGCGAAACTGTGGCCAGTTTTCCTGAGCACCGGCCTGTGCAACCAAGGCAATCGCAAGCAGCAACGTGCACGGTAGGAGCGAGCGAGTCTTCATGATGGTCCCCGGCCCCCGATTGTTCGTCGGGGGAACTACTGCGAGAAGGATCGAGCGTGAATTGGCCGCCAGGGGGAGCAAGTGCGGTTGATCGTAGGGTTGCGCATTGCCGCGGTCAAGCAGGGCGAATACGAGCGCCCCCGCGCCCCATCCCGCGACAAGGTCTGAGTTCGTTGACACTTGCTATCACCCCCCTATAATTTCCGTCGAGTCAGCCGTTTCAACCCGCGATGGGCTGAAGGCCGATGGAATGAGCAGGGGCGCTCCCGCCGACCGCCTCGCCAGTGCGAATCAACTATCGTCAGGAGACCATCATGGGCAATGCCAGCGAGTTTACCGAAGCAAACTTCGAGCAGGAAGTTTTGCAGTCCAACGAGCCCGTTTTGGTCGACTTCTGGGCTCCGTGGTGCGGTCCCTGTCGGATGATCGGTCCGGTGATCGAAGAGCTCGCGAGCGAGTACAGCGGTTCGGTCAAGGTTGGGAAGGTCAATATCGACGACAATCCCGGCCCGGCCCAGGCCTACAACGTTATGAACATCCCCACGTTGCTCCTGTTCCATAAGGGAGAAGTGGTGGACCGCTTTGTGGGCGTGCAGCCCAAGTCGAAGCTGCAGCAGGCACTCGATGCCGCCAAGGCCTAAGCGGCAATGATCCGAGTTCAACTCAAGCTCCCGGCGACGAAACGGTCGCCGGGAGCTTTGTTTTTGCGCTGCTGGCGCTGCTGCCACTCGCACACAGAGGGGCATTCGCTCAACTTGTGCCGGTGCTCAGGCCGATGAAACCGAATAGGTAAACTTTGCCGGCTTTTCCAGCCCGACCAGGCATGCGTCGGGTAGCCCACAGCGCACGGGCTCAAGTTCCATGACCAGCAAGCGAACGGAGAATGTGCGAGCGAGCGACGCCGCGCGAGCGGACGAGTCGCTACGCATCGATAGCGCGCACGTAGCCAGCTCCGAGTCATCTGCTCTGGAGGCGCGTCAGCCGGCAGTTTACGAACCCATTCCGCTAGGCGTTTCGCCGGACGCGACAGCTGATCAGGTGCGTCAGCAGGCATCTCAGCTGGCCTCGAGCTTACAGCGCCAGCAGCAATCCATCGATCATCGCGAAAGCGAACTCAACGCCCGGGTGGCGGCGATGGAGAATCAGATTCGCGCGGCTCGGCTGTGGCTCGAAGAGCAGCAGATGGAACTAGCCTCGCGAGAAATGGAGCTCGAGCGGCGCCAGCAGAACGTCACGACTACACGCACGAACGACGCAGCGAACAAAGATCGACGAGTTCCTGTCGGCGACGACGCTTTGCGATTGCGAGCCGAAGAGCTAGACCGCCGGGCCGCGGAACTCGACGCCGCCGGCCGTCAGCTTTCTGAACGATTCGGAATGGGAGAAGCTAGGAATGGCCTGGAAGCGCTCGAAGCCTATCGCGCCCAGCTCGAGCATTCGGAAAAACTGCTAGCAACGGCTCAAGCGCAATGGCAGGAGAAGTTTCGCGAGTTGGCCGAGCAGCGGGCTGCCTTCGCGCGATTTGTAGAGTCGGAGCGCAAGAAGCTTGCTGATGATCGCCGACGTTGGGGCGAAGCCCATCAACAGGATGAACGTGAACTCCTACGGCAACAGACGGAGTTGGCCAATCGCCAGGGGGCCCTCGAGGCACTACGCGCCGAGGTTGTCCGTCGACAGCAGGACGACTTGGAAATGCGATTGGCCACCGAGGAGCTCTGGACGCAATTGAGCAATGAGGCTCCGCCGGCGGCCCTGGCGCAGACGCTCGGCCAGATTCGCTTGCGATTGACCGAGGAATTCCGACTCGCAAAGGCGGACCTGGCCGGCGAACGTGCCACGATCAAGCAACTTGCGGAACAGGTTGCGGGCCAGCATCGCCTGGTGTCCGAAAAGCGGGAGCAACTGCAGAACTGGCTGGCCACGCGGCTTCGTGATTTCGAGCAGCTTTCCGGTCAACTGGCCGAACGCGAGCGGCAAGTCGAAGAACGCCGGCAAGCGATCGAGAACGAGCGATCGCAATGGCAGATCGAGCGATTTCGTCTGGAACAGGAACTGCGCAAGTTGCTGCGCCACGGCGGTTCGCGGCAAAACGCCTCTGCAGCTTGACAGCTTGGCAACCGGCGTCGAGAAGCCAGCCAGTTACTCTTCTACTCTTCGACCGCCGGTGTGAACTTGGTGCCCTCGTCAGGCGATTGCACCAGGTTTTTCGCCTTCTCGGCGACAGCGGACGCCATGGCCGAACTTGCCACGTGCATGCCGGCCTGGATCTCGTGTGGGTTGAACCAAAGCTCACTCGTGCCATTCAAATGCTCGATCCGCTTGCCGGCGAGTTCTTCCCAACTCATGTTGTTAGCGAGGTGCCAGGCCGCTGCCTGCGTCACCCGCTGGTCGAGTTTCTCCTTGCCGAACGCGGTTAACAATTCCTTGACGGCCGGATCCTTGGTGACTTTGTCGAGCGGCACGATCTCATAGGGAATCTGCGGTCGCGGATCCTTCTTCCCATGTTCAAGACAGACGGTCGGCACTTTAAATTGGCCGAGCTGCTCGGGCGGAACGCTCATCATACCCATGCCGCCACCCATCATTCCGCCGCCCATACCACCCATTCCGCCGCCCATGGATTGGTTGCCGCCGCCGCTGTTACCGCCGCCGCCGCCACCGCCGACGCGCCCCTGCGCCAAGATGGGACGACCTGCGAAAGCATCGGGCAGTTTCACATTGAGCGGCTGCTTGGTGTTGTTCTTGATGAGGACGCGTGCTTCCGTTGCATCCTTGGGAATGAACTTCACGTCGATATCGCCATTCTGCATGGCGGCGAACATCTCGACTGTGGCGTTCTTCTTGCTTGGGGCGCCCAGATTCTTCACCCCGTCATCGGCGGCCAGGACGACCACAGGAGTCGCCAGCGAAAGTGCAATCGAAGCAAAGCGCGCCACCCACGAGTTTACGGCGTACACGGGGAGAACCTCCAGCAAGTTCGAGCAAGACTGTTCCGATTGATTTGCCGCCGCGCAAGACGAAGTATCGCTGCGCCGCAGACCCCTTCCAGAATAGTCGCCAGACTGGGGAATTGCCAAGTTAATTCGCGCAAGCAATGTCGGATCCAGGCGGGGCAAAAAAACAGCCCGTCGAACCGTAGGCAGGTTCGACGGGCTGGCAGGCGAAACAGCTCGGGAGGCCTCGTCCGAGGACGAAAACTCTCGAAGTTTTTACCCCTGGTACGGGGGGATTAATACATGTCGTAGTCGCCGCCGTGGCCGGCACCGCCCTTCTTGGCTTCCTTCTTGGGCTTCTCGGCGATCAGGGCATCGCTGGTCAGCAGCAACGTCGAGACGCTGGCTGCATTCTGCAGGGCGGTCCGGGTGACCTTCGTGGGGTCAATCACGCCTGCCTTCACCAAGTCTTCGTAGGTGTCGGTCGCGGCGTTGTAGCCCATGTTACCCTTGGCTTCGATGACTCGCTCGCAGACGATGCCGCCGTCTTGGCCGGCGTTGCTGGCGATCGTGGTCAGCGGAGCACGGCAGGCCCGGACGACGATGTTGTAGCCCACTTCCTGGTCATTGGTTAGGCCGCTCGGCTTGACGGAGGCGGTAGCACGCAGCAGGGCGACGCCGCCACCCGGCAGAATTCCCTCTTCGACTGCCGCGCGCGTGGCGTGCAGGGCGTCTTCGACGCGTGCCTTCTTTTCCTTCATCTCGCTTTCGGTGGCGGCACCGACATTGATCTTCGCCACGCCGCCGGCCAGCTTTGCCAGTCGCTCTTCAAGCTTCTCGCGGTCGTAGTCGCTGGTGGAGTTGGCAATCTCGCGGCGAATCTGCTCGATTCGGGCCTTGATGTCGGCCCCCTTGCCGGAGCCTTCGATGATCGTGGTGTTGTCCTTGCCCACGATGACCTTCTTGGCACGGCCAAGGTCGGTGATCGGCAGGCTTTCGAGCTTGATACCCAGGCTGTCGAAGATCGGAGTGCCGCCGGTCAGGATGGCGATGTCTTCCATCATGGCCTTGCGGCGATCGCCATAGCCCGGGGCCTTCACGGCACACACGTTGAACGTGCCACGCAGGCGGTTGATCACGAGCGTCGCCAGGGCTTCGCCCTCCACGTCTTCGGCGATGATCAGCAGCGGACGGCCTGAGTTCACGACAGCCTCGAGCAGCGGAACCATTTCCTTGACGCTGGCGATCTTCTTTTCGTAGACCAGCACGTAGGCGTCTTCGAGCACGCATTCCATCGTGGTTGGGTTATTCACGAAGTACGGCGAAACGTAGCCGCGGTCGAACTGCATACCCTCCACCCATTCGACCTCGGTCTTCAGGCTCTTGCCTTCGTCGACCGTGATCACGCCGTCTTTGCCGACCTTTTCCATCGCCTCGGCAAGGAGCTCGCCAATCTCGGTGTCGTTGTTGCTCGCGATCGTGGCGACCTGAGCCATTTCTTTCTTGCTCTTGATCGAGATCGACATGCTCTTCAGCTTGTCCGTGATTTCTTGCACGGCCTTCTCAATGCCCTGCTTCATTTGCACGGGATTGACGCCCGCGACGACGGCCCGGAGGCCTTCGTTGAAGATGGCTTCGGCCATGACCGTTGCAGTCGTGGTGCCGTCGCCCGCGACGTCGCTGGTCTTGCTGGCGACTTCGCGGACCATGCGAGCGCCCATGTTCTCATAGACGTCTTCCAGGTCAACTTCCTTGGCAACCGTAACTCCGTCCTTGGTGACGGTCGGCGAACCAAAGCTCTTCTGCAAAATCACATTGCGACCCTTGGGTCCCAACGTCACTTTGACCGCGCGGGCCAGCTTGGAAACACCGCGCCGCATCGCGTCGCGGGCTTCCTGGTCAAACGCAATCATCTTGGCCATTTTGTAAGTTCTCCTTCGAGGTTGCCCGCGCGATGGGAATCACAGCAGGGCGAAAGCGTGAATAGTTTTTGGGGATTTCAGACTGCTTACTCGATCACCGCGAGGATGTCA
Source organism: Pirellulales bacterium (assembly GCA_041741015.1). Lineage (GTDB taxonomy): Bacteria > Planctomycetota > Planctomycetia > Pirellulales > PALSA-1355 > JALHMI01. The sequence continues at coordinate 27,719 of JBGSKX010000077.1, forward strand.
TCTTCGCGCATCAGAAGCAGTTCTTCGTCGTTGATCTTGATCACTTCGGGGGCATAGCTGGTGAACAGGACGTTGTCGCCCACCTTCACCTGCAACTTCGACCGCGATCCGTCTTCCAGCAGCCGACCATCACCGATGGCGATCACCTTGCCACGCGAGGGTTTGTCCTTGGCCGAGTCAGGCAGAACGATGCCGCCGGCAGTTTTCGATTCCGATGCTTCTCGCTCGACGACGACGCGGTCGCCCAGCGGCTGGATCTTCACGTCGCTCTTCTTTTTGGCCTTGGTCGCTGTCGACATAGGTGTTTGCCTCCGCAAATCGCTAAATGGTGGTCTGTGTGGCTGGGTTTATGAGGGTCGACCGGCCTCAGCATAGGGCTGGGCCGGCGGTTGACTGCCAAACCTGGCGCGCGAAGCGCCCTGTGGCGGGGTGGAAATGCAAGTGCCGCGCCAACCGTCAAGTTTGTTTAATAAGCCTTGTTGCAGTAATACTTTGTGGCCGAATTTGGTCTTTTGCGCCGAGCACACGGAGCTGCCATCAGCGACCTATTCGTCAGTGAGGCTCGGACCCAGCCTGCCAGTTTGACAGACGCCGCATGTGGCGCTGCAAAGGGGTATAATCGCTCAGAAGCGCTACGCGCAATTGGGTTGAAAGCGGCCCGATCCCCGAGACCTCAACAGGAGTTCCCCACGCCATGAGCCATGATCCGAAAGAACTCGTCTCGGTCTATAAGGCGGCCAATCCGACCGAGGCCCACCTGGTCATGAACCTGCTGCTGGACGAGGGGATCGAGGCGTTCGTCTCCGAGGAAAACGAGCCTCTTGCGGGGCTGACTATTGCCGCCCCGGATGTGCTTGTGGCCCGCGAAAGCGAGGCACGGGCGCGCGAGATCATCGACAACTACGACGATCTGCAAATCGAACGGGCCGAAAAAGAGTCCGGTGGCGACGAAGAACAGTAGGTTCCCCGGAGACTCCTAGCCCCGACTTGCCGGGATCTCAGTTTGCATCGGGCTCGTCGCGAAGTGCCCGTTCGCCGGCTGCCAGCAGCTTTTCGATCCGCTCGACGTCGTATACGCAGCCGCCCCAGGTGCCGCCGCTGGCTCGCTGCAGGGCAGCCCATAGCCGCGTGTCCTCCGGCAGGCGAGCGTCTGGCAGCAGGTCTTCGCGCTGAGTTCGAGCGGCGAGGACCTGCGCCCCTTGTTCGGCGTCGAATTCCCCGCTCGCGTCGCCGACCAGGTCGATCGAGCCTTTGAGTTGCACGCGGTCGACGACAATGCGAATCCTATCGCCGTCGCACACTTTGCCAATCGGACCACCGGCTAAAGCTTCCGGTCCCACGTGCCCGATGCACGCGCCCGTGCTTACGCCTGAGAAGCGCGCGTCGGTGACGACTGCCACGTCGCGCCCCCATTCCAGGTACTTGAGCGCCGAAGTGAGTTGGTAGGTCTCTTCCATGCCCGAACCGGTCGGACCGCGGCCGATGAGCACAATGATCTCGCCGGGCACAATCTGCTTTGCTCCTTGGCCTTTGATCGCGGCAATCGCGTCGCGTTCGCGCGTGAACACGCGCGCGATGCCGGTCTTGCGATACACGCCGTCGGCATCGACCACACGCGGATCGAGCGAAGTGCTCTTGATTACCGAACCCTCTGGCGCAAGATTTCCACGCGGGAAACAGACGGTTGCGGTCAGCCCTCGCTGGCGTGCCAGAGCAGGGGGCATAATGACGTTGTCTGCGTCGATGCCGTCTTTGCACTTCAGGACCTCGCGAAGTGTATATCGTCGTTCCGACTTCTCCCACCAATCGAGTACGTCGCCGAGCCGGCAGCCGCTCGCCGTCAGCACGTCAAGTTCGAGCAGCCCCAACTCACGGAGATGCAGCATTACCTCGGGCACACCTCCGGCCATGAATACCTGTACCGTCGGATGGCCCACCGGGCCGTTCGGCAGTGCGTCGACGAACCGCGGGACCTGGGCGTTCACGGATTCCCAATTATCGACGGTTGGACGACAGAGGCCGGCCTGGTGGGCGATCGCGGGAATGTGCAGCAGCAGGTTCGTGGATCCGCCGAAGGCCGCGTGCACCACCATCGCGTTGTGAACCGCGGCGTCGGTGAGAATATCCGAGGTCTTCACCCCGCGAGTGTTCAGGTCCATTAGTGCCGTGGCACTGCGGCGGGCCATGTCGAGCCAAATGGGTTGTCCGCTCGGGGCGAGCGCCGCATGCGGTAGCGTGAGTCCCAAGGCTTCGCCGATGACTTGTGCCGTGGCGGCTGTCCCGAGGAACTGGCAACCGCCCCCGGGCGAAGCGCACGCGCTGCAACCCGCCGCGGCGGCGTCTTCCAGAGTGATTTCGCCGTGGACATAACGAGCACCGATCGATTGCACTTTGCCGGCGTCTTCACCAGCGGATGGCGGCAGCGTAACGCCGCCAGGCACCAGCACGCAGGGAAGGTCGCGCATGCCGGCCAGCGCGAGCATCATCGCGGGCAGGCCCTTATCGCAGGTCGCCACGCCCAGTACGCCACGTCGTCGGGGCAGCGAGCGGATCAACCTTCGAAACACGATCGCGGCGTCATTGCGATAGGGCAGGCTGTCGAACATGCCGATGGTGCCCTGCGTGCGACCATCGCAGGGATCGGAACAATAGGCCGCAAATGGCACCGCACCTGCGGCTTTCAATGTGCGGGCCGCTTCCGCCACCAGCAGGCCAACTTCCCAATGTCCCGTGTGATAGCCGAGCGCGATGGGAGTTCCATCGTCCGCGCGGACGCCACCTTGTGTGCTGAGCAGCAGAAACTGTGGGCCCGTCATCGCCGCCGGGTCCCAGCCCATGCCGGCATTCTGTGAGAGACCGAACAGATCTCCGCTGGGCCAGTTGCGGAGCATGTCGTCGTCGAGCGGAAGCGAGCCGGCTGGACCGGCGGCGCTCGTGACGACGTCAAAGATGCGCGCGTCGCTCGATTCGAGTACGCCGCATGCGTCGCTGGTGCTTCGGGTGGAAGTCATGGCAGGTACAGCATTCAATTCGATGTTTAGCCCGGAGGCATCGCCGACGGCGCGTCGTGGTTTTCTACTTGCCGCGGCAGCAACCAGCGAGCCATTGTCGCCGCGAGCACCGGAAGTGCAATCGAGGCCGCGAGCGCCAGCGGCAGTTCTCCCTGGCTGCGGGCGAAGTGTCCCAGCACTGCGTAGACCAGCGCGATTCCCAGATTGCTCAGCATTACGGCCGGTAGGAACTTTCGCCACGCAAGCCGCGTGGTGCCAAGCAGCAGTACCGAAGCCTCGGCCAGCACGGGGAGGGCGCGAGCGGCAATCAGGATTCGCGACCCGTAGCGTTGGGCCACCAGATCCATGCGGTCCAGATCCTCCGGCTTGGCAAACCGCTCCGCCAGCGGCCGGCCGAACACACGTGCCAAGGTGAATCCAATGACAGCGCCAATCGTGAGTCCCAGCCACGAGGCGGCCGTGGCTCCCACGACGCCAAGTTGTGCGCCGGCCACGGTGCTAACTGCGCTCGATGGGACCGGCAGAAACACATCCGTCGAAAGAATTCCGATCGTGCCCAGCGCAATCGTCAGCGGTGGTGGTGGCGGATCGAGCCATTCCCCCACTCGCTCGTCGATCGCATCGCCGAAGCCAATGAACGGCACGATCGGCACGAGCAAGGCCAGGCAGATGACCAACAGTGGTCGCCAGAGGTCACGCATGCTCCACCACAAACCGATAAGGTTTCTTCGCCCAGTCGCCGGCATAGTCCACGCCAATCCGCGGCGTTCGGCGAATGTGCCGGCGGGGGATGACCAGTCCACGGTCTTCAATCCACAGATCGGTCGCAGGATCAATTGGCAGCGTATTGAAACTCTTATCGATCAACATGGCCTTGGTCAGCTTCGCCGGGCCAGTCCAGGGGCCCGCGCCGCGGATTAGCACCGCCGCCGGATGGTCGATGTCGTCGGTCACGGCGTTGAGCATCCAGTGGATGCCGTAGATGAAGTACACATACCAGTTGCCTGCCGGGCCGAACATCACCTCGGTTCGCGTGGTACGCCCCTTGCTGCCGTGAGCCGCGAGGTCTTGGGGGCCGATGTAGGCCTCGGTCTCGTTTATCACCTCGGCCAGTACTTCACGACCGATCCGCCGGCAGAGAACTTTGCCGATGAGTTCACGCGCCACGGTCAGGGCAGGGCGCGCAAAAAAGCCGCGCTCCAGCGAGCGCGGCTTGAAATCACCGACAGTCGGCAGGAACAACGGCATCGCCGCGCGGAGCGCGCGAGGACGAATACCGTTTATGCCTTGGGCTTGGCGCTGCTGAGTGCCAGCAGCACGTACCCGGTCACTAGATTGGGATTGCCTTCGAGCCACCGCGGCGTCTCATTTAACCAGGAACCATTCGGCTGCTGCCGTTTGGCGAGCTCGGCCACCAACTCCGCCCGCCAGTCGTGCTTGTTGCCGGAGGCGTCGGTGAACTCATCGACTCCGAGAGCCGCCATCGCCTTGGCAAACGACTGGTAGTAGTAGTATAGCCCGTTGGCCTGCATGCCGGGATTCTCTTCGAGCGTGTAGTGCTTTCTGATCCACTCGGTGGCAGCTTTCACGCGCGGATCATCGCTCGTGAGCCCAGCGTAAATCAAGCTCTTGAGCCCCGCGTAGGTCATCGAGCCGTAACTCCGCAGGCCGCCGTCAGGCGTGTTGCCTGCCTGACTCGAACCACCAGCCGCCGGCGTGTAGTAGAAGCCGCCGTCGTTGATCTTGGCAGCGAAGGGCGTGGTATTCGCCTCGCTCTCGAGATTCTGGGTGCGCGAGACAAACACCAGTGCCTTCTGCACGGCTTCGTCATCGGCACTGGCGCCCAGGCTCTTCAGCGCGTCCAGCAAGAACGAGGTGTTTGAAAGATCAGGCCGACGGCTGCGACCGTAGCCGGCGCCACCGAAGTTGGGACTCGACTTGTCGATACCGTCTTCGGTGTCCCACTGAATGCCGCGGACATACTTGTTCGCGCCTTCGAGCAGCTTCGCGTATCGCCCATCGGAGTTCGCGGCTTCGAGGGCCTGAATCGCGATGCACGTTTCGTAGTTGCCGTGCGACGAACCCTCGGCATAGATACCGCCATCGGGCCGGACAAACTTTTCAATGTACTTGAGGCTCTTCGCCACGAGCGGGTCATCCGCCGTCCGGCCATTTTTGAGCAGCCCCGCCGTGACGATGGCTGTGACGGCCGGGCCGGCATCAGCGCTGAACGATCCGTCCGGAGCCTGTGCCGTTTCACAGAACTGGATCGCCTTGGCGACGACTTCCTGATACTGCCGGGCAGTCTCCTTGCCATCGTCTGCAACTGCGGCCGGCGGCTTTGCGGCGAAGCTCAAACACGTCACAGTCACAACGGTGGCAGTCCAGCGCGTGCGGTTCATCAAGAGTCGTCCTTCCATTGCGGGATGAGGTTGCGCGGCGCGAGCAAGGCCGCCTGCCATGGGGAATTGTTACGCCCGGTGGGCTAAGCGACAAGTAATCGCAGCAATCGCCGGACCGAGTGGCACAATTTTGGCCGCGCGGTGAAATGTTCGCCACGACACAGCACATGACCGCTACGGCTGAAACGCCATAGCCACCAGGAACAGCAGCCAGCCGGCGAAACAGACGACCGCGAGCGCCAAGAGCCACGGTCGCTTGCGCATTGGTACGACCGGCGGCAACTCTTCTGGGGCTGCCCTGAGCGCCTTCGTTGCGTCAGGCTTCTTCACTTCTGCGCGTGCCATCAGTGCCCCGTTTTCCGAACTCGCGAACTCCTATTCCGGCTGCGAGATCTTGAACCGTTCCTGCAAATCGGTGTTGAAGTCGAATACGTCGTTAAAGTCCTCGCGGCGATCATCCGGCGTCTTACGCATCTGGCCGATGCCGATGAGATTGAAAACGATCTCACCAAAGTCGCCCGTTTTGGTGACGCCCCAACTGTTTAGCACGGTCTTGGCCATGTAGCCGTACTGTTCCAGAGCATAGAGCCGGATCGCCTCGCACAGTTGCTGGCCCGTCAGGTGGCGTTCGGTCTCGCGGCCAGAGCCCTCTTCGACTTCTTCTTCCGCCTCGGCGGGGCGATCAGTTCCCATGCCGAGCCGGTTGTGAGCATAGTTGAGCGCTTCGAAGACGAACGCATAGGCGTCAATCTTGTAGCGGCGGTCTTCCTTGAGCAATTTGGCGATCGGATGTGAAGGATCGAGCATGGCGAGTCAGTGCGTTTGCGGTGTGCTTCGTGGAGGGTGGGTCAGTCAGTGTTCTTTCGCCCGCCGCGCTTGAGCACGGTGAGCACTTCTTCGGCGCCGATCATCACGCGGCGGTGATCCTCGGTTTCAACCAGGAGTTGGCCGGCCAGGATTTCCTGCGCGAGGACTCGGGCTCGGCCGCGCGCGGTCACCACATCCGAGCCCAGCGGCGGCAGCTCCTTCTGCAGGGTCTCATAGGTATCGTATTCATAGCGCAGACAACATTTCAACCGCCCGCAGCGGCCGGAAATCTTGGTGGGGTCGAGTGTGGCCTTCTGGATCTTGGCCATTTTCATGGAAACAGGTGGCATTTCCGAGAGATGCGTGTTGCAGCAGACCGGTTTGCCGCAGTCGCCGTAGTCGGCCAAAAGCTTGGCTTCGTCGCGGACGCCGATCTGCCGCATCTCGATCCGGGTTTGAAATTCCGCGGCCAGCAGTTTCACTAGCTCGCGAAAGTCGACCCGGTTTTCGGCCAGGTAATACACGATAATCCGCTCGCCGCCAAAAATGTGCTCCACATCCACGAGCTTCATTTCCAGATTCTCTTGCGCGATCAACCTCTGGCAGGTTTGGAATTCCTGCCGCGCAAGGTCCAGCAGCCGCCAGCGCTGGTTGGTGTCGTCTGCCGACATCTCGCGCACGATCTGCCCCGTTCCGGCCGGGGTCAACTGGGCCAGTGCCGCGTCGGTGGCTTCACACAGCACTTCACCCGACTCCAGGCCGCGTTCGGTGCGAACGATCACCTGAGCGCTGCGCAGGTAAGTTTCGTCGCGCGTGGGCGAGAACACTCCCAGTGCCCGCATCACACCAGTTCGCACGACGTATTTGGGCATGGCGATCGGGCGCGTGTAGCGGTGAAGTGCGGTGCGTGTCGCGGTGCAGTTGCTGTGTCGCCAGTATACCCCTCGGGACCGCAGGCCGCCAAGGCAGGCAGTACGGCAGGGATGCCGCGGCAGACGATTTCACGCTGACATTCGTCACCAGCGGGGTTAAAACAAACGCACGGATTGACCCGAGCACCAGCCCCCCGCGAGGCCGCGATGAAGAAGGATCATGAAACCGCGTTCGACGACCTTTGCCGGCACACGCGTGAAACGGCGCTGTTGGCCGCGGCTGAAAGCGCACTGGCCTGGGACGAGCGAACGATGCTGCCACCCGCCGCGGCCGAGTTTCGTTCCGAGCAGCTGACACTATTGGCTGGCATGCTGCATGCAAGGCGAACCGACAAGCGAATCGGAGAGTGGCTGGCGATTCTTGGAGACAGCCCGCTGGCGGCGAATCTGCACGACCCTTCGGGCACCGCGATTCGCGAGCTCAAGCGGCAGTACGAGCGACGCGTGAAGCTGCCGCAGTCGCTAGTCAAGGAACTTGCGCGGACTGCTTCGCTGGGGCAGCACGCGTGGGAGCAAGCTCGTGCGAAGGACGACTACGGCAGGTTCGCACCTCTGCTGGCGAAAACCTTCGAGCTTAAACGGGCCGAGGCCGACGCACTGGGGTATCAATCCACACGCTACGACGCGTTGCTCGACGACTATGAGCCCGGGGAACGGACGGCGAACGTCGCTCGCGTGCTGGCATCCCTTCGGGAAGCACTCGTGCCGCTGGTGGCCGAGATCGCGGCGAGCAAGAAGAAGCCCGACATTTCGATCCTTGAGCGTGAGTTTTCCTTACCTGCGCAAGAGACACTTGCCAAACGTGGAGCCGAGGCGATCGGCTTCAGCTTCGAACGCGGGCGGCTCGACGTAACGGCACATCCCTTCTGCACAACCCTGGGGCCAAAGGATTGTCGCATCACGACGCGGTACGACGAGCGTTTTTTTAGCAGTGCGTTTTTTGGCGTGCTGCACGAAGCGGGACACGGGATCTACGAACAAGGATTGCCTACCGAGTGGTATGGCCTGCCGCCGGGCGAAGCCGTCTCGCTGGGGATCCACGAATCGCAATCGCGGTTGTGGGAGAATTTGGTGGGCCGCAGCCGAGCGTTCTGGCAGCATCTCTATCCTGACGCCCAAAAGGCATTTCCAGCGGCGCTGGGCCACACGACTCTCGAAGAGTTCTACTTCGCTATCAATGACGTGCGGCCTTCGCTCGTTCGGGTCGAAGCGGACGAAGCGACCTACAACCTGCACATTCTGATTCGCTTCGAACTCGAGCAGGCCATGCTCGCCGACGAGATTCCGATTGCCGACGTTCCGGCAGCGTGGAACGACAAGTACGAGAAGTACCTGGGCCTTCGGCCACACAGCGATGCGGACGGAGTGCTGCAGGATGTGCACTGGAGCGCAGGCCTCGTGGGTTACTTCCCGACATATGCGCTGGGGAATCTGTACGCATCGCAGTTCTTCGTGCAGGCCGAAAAGGACTTGGGAGCGCTGGGGTCACAGTTCGCCCACGGCGAATTCGCGCCTCTACGTGCGTGGCTGAACAAGAATATACACCAGCACGGCCAGTGCTACTCGGCCTCCGACCTGGTGCAGAAAATCACGGGAAAACCACTCTCGCACGATCACTTGATCGCGCACTTGCGCGGAAAACTTGCTCCGCTCTACGGATTGAATTAACTTCGGCGGCGACAGGCGCAACGTCCTACCTGCTGAAAGAGTGCCATGAACGAAAGTCCGTCCGCGCCGCTGCGTACTCCACTGGCGGTGCTGTTTGTCGCCTTGTCGTTGTCGATCGGCTGGGGCGTACGCGGCAATTGGGGACACGAGTTTGGCGCGATGATTCCCGGCGCACTGGCCGCGATGGCTGCTGTGCTAGTTAGTGGTCGCGACGATTGGCGGCGGCGAATCCCGTTCTTCGCTTTCTTTGGCGCCGTCGGCTGGTCGTTCGGTGGCGCGATCTCCTACATGAAAGTGATCGCCTACACGCACTCGGGCCATGCGCCGAGTGTCGCTTATGGATTGGCGTGCCTGTTCGTGATTGGTTTCATTTGGGGAGCGATCGGCGGCACGGGCACTTCGATACCGGCGTTTTTCAGCCGCGGCCGATTGACCGAGATGCTCGTTCCGGCGCTCGCGGTGTTCGCTGCGTGGTTTCTGCAGGACATCTACTTGAGCGTGCTTGAAGCGGGGCTCAACGAGCAAGTTCGCGCGGGCGCGCTCTCGGCCGAGCAAATGGAATCGCAAGTCGCCTGGCTGAACTGGTATGACACCGACTGGCTGGGCGTGGCCGTGGCGGCCGTTGTACTCGTCGTGCTGGGGCTCGCCCGACGGCGTTTCGATTGGGGCACGCAACTCGGGCTCGTGATGTGCGCGGGTTGGTGGTTGGGCTTTAGCCTGCTGACACTGGCGCTGGGATTGCGAATGACGCCACCGCGCGGCGACAATTGGGCCGGCGCGCTCGGGATGACTGCTGCCGTGATCGTGTTTCTGTACTACAACCGCGAATGGGAGGTGCTGTGGTCCACTCTGGTCGTCGGTTTTTTCGGCGGCTTGGCGTTCACCGGTTCGACGACACTCAAACTTGTCCTGGTACACCCAGGCTTTCAGGATCGCTTCTTCGGCCGGGCAATCGAAACCAACTGGCACAGTGTGCTCGAACAGACGTTTGGTTTCATCGCCGGGCTGGGGGTCGCGCTGGTGATGGGCTATTGGTCGACGCGCGGCCCGAAGCTGGAAGACAGCTCAGCGCTTAGACGCTGGTCGGAGCCGATATGCGTCTTTTTTGTGCTGATCGTGATCAGCTACGTGAACATCGTTAAGAACGTTGAAGCGGTGTGGACGAATGACCCTCGCACGCTGGCTGACACTTTGTGGGGAATCTCGTCCTACACCTGGTTCTACCTGGCGTACGCCGCCCTCGCACTGACGATTGGGCTGCCGCTGCTGAAATATTCTCGCGGCCGTTCGCTCGACATTCTGCCTTCGTCGACGCTTGGTAAGGGGCAACTCTTTTATATTGTGTTTCTCTGGTGGATCGTGCTGGGAAACCTCTCCCGCACGATACCCTTCGCCGAGCAACGGCTGGTGACCGAAGGGACGATCCACCTAAACGCGTGCCTGTGCACGCTGATGGCGCTATTGTTGCCGCGGTCACGCATTGTGATGGCGAGCGATCCGACACCTGCCTACGCCAGCCTCTTGAAGTCGGCCGCGGTGAGCGTCACAGTCGGAACGTTACTCGTTGTTGCCGGCGAGTACGCCCTGGTTCGCGGGCTGTGGAGAGACACGTTTGCCGGTCACTCCACGAAGGAGCTTCGTTTTGGCCCCGACAGTACCGACAGCAAGCGGTAGATTGCGCGGCGTTAAAACGCTTCGCAGCGGTACCTATTCGCTGCTGTAGACGTGCGTGCTCTCTTCTTTCGAGATCGGATCACGAATCTCGTCGGTCGCCAGTTGCACCGCGATTCGTTGATCGCCCACGCCGGTGGCCTGGACCTTGATCGTGAACACCGTTTCGGCCTTGGCGGCCAATTGCCTGAGCGGTTCGAAGATGATGCGCTGACCCTCGATCTTGTAGCGTACTGGGCCCTCGGCCGAGAGCGGTTTCATGCCTGTCGGCATGAGCGCCGCCAGGTGCACATTGCCGGAAGCCTTGGTGCCTTGATTCGTGACCCGAATCTCGTAGGACGTTTCGCCGCCGACTTCGATCGGATCCTTAAGGTCGGAAAGCTGGAAGTTGATTGCGGCGAGGCCTTCGATCTGCACCACTTCTTCGCGTTCATCCTTGAGGCCGCTTTCGGCCGAGACGCTGCGAATCACGACGCGAGCTTCGCCCGCCTCGAGCGGCAGCGTCGTCAGTTTCACGACGCCTGTTTCCTGCGGCGGCAGTTCTTCGAGGTTCCAGTAAACCGCATGAGTCGCCTCGTCGAACTGTCCGCCGTTGTTGGCTTCGACGAATTTCAGGTTCCGTGGCAGCACCGCCACCAGGTCCACGTTCTTGGCCGGGGCAGTGCCGGGGTTCTTAATCGAGATGCTGTGCGTCGCGTTTCGCTCCAAGTACCGCAACTTGGGTCCGGCGAGGGCAACCTCGAGCTGCGGGGCGACGACTTCAATCGCAGTTTGGGCTTCGCTCGACAATCCGGCTTCGCCTTCGGCCCGAATGATGTTTACGAGCTCGCCAGGCGCTGCCGCCGTGAGCGTAAGGTCGAGCTCGCGGACTTCGCCCGGCTTGAGTGCACCGAGTTCAAACTCCAGTTCGCGTCCGGCGGCATGAGTGAGTCCGTCAGGCACGGTTTCGCTGATCACAACTCCCTGGGCGACGCCGCTGCCGGGATTCGAGAGTTTGATCCGCAGTGTGAGCTGTTCGCCCTTGTGGACTTTCGAGGGGCCGAGGACTTCAATGTTCAGCATTGGTTTCGTAGCGACGGTTCGTACAGAAGCGTGCGCTTGGAACGTTACGGTAGCGACACTGCCGATCTCGCCTTCGGCGGTCGGCATGAGCTGCAATTCGATGGTTTGTTCTTCGTTCGGCTTCATTGTGCCGAGCTCCCAGACGAGCTGGCCGTCAGGATTGCGGCCGGCCGGCGGCGCTGAATCGATCAGCTGCGTGCCTTGCGGCACGGTATCGTGGACTTCGACGCCATGCGCCGTCGCGGTGCCGGCGTTGCGCACCTTGATCGTGAATTTAGCCGGCTTACCTATTTGAATTTCCGGCGGGGCGGATTTTTCGATCGTCAGCGTCGGGGCCTGCGTGCCATTGAGCTGAGGATCGCCGGGACGGCCAGTACCTTCGCTCAGGGGTTCGGCGGAATCGGCCTCTGCGTCGAGCGCCGCTGCTGCAGCGGCGCCGCCAACAAGTGGCTCGGCGGTGGGCAGTTCAGCGGGAGCGGCCTGGTAGGGGTTCGACGCGCCATACGTGTCAACCGCGGTGGGAGCAGCGGCCTCGGCGCCGGCGGCCAGCGGAGCGGCTGCGCCGCGCAGCGGATTTCCGGCGCCCGTTGGTGCTCCAGCCTCCAAGGGTTGTGGTACGCCACCGGGTTGCGCGGCGAAGGCGTTCTGGGCCTGCTGCGCGGACTCTTCGGCTACTTCAGCCGCCACCGGTTGCTCGGCGTATTGAGCATCAGGGGCAGCCGTGGGAGCCTGACGAGTTGGGAACGGATTTCCGCTGGGGGGTGCGGCGGCAAGCTGTTCGGTGTTCGCGGGGTCGGCGTCAGGAATGTCACTCTCGAGCGGTTGATCGATGATCTCTTCGGCGAAATCTGCCGGCTGAGCTTCAGGTGCCAGTCCGTCGGCCTGCTGCGCGGCGGCATAGTCGTCGGATTGATACCGGTCCGCATTGGCCTCGCTGATGGGCTCGGCGGCATAGGGATCGGCACTTGCCGGAAGTTGCCGGGCAACCGGAATCGGCTGCGGCTGCTTGCCTGTGGGTTCGGCTTTCGCCGTGGCTTCGGCAGCGGCCTTGGGGGCTAATTTGCCTTGAGCGTAGTAAACGCCAAAGGTGCCCAGCCCGACGAGGCTGCTCATGACCAAGACGCCAAAGACGGTGCGTTTCATGTTCGTTGCGTCCGCGAACGAGTGCTGGAAAGAGCTCTGGGCGACATGTCCGGCATCCTTGCCGTTGTGTCGCGCTGAGAGTAGACGTGCTCGCCCCGAGCGCGCTACCGCTCGGAGTGGGCGGTGTAAGTAGCAAACTTCGCGATCGCGGGGAAGGGCACTTCGCGTTCGGCAGATGCAATCATCAAAACTAGCTGCGAGGAGTAGCTAGCGTTGCCAGCCTGCGTGAGACCTCGTCCAGCCGGCGCAGTTCCCAGGCCGCCCGTGGTGAATCGGCGGCGGTCTTTTCCAGCTCACGCCGCCGCTCGGCCGTCCTGCGGGCTAAGAGCGGAATCACGTCATCCAGCGACCGCAGTGGTGTTTGCCGGGTTTGCGCGTCGCGCGGCAAGAGCTTCCAGTAGAGGGTCAGGTCGTGGCGCGTCGTAGAGAGATCCGCGAGCTCGGCGGCCGCGCGTCCCAGGCCGTCGACCGTCCACGCCCCTTTCGTATGTAACTCGGAAAAGAGCCGCGAGACCGCGAGGTTGTAGCCGGCAATTCGCGACTCGAGTTCCGAGTGCTGGATAATTGCCCCGCCGCGCGGCGGAACTTTCTGCGGCAGCACACCGGGTGTCCTATTGCCGGGATGCAACTTGGCAATGCTGACCTGGGCTTGTCGCGCCGAAGCCAGGGCCAGCCAGTCGATCATCCGGTTTTGCCACGCCAAGGGACGACCATCCCGTTGATAGCGATTTTCGATTCGCTCCCAGGCATCATGCCACTTGTCGAACTCGACGCGATCGTCGTAGAACGCCTGGGCCGTGGAAAAGGCGAAGTCGCGCCGCAGCCTGGCGATCGCCCGTTGCTCCTGATTGTCGACCTCGGCCAGTAGTTCCAGGAGCCCACCGTCGGAAAGTTCGCGTCCTTGGGTCGCGCGGTCGAGGATTGCCTGGTTGCGGCGTCGCAGGTGCTCCAGTTGAGCGCCGCTAGTCGTAACCGCCGTCGCGGCGTCGGAGCGGGACAACAGGTCTTCGAGGAACCGCCGCTTGCCGGCAGCGTCGGCTTGCTGATACGATCTTGCCGCCACTTGGTAGCGCTGGCCGTCTCGCAGCTCACTGGCCGCCCCCGTGAGCGCAGCAGCGAACAGTAGGGCGACAACAAATGGCAGAAACTGGGGGCGGACGGGGATCATCGTAAGCGCACTGCTCCTGGCAAACTTACGTTGCCGTGACCGGCAGTCAAACCAGTCTGATCCGGAAAACGCCAGGATTTCGCCCTCCGCTTTGACAGCGGCCGCCGGCTGTGACAGAGTGGACGCACCCCAACGCGAACCCAGGAGCATAGCGAGATGAAACGTTTCCCAGTGGCAGCGCTTTTGGTTTGTGTGAGCTTCGCGCAGACCGCAATTTCCGATGAATACTCGCTCCACGAATTTCAAGTCATCCCGCTCACCGACGTGTACTACTCCGAAGGGGCTGGCGCAGGCGACATCGACGGCGATGGCGTGGTCGACGCGGTGTATGGACCCTATTGGTTCAAAGGTCCTGAGTTTCAAGCGCGGCACAAGATCTATAAGCCAGTCGCTCAACCGCGCGAAGCGTATGCAAATCACTTCTTCGCCTGGGTCTACGATTTCAACGGCGACGGTCGAAATGACATCCTGACGGCGGGCTTTCCCGGCACGCCGGCTTATGTCTATGAGAATCCCGGGCCTGGCAAGCTCGATGAGTTGTGGAAGCGCCATGAGGTGCTCGACTCGGTGTGCAACGAATCGCCACAGCTCCTGGATATTGTGGGGGATGAACGCCCCGAGTTTATTTGCACGCACGATGGCTATTTCGGCTATGCGACGGTCGACTGGTCGAAACCGCTCAACAAATGGACCTTCCACAACGTCTCGGAGCGTAATGCCCCGCGGCCGTTCGGGCACGGTTTGGGGGCCGGCGACATCAACGGTGACGGCCGCATCGACATCATCACTAAGGATGGCTGGTTCGAGCAGCCCGCGTCGCCGGGCGAAGCGAAGTGGAAGCTGCACCAGGTCGCCTTTGCGGGCCCAGGTGGAGCCGAGATGTTTGCCTATGATGTGGATGGGGACGGCGATAACGACGTGATAACAAGCCTCGCGGCGCACGAGTTTGGGCTATCCTGGCACGAGCAAGTTCGCGACGGCGAGAGAATCAGCTTTCGCGAACACTTGATCATGGGCAGTAGGCCGGACGAGAATCGGTATGGGCTCGTGTTCAGCGAGCCGCATTCCGTGAACCTCGTCGACATCGACGGAGATGGTCTGCGCGACATTGTGACCGGCAAGACCTACTGGTCGCATCACACCAAGAGTCCTATGTGGGATTCGGGCGCCGTGGTGTACTGGTTCAAGCTGGTCCGCGGCGAAGCGGGAGTTGACTGGGTGCCGCAACTGGCGGCGGCCGAGACCGGGATCGGCCGACAGGTGACCGTGACGGACGTGAACGGCGACAAGCTGCCTGATATCGTTGTGGGCGGCATGAAAGGCGGCCACGTGCTCGTGCACCAGAAACGCGACGTCACCGCAGAGGAATGGCAGCGGGCTCAGCCGAAGCCCCAGAATTAACTACTCCACGCGCGGCAATACATACGGTCCTTTGGGAATGACTGCGATCGTCGCGTCGGGGCCGTATTCTGCCAGCGAATCGGCCACGGCCAGCTCGACGCTCGGGGCGCTTTCCACAAAAAGCCCGTTAAGTGTCTCGGCAGACAGCCCATCGCTGACCACCTTCACTTTGGCTTTGCGACGCACCTTGGCCAGTTCTTCGAGCTGCCACTGATCGAGCACAAAGTAGTCCTTACCGAGGATACGCTCGACAAATGACTCCAGACTTGCGTGCTCGACGAACAGGTTCTGAAACTCGGGGCTGCCGATGCCCTCGGTCAAACTGGCGGCGACGACGATTGTGCCGCCCTGCTTGATGATCGGCAGGGCACCTGTCATCCCCTTAATCGACTGATAAAAAGTCGTGTCGAGCGGATATCCGGCCGCGCTTGTAACAACGACGTCGACCGGCTCAGAGACGGTGTCAATCACCACGCCGCGCACGAACTCGACTCCTTCGAGGAATGCCTGCTCCATGTCGCCTGCCACGAACTTGAGCGGTCGCCGTTGGGCATCGATCACCACGTTCACAATGAAGTCGCAACCCGCGCGGCGGGCGATCCAGGTGTTCTCTTCGTGCACCGGATTGCCGTCGAGTTGCCCGCAATCGGCCAAGGGGTGCTCGATGAATTCCGGACCGTGCCAGACCTTGACCGTTTCGAGTCCCGCCAGCCCGGGACAGATTAGCTTCCGCCCACCAGAGAAGCCGGCCATCAGGTGCGGTTCGATCAAGCCGATCGTAATCTTCAGGTCCGCCCGCACGTAGCGCGAGTCGATCCAGATCGGTACACCGCGCGGACTTTCGCCGAGGTAGGTGTGTTCGTCCATCTCCTGCCCACGATGATCCTCGATCCGATAGCTCGCGGCGATTTCCGCGCCGACCATCTCGACGATCTCGTGGGGCTTGCTTTCCCGGTGCAGACCGGTAGCAACCAGAATCGTGATTTTCTCGCGCGCGATACCCGCGACTTCAAGCGTTCGCAAAACCGGCCGCAGGATTAACTCGTTGGGCACGGGCCGCGTGATGTCGCAGATCGCAATACAAACATCGCGACGTTCGCGAGCCAGTTCGCTCAGAGGGATCGCGCCGATTGGAGAAACGAGCAGTCGCTCGAGTTCGTCGACGGGATCTGCCAGCGGCGGAGCGTTCTTGTAAGCCAGCGAGCGGACGACCCTGTCGTCGGGAAGTTCGACATCGAGTCCGTCTCGGCCATACTCCAGGCGGACCCGCATTGTAGCTCAACCGTTTGCGCAATGAGCGACTTGAGAATCCGGCGCGTCGCTTGTGCCGCACCAAACGCGAGGCACAGCGCATTCGACCGGTGGCACTGCCAACTACTTCTTCTTCGCGTCGGCCTTCTTCGCGTCCGGGGTAGCGCCGTCTTCTTCTTCCTTGCGCTTCTTTTTCTTCTTCATGGCAAGCTTGTAGACGCGCACTTTGGGCAGACCCAGGGGGCTTCCGCCTTCTTGCCACTTGTCGGCTTCCTGCAGTCGAGCGAGACGCTCGGCACGGGTAAGCACGCTACGGCTTCGTACCATTCCGCGGCGAACGCGGAGACTTTTGTCCATCGTCATGTTCGAATTACCTCATCTGAGCTGCAGACCATACAGGTCGCGGCAAATGTGTGCGGTGATTCGGGCCGGCTACTGACTCGCGAGCCGTGGCCCGGCACGCAACCGCGAGCAAGACCCCTGGGGGGGGGCGTTTCGGGAAGCGTGGAAGAACGCCAGTATAAGCCTCGTCCCCATGGCCAGCAAGCGACGAATTGAGGTCAGTTTTCTCCGCCCCCGGACGCCTTGGGGGCCCAGCTACTTCAGGATCCGGGCCTTCGGCAGCATTCGCCGCAGTTCCAGTACTCCCCGCGGGCTGGCCCCCGTATCGCGAATCATCAGGGTCGAGAGCTTGCGCAAGTCGCGTAACGAAATGAGGCCGGCGTCGGTCACAGCTGTATTGCTCAGCGAAAGGGTTTCGAGATTCGAGAGGTGATCGACGGCGGGTAGACCGGCGTCGGTAATCTTGGTGTGCCCCAGTTGGAGCGTCTTGAGAGAGTTGAATCGACCGATCTGGTGCAGTCCGGCGTCGTCCAGCGCGGTACTGACGAGATATAGAGACTCGATTGATGCATCGGAGGACCAAGCTGAAAAGCCCTGACCGGAAATTCGCCCAGCGTTCGTGCAGTTGAGCGTCCGGATTGTGGGAAATACTCCCAGCGCGGCAATCACATCGTCTCCGGCGGGCGTATCGCTTAGATCGACGGCAGTTACATGACCACCGGCGTCGGTCCGAACTTCTCCGCCGTACGCGGCGACTAATTCGAGTGCCTGCTCCTCAGGTGTAGCTTTACAGCCGAGAGTCAGGAGGACGCAAACGATCACAGCAAGCTGGGCGAACCGGCGCATAAGTTCTCTCCGCGGGTCAGGAGCTCTTCCCGTCGAAAAGCCTAGCTTACGGATGCCGGCGGCCATCGAATCGCCAGTTCAGCCGGTGAATTCGTGCTTCAAGCCTTTGATCGCCTTCAAGAAATCATCGAGCGAGGGTCGTTTGTCCGGGTCGGCGTCGATACAGGCATAAATCACCTTTTCGAGCCGCGGATCGATCTTCGGACAGAACTTCCGCAACTCGGCCGGCTCCATCGAGCCGTGAGTCATTGCCGCTTCGCCCCGGCCACGCGGCCACGGGAGTTCGAACGCGCACAGTTCGAAGGCCGTCACCCCAAAGGCGAAGACGTCGAGCTTTGTGCTCGTCGGCCGGCGCCGCACGACCTCTGGGGCCATGTAATTCGGGGTGCCGGTGCGGTTGCCGGGAGAGGTGAATGGGGGATTGTTCGGGACAGTGAGGCCGAAATCGATCAGCTTCAGCGACGCGCAGTCTTTATTGGCGACGAAATTTCGTGGGCAAACGTCACGATGTATGTAGCCCGCGCGATGGACCGTGGCGAGAGCCTCGGCCGCCTGGCGGAGTAACTCGATCCGTCGGCCTTCGAGCTTCTCACTGCGACCCACGATCAACGAATTGAGGCCCGGACCATCGAGGAATTCCATGACCAGGAACTGCTGATTATCTGTCGAGATGCCGTGCTCGATCGTTTTGACGATGTGCGGATGCTCAAATGCAACGGCGATCTCGCCTTCCTTCGGTTTGTCGACGCCCACAAAGCGAGATTCCAGTTGCGCGGTCTTTTCGCGATCGAGAATCTTGAGGCCCACGATCTGCTTGGTCTGGCGATCGCGCGCCATGTGAAATGTGGACATCGTGCCCGAAATCGCTTCGCGTAACAGCTCAAAACGTGTCTTGAGATTCGTTTTCGAGCCCTTGAAGAGCTTATCGAACAGCCCCATGAGAAGTGGCGCCTCGTTCCGGTGCGAACTGCGGGAAGTTGAGGGGCGCCTTGAAGCGACGGCCCTCTAGCGCTACTTTAGGCCGGCGCGCGCAAGCGGGCAAGCGTTAGGCCGATTCAGACGAACTAGCGTGGCATCTTGCCGCAGTAGTCGATCGATCGGGCGATCTCGCTTTTCAGGTCGCAGCGACGCACGATACGGTCGATGTAACCGTGTTCGAGCAGGAACTCGCTGGTCTGAAATCCCTTGGGAAGTTCGATTCTGATCGTCGCCTGAATCGTGCGCGGACCGGCAAATCCGATCAGCGCCTTGGGCTCGGCAAAGATGATGTCGCCAAGCGACGCGAAGCTGGCCGCCACACCACCCATGGTCGGGTTGGTAAGAACCGAGATAAACAGGCCACCGGCTGCGTCATAACGGGCAAGCGCCGCAGAGACCTTTGCCATCTGCATCAGAGAGAGAATACCCTCGTGCATCCGAGCGCCGCCGCCCGAAGCGCTGATGATGATCAGCGGCAAGCGATCGGCAGTGGCCCGCTCGATCAGTCGGGTCAGCTTTTCACCGACGACCGATCCCATGCTGCCCATGATGAACGCCGAGTCAGTGACGCCAAAAGCCACTCGGCGGGCGCGGATCATACCGGTGCCGACCACCGCAGCTTCGTTCAGTCCGGTTCGCGACTGCTCCTTCTTGAGCTTGTCGGCGTAAGCGCTCTTGTCGACGAACCCGAGCGGATCAGCCGGCATCAGTCCGGCGTCCCACTCTTCAAAGGTGCCCTCGTCGAGCACTTGGGCGATTCGGTCGCGAGCCGAAACGTACCAGTGGTAATCGCACTCCGGGCAAACGCCCAGGGCACGTTCGGCCTGCTTGCGGAAAATCGTCTGCTGACAACCTGGACAGCGCTGCCAGAGACCCTCGGGCACACCTCGCTTGGGTCGCCGGGTGCCAGGGACTTGCAGGTTGGTTTCGATCGGACTGGTCGACATAGTTCTTAAGTTTCCGGCGAAAAAGGTGATGGGGCGCCGGGATCGATTTCGTGCTTAAAACACCATCGGCAATCCTTAGACGCCGACGGCTGGAATTTAGTCAGTTTCTAGTGATGAACTCCAGCCACGTCTTGCGACTGGCCGTTAATGACTTCCCATTTTCCGCAGGCGGAACGCGTCTTCCAGAATACCCCGATGTCCTGTCGGAGCAACTCGCATTGGACGACCCCCGCAAGAGGGTCCGGGATCACCAGGGCCACAGTCCCTACGGTGTTCTTCTTAAGTAGCTTTGCCAGAACCCCCTGAATTCGCTCCCGAGCCTCGCCTAGCATCTCACCCTCGGGAGGGCAGATGATGTCCGGCTGCTCCTGCCATTGGCGATAGACTTTGGGTTGCTTTCGTTTGACATCCTCGATCAGCATGCCTTCCCACAGCCCATGATCGATATTCCGCAAGTCGTCGAGCTTCTTCAGCTTTACATCCAGTGCGTCGGCGAGCCCTTCAGCCGTCTGGCAGGCACTTTTGCAGGGGCCGGTGTAGATCGCGGTAATTCCCAAGGGACGAAGTTCCTCGATCATCCGCTCAACGTCACGGGCGCCTTGTTCGCTGAGCGGAATGTCGAGCCCGCCGACGATTCGCCCCTGTTCGTCATAGTCGGTGGCGGCGGGGCGAATCAGTACGATCTGAACCATTTTTCGTGATTAACTCTCAGGGAAGCTTATCTTGTTGTGCGCTACGAGTTCGGCCTGACCCGCATGGCCACGGCCAGAGCGTCGAGCGCCTGGGAGTAATTGGAATGTCCGAAGATCGCGGACCCCACGATTAGCGAGTGCGCCCCTGCGGCAACGCACGAACCGATCGTCTTGGCATTCACACCGCCATCGACCTCCAGAATCTGTTCGTTCGTAGTCAAATCGCGCAGTCGCGAAAGCTTCTCGAGTGCCAACGGCTCGAAGCTTTGTCCGCCGAAACCTGGGGAGACGCTCATCACTAGTAGAATGTCGCAGGCGTCCAGAAGTGGTTCAATTGCCGTGACAGGAGTCGCGGGATTGATGGCCAAGCCGGCCTCGCCACCCATCGCGCGGATCTGCTCGAGCAGCGGTCGGGCGTCAGGGGCCGCTTCATAATGGAATGTCATCGCATCGGCACCAGCCTCGCGAAACTGCCGCAGGTATTTAGCGGGTTCGGCAATCATCAGGTGCGTTTCAATGGGCAACTCGGTCGACCGGCGAACGGCTTCGACAATCGGTAGCCCGTAGGTGATGTTCGGGACAAAGATCCCGTCCATCACGTCGAGATGCAGCGCTCGGACCCCTGCGTCCTCCAGCCGCTTCACCTCGTCGGCTAAGTGCCCAAAATCGCACAGGAGTAGCGAAGGGACGACGGCCGGACCTTCGGCGCGCAGAGACTCATACCGAGGTCGGGAAGATTGGGGAGGCGTGTCTACCACGAGTGGGAACGCACTGCTTGAAACCTGTTGAGCACCGCCGGCTAGCGGAGTATCCATGGGAGCGCGGCACACGGTGGTGCCTCACCTTGGTTGGCGAATTCCACGAGGCCGCTTGAGCGTCGCAGTGCATCCGCAACCCTTGCGGACGTCCGTCAAACCAGTGGGGTATTCTAGCAATGAGGGCAGGCCGCGCCTGCGCAAGTTCCTGGGCCATGACAGCAAGTTGCTGCTGGCAAGGGACTTAAGCGGATTGCAGCGAGCTCATGTGGGAACGGAATCCTCGCCGCGAGGCAAATCTCCGAGACTTTCCAGCCCAAATAGAACCAGGAACCTGTCGGTCGTCCAGTAGACGGTTTTACGCGGCTTTGTCTCGGTGCGCTCAAGCCGCACTAATTGCCGGCGTACAAGTTGGGCCAAGATGTGCCCGCACGCGGCGCCGCGAAGTTTCGCGACTTCCTCGGCAGTTACCGGTTCGTTGTAAGCGACTGCCGCGAGCACTTCAATGGCTGCCGGCGACAGCCTGGCCTGACGCGTGCGGCCAAAGAACTTCTCGCGCATTCGGTCGTATTCCTCGCGAAGCGTGAGCCGATAGCCGCCGGCCTCTTCGAGAACCTGGTAGGGGCAATTGCGCCGCTGGTACTCGGCATTGAGGTCCTGGACCAACGCGTCGATTTCCGCCGTCCTTACGCCACGCATCAGAGACGCTACATAGCGACTCGACAACGGCTCGTTCGTCGGACTTCCAACAAACAGCAGGGCCTCCAGAATCGATCGCGGCGTAACTTCGCAGGCTTCCTCAGTTGGTGCTGACGCAATTGGTAGCGGTTCACTTTCGACGGCCTCGGGCGGGAGCGCAACGTACGGGTCGGCACCGCGCTCGATCATGCCAGCTAGCGTCTGGCTCAGCTCGTCGAGCGCCAGCCCCGCCGAATCCGATTCGCGTACCACGGCCGGAAGTCCGGCGACGGGCGGAACGGATTGAGCTTTGGCAGCCATCATCGCACTATAAGCGCGCCCAGCACTTGCCGGCAAGCGGATTCGGGCTCGCCTTCATATGCCATTCGTTTAGGCGGTGTGCTGCTTCATGAAAGCCAGTCCTTCGCGGGCGAGCTGCTCTTCGCTCTGGTACATCTTGCGCCAGATTTTCGTGGCGGCGGCCAGTTCCGGCAGTGAGAGGCCGAAGGCTTCGATGACCAGCCAGCCATCGTAGCCCGACTCGCGGATGGCCTTAAACGTCTCGGCCCAGGGGATATTGCCCTGGCCTGGGGTGCTGCGGTCGTTCTCGGAGATATGGATCAAGGCGGCGTGCGGCCTAATCGCCTTGATGACTCCGACCGGATCCTTCTCTTCGATGTTGGCGTGGAACGTGTCGTACATCGTCTTGCAGTTCGGATGTCCGACCGCTTCCACGAACTTGATCGCGTCGGCCGCAGTGTTCAGGAAGTAGCATTCGAAGCGGTTGAGGTATTCGACTCCCAGCGTGACGCCGCACTTGGCCGCGTGCTCCGCCACCTGCCGCATGCTTTCGACGCCCCACTTCCATTCGTCCTCGGTGCGGCCGGATCCCGTGAAATCTCCGATCGCCGAGTGGTACGGGCCGACCAGCGCGTGGGCGCCCAAGGCCTGGCACGACTCGAGCGTCAGCTTATTGGCTTCCACGCCCGCGGCGCGGATCTTCGCATCGGGGCTGATGGGATTGTCCGCCGCGTTGCGAACCGTCACCGCGCTGCGCTCGAGGCCCAGCTCATCCAACCGCTTGCCGAGCCTGGCGAATTTCTCCGGATCGGGCGTGAACATCGGCACCTCGACGCCGTCGTAGCCCATCTTCTTCAGGCTCTCGAGGACCGGCAGATGCTCATCCGAAATGTCGCCGGACCACAGCAAGAGGTTCATACCGTATTTCATCGATAGCTCCGGGGAGTCTAAGTTGGTTGTGGTGGCCTATTGAACAGCGAGCAATTCGAGTTGCCGATGTCGGACGTCACGCCTCAGCTCAGCCAATAGATCCGCAAAGCTTGCCGGAAGGACGGGCAAGCCCACGCGGCGCATCACCTGGTTCAGGCGAAGCAACAGTTTGCCATCGTCCAGGTAATCGAACAAGAACCGCTCGCGGGAAAACATGCCCACGAACGTCGCGAGGTTTTCGGCTGGGCGCGGTGCGATCATGTTAACCGCGGCAGCAACCCGCTCGCCGTCAAGCGAATTCATCGCTTTATAGTAGGCTTCCAAGGTGCCTAGATCCTGCTCGATCAACTCCGCGTCGAGCAGAAGCTCGACCAGGATATGCCCCAGAAAGTGCGGACGAAATCCGTCGTCGGCCGGCAGCGACTCGCGCACGCGGCGGGCAAAATCGAGTGAGAGCTCGGCGAACGCCGGTGTCACGTGAAACCAGGCATCGTCGGCGTGGTGCTGCATGACGCCTGCTGCGAGGCGGGAAATCGTCTCATCCGCGTTGTCCACAAACATGGCCGCCTGCTTCGACCGCACGCGCAGCCGGCGGTCCACCACATTCAGCCAGTCGGGCAGCGCCGTGCCGGCCAGAAAGTAGGGATCGTTGATGAAACGCCTGCCGTGAGCGAAGTAGTTCATGCGCGCACTATGGCTGTTGCGCTATTCGGTCGCAAGCATCAAGGGGGACCTGGCGAGAAGCGACCCCCGATCAGGGAATCTCTACCCAACGGCCGCTCTTCGCGCTATCGAGCACCGCGTCGCAGACTTTTTGAGTGCGCAGACCGCTGCGGAAGTCGGGCTGCACGGGCTTCTTCTTCTCGAGTGACTCGAGGAAGTCGGCCAGAGCGTTCGTGAACGTGTGCTCGTAGCCGATCGTACAGCCTGGCACCCACCAATGCTTCATGTACGGGTGTTCGGGGTTCGTGACGTGAATCTTCTGCCAGCCGGTCAGGTGGCTCTCAATCTTCTTGCCGGTCTCGGGATCGGAGTACTTGAAGTACTGCAAGTACTGCGGGTCTTCCAGGTCGAAGAACACGCTACCAGCCTCGCCGTTGAGTTCGAATGTGTTGTAGTTTTTGCGGCCGCGGGCGTACCGCGTGCTTTCGAACGTGCCCATCGAGCCATTTTTGAATACGGCCAGAAACATGCACGCGTCATCGATGCCCACAGGCTGCTTCTTGCCGGTCTCAGCATGGACGCGTTCCTTGACGAACGTCTCGGTGGCGGCCGACACGCGAGCGATCGGGCCGTTCAGCCATTCGGCGGTATCAATCGAATGCGCGAGCAAATCGCCGGTCACGCCAGAGCCGGCAACGCTGGCGTCGAGCCGCCACAGTCCCGCGCCACCTTGAGGCACGTCGGTCGCGATCGTCCAGTCCTGGAGGTATGTCGCCCGATAGTGGAACGGGCGACCGATGCGACCTTCGTCGACCACTTGCTTGGCCAGCGAGATGGCCGGCACGCGGCGATAGTTGAACCAGACCATGTTGGCGACGCCGGCCTTCTCGACCGCCTCGCACATCTCTTCCGCCTCGGCGATGTTCATCGCCAGCGGCTTTTCGCAGACGATCATCTTGCCGGCCTTGGCCGCGGCCAGCACAATTTCTTTGTGCGTGTTGTTCGGCGAACCGACGTCGATTACGTCGATGTCCTTCCGCTCGATCAGCTTCCGCCAGTCGGTTTCGTAGGACTCGTAGCCCCAATTCTCAGCGAAAGCTTTGATCTGATCTTCCTTCCGCGCGCAGCACGCCTTCAGCACGGGGCGATACTCGCGCTTAAAGAACTGGCTCACCTGCCGATATGCGTTCGAGTGGGCCCGGCCCATGAAGCCGTAGCCGATCATGCCGATGTTGAGGGGCTTGGACATTGCAAGTTGATCCTTGAGGGAGTGCGCTCTGATTCGATACTGCGAGGCCCCAGCGAATTTGGGGCTCATTGGGATGCTTGGCTACGCCGACCATCCATGCGCGTTGCGAACGTCAATCATGGCCTTCAGAATCTCGTTCCACGTTTCGCGCTTCATCATCGTCGCGTTCGGGAACATGCAGCCGTCCCAGCAGATGTGCTGGAAGTTCTTGGTCACATTGCCGGCATCGTCGCGGAGCCAGTAGCCCGCTACCTTGGTGATGTCGAGCTTCGCGTTCGGATCGTTCGGCAGGCAGTGGCGACCCGTCTTGTCGTGGCTGCCAGTGCCGTGCACGGTCGCGTCGTTCTGGGCGACGTGGAAGTCGATCGTCCAGGGGCGTAAAGCCGCGGTGAGCTGCTTCAGTGCATTGTCGAGGGCCGCCGTGTCTTTCCAGTCGTAGCCTGCCGGCAGGATCGCGTCCTCGGGAGCGTTGTGGCCCAGCACGTAGAGCAGGGTGTGCGCCATGTCGGCCTGGAAGCCGAGCGTTTTGGGTCGGTCGACCATCTCGAGCAACTGCACCATCCGGCGCCAACTGTGCATGCCGCCCCAGCAGATCTCGCCTTCGGCCGCCAATCGCTCGCCGGCGTCGTCCGCAATGTTGCAGGCTTCCTTGAATGTGGCAGCGATCTTCTTGCTGTTCGCGTTGCGATCGCCTTCGGCCCATTCCCCAACGCCGGTGGCCGAGTCGATCCGCACCACACCATAAGGGCGAATTCCCATCTCCCGAAGCCGCTTAGCGATGCTGCAGCCCTTGCGAACCTGCGTGAGGAAATTCTTGCGATCCTCGTCGCTACCCATTGCGGAGCCGCCACCCGTGGGCGGCCAGACCGGCGCGACGACCGAACCGATCGTCAGGTTACGCCTGCGGGCCTTGTCCGCGAGCGTTTTCAACTCGTCGTCCGAGGCGTTGATGCTGATGTGCGGGTCGAACAGGAACAGGTCGAAACCGTCGAACTTCACGCCCTCGACTTCCGCCGCCGCGGTCAGGTCGAGCATCGTGTCCAGTTCGATCGGCGGTTCGGAGCCCTCGCCCTTTCCGACGACACCGGGCCAGGCTGCATTGTGAAGCTTGGGGAAGTTGTTGCTCATGGATTGGTATCCTGGTTGAAGCCTGAAAACGGCGCAAGCGATTGGATGGCAAAGACCCGGACTACTACTTCAAGTAGTCGCCCACGGCCGGCAGGCTCTTGTGCGTGTTGGGTCCGAAGTAGCGGAGCGAAACGAGCGGTTCGCTACCGGTGTTCTCCACCTCGACGCCCGCATTGGCGGCTTCGTGCGTGATGAACACTTCGTCTTCGGTTTCCTGGCCGAAGTGAATCATCGCCGGCGTTTGCAGGGCAAGCTTGCCGATCCGGCCGCGGCCTTGCACAGTAATCCAGCCGCTGGCGCCGGGGTCTTTGAGTGTCATCTTGGCGCCCGGCTCGAGCGTGAGTTCTTTGGCGCTGAAGAGCTGTTCGCCGTCGACCGTGCCGTAGACGATCCAGCGGTCGGTGTATCCATTGCCGCTCTGGGTCTTGTCGACGATCGGTTCCAGGTAGTTGTTCTTCTTGAAGTGCGTGTCGACGTTCTTTTCCCAATCGAGCTGCTCGATGATGAAGTCGAGATCCTGGTGCTTATCCTGCGGGACGTCCTTCACCAAGAGCGACCAGGGGACTTCGCGGCCTTCGACGAGCGATTGGAACATGCCGAACACGTCCGAGCCCCACTGTGGCTCGTAGGTGCAGAGCGAACCGGGGGCATGCAGCACGCCGGGCGGAATCAGCCAGCCGGTGCCACGCTGCAGGCGATAGGCCTTCGAGAGGTCGAGAATGCCGTTGTCGCCCTTGTGCCAGTTCTCCAGGCACTTGCGAAGCTGGGCCTTAGTGGTGCCCGGCTCAAGGCCCATGAACGTATAGGCGAAGTTGTTGTCGACGTTGTTGTACTGCGGCGGAAAGTAGTAGCTCTCGGGCTTGCCCTGCTGGCCGGTGAGGGCAGCGTGCTTGAAGCCCTGGTGCATGTGATGCGGGATTGGGCCCATGTTGTCGAAGAATTTCGAGTACACCGGCCAGCGGTCGTACTTGTCGAACATCGTCTTGCCGATCAGTTTCGCGCCGCTTTCAGCCACGGCGTCTGCCAGCGTGAACCGCTGCCCACCGTGCGACACGTAGCTGAGTCCTTCGTCGGGAACGCGACCTTCGTTGGCAGCTTCGGTGGTGCTCGCAAACCAGCGTTCGTCGATGCCGCCGCGATGTGCGCCGTAGGCATACCAGTCGCCGGGGGCCAACTTGATACGCTTGCCAGGGTGCAAGAAACTGCGCGGCACCCAGGTGGGCGTAAGCCGCAGGAGGCCTTGACCGGCATCAAGCGCTGACGAAAGAGCCTTGCCGACGTTGTCACGTTTCAGGGGAGTCGCGGTAGCCATTGAATAATCGCAGGGATGGAAAGCGGTTGGTGAAGTGGCGGCCGCCTTCAGAACTTGCTTGCGGAAGCTCGATCGCCACGTTTCCGTCGCCAGACGGGTACGCTTGCCGGCTGGCCGGAACGCTCAGTTTTAAGCGCTTGCTGAGCCACTGGCAAGCGGCCACACTGCGGCTGGCAATGCGCTCACTGGCAGCGTAAATTGCACCGCTTCGCACCCCGGCCAGGGGTGTCACGATCATCAAAGTCACCACGGCTTGCGGAGTCGACAAATCATGGCGGAAAGCATTTGGGTCCTGACCGATTCGGACCAGGGGATTCACGAGGCGGAATTCGAGTCGCCCGAGCCGGCCAAAGGAGATGCCACTTATTCCATCAAGCGGCAGACGCTGCGCGGCGGCGTGCGCGAGGGTGTCGACACCATTGAGGTTGATAATGGGGCCGTGAAGTTTGCCGTCGTGCCAATGCGCGGCATGGGGCTCTGGAAGGCCTGGGCGGGCGATAAGGAGTACGGTTGGAAGTCGGCCGTGAAGGGGCCGGTCCATCCGCAGTTTGTGCCTGCGCTCGACCCCAACGGACTTGGCTGGCTGGAGGGGTTCGACGAGCTGCTATGCCGCTGCGGCCTGATCAGCAATGGCGCTCCGGAGTTCGACGCCGATGGCCGGCTCCGCTATCCATTGCATGGACGCATCGCCAACCTGCCAGCCAGCCGCGTGGAAGTCACTGTGAACGAAACGAGTGGAGAACTGTCGGTTCGCGGTATTGTCGACGAAGCTCGCTTCCTGTTCCACCAACTGCGGTTGGAGACGACCTACGCCACCAAGGTGGGCGAGAACCGCATTCGCATTACCGACAAGGTGACGAACCTCTCGGGTACTCCGGCCGAATCGCAGATGCTCTATCACATCAACTTCGGGCCGCCGGTGCTGGATGCCGGCGCCAAACTGGTCGCGCCGGTAAACGCGATCGTCCCGCGCGATGCTCGAGCGGCGGAAGGAATCAAGGGCTGGGAGAATTATCCGGCGCCGCAGGCGGGTTTCACCGAACAGGTGTACTTTTTCGATCTGGCGGCAGACTCAACCGGCATCGTGCCTGTGCTGCTCAAGAACGCGCACGGAACGGCGGGCGTCTGCCTGCGCTACCGCCGCGAGCAGATGCCGTGCTTCACCCTCTGGAAGAACACCGCAGCCGAAGCGGATGGCTATGTGACGGGACTCGAGCCGGGCACGAACTACCCCAACCCGCGTTCGTTTGAGGGAGAACAGGCGCGATTTGCGAAGCTCGCACCGGGAGCGTCGGTAACGTTTCAACTCGAATTGGAACTTTTGACCGATGCTAAGGGGATCGGCGCATGCGAGGTGGAAATTGGCAAGTTGACGCGTGCCCTCAATCCGCAGATATTTTCCACGCCGCAGAAAGGTTGGACCAAGGTCTGACGGCCGATGTCGTTAAAGCTCGTTGAATGCTTTCGCCGGGAAGGCGGTATCTCACGGTTCGCGCCGTCCGACAATGATCTCGCGCCAGGTCCACGCCCCCGGTTCCTGAATCGCCGCGGCTAACGGCACGGCCAGCATTCGCATCGCGAATCCTAGACCGAGAATGATCAGGCAGGCCCGATAAAACTCGGCCGAAGACGGCAGGGATTCGGCACGTAGGTAGTCAAACACTAACCCGCCGGCCACGGTAGACACAGCGTGCAACATGCTTGCGATAGCCTCGGCAGCTGCCACGTATCCCGGACGCTCGATTTCGGTCGATAGCTTTAGGGCCAGATTCGGCAGGCAGATGTTGTGGGCGATGTACGCCGCGAACAGCGCCCAGGCGCCAAAGAGCAGCCACCATGTTTCCGGTCGCACAACCAGAAAAAACACAAGCGCGAGGGAGACGCATAGCTGCCCCGCTATGATGACGGGGCGATTGCCGAAGCGATCGCTCAGTTTGCCGACCGCTCGAGCTCCCGCAAACTGGCCGACCTGCGTAGTGACGCGCATTGCAGCGAGCGGAGCAACGCCGAGCCCCAGTACTTCCTTCGGAAAAAACACGTTCTGCACGACCTGCGAGATACCATTCGCCAGCGAGAACCAGCCGCGAAACACGAGCAGTCCGCGGAACCGCCGATCGGCAAAGGGCATCGTCATGGCGCGCAGCGTCAGTGCGGCTTCCGGACGCGGGTAGCTTCTGGTCGCAGGCATCCGAAGCAGTGGAATGATCGAGGCGAGCAACACCACGGCGCCGATGCCCGTTGGCACGGCATACGCCATGAGCAGTCGCTGCGGATCGTCGGCCGCGGCGGCTCGCCAGACGTCTGCGAAATAGCCGCTCGCAAGCAGCGTAGGAATCGCCACGGCAAGCTGGATGCGTTGCCGGCGCGCGAAGTACCGTCCCCGCACTTGTTCTGGCACGAGATCTCCCCACCAGGTCCACAAAGCCACGGTGCCCAGATACTCGAACAACTGGTGTGCGAACAGCAGGCCGATCATCAGGCTTACCGCGCGCGTGCGTTCTACTACGGGGAAGCCAGCCAGGATCGGCAGCCCCACAATCAGCAAATAGCTGACTCCGAATAGGCCGATGGCCGCGCGGCGGGCGGTACCTAGGCGATAGATGATTGGCGGAGCCACCAGTCGAAGCAGCCCAGCCAGATTTGGAGCTGCCAGGACTAAACTTAATCCCAGACCCGCGGCCCCCAAGTCGCGCGCAAGGTAGCTTACGAGTGAGCCAGTAGTCAGGGCATTTCCAGCAGCCCAGAGCCCGCCATTGACATGTCCCCAGGCCAGGGCGCGTCGCCGTGCGTGAGGTACGATTGGACTGGTATCTGAGCGCGCCAATGGTGCAATTCCGCGGCTGAATTGTCCGTTTCAATCGTCAAAGTAGTACAAGCCCGACCCGTTCATGCCCGCGGATTGATGGATGAGCACGACCGAGCTGGAACATCTTAACACGCCCCCCCCACCGGCGGCACGGCCCACATGGAGGCGAATTCTGCGCGGGGGCCTCGTGGCCGGGGCAATGGTGGCACTCGTTCTGGCCGGTTTCGCAACGATCGGCGGCTTTCTCGGCCGGGACCATTGGAGACTGGAGCTCTTGGGGCACTTCCGCGTGCAGTACTTTTGGATGCTAGCCGCCGCGAGTGCAATTTTGCTGCTCGCACGGCACTGGTTCAGCGGGACAATTGCCGGGCTCCTGGCGATTGTGAACCTGAGCCTCATTGCCCCGCTGTATTTCGGGTCCGATGAGCTATCGGGGGCGACACCTGAGCTCAAACTGCTGTCGCTCAACGTTCACTTCTTGAATCGCGACTTTCAACCGACACTCGACCTGATCGCCGATGAGCAACCGGATGTGACCCTGCTGATGGAGATCACTCCCGATTGGGCCGAGGCTCTCAAACCACTCCATGCGATCTATCCGCACACGCACGTGATGCCAAGCCATCGGACGGATGGAATGGCCTTACTTAGCCGATATCCGATCGCGAAGCTCGATGTCGAACGCTGTCCCGGGATCAATCTGCCGACGCTCATTGCGGAGATTGATCTTCCCGGTGGTCCGGTGACGGTTGTTGGTACGCATCCAGCGAGCCCAGGCTCGGCGGGGCTGTTCGAGGCGCGCAACATTCAGCTGGCGATGGTGGCGGATTGGGTGGCAGAACGCGCGGGACCGGTGGTGCTGATAGGCGATCTGAACATCACGAGCTGGTCGCCGTATTTCAGCGATTTGATAAGCGCTTCGGGGCTGAGAGACACACGCTATGGATACGGCGTGGATCCAACCTGGCCGTGGTTTCCATTGCCGCTGCGAATTCCGATTGATCACTGTCTGGTCTCGCCGCATTTCGGTGTGGTATCGCGGCATGTGGGGCCGAAAGTCGGTTCGGATCATCGTCCGATTATCGTCGAGCTGGTGTACTGAGTTCTGCGGAGTTTGCGAAGAGTTCGCGGCGCGTAGCGGCGGCGCGCGGCGGAAAAACTTGCCAAATGCCGGGTTCGCAAAATGGCAGTGCGAGACCCATTGACAGGGTGCCGAAAATCTTCAAAATGCGTGAACCATCTGGGACGGGTGACGTATTCAGATGGAGGCGGAGATCTTGGGCTCGCCCAAGTGCGAGACCTGCCGCCCGTTCTGGAGGGAACCTCTGGGAACGGCCGCGAGAGAGCCAGAGCTTCTGCTCTGAAAAATCTTTCGAGAGGCCGTTGACAGGAGTCTTAATCGCTCTAGAATGATGAGCTCCCTGGAAGGCACTGCCTGCGGGCAGTTTAAGTCGGCCGGGGATTTTTATTCGATCTTTGACAATTCGGTAGTGACCTCTGAATTTTTTTTGCCAGCACAAGACTGTGCTTAGCTGGGGCCGTTTCTTTTCACGAAGAGCGGTAACCCGGCAAACCAAACTCAGAAGTTTTGATGGCTATTAACCCGTGCGTTGGGCTTCGGTCCGACGTGCGGTGATGCTTACAAAAATTGAAGGGTTTGATCCTGGCTCAGAATGAACGTTGGCGGCGTGGATTAGGCATGCAAGTCGAGCGAGAACCCAGCAATGGGGGACAGCGGCGAAAGGGACAGTAATGTGTAGATTACCTGCCCTCAGGTCCGGGATAGCTGCGGGAAACTGCAGGTAATACCGGATAACATCTCCGGATCAAAGGTGTGATTCCGCCTGAGGATGAGTCTACATCCTATTAGCTAGTTGG
>JBGSKX010000078.1:0-74228 GCA_041741015.1 Pirellulales bacterium
AGCCGGGCACGTCGGCCGCTTGGGCGAGTATTGCGAACAGGCGGCCGAGGCGGGCATGGTGGCGATGATGATGGTTAACACCCACGGGGCCACGCGCCGTGTCGCGCCGCCGGGGGGAAAAGCGCCGCGGCTGGGGACCAACCCAATCGCCTTCGCCGTGCCGCACGCTGACGGGGCGATCGTACTCGACTTTGGCACCAGCGCCACGGCCGAAGGCAAGGTCCGCGTCAAACGCATCGCCGGTCAGCTCTGTCCTGACGGCTGGCTGCTCGACTGCGAAGGCAAACCCACCAACGATCCCACGACGCTCTACGGCACTCCCCCCGGCACCATTCTGCCGATGGGCGGTGACCAGGCCTACAAAGGCTTCGGCCTGGGCCTGATGGTCGAAATCTTCGCCGGCGCACTCTCGGGCGGCGTCTGCATTCGCGAGAAACCAATCAATCAGAACGGCAACTGCGTGTTCATGCTGCTGGTTGATCCCGCGCATGTGGGCGGCCGCGAGCACTTCGCCCGCGAGGTGGCCGGGCTGGACGAGTTCGTGCGGAGCTGCCCGCGTGCTCCGGGCGTCACCGAGATCCTGCTTCCCGGCGATCCCGAGCGCCGCACGCTGGCCCAGCGCACCGCCACCGGAATCCCGCTCGACGACGGCAACTGGAACGAGCTGGTGAAGCTGGCGGCGATACTCGGCGTGCCAGTGCCGCAGGCACTCTAGCGCAGCGCAGGAAATTCACAACCCGACGCGTGAGCGAGGCGAACAACCGAGTCGCTCGGTACTTCATCCTCGCTCACGCGTCGGGTTGTGATCAGAACACCTCAAGATCAAAATGTGACGGAGCACGTGTATCGACTCCGACTCGCCCCCTCACGCCACGATCTCAACCTTGCCCGTACTGAGCTCGTACACCCCGCCGACAACCTTTAGCTTCCCAGCATCGACGGCCCGCGACAGAATCGGCCCCGTGCCTTTGATCCGCGCCACGCAGCGTTCAACGTTCGCGCGAATCACGTTGTCCAGCTTATTGCCGGGTCGACCCTGTGCCGCGAGCACGGCCGGCTTGATCAGATCGATCAGCGGACCGATCGCACCGGGCAAAGCATCCTTGGCGTCGATATGTTCGATCGCCGCCGCCACGGCCCCGCATTGACTGTGCCCCAGCACCATGATGAGCGTCACGCCCAACTCGGCCACGGAAAACTCCAGGCTCCCTTTCACGATCGCGCCGGTGCCGCTCACCAGGTTGCCCGCAGCGCGACACACAAACAGGTCGCCCACGCCCTGATCGAAGATCAGTTCCGGCGGCACGCGGGAATCCGCACAGCCCACGATCGCCGCCAGCGGAGCCTGTCCCTTGGCATCGGTGGCAAAGTCCGCCGGCGTGCGGGCGCTCTGCTGCGGTTGGCCGGCGACATAACGGGCATTGCCATCTAACAGCCCTTTCAACACCGCGTCCGGATCACGACTCGCCGGCTTGTCTTCAGCGGCCGCCTGCGTGCTTGCCGCAAGCGCGCTTGTTCCAACGGCAATTCCCGCAATTCGGATAAAGTCTCGGCGCGAGGATTGGGGAGAGTTCACTGCCAAATACTCCTGGTTAGGTTGAGCAACATCCGCCGATCACTGTGATGACAGCAATCCAACGCTGGTTCGAGCAATGTTTAGTCTGCCTTGCAGCCGGCGAGCAAGCCCAATCTATCGCCTCAGATTTCAGAAGCGTGGCTGGCAATGAGCGAAGAGTTCGCCCGCACGCGTCCGACCCGCCGCCCCTGGCGGCATGACATTTCGCTAGCCCGCGTCACGGCCAGCGAATTCGGCCGTCCGGCCGCGGGCTACGCCGAAGCTTGCGAGCTCTTGAAGCTCGACTAAGCGATCCGCTCAGGGGCCGAAGTGTTGACAGCCACATGCGGCTTGTTGATAGGCTCGTTGGCACGCTCATCACCCTTGCGCGCATGACGCGGCACCAGCGGATGCTTCACGACGTTCGTCGCCAGGCCCACCAGCTCCAGGGCCTGAATCGTCAGATACGTCACGTCGAACTCCCACCACTTGTGACCGTGGGCGGCGCAGTTCTGATGCGCGTGATGGTTGTTGTGCCAGCCATCGCCATTGCTCAGCAGGGCGAAGATCCAGTTGTTGCGGCTGGAGTCGCCCGTCTCGTAGTTCTGGTAGCCGAAGATGTGCCCCAGCGAGTTCACGGTCCAGGTGATGTGCCACACGAGCACCGTCCTGAGCAGCACGCCCCACACCAGCAGACTGGCGCCAAACTGCACACCAGTCATGTACACGCCGCTCATGCCCCAACCAATCGCCAGCCCCACGGCGAAGTACGCCACGGCGTGCGCCAGGTACACCCAAAACCAGTGCAGCCGCCGCTCGAGCCACATGTAATACGGATCGCGGAGGATGTCTCGGCAGTAATGCTCGAAGTGCATCGTCCGGTCGTGACCCGTGCTGCGCACGAACACCCAGCCGACGTGCCCCCAGATAATGCTCACCAGCGGACTGTGCGGATCGTCCTGCTCGTCAGAGTGCTGGTGATGCTGCCGGTGGATCGCCACCCAGCGGGCGGGCGAATCCTGCAAACAGCACACCGCCAGCGTCGCAAACGTGTACTCGAGCCACCGCGGCACCTTCAGAGAGCGGTGCGTGAGCATTCGGTGAAACGCCAGGTTGATCCCCAGCGTGCCAAACATATACAGCCCGCCCAGGCACAGGACCACGCCCGTCCAACTGAAAAACCACGGCACCAGCGCCAGCAGGGCCAGCAGGTGAATCGCCGCGATATTAATCGCGTACGTCCAGTAGATCTGCAGCGGCTCGGTCGCTTCCGGCCGCGCCAGCGCGCGGTCGCCTACGGCCCGGGTAGTGGTGCTCGCCATGATGTCCTGCTCTGTTCGGCGTTTCGCGGCGCGGTTAATCGAACGGCTTACGCTTCGTGCGTGCCAGCCGAATCGGACTGCGAGGGGAAGACCATGGTACCGCGAACAACAGCGGCCCCGCAATTGATTAAATCGCCGCCAGGCGGAATTGCGATGGTTTTCAGCGGTGGTCGCCGAGTAACCAGCCAGAAATGCCCACTTGCCCCTCGCTAGCTGGCGACTCAACAGCACGTGTGCAAGGTGCTCTCGGACATGGCTGGTCTCACAGCATGAGCTGCATCGTGATCACGTCCAGCCGCTGGCCGAACTTGAGCGCCACTTCGCGCATCAAGCCCACGCGCTGAAAGCCGAGCCCTTCCTGCAAAGCCAGGCTAGCCGCCTGCTCGGCGCTCGTCCCGCCGATCAGCGTATGGAACCCGATCGTCCGGGCCCGCTCGATCAGATGCGCCAGGATCAGCCGCCCCAGGCCGCGGCGATGATGATCCGCCGCAATGTAAACCGAAGCTTCCGCCGTCGGAGCGTAGCCTTCGCGCGGGTGGAACTTCGACAGCGATCCCCAGCCGACCACCCGGCCTTCGCTCTCGACCACGACCACAGGATATGTTTCTGGCGAGTGCGCGCGAAACCACGCCTCGCGTGCTTCCAGCGTGTCCGGCTCAAGCTGATACGTACAGGTCGAGTTCAGCACGTAGTAGTTGTAGATTTCGCGAATCGCCGGCACGTCGGCCGCCGTCGCGTCGCGGAGTCTGGAGATGGTTACAGACAACTATCCTCTCCGTTTCTGCTCCTAGGCGTCTTCCTCATAGAGCGCATGTATTCGGCCGCTGCGCTCCGCCTTTATCAGGGCTTCGTAATCCTGCTCATTCTGATCGGCATACTCCACCGCAAAGTCGGTCAGCGCCTCGTCAAACGCATCACCTTTGCCAAGGTAACCGCTGATCGTCGCGGCGTCGCCAGATTTAGCATGCGCCCGGGAGAGCGTCCAGCCACACAGTTCTGAATACAGCTTGATCTGCTCAGCGGTCACGCCCTCAATTGGTGCCGTCATCTTCATATCCCGCAACTGCCGCACGTAAAAGTCGTATCCCAACTCGCTCCGCACCCAACCCAGAAAGATATCGCTCGAGGATTGCATCAGCCGTTGTCCCAACACAACACGCTGGCCTTGATTGTCGAAGTCGCTCTTCCCGCAGTACGGCTCAAGCACGCTTCGCCGGGCTTCCTTGACCTGCAGAATTAGTGGGTGATTCTCCTCGGAGAACAGTAGCAGTACGGCGCAACGCGTCCCCACGCTGCCAATGCCCACCGCCTTGACCGCAAAATCCTCCAGTCGATACCGATCCAGCAGCACCCGTCGTTCCTGCGGCAATGACATCCGGTACTCTTCGAACCCGGCTTTCAGTCGTCCCTCGAAGTCCGGCTCGGTCATGTGATACAGGATCGGTGGCTGATCGACAAATCGGTAACGCCCCGCAACCTGGTCCACGATCTTTGGAAACAAATGCTCCACAATGCGCTTTCGCGCCTTGTCGGCCAGTTGCTCGCGGCGCTCACGAGTCTCATCGTCGGGCGACATTTCGATCACGGTGTCGATGTCCAGTTGTGAGTACCACACCTCCAGCGGGCTCTTCCGCGAATACTCACGCAGTCGCTCACGGTACGAACGGATGCATTTGCGCACTCCTTCGCGACCGTCCTCATCAGACAAGCCTTGATCGCGTCCTGCCACCAGGATGCTGGCCGCCAATCGCTTTACGTCCCACTCCCACGGCCCCGGCAGCGTTTCGTCAAAGTCGTTGATATCGAATACCAGGTTGCGTTCAGGAGTGGCAAACAGCCCGAAGTTGAGCAGGTGGCAATCGCCGCAGGCCTGAGCATCAATCCCGGTTTTCGGGAGCCCGGCCAGGTCGCTGGCCATCAGCGCGGCCGCGCCTCGCAGAAACGCGAATGGGCTGCGTAACATTCGGCCATAGCGCACCGGCACCAGGTCTGGCAAACGATCGTGATTCGACGTCTCCAGCACCGCGACCGGATCGCGTCCTTTGCGAGGGCTCCAAGCCGAATGCAACTCGCGCGGCAGTTCAGCCCGAACCTGCTTACCGGCTTCGATCCGCTCATCCCGTGACCGAAATAAGGTCGCGCCCTGCGGTTCTCCGTTCGCCGCGGTCGAGTCAGGCATCGCTGGCAGTGCTCCTGCGGCCGACGAGCCGCGACTTAGGGTTGAAACATTTACTTCTCAATCGTGCTCTTCAGGTCGAGCATCGATTGCTGACTGATCCGCAGCAGCCCTTCCTGCGGTCGATCCAGATCGGCAATCAGCAGCATCACCGACGAAAACGTTAGCAGCAGGGCCACGACCGCCAACGACCGCCGCGAACCGGCCAGTCCCTCCTGGTAGCCAAGCGATCCCATTGCCAGCACGGCAATGAAGTATAAGACGATCCACACCGACGCGGGAATCCGGCTCCGCAATCCTACGAGCACCCGCTTTGAATGCAGGTCGATCACTTCGTTCAGCGACTGGATGAACAGCGCCGTCATGATCGAATGCGGGTCAGCAGCGGCCGCCGCCGTCGCTTGCTTCCACAGGGCCTCGTGCAAGGCAACCGATGCGGCCATCGCCTCGCGATGCGTCTCGGGCTTGACCGCGGCCAACCGCGCGTCGACGTACTCGCTGAATCGCTTGCGAATCTCGCTCCGCTCCGGCTCCTTCAGCAGCCCGGCTCGCAAATAAGCGGTGCCAATCGCGTTCGACTCTTCCAAGACCGCCAGGCGGCGATCGTCGAACCGCGAAGCCGCCAGGCCGAAAGTAAATGCCAGCAGAAAGCCCAACAGCCCCAACGTCGAGGCGGCAATCGCTCCGACGGGTTGATCCTTCTCCGGTTCCGCTCGCCTGCGGCGAAGCCGCCCTATCCGGTAGCCGATCTCAATCGCCGCCGCGGTCAGAGCCACGGTCGCAGCAAAGATCAACCACAGCGGCATCGCGTCAAGCAGAGTCGCGGTCATGAACTATCCAGCGTGTGCAGACAGGCATATGGTCGCAGGGACAAAGGATCGGAAGAAATCCGCAGACAACCAGTTTTCGACAACAAATCTTCGACAGCGGGCAAACGCTCCAACGAGTTACGTCAACCACTCGGGCCGCAGCAGCATCACCAGCCCCAAGGCCAAGATCACGAGCCCGCTCAGCAGCTTCAGCCAGCGGCCGTGAACCTCCTGCATCTTCGGATGACCCAGCGTCGCCACCACGCCCAGCACCATCAGCGTGTCATCGAACATGTATGCCAGGATATACAACCCCAGGTAGAGATACTCTTGCCACCTCGGCAATTGCTGCATCGTCAGGATCTGCGAGTATAACGCCGGCAATCCGGCAGTACACAACAGCTCGACGAAATTGACCAGCACCGCCAGCACGATCGCCCCCGCAAGCGCCGCCCACATCGTCTCGGCCTTTACGATCCCCCGCACCCGGGCATAGATCCCCGGCTTGGCCGACTCCGGAATCGATAGCGTCAAGCCGCGATGCAGCGCAAAGAAATCTTTCACGTGCACGGATCCCACGAAGATCGCCAGGCACGCCAATACAACCTGCACCCACCGCAGCAGCCCTACCCACGACAGCAGGTTGAGCCAGGCCGTCATGAACGCAAAGTAGGCCAGGCCGCTGATCACGACGAACGTTCCTGCCACGGCCAGCATCCGCCGCCGGTCCTTCAGGTTCACCAGCACCGACAGCAAAAACAACAGCACCCACATCGCGCACGGATTGAAGCCATCAATCAATCCCACGCTGAGCGTGAACAGCGGCAGCCCCACTTGCGACACGCGCACCGTGCCGAACCAGGGCAGGTCGATCGAATCTTCCTCGGGCGCATCGATCGGCAGCGCCTCATCGGCACCCGGCAGCGGCAACTCGCCACCGACTTCATCCGCCGCCAGCGGCTCGGCCGCCGCACTTGCGTCAACACTTTCGGCTAGCGATACCATTCTGAGCTGCGGGCCCGTTTGTCGCTGGCTCGCGTCGGACGCGGCAGGCTCCGGTTTTGTCGCCTTCGATTTTTCCGCTTCGGCACAACCCACTGTCCAAGGCGCAAGCAGCTTGCGAATCCGCTCGCCGGTCGTCTGTTCGCTCTCCCAACCGACAACGACTCGATCGCAAACCACCGAAGACGGAAAGCTCGTGGCACGTGTTTGATGTTCTTCGGCATGACGGGCCAGCCGGGCGACCGCGGCCGGATCCATAGCCACGTCATAAACCACCAACTGCAGGGCCGGCGTCTGCGCCACCAGCGTTCGAACCCAGGGAAGCGCCTGCTCACACCGCGGACAGCCGGTGCGGACGTAAAGCTCGTAATCAAACACAGCCTGACACGCCCCTTGCACAGCCGCGTCGTGGGCGGTCACCGAAGCCACCTGGTTGCAGGCAAACATCAAGGCGTGCTTCTCAGCCGCCGGCAGCTTGAAGTGTTCGCACAGCGACCGGTAGCGCTGCTTGGCTTTGGCATCCAGCGGCACCAGGTACTGCCGCAACCGGATCCCGCCCCGCGGTTCGAGCACCTTGCGGACGAAAGCCAAGTCGGCCTGCTGCTGGGCCGCGTTGCCAACCAGATACAGTTCAACGGCAATGCAGCGCTTGGCAGGTGCTTCGTTGCCCCAAGTGCAAGGCGCCGCAGCAGCAATCGCGAGCAGGCACAGCGCGACGCCCGTAACGGAAGTGTGCCGTGACACGCTCAGACCTCCTTGTTGACTAGAAGTCGCGGGCCTTCAGCCACGCTATAGCGCGGACCACGCTTAAGTCGGCTCTGGCGGGCACTCCGGTCAAACCACACCAAGGCAAAACCGGTGCCGCCGCTGAACACCGCCCACTGGCTGCGTTCCTGGCTCGTCAGGCGCACTATTCGCACGCGGTCCGAGCCTAAACGCACACCGTGGCCCGACCAGTTCGACCATCAGCCGCCTGGGCCGGTCTCGATCCGTCTTCAGTCCCCCGTAGAATCAACCGAGCGAACTCATCCATTCGTAGCAGAAAGCTCCAAACGAGTGTGAACACGACTTGCCGGCGAGGCCTCGAATGATCATCGCACGTCCCAACCCAGGTTGGACTCCCTCCACACCGCCAATCGTCGGCGAGAGCAATCTCGCCACCCTCGACGAACGAACCACGATCGCCGTGCATTTCTGGGCACCCTGGAACGGCATTGATCCCCCGTTCGACGAATTGATCCGCCAGCTCGCAGATCGCTTCGCCTCCCGCGTGCTGTTCTGCTCCGCGAACATCGATCTCGAAGAAAATCGCGGCCTCTGTGAACAGTGCCAGGTCATGAACGTCCCCGCGCTGAGCATCCGTGTGAATGGCGTCTGGCAGCAACCGATTGTCGGCTACCGCGCCAACGCCGAAGAACTGGCCACCGAAATCGACGCGCGACTCAGCGGCCAATTCCCACTCGGACCCCCGCAAGACGCCGACCGCCTTTGGCGACAGATGATCGCGGCTACACTACTGGGTGGCGGCATCCTGATCGCTGCTGTCGCCACGCTGCTCGCGTTCATCCTTTAGCGGTCAGCAGGTTCTCAACTTGCTCAGGCGGTGTGCCACAGGTGGCCGCGTCGCGGCTCACCTGTGCACGTTCGGATTCACAACTTGGCACCCTTAACGTTGAGCTGATCGTTGTCCGGAAGGGATACTTCAAATCACACCCCTCTCTTTACTAAAACCACCATGCCATTATAGTGGTATTCAGGCGCGTAAGGCATGTCACCCAACCTCAGCACAGGTGAGCCGCGACGCGGCCACCTGTGGCACACTTCCTGGGGCACACCCATGGAACGACCGATCCAACGTAA
Source organism: Pirellulales bacterium (assembly GCA_041741015.1). Classification (GTDB taxonomy): domain Bacteria; phylum Planctomycetota; class Planctomycetia; order Pirellulales; family PALSA-1355; genus JALHMI01. Next base: position 8,725 of record JBGSKX010000078.1, read on the forward strand.
AACTCTTCAGCGATTCCACGACCCAGGCGATTGCCACGAACTCACTTTCTCATGCTTTCAGCGGCTTCCACTGTTGAACGAAACTCGGCTCGTACTCTTGTCCGAATGTTTGACGAATGCTCTGCGAATTTGCGACCTGAATCTCGTGGCCTTCGTATTCATGCCGGAGCACGTGCACCTGATCGTCTATCCTGAGAACCCTGCGAAGTCCCAGATCTCTCGGTTCCTGAAGGCACTCAAGCAACCCGTCTCCCAGCAGGTTCGAAATCGGCTGATCGGTGAAAAGGACCCGCTGGTGAATCGGCTGACTCTCAAACGACGAACCGGCAAGCTGGAATTTCACTTCTGGCAGCAAGGCCCCGGCTACGATCGGAATCTCAACAGCGTTGATGCCGTGCTGGCCGCGATCGACTACGTGCATCTCAATCCGGTTCGACGCGGCTTGTGCACGAAGCCGGAAGACTGGCTGTGGTCAAGCGCCGCCCACTATGCCGATGTGACAGCTCCCAAGTACAAACGTCTACCGCCGATCCATGGTCTGCCAGGCACGTTTCTGTTGTGACTGAGTCTCCCACTGCGTAACTGGGTGCCATATGGCTGGGTGCCACAGGTGGCCGCGTTGCGGCTCACCTGTGGCACCCGAATCTCCGCAGCCAGGCACTGAGAAAAAATCGCCCGCCGCTGCCGCGCGACCCGATCGGCCTGCCAACCCAGCAGCAGGCACAGCAGCGTGATCGCCAGCAGCAAGCCGCCGAGACTGAACTTCAGCCACCGGCGGCGTGGTTTTGGTTGTTCCATGCTCGTCATTGTAATTCGAAATCGACACAGGTGTGCAGCGAAGAGCTACTCATGCAAACGGCAAAGCGAATGTCGTGCGCGTCCACCGATTAATTCATCCCCTTTCGCACTGCCGCTGCGGTACACGGCGTGCGCCTGCTACTTTCTCATCCTGCCACTCTCACTCTGATTGCCTCTGTGCCTCTGCGTCTTTGTGGCTCTGTGTTAAAATCCTTTCCCTGCCTCCCCGCGTCTTGGCGTCTCCGCGTCTTTGCGTTTAACTGACCCCGCTCGCCAGCCAGGCACTGAGAAAAAATCGCCCCTCCCGGCGCTCTTGCCCGCGTGTGTGGCGCGTCGCCCGCGCAACTCGTTGCCACCGGCCGCGCTCGCGTGCGCACCGCGCACACCGCCCACGTGTCCACCACTCCTAGAAATGTGGCCAGGATTTCGGATAGGGTAAGGTCACGACACTAGGTAGAGACCGAGACACAACCATGACGCCTGCGACCGCGACCGTGAACCTGGAGAAAATGCAAAGCCCGCAGGGTCGCCAAGAGGGCGTGTGTGTGGCACCGAAACATCATTTGCGCGCTTTTCTAAATCCACACGCGCGAAATCCGCGCACGCCTGAAAAAGCCACCCAAGAGAGCGAACTATTTTTCGGCCCCGAGCCAGGGTGTGCCAGTTCAGCCCGGTTTCTCGCGGAAACCGCCTCGCCACTGGAAAAAGGTGCGAACCGCTCAGCCAGCCGTTACGATGTTGATCGAGCTGATTACGTCCCTTGCCAACCAGCAACAAACGCGAACCATCGCCAGCGAGTGACCACCATGTTCCAATCTCACGCACAACTGCTCAGTACCCTGATCGCACTGCTGCTTCTCGCCAGCGCAGCGTCGGCCGAGCCGCTCCCCGTCGTCACCGAGGTCGAGTGGCAGCCGCTGGCCGCGCAGGTGAAGCGCGTCGTGCAGGCCCTGGAGCTTGTCGGCTCGCCGCTCCAGCCGGAGCAGAAGGAGGCGATCGACAAGGCGCTGGCCGAGACCGACGAAGTGCAAGCCGCCCGAGCGGTGCAGGCCGTGCTCGATCCCTTGTGCCTGGCCGGCGTGAACATCAATCCCGAGAGCCGTGTGAAAGTTGCCCCCGGTGAGGCGAAGCCGATGCTGCTACAGCAAGGCCGCCGGGTGTTCCTCATCAAGGTCCACAACGAAGCCGGTGTGACCGCCCCTTTGCGCGTCTCCAGCCCCAACTCCGAACCGCTGGTAAAGCGCTCGACCGGCAGCGCCGATCCGGAACTGGCGATCAAGCCGCACGAAGTTGGCGAGCGGTGGCTCGACGTGGCGATGCTCGATGGCCAGCCGCTCAACAAAACCCTCTCCGGCCTGCCGCTCGAATATCGGCTGATCGAGCTTTACAGCCGCGACGTCGGCCGCCGCGAAGCGAAGCTCATGTTCGACGTGGGGCAGGGGACCCAGGACCTCGGCTTCCGCAACGAAGTGAACATTCTGTTTAACTGCGAGCCAGCCGTTGAGGTCACGCTCGAAATCATCGACGAAGACGGTAAACCCACCACGGGCCACTTTGTCATCCGCGATGAGAAGGGCCGAGTGTATCCTGCGCTTTCGCGGCGACTCGCGCCCGACTTCTTCTTCCACGAACAGATCTATCGCCACAGCGGCGAAAGCGTCCTGCTGCCGCCCGGCAAATACACCGTCAAGTACGGCCGCGGACCCGAGTATCATCTGCTCACGCGCGAGATCACCGTGCCGGATTCCGTCTCGCACAAGGAACGCTTCGACCTCAAGCGCTGGATCAAGCTCACTGAGCACGGCTGGTTCTCGGGCGATCATCACATTCACGCCGCGGGCTGTGCTCACTACGAGTCGCCGGCCGAGGGCGTGCAGCCGGTCGACATGATGCGGCACATCCTGGGCGAAGACTTGAACGTTGGCTGCGTGCTCTCCTGGGGCCCGTGCTGGTACTTCCAGAAGCAATACTTCGAGGGCAAGGTGCACGAGCTCTCGCAGCCCACGAACCTGATGCGTTACGACGTCGAAGTGTCCGGCTTCCCCAGCCAGCACTGCGGCCACTTGTGCCTGCTGCGGCTCACCGAAGACGACTATCCCGGCACGACGCGGATCGAAGAGTGGCCGAGCTGGGATTTGCCGATCCTCAAGTGGGGCAAAGAGCAAGGGGGCGTTGTCGGCTTCTCGCACAGCGGCTGGGGGCTGGAAGTGCCGGCCAAGAGCCTGCCGACGTACGACATGCCGAAGTTCGACGGCATCGGCGCGAACGAATACATCGTCGATGTCGTGCACGACGCCTGCGACTTCATCTCCTCGGTCGACACACCGATCATCTGGGAGCTGAACATCTGGTACCACACGCTGAATTGCGGCTACACCTGCCGGATCAGCGGTGAGACCGACTTCCCCTGCATCTATGGCGACAAGGTCGGCCTGGGCCGGGCATACGTCAGCCTGCCCAAGGACGAGCCGCTCGACTACGACCGCTGGGTGATGCGGCTGAAGGACGGCGCCAGCTACTGCGGCGACGGGCTCAGCCACCTGATCGACTTCAAGGTGAACGAGCTGGGTGTCGGTGAAAAGGGCGCGGACGGCCGCGCCAGTGTCCTCGCGGCGAAAGGTGGCCAGCCGCTGGAAATCAGCGTCAAAGCCGCGGCGCTGCTCTCCGACAAGCCCGACGAGGAGATCCGCAAGCGCGACCTCGACGAGAAGCCGTACTGGCACGTCGAACGGGCCCGCGTGGGCGATTCGAACAAGGTGCCGGTCGAGCTAATCGTCAACGGTCACGCTGTGGAGCGGCAGGAGATTGTCGCCGACGGCAAGATTCACGACGTGAAGTTCAAGCACACGCCGGACCGTTCAAGCTGGGTGGCCGTGCGGATCTTCCCCACCTCGCACACGAACCCCGTCTTCGTGGAACTCGATGGCCGGCCGATCCGCGCCAGTAAGAAGAGCGCTCAGTGGTGCCTTGACGCTGTGGACGTCTGCTGGAACCAGAAGGTCAAACGCATTCGCCCTGAGGAGCAAGCCGCCGCGGCCGAGGCGTTCGACGTCGCCCGTCGGGCCTACGCCAAGATCCTGGCCGAGTCGAAGGAGGATTGAATCGCACGCACCTGCGCGGCGGCCGCTGACGGTCGGTCGGGTTGTACCGAACCTCTGCTGCCGGTTATGCCCAATGCAAAGTCCAAGAGCCATGCCCGCAACCGAGACTGGCCGAATTGTCGATGGAAGTGAATAATGCTGCGCAAGCTGTTGAGCATGTCGCAGAGTCAACGAGGGTGGTACTACACGTGAACGCTCGAATCCTCACGCTCGCCTGTATCCTGGTGATCTTCTCAGGCCCGGCATTGCTGGCCGGCATCGACCAGGAGTCAAACACCGATGGCTTCGATCCGGCCGCCGACAGCTACCGGATCAACGAGGCTCGGCGACAGAACGCTATCGCTCGGCAACTCGAGCTGAAGTACCGAATGATGTGGGAGTTCGGCGTAGACCCGGCCAACCCGCCCGTCGATCAACCGATCGGTCACGAATCGAAGCAGATCGGGCCGAACAAGTGGATCTATCGGCCGATCTATTCGGACGAAGTCGAGATCGAATCGGTTCCGGCCGATGGTCCGGAATTGTTGCCCGCTCCCAACGCGGATGCGCCTTTAAACATCGGACCGGTAGCGCCCACTCGAAAGGTTCCGCAAGTGCTTCCCAAGCCTGCGGATGCTCAGCCGCGGGATTTTATTCCGCCGCAGAAGACGCCGCCCTCGAAGCGGCGCGGCCCGCGGGAACTCTGATCCCGCGCGAAGTGATAACAGAATTCTTCGACAACTAACCCTTCGTCGCGGCTGCCTTCTCGCGCACCGGCGGTGAGGCTGGCGGCTGAACGGGATCAATCGGCGGCTCGCCGGGCTTTCGGTCGGCGGGCTCAGTGGCAGGAGGATCTGTTGCAGGGGAATCAGTCACCGCAGGATCGGCATCGGTCGCCGGCATGCCCGCCGCCGCTTCCGGCTTGGCGTCCGGGTCCATCGTTTTGCCAACGCCCTGCACGAACTGGTAGCCGGAGTAGATCGGCAGATGTCGGTAGTAGACCTCAAGCATGAAGATCGACAAACAGGTCACGTACAGTCGACCGTTGGTGCCCCACTTGTCGCCGTCGGGATCCCAGCTTCCGGCTTCTGGTCCCTTCTTGACTTGCTTCGAGGGAACTTCCTGCCGCATCACGCTGTTCCAATCTTCCCAGATCTTCCCCTCCATGTGATGTGCGGCCTGCGTGCAGTAGTACCAGTAGTAGACGTCACGGTCGCTCTTCGAAGTGTAGGACAGCGGGACTTTCTCGACCAGAAAGCCAATGCCCTCCACCAGCCGCGGATCGTTCTGTCGCCAACCCAGATACTGCCGGCACAGCAACCCCTCGGCGGTAACGGCAGCGGTCCGTTCGCGCTGCGGCTGGTAGGTGTAAGCCCGACCGTCGTCGATCTGAACTTTGTCCAAGAACGTGCCGGCACGCTGCATCACGGTCGGCGGCACCGACAGCTTCGCCATCCGCGCGCTCTGGAACGCCATCACAAACCAGCCCGTGACCGACGTATCGGAGTCGTAGCGTGGCTGGTAACGCCAACCACCCAACCGCTGGTCCTGGGCATTGGCTGCATACCGCAGCGCCTTCATCGCGGGCTCATGATAGTGGCTGTCGCTCGTCATGCCGTAGAGTTCGCAAACCGCGATCGTGCACTGGGCGTGCGTGTACAGGATTTGATTATCGAGCGACATGTCGCCGAGAAACTGCCCATCCGCCCGCTGCAGCTTGAGCAGTGCCTCCCAGCCTTTGCGGACAGTTTCCTTATACTGTCCCGTCTGGTGCGTATCGCCGTGGCCCTGGAAAGCCAGCAGCGCCATCGCCGTGGCGGCCGCAGTATTCTCATACGGCGATCCGTCCTCGTAAGGCCCAACCATGCTCCACAGGCCGTCTTCGCGCTGCTGCTTGACGAGCCAGGCCAAACCGGCCTCGACCGCGCGCTCCGTCTCGGCAGTGCCGCCATACTTCTTCAAGAGTGCTGCCCGGCTGCCGATCTCGCGTCCTTTCAGAGCCAGCCCGATAGGCGCGCCGGTAATCCGGTCATCAATCGTGGCCGTCGTGGCCGGCAAATTCAGATCGATCTCGGCCAGCTCCGGCGGCATCGCCAGCGGATCGTCGACAGGTGCGAGATCGGGAGGTGTGATAATGTTCTCCGGCTCGGTTTCGAGTTCGAGGCCATTACTCTCGAGCATCGATGGATCGGTGAGCTGCTCGCCAAGACTTTCGGCGTAGGTTACCTCGACCTCCAGCTTCTGATCGCGGTTCGTAACTGCATAGGCCCACAGGCCAAGCAAGATCAGGAGCAGCATGTGGAAGACGGTGCTGACCAGCCAGGCCGGAGCATTCCGAAGGATCTCCCGCAGGTCCGTGTCCTCCTGCTCCTCGTCGTCATCCTCATCTTCGTCGTGCTCGGGAAGTTCCGATTGCGGCTTCAGCAGAATCGGACGATTGGAGTAGCTGCCTCCCCCGAGCGGTTGAGGCCTATTGCCGCTTCCTCCGACAGGCTGCGGCCGATTGCCAGCGGAGCCCGAGACGGACAAGCGACGCTTGCCGGGCAGATCGTCCTCGGGCAAGACCATAAGCCAACTCTCCAATCCCGCTGCCTGGTGCGCGAAGATCGGCGCATTGCGAGAAACGCCTCATCGGGCCAGAATGCCCGCAGTCGCACGCAGGGGAATGCTTCTTCTCGGTTCTCAATCCCCACCTGCGAGTTTAGCAACCGACGAGACCATGCGCCAAGCAATAAGATTCGAGCCTGTCGCGGGATGGAGCTATCGCTACTCTGGGCCGAGTGGAAGTCGATGTTTCTCGGAGAAATACCCTGGCGGATGTGCCGGATCTAACGAGCGTCTGCTTATCCGAACCCTTGAAAAAGAAATCCGGGGCCCTCGACCGATATTCTCCCTGCCGGTACAATGCATTTCTCGGCGGGACAAGTGCTCACTTCCCCGCCGAACACCATACATCGCGGGGTGGAGCAGCCCGGTAGCTCGCGAGGCTCATAACCTCGAGGTCACAGGTTCGAATCCTGTCCCCGCTATTTCACGAAAACCCCCGGGTCGCTCTGTGCGGCCGCGGGGGTTTTCTGTTTCTTGCCGGAATGCCTTTGGCTTGCATCGAGCTCGGCATCGGTCAAGACTGCCGGCAAATCTGGCAAGATGCCCGACATTCGTTGCGGAGACCCAGGCGTAACGGTTGATCGGCCCGCTCGATATCTCGCAGGAGCCCGTCACTCACCGGCTAAGCGGAATGGGGGCCGCCGTTCGCGAGTGAAAATATGAACCGCCCCAATCGATCCAAGTGAATCTCCTAATCGCCTGGACAGCTAGTCCGGCCGTCGCGAAAAAGCGATCCACTTGCCGTCTGGCGAGAACGACGGATCGTAGCTATTGGCCGTCTGACCGGCCATGCGTTCAGGCTTGTGCGGATGTTCGAGGTTTACCAAATGAATGAACCCGTTGAGCGCGATGGCCAGCTGCTTGCCGTCGGGCGACCAGCTTAAATGACTTCCTAGCTTGCCGTTCGGAATGGCAACGACCCGTGCCTCGGGCGCAGCCTCGCGAGTATCGACCAAGAAGAGCTTTCGCTTGTTGTCCGCTTTCCGACGGTTAACAAAAGCAATCTGCTGATCATTGGGCGACCAATCGAATGCGACCAGATTCTCTTGGAACTGCGCATCGAGAAGAACGCTGTGCTCGCTGCTCTCCAGATCGATCAGTCGAAGAATATGCTGCCAGGCAAAGGCCACCCGTGAACCGTCGCGCGACCAGCGAGCGCTACCGCCTTTGGCCAGCCATTCACGCCCGGTGCCATCGAGATTGTTCACCCACACTCCAAAGGTGGCCGTCCCGCCATGATGCCATGATACCAACTGCTTGTCGTCGGGCGACCAGTCCGGCAACTCACCTTCGCCAACCTGGCTCAAGTCAGAACCGCTGATATGTACCACGTAGACTAACATGGTCGCCAAGTCGCCCGAATGCGATACTCCAAAGGCAAGGCGGGTGCCATCGTGGGACCAACGAGGCGAATTGTGATGAGAGTACCCTGGCACCTGGGCCACCAACCGTTCTTCGGTACCGTCCAGCCGCACGACGAAGATGCCGGGCTCATCCGCGCGGGTTCCCGCGAGCAGGAATAGCAGGGCCGACACGGCCACGCTGGCCATCCGGAATGTTGTGCGTGCCAAGCAATACAGCAAGTATCGAGCCTGCTTAATCGAGCATTGGCCAAGCGCGTGCATTATTTACCTGCTCAGAATGAACCGAAAATGCTTCCAAGAGTCCTGTCGCAGCCCGCGAGCGTCAGTTTAGAACATGCGTCCCCCGCATTCAACTTCGACCGCACCACCGTGCCGCGTCTGATTGCGCCGCGTCTGCGCAAGTTGCTCATAGCATGTGCAAACTTACGGACGTCAAATGGGTGCAGCGAGGCAAGGCCTGGCAATCCGAAGTTGTACCTTCGCCGATACACGATGGTGGGTCGACCAGTCATCTTGCCATTCGCCGGCCTGCTCCCCACCTACTCTCCAGCAGTCTGCGTAAGCGTTCCCGCTGGCGGGTTTCGATACGTCAGCGGCGGCTTCTGATCCTTTTCTAGCAGCGTGCGATAGGGCGTTTCCTTCACCCGGTCGGCCAGTTCTTGCTTCGCCGCGGCTACAAGCTCGGGCTTTGTGTAAAGGTCCCACGCCGTCGCCGCCATCACCTTGCTCGCCAAGAGCATTCCCTTGCGCGCGATCGTCGTGCCGCCGGCCGCTACGGCCTGCCACGAGTGCCCCGGCGTGCCCGGTGCCCAGCAAACCGTGCTGAAGCCTGTGGTCGGCGTCACCCAGGACACGTCCCCCACGTCGGTCGAACCGTGATTAACCGACCCTTTGCGATCGAGCACTTCCTCGATGCTCGAAAGCGGCTTCGGCTCGGCAAGCGTTTCGGCGATGCGGCTGGCGAACTGGGTTTCCTCAGCGGTGAACTCGATGTCGTTTAACGCTTCCAGGTTCGCCAGCGTCACGCGCGACAGCGTGTCGTTGGGCAGAATTTCTGCGGTGCCTCCCTGGTAATCGACTTCCAGCCGCGTCTCACTGGCCATGGCGCCTGCCTTCGCGCACAGCACCAGCCGCTCGTACAGCTCGCGCACGGTATCGCTCTTGGGATGGCGAACGTAGTAGTACACCTCTGCGAAGTCGGGCACCACGTTCGGCGCCCGGCCCCCATCCGTAATCACGTGATGGATCCGGGTGCTGTCTGGCGTATGTTCGCGCATGAGCTCAGCCGCATAGTTCGTGATCTCGACGCCGTCGAGCGCGCTCCGCCCCTGCTCGGGAGCACCCGCAGCGTGCGTGCTGCGGCCATGAAAGCGAAACTTCACCGCCGCCCGCGACAGGCAAGTGGCATCGCCGGCCGCATTCCGACTGCCGGGATGCCAATGCAGGGCGGCCTCACAATCCTTGAACAATCCATCGCGTACCATAAAGACTTTCGCCGCGCCTCCTTCCTCGGCCGGGCAGGCATAGAACCGTACCGTTCCCCGAATCGTCCCGGCCTTGATTTGCTCGGCAATAGCGATCGCCGCGCTCGCGCTGGCCACGCCAAACACGTGATGTCCGCAGGCATGACCGTATCCGCCAGGCTCGCGGGGTTTCGGCTGCGGGACCGCATCCTGCGACAAGCCTGGCAAGGCGTCGAACTCGCCGAGAATCGCGATCACGGGCGAGCCCTCACCATAGCTGGCGATGAACGCTGTCGGCATACCCGCGACGCCGCGATCGAGTTTGAAGCCCGCCGCATCCAGCAACGTTGCCAGCAGCTCTGAAGATTTCGTTTCCTGGTAGCCCGGTTCGGCCAGTCGCCAAATCTCGAGTGCCGTTTCCCAACACTTGTCGGCGCGCTGGTCGACGCTGGCGTAAAGGTCGGGTTTCTCCGCAACCGCCGAAGCGGTCACCAGCGTCAGTATCCAGCAACCGACAATTGCTCGTGCCATTAAGTTCGTGAAGCGCATGCGCGAATCCTCGTCCAGTACCAGAACTACCAGCGACACACGATGCCGCGTCGCCTGGGGCCTCGGCCGTTCGCCTAGTATAGATTCGCTGTCGGCGCAATGCACGGACACAGGCCGTCGTCCATTGACCCGTTTTCCATGCAGACAGTTCGGGACGGGCAGTCTGCTTGTTGACCGACCAGGTCATCGCATGCCGCTTCCAAGAGCACGCTCGACGTTACTGCGGAGAAATTGAATAAAGTGACTTCACACCCCGCAGCAGAAGATGATCGCCCGCAACAGCCGCGCTTGACCAGAACTGATCGTCCAGCTTGTTCGTGGCAACGACGTCGAGCTCCGGACCGAGCGAGATGACGAACGTTTGTCCGGATTCGTCCAGGCAGTAGATCTTGCCGTCATAGGCCCACGGTGAAGCCGTGAAACCGGTCGCGCCTTCGATTCGCTTGTGATAACGCACTTCACCCGTGGCGGCGTCGTAGCAGCCGATAATTCCACCGCGCTGCTCCAGCACGTAGACCGCACCGCCGTAAACCACGGGCGATGCCATCGGCGGGCCCGCGCGAGGCGTACTCCAGGCAATTCCCCGACTTGCTTCCTTAGCGGCCAAGTCCAACTCACCCTCGGCGTCAGCGCGAATAGCAACCAATGGACCCGCGCCGCCGCGACCGCCCCCAACTCCAACGTACAGAAGCTCCGCAGACCCGATGGGCGACGCCGAGCAGCGGCCATTCAAGCCACTCAGTTCCCAGAGCACCTTTCCGGTGGCCGGATCGTACGACCGCATCTTTCCACCGCCGGCGGTGACAAGCTCCGTGCGCAGCTTGTTCTTCCACACATACGGGGTCGACCAGTTCGACTCCTCTTCGCGGCTCACTCGCCACAGTTCATCACCCGTGCGTTTATCGAGTGCGACCAGGAAGGACGCTTCCTCGTTGTCGCATTGCACAAACAGCCGATCGCCGTCCAGAGCAGGCGAACTGCCCGTCCCCCAGCCGTTCGACATCGGAAAGCGGCCCAGATCCTTCTTCCAAATCAGCTTGCCCTCGAGGTCATAACAGTACAGCCCAGTCATACCGAAGTAGGCGTAGATCCGCTCGCCATCGACGATCGGTGTCTCCGAGGCATAGGTGTTCGTGCGATGCGTGGGGATCGCGGGTTTTCCCTCGTGAGCAACCTGCTCCCACAACACTTTGCCTGAGTCGCGATCGAGGCAGTACAAGACCCAGCGATAGACTTGATCAGGCGGTTCCGCAGAACGGCCATATCCGCCGCGACCGGGTCCACCAGGGCCCCGCGGTCCACGGCGCTCTCCCTCACGCCGCTCAGTGTCGGCAGGTGCATTCTCATCTGCACCCTCAGCCCGCCGTCGCGGAGCATCCGCGTCCGCGTCTCCTTCGCGAGACGGGCGCTGGCCCTCTAGCGGCCGTCCACCACCGAAACCTCCACGGCCCGATCCACCACGACCGCCCACCGCGGGTTTGGTTTGGTTCTCGGTCACCGCCGAGGTGACGTAGATGCGATCGCCCCACACGACCGGTTGAGACCAGCCGACGCCAGGGATCTCGACTTTCCAGGCGATGTTCTGTTCCGGGCCCCAACTCGTCGGAAGCTGGCTCTGCGTCACCACACCACTGGCGGCAGGTCCGCGGAACTGTGGCCAATTCTCCCCGCGAACTGAACTATCGACGGCAAGAAGCACGCCGAGGGCCGCGATGACGCCAAACTCTCGCCCAGTGAAATTCCGCAACGCCATGGCATCCCCCTCCTGAGATCACCGATCAAAATCACAGTAAGCGCACCGCTTGCTCGATTGAACCCCTGGGGGACCAAGTAGTTCCGAGCGCGCCCCGGCTGCCGTCACTGCTGGCGCGGCACCTTCGTCGCCATTACCGGGCCGCTACCTTGGGAATATGCTGGGCGATCACGAGCTCACCCAGCCGGCGGGCGACATTAATCGTGTTTTGGTCACCGGTCACGTGCCGCGTGACATAGGCCCCTTCGATGATCAGGCAAAGTTCACGGGCGAGTGCCTCAGGATCGGCCGCACCACCCCGGACTGCGATATCCCTGACTACGTCCTCGAACGCATGCTTTGCCCGGGCAGCGGCCTGATGAGCCGGATCGTGCGGCAACGGAAACTCCATCGTGGCATTCACAAAGATACAGCCGTGCCACTCGTCGCGTTCGATGACTTGCTCGACCAGGTCGAAAAGCGCCCGCAGTTGGCTGACGGCGGTGTCACCGCCATGCTGCTGGATCTGGGCCATCAGCATCTCTTCAAACTGTTCCCGCTGGTCATTCAGCACGGCCAGCATCAGATCATCCTTGCTCTCGAAGTGCTTGTAGAACGCTGTCTTGCTGATGCCCACATCGCCATAGATTTGGTCGATGCCGACATTGCGAAAGCCATCGCGGTAGAACCGCTTGACAGCCACCTCGATCAGCCGGTCGCGCGTCGATTTTTCGGTGGTTTTCATGGCCGGATGTTCACCAAGTGGACCGGAAGTACACCGCGCCAGTGTACCACAAGTCAACTTGTGACCCGAGCCGGCTGAACGATATTTCACTTCAGGCGACAACGGCCGTGTCCCCTTGAAAATAACTTGCAATCAATCGCTCGATTTCTCAATACGACTAACAGGAGCATCCCATGAAACGCTGGCTCTACCTGTCATACGGCCTCGCTATGTATCTCATGTTTCTGGCCGTCTATGCGTACTTCGCCGGCTTCGTGGGCGATTTCTTGGTGCTCAGGTCCATCGATTCGCCGGTGACTAGCGATTTCGCAACGGCGACTGCGATCAACTTGCTGCTCGTCGGTGTATTCGCCGTCCAGCATTCGGTCATGGCTCGTCCGGCGTACAAGCGCTGGTGGATGCGTATTGTTCCCCAGCCCATCGAGCGCAGCACTTACCTGTTGGCGGCAAACCTGGCAACGATCCTGCTGATCTGGCAATGGCACCCCATCGACACCATGGTCTGGGACGTTCAGGACCCCATCGCCCGCGCTGCTTTGTGGGCGCTATTCGCCATCGGCTGGCTCTCGGTTCCGGCGGTAAGTCTGCTGATTAACCATTTTGACCTGTTCGGCCTGCGACAGGTTTGGCTGCACTTTCAGGGTCGCGCGTACACCCCGTTACCTTTCCGCACGCCGTTGGCTTACGCCCATGTACGACACCCGCTTTACCTTGGTTGGGCGCTGGCCTTTTGGGCCACTCCCACGATGACTGTCGGGCACCTGCTGTTCGCCGGTTCGCTAACCGTTTATATGGCCTTGGCTGCGGTCGTCGAAGAATCCGATCTCATCGCTCACTTTGGGCATCACTACCACCATTACCGGCAGCAAGTGCCGATGTTTGTACCGCGATTACGTCCAGTGCGGACACTGGAAAGCAACTCCGCGGAGTTCGAAGTCAACCTTTCCTCTGGCCACAAGCGAACGAGCGAGGTGCAGCGTGTCGACGTCTAGGATTGACTCGCAAGTGTTGCGCGATCCAAGCTGGCTGCACTGGGCTACGACGATCCCGCTGCTCGCGGGTCATATCGCCGGGATCGACGGCTGCCTGGAAGTTGCCATCACGTTTTGCGTCTACATGGCGCTGGGAATGTGGACGCGCACTCGCAGCGTGGCGGCAATGCCAGTGCAGGTTCGCATCGCGTATGCCGCACTGCTCGCGATCGGAACCTCGCCCGGCATGTTTTGGGTCTACCATGTTCAACTGGTCGGCACGACAGCGATGGTTCTATTTGGCTATTGTCCACTCGTGCGTATGCTGACGCTGCTCCCCTGGAACCGCACGGAACCGATTAACAGAACCTGGCTCACGCGGCTCATCCTGGCGCCAGCACCGGGCGGACTATTCGACTGGTCGAACTCGAGCCATGCCAAACTCGCCGCCTCATGCTCCTGTTCCTGCGCCCTTCCACCTCGTCCTCAGCCGCCGGGTCCTGTCGCTCCGTTGGCTTAGGCCTCGGGCGTGGCTCAGTCGCGGCTTCATCACAGCTTCAGGCTTAGTCTGTCAGTCTGGAGTACTGACCGACGGGGTCAATTCAGTTTCGCGCGATGGACGTTGATCTGGTACGATAAACGCGTCGTGCGAGCCCTACTTCAAGCGAGTTCTGCGGAGGTCGGCATCATGTCCACGGGTCCTTACATCTTCACGCGACGCACCTTTCTAGGCACGATGGCTGCCGGTTCGTTAGCCTGGGCGGCGCCCGGCGCTCTGGCCGAAGAACTCGCCCGCACGCCGCACCAGACCGAGGGCCCGTTCTATCCCGATCGCCTGCCTCTGGATACCGACAACGATCTGTTGATTCTGAACGACAGCCTTTCGCCGGCGGTAGGTGAAATCACGCATCTTACGGGTCGCATCCTTAGCGACAGCGGCGAACCGCTCCGCAACGCTGTGGTCGAAATCTGGCAATGCGACTCGGGCGGCGCGTATCTGCACAGCCGCACCGGCAACGCCGACAAACGCGACAGCAACTTTCAGGGCTTCGGCCGTTTCCTTACCGACTCCAAGGGGCAGTATTACTTCCGCACGATCAAACCCGTCCCCTATCCCGGCCGAACGCCGCATATTCATTACATGGTGAAGTACCCCGGCCAGGAAGAATTCACGACACAGTGCTACATCAAGGGGCACCCTCAGAACGAACGTGATTTTGTATTCAAAGGGGCCGGCGGCGAGAAGGAGCGTAACCTGCTCTGTGCCGACTTCCAGCCGCTGGAAGGCTCCAAAGTTGGCGAACTTCGGGCTAGCTTCGACATCGTCCTGGGCTACACGCCGCAGCAGGGTTAAGTTGCCGAGGCACCCGCGGTTTTAACCAGGCAGGCTTGCCGGCCGAGCGGCGCAAGGTCCGATCAATCGCGCTCGCCCGCCGGCGTGCCTTTTGCTACGCTGAAGGTGCGTCTCACATGCCCTTTGGAGCCCGAAAACCTTGGACCTGCCTCGCAATCCCACTCGGCCCGTTCGGATTGGCTCGATTACGCTCGGTGGCGGAAACCCCATCGCCGTGCAAAGCATGACAGCCACGCACACGCGTAACGTCGAGGCCACCACCGCGCAGGTCAATGACTTGCTCGCTGCCGGCGCGGATGTGGTCCGGATCGCCGTGGACAATTCCAAGGATGCTGAAGCCTTGGCCGAAATTCGTAAGCTGACCCAGGCCAATCTTTCGGTCGACCTGCAAGAAAACTACCGTCTGGCCAAGGACGTCGCCCCGCACGTCGACAAAGTTCGCTATAACCCCGGTCACCTCTATCACCACGAACGCGAGAAGCCCTGGCAGGATAAGGTGAAGTTCCTGGTCGACGTAGCGGGCGAAAACGACTGCGCGCTACGTGTCGGTGTGAACTGCGGCTCGGTCGATCCGGCCAAGCTCGAAAAATACGCCCACGACGACTCGATCACCCCCATGCTCGAAAGCGCGTGGGAACACTGCGAACTCCTGGACTCTCTCGGCTTCACGCGCTTCTGCGTGTCGCTGAAGGACTCTGATCCGAAGAAAGTCATCGAAGTAAATCGCCGCTTCGCAGAACAGCGGCCGGACGTGCCCCTGCACTTGGGCGTGACTGAAGCTGGTATGCCGCCCGAAGGGATCATCAAGACCCGCATCGCCTTTGAACAGCTCATCAGCCGCGGGATTGGCGACACGATTCGCGTCTCGCTCACTGTGCCGAATGCTCGGAAGCCGGAAGAGATTGCCGCGGGCCGACAAATTCTGGCGGACATCGCCGCCGGTCGCGTGCGCAGCGTGGTCGACTTCGGCCTGAACACGCTAAACATCATTAGCTGCCCGAGCTGCTCGCGGGTGGAAAATGAGGCGTTTATCGAGCTTGCGCAAGACGTCAAGGAGCTCACCCGCTATGCCAGCGATCATGCTATCACGATTGCCGTGATGGGCTGTCGGGTGAATGGCCCTGGCGAAACTGATGACGCCGATCTGGGCTTGTGGTGCGGCCCGAATTTCGTCAACCTCAAGCGGGGGAGTCTGGAGCTGGGGGCCTTTCCTTATGACGCCATCCTGCCCCGCCTGAAAGACGAACTTGATCAGTTGATTGCCGAGCGGACCTCGGCCGGCGCGCGATAGTCGCTGCATCGTACGCGCAACCTACTGGACGCTTTAGTCCACGAGTCACGGATGACCCGTCGCCTGCTCATCACCTCCGCGCTCGTACTCAGCCTGCTGGTCGGCTGCGCAACGTGGCGGGCCGCGCCGCAATTGCCGGTCGGCAACTCGATGGTGCTCGACCAGTTGGTCGTCTTCAGCGATTCGCCGCTGCCGCGACATCACCGCTTGCTCGAAGAGCTAAGGGCCTTGCGAACCACGGTTAGCACCAAGCTCCAATTGCCGATCTCGGATGAGCCCATCCACGTGTACTTGTTCTCGACGGCCGACAAGTTCGAAGCCTTCTTCCGCACCTACCACCCCACGCTGCCGCGCCGCCGGGCGTTCTTCGTCGAGACGGACACTCGGCTGAGCGTTTATGCTTATTGGGGTGACCGCGTGGCTGAGGACCTTCGCCATGAGGTTGCGCACGGTTATCTACATGCCGTGGTGCCGAATCTCCCGCTCTGGCTCGATGAAGGACTGGCCGAGTACTTCGAGGTCCCCCGCGGCATGGATGGGGTGAATCGACCGCACGTGCAGCAACTTGTGGCCCAAGGCATCGATTGGCGGCCCGACATCGTGCGACTTGAACAGCTAAGCACGACGGCCGAAATGACCCAACTCGACTACGCCGAGAGCTGGGCCTGGGTACACCTGATGCTGGAAACGTCGCCGCAAAACCGCACCATGCTCCACAACTACTTGCAGGCGCTGATCCAAATGGCGCCGCCGCAGCCGCTCTCGCTTTCGCTGCGACAAGTCGACCCCGGCTGCCAGCAGCATCTGGCGAATCACGTCAAGACGCTCAATCAGGCCTTGCAGTAGAGCGTCGAAGCATCGACCTGCTGAAAGCCCAAGTTTGCGAACACTCCCCGGGCCGCCGTGTTCGCTTCCGGCACGTGAACTTCGACTAGCGAAATGCCTTGCGATTGTAGCTGGCGAATCGTTTCGCCCAGCAGATTTGTGGCCAACCCGCGGCGACGCTGCTCGTCCGGAACTTCCAGGTCAACGATCCCCGCGGCATGAACGCCCCAGGCGCCAGTCATCGTTTCAAGCGACCACACGTAGACACTCGCCAGCGCTGGTCCGCCTTCGCGCTCGGAAAGCGTCCAACGCGTGCGTTCGAACGGCTCAAACATCACGGCATCCCACCAAGTCTCGCTCGGCGGATCGATCATCGTCGAGAGCCGCGTGGTACGGCGAATTTGCATTTGCTGTCGATCGACCACCGGCCGAAAACCAGCCAGGTCTCGCTGCAGGATGACTGACCGCGCACAGGGTCGATAACTCGCCTCGACAAATAGCTCCCGCTGCGTGGTGTCGGAGTCCAGCACACCGGAAAGCTCGCTGCCGCCGTACAGGCCGTAATAGAAGGGGGACATCGGATAACCACCACCACCGTATAGCTTCTTGGCGCCGCGCAACGTGAGGTACTGTTCGGCCAGGTGCAATAGTTCGCGGGCCACCTGCGGATCGGCATCCGGTCGCGTCAGCACCAGGCTCGTCACGCCCTGCTCGCGACACAAGTTGGAACCCTGGGCGTCGGGTCCAAACCCGGCGTGAGCGAATCCCAGCAGTTTCTCATCGTCTGCGGCGACGATCAGCCCGTCACGATCGAACGTGGGCTTCGAAAGTACATATCGTTCGAGCAGCGCCACCGACATCGGCTGCATCAGCCCGCGACTGGCATGCTGGCTGCGCCAGATTTCCGCCAACTGCGGGGGGTCGGTATTGCGAAACGCGCGGTACTCGATCAAAGCGGCAATCTCGTGGGACACCTGATTCATCCCAAGTCTACCAAGATCCAGTCGGCTTCAACACGTACCGGAAAGTGCGGCTGCACGATCTGCGCGTTGAATTGGTGTTGTCCGCTATGCACGTCGAACTGCCAGCCGTGCCAGGGACAGGTCACAATGCACCCGCCCAATTCGCCGCGTCCCAGCGGACCGCCCTGGTGCGGGCAGACGCCGTCCAGGGCATAAAATGTGCCATTCACGTTGAACAGCGCAATCACCCGTCCTTCAGCGACAAACTCCTTGGCCGCCGCCAGGGGCACGTCACCCACCTGAGCGAGCTTAATCCAGTTAGCCATGGCCGGGATTGATTGGGGCAGGGGAGCCACCGCCGGCCGTAGTGCCGGGCGAGGATTCGTTCGCATGAGGAATGATTTAAGCAGCCTTCGCCTGGCCCGTCTTCTCAGCTCTGCGTTTGGGACGCGGCTTGTAGTCGCGCCAACGGCGATGGACCCACCAATACTGCTCCGGCGCTTCGCGGATTGTCGCCTCGAGCAGCCGAGTATACCACTGCGTGATTGCAGTGACACTCCGCATTTCGCCGTCCATCGTCAAAGGATCAAGAACCGAGATCGTGCCCATGACTTGCGAAAGCGGCCGATCGGCCCGCCGCGCGAAGCAGAAGATCGCCGGCGCTCCGCTGGCCAAGGGGAACAGGGCAATCGCCTTGTGGCTCGAAGCCGGCCGGCCGAAAAACTCAACCCAGCAGCCTTTGCGGCCGGCATTCTGGTCTCCCAGAAGCGCGATAATGCCGCCCTGTTGGAGCACTTGCTCAACCGCGCCCGCGCTCCCCTCTTTCGGCAGAATGTACTGGCCTGTCATCCCGCGGAACTCGTTCACGAACCGATCCAGGTGGGGATTATCCAGCGTCCTGGCAATCGTGAACGACGGGAAACCGAGAATCCCCAGGACGAAGCCCGAGAGTTCGAAGTTCCCGTAATGCCCACAAATAATGACGGTCGGGCGATCATCGAAAAACGTGCGAATAATCTGGTCGGCGTTGACCAGCGTCACGTACTCGCGCCAGTTCGTGTGGTGTATCTTCCGGGGGGCGTGAATCACCTCGACGACGAGCAGAAACAAGTGTTCCCACATCTTCCAGCGAAGTTCGTGCCGCTGTTCGGCCGTCATCTCTGGAAAGGCATGCTTCAGGTTCTCTTCTAACAGCCGTCGGCGAATCTTAAAAACGCTGGAACAAAGCGTTGCCAAAAACCGAGCCACGGCCGCGCAAGACTCGACTGGCATGGCCTGCACGACGCAGACAAAGATCCGCACGACCAGGTAGGCCACGTAATCTTTGACGTTGCTGTAGCCGGGGAGTCGCACAGGTTGTGGGATCCGATAGCGGGCGGAAACGGCGGTTTCGCTAGCACTCTGAGCGGCGACAATTCTGCCACGCTCGGCCGTTTCATCCAAGACCGGTTCTGCTGTCGCGGTTGAGGTTGACACACAGCGCCAAATCCAGGACCTTTCGCCGCCCACAGGCAGGGCATATCCCCCCGACGTGCAGGAGGTCCACGGTTATGGTCCGTTCCGGCAGCGAATGTTGCATTCTCGGACTCAAGTCGTCCGTTCAGGCGTCGCTCTTTGGCCTGGCCTGCGCCGCCCTCGGCGCGGTCGTGGCCTCGCTCTGCTGGGCCTCGCTTGAGCTGGAAGTCGCGGCCTCACCCCGATTGGTCGAGCCCGTGCGAACCGTATCGACCAAATCCAGCCCGAAGGACGCTTCCCAGCATCACGAGCACCATACGCATCACTGCGACGATTGTGCCTTTTGCCGCGCTCGGGCCAAGAAGGCGGCCGAGCAACTCAACGCACCTTTCGTCCCCATCCATAAGCGACCAGATTACGCGGTGCAATCCCCCGATATTCTGACCATAAGCGTCTCGGACTTGGATGACGCGCCGGACGGCGAACAGCAACCCATCCAGGGCGAACACCTGGTGCACCAGGACGGTAACGTGAACCTGGGCTCGTGGGGGAAGTTAAGCGTCGCGGGAAAGACGACCGCCGAAATCAAAGCGGCCGTTGAGAAGCTTGTCGATGCGAAAAACACCGGTCGCAGCGTGAGCGTCTCCGTGCATACGCAGAACAGCCGTGTGTACTACATCATTGACGAGAATGGCTTCGGCACTGGCGATTCAATCCTGCGCATTCCCTGCATGGGCAACGAGACCGTGCTCGACGCGATTACTTCCATGGGCCCATTGAACGAGATGGGACGTCGGCGAATCTGGATCGCGCATCCCACTCCCGGCAGCGACGTCGACACTGTTACCCCCATCAAGTGGCAGTGGACATCGCCGACGACGGTCGTGGTCACGAATCCCACCTTGCAGCCTGGTGACCGCGTCTTTATTGCCCGCCAGCCCTCCTGGGTGGCTTTTGTCGAGCACGCCGGCAAGCTCGCGTATGCGCGCAACGCCAAGCAAGTGCCTCCCGCACAACCGGTCGAAGTCAAATAGCAAGCCGGCAATTTGCAAACCCCGGCCAGGCGCTATTTCTTCACCTTCTTCGACCGCGCTTGCAGCACCGGATCGCTCGCCAGCGGCAGCTTCACGGCCTTGCCGGTCTCGGCGGCCTTGTAGATGCCGAGGATAATCTCGACCGAGCGGCGTCCCTCGGGACCGTCGACTGCCGGTTTGCGATTTTCGATCACCGCATCAAGCAAATCGCGGAACTGCTCGGTGTGCCCGTGATGCCCGATAGCACTCGGGTCGCTCGCCCCGCCCGCGGTGCTGATGCGCTCAGCCATTCGCTTCTTGATCGCCGCGTCGCCGCGTCCCTTTTTGGCGAAGTCCCAAGCCACGACATCTTCTTCTTCCATCGCGGCGCTCCCCTCGGAGCCGTGAATCTCGATCCGCTTGAGATAGCCGGGATAGGCCGCCGTCGTGGCTTCGATCACGCCCAGCGCGCCGTTGGCGAACTTGAGCGTGGCCACCACCGTGTCTTCGACCGCGATCCGCTCATGTGCGAGCAGCCCCGCTTGTGCCGTGATCTCCACCACCGGGCCCATCAGCCAGGTGAGAATGTCGACGCTGTGAATCGCCTGGTTCATCAGGGCGCCGCCGCCGTCGAGTTCCCAAGTTCCGCGCCACGCGCCGCTGTCGTAGTAGGCCTGCGAGCGGTACCACTTCACATACGACTCACCCAGAGTGAGCCGCCCGAAACGGCCTTCCTCCATGGCACGCTTGAGCTCGATGCTCGAGCGATGAAATCGGGAGGGGAAAATCGCCGACAGCTTAACCTTGTTCTTTTCGCACTCGCGAATGATCTGATCGCAGCGCTTGAGCGTTATCTCGAGCGGCTTCTCCACGATCACGTGCTTGCCAGCCCGCGCGGCCGCAACCGCGGGCTCCATGTGGGCCCCGCTCGGCGTGCCGATCGTCACGACGTCCACGTCCGGATCGGCGAGCATGTCTTCCAGCTTGTGGTACGCCCGGCAACCTTGTGCAGCGGCCAACCTATCGGCCGAGGCAGGGAACGAGTCGTAGCAGGCGACTAGTTTCGCGCCGCGGATGTCCGCAATGGCCTTGGCATGAAAGCCTGCGATCATGCCGCACCCAACGATCCCAAACCCAAACGTCCGCGTTTTTGCCACCGTGCCAATCTCCGAGAGGTGCGAATCTTCAAGAGCAGGAAAGCCGCGATTCTAAGACCCACCGCGGCTGAAGAAAAGGGTTCCGCCGCGCTTACAGCTTCACGCCGGACAAGTACATGATCCACAAATTGAGCATGGTCCAGCCGTTGATGCCGGCGTGAATCACCAGCGACGGCAGAATCCGATGTGTCTGGCGGTAGGCGTATCCGAGGAACAGCGAGAGCACGAAGATCGCCACCGGATCGGGCCCAGCCGAAAAATGCATCCCCGCGAAAACCAGCGACGCGACGACTAGCGGCGCATACCCAGGCCGATCGCTGGCCTCGGGATCGTGCACTTGTCGCAGGCGAACTTGCTCCCCTTCCAGCCAGCCTTGGAGCACCACGCGAAACACGAATTCTTCAAACCAGGGGGCGATGCAGAACGCCGCGATTGTCGCTCCGATCATCAGTGTGAGCGTCGCACCGTCCTGGGTGAACTTGATCAGTGGATGGTCCGAGGGAATTTCCAGATAGTGCGTAAAAAACAACTGCACGAGCAGTACCGGCACAATTGCTGCCAAAAACAACCATGCACCGCTGACCACGTCCTTGGCAGCGAATCGAACATTCCAGCCCAGGTCGCTCGCCGTGGCGCCGCGCAGCATCAAGTGGCCAACGGCGAATGCAAACCACAGCACCCGGGCAACCGACTGAAACAAAAGCATCCAGAGAATGGCAGTGCGATCGTCGTCGCCCGCGATTGCGCGCGCTCCGCCTGCCGCCAGAAATTCGAACCCCAGAAAGGCCACTGCCAGGAGCAGGACGTCCGAACCGCGCCAAGGCACCGATCGCCGTGGACTGAATTCGATCGGCGCGCGTCGCTCGCGCAGCGTCAGCCCAAGTGCTGTCCACGCCCCAAGGCTGCCGAGCAGCACCAATCCGCCGAGCAGGTTGATGACGGGCGAGACGGGTTCGTTCATGCTCGCTCGCGCTCAATGCGGCCCCAGTGCTTCGCGATCCACAGAACCTATCGCGACGCCCGTAGCAGCTGGATTGCCTTCTGGATGTAGGCCACGCCCGAGTACAGCGTCAGCAACACGGCGGCCCACACCGAGACCGAAACGGTCCACTGAAGCCACTCTGGCCGCTCACCTTCCACGCTCAAGGCGTACAGCACGACCCCGGCGGCGATGCACTGCAGGAGCATTTTGAGCTTACCGGCCATGTTGGCCGAGAAGTCAGCGCCTTCGCCCTCCAGGTAGCTGCGCAGAGCCGTGACGAGCAATTCCCGACCGACGATGACGGTCGCCATCCAGGCCCTGACGCCCGATTCCGGAATCGCCACCAGATAGATGAACGTGCCGCAGATGATGATCTTGTCAACGAACGGATCGAGGATTCGGCCCAGGCTGGTGACCTGGCCATACTTGCGCGCCCAATAACCATCGAGCCAATCGGTGCTGGCCGCGATGATAAACAGCACCAGGCTTGTCTGGTAGTAGCCCTGACCGATCAGCACGAACAGCACGATCGACAGAATCAGCCGCAGCGAGGTGAGCTGATTGGGAACATTGAAGAGCGGCTGCTCTGCCGCCGGCTTTTCGGTGACGAGCGACATGGCTGGAGCGCCTCCTGACGACGTTCTTCGCACAAGAGCCGAATGACTAACGCGGCTTACCGACCGCGACGCCTACTAGATCATAATCGCTGGTGGCGACAATTTCACACCGCACAAGCTGACCGGGCTTCAGCTTTCTACCTGAAACATAGATCACAGCGTCCACGTCCGGAGCGTCGGCCATCGAGCGGCCAATCCAGGCCTCCTCGCCCGGCACGCGGCTGTCGATGATTACGTCCACCTGCCGACCAATCTGCTGCTTATTCCAGGCAAACGCCAGATCCTGCTGTACTGCCATCAGCCGGCTGCGGCGATCTTCCTTGACTTCTTCCGACAAGTGGTCCGGAAGTCGGGCCGCCGGCGTATCCGGTTCAAACGAGTAGCTGAATACGCCCAGCCGCTCGAATTTCTGCTGCTGGACGAACTCAACCAACTCTTCAAACTGCTCGTCGGTCTCGCCAGGAAAGCCAGAAATGAACGTCGTCCGCACGGTCAAGTTCTTAACCCGCGCGCGGAGCTTCGAGAGCAAGGTTTCGGTCGAAGCCCGATCCACGCGGCGCTGCATCCGCTTGAGCATCGTATCGTTAATGTGCTGTAGCGGCAGATCCAGATAGGGGATGATTTTCTTGCTCGTCGCGATCCGTTCGATCAGATCGTCACCAAAATACATCGGATAGAGGTACATCAGACGGATCCACTCAATCCCCTCGACTTTCTCCAACTCGCCGAGCAGCTCGGTGAGCCGCGGTTCGCCGTACAGGTCGATGCCGTAATAGGTCGTATCCTGGGCAACGATCACGAGCTCACGCACTCCGTCAGCCGCCAGCTCCTTGGCCTCAGCCACGACTTCTGCAATCGGCTTCGTGGCGTGCTTGCCCCGCATCTTCGGAATCGCGCAGAACGTGCACAGCCGGTCGCATCCTTCGGAGATCTTCAAAAAAGCGAAATGCCGCGGCGTGATTCGCAGCCGGCCGCGATCGATCAGCGGCACTGCCGGCGCCGGATTGAACACGGAGCGCTGTTCGTCCAAGCCGCCGATTAACCGGTCGGCCACCTTGGTCACTTCTTCGCGACCGAAAACGCCCACCAAGTGGTCGATCTCGGGCATTGTCTCCAACAGGGCTTCTTTTTCGCGCTCGGCGAGGCAACCCGAGACAATCACGCCACGAATCTTCCCCTCCCGTTTCAGGCCGAGCATCTCCTCGATCGCGGAAAACGATTCGGTGCGAGCCCGTTCGATAAAGCCGCAGGTATTCACCACGACAAAATCAGCCCCGGCCGGCTCGTGCACCAGCTTGTAGCCATCGAGTTGCAGGAGACCCAGCATTCGCTCGCTGTCGACGAGATTCTTAGGGCAGCCAAGGCTCACGAAGGCATAAGTGCCCTTCGTCGTAACGGGGGATGGCGGGGCAGGGGAGCGTTGCGAAGTGGTGGACAAGGCGGGAGTAATCCGTCGATGGAAATTGCCGAAAGTCAGTCGGTTCAAGAACTTGATTCAATCCTATCCGATCGGATGCGGACTGGCGAGGGTGGCTGCTTGCCAAGCGATTCGGCGTCTCTATAATAGTGTACACATATACACTACATGATGAGTACCCCGGCACTTTGGTGGTGAATTATGCTCCCTGAACTCACGCAAGATGACTATGCCGCGGCGCTCGATGGCGTGGCGGCCGACGTGCTGGCTCAATCATCCACCACGGCTCCGCCTGTGGATGCACTTGAGCTGGCGCGCCGCCTGGGTCTCGACGTCGCTTGGGACGAGGGGCAGTCAGGCCGCGGACGCATCGCCAGACTGGCCGGCCGACCTGGCGCGGCCAACCGCGGCTCGATCATGCTGCGGCCCGATCCGCGCCGCGAGCGGCTCCACTGGGCGATCGCCCACGAGATTGGCGAGTGGTGCGCACACCAGGTGTTTTCCAGCCTCGCCGTGGATCCATCGGAAGCGCCGCCTGCTGCTCGCGAGACGGTCGCCAATCAACTTGCCGCGCGAATCCTGCTCCCACGCGGCGAGTTTGGCTGCGATGCCCGGGCCTGCAACTGGGACTTGTTGGCTCTGAAAGAACGCTATGCCACTGCCAGCCATGAATTGATCGCCCGGCGAATGCTCGACTTCACACCGGCCATCATCATCACCATCTTCGATCAGGGGCGACGCACGTTCCGCCGCGGCAACTTGCCATTTCGGGCGCCGGCCATGGCCTACCTTGAACAGCTCACCTGGCGGCGCGCACATGAAGAGGGCGAGACCGTCAACGAAGATGGCGGCGGATTGCACGTTCAAGCCTGGGCAATCCACGAACCCGGCTGGCGACGCGAAATTTTACGTACCGAGTGGCTAGCCGACGAACCGCTCGACGACTGAACTTCAGACATCAGCTATGCATCCGCGGCAGCAGATCCCCGGTGGCAATAATCTCCGCTTCGGCCTCAGAAAGCTCTTCCAGCCGCTGTCGAATTTCAGCGTCCTCGGCAAAGTGTCGTGCCATCCTCACATACGTGCTGTGATGCCGTGCTTCGGATTCGAACAGGCTGCCGTAAAATTCGGCCAACTCCTCGTCCTGCACATGCTCTCGCAGCAATGAAAATCTCTCACAACTTCGAGCCTCGATCAGGCTGGCAATCAGCAGGCGGTCGATTGCCCGGTGTGGCTCGCCGGGACGAACCAGATCGTTCAACTTGCGGCCATAGCAACTGGGCTTCATCGATCCGTAGGCAATCCCTCGCTTTTCGAGCAGCGCGAGCACCTGCCGAAAGTGGTCAAGCTCTTCGACCACGATCTCTGAGAGCTCCCCACACAGCTCGGGAACCTGCGTCCCGTAAGCAAACAGCAGGTTCATGGCCGTGCCAGCAGCCTTTTTCTCGCAGTGGGCATGGTCCACCAGGATGCTCGCCAGGTCTTCGTCAACCTGCGACAGCCATCGGACAGTCGTATCGCTCTTGAGCCCCAGCATGGGCAATCCCCGTGTTCCGACTCGCGTCAAAGTTTGGCAACAGCCAACTTAACGATTCGAATGCCGCAGGTTAAGCCGGTCTCGCGCGGGGCAGATTGCCGTGCGTTTTCGCCCGGTCGAAAACCCGCCTTCGTGTCGGGTGGACCTGCTTCCTATACTAGGATAAAGGTGCCTCTGATAGTTCAGGTCTGGGGAGCGTAAACGGTGACCGAGCGATCCATGTTTTCTTGGCTGCTTCGATGCCTCGCCTTGAGTGTATTTGCCATAGCGGCCGTAACGAATTCCGTGGCCGAGGAGTTGCACGAGGATTTTCCGCAAGCCTCGCTTCCGGACGCCATCAGCGGCGAAGGACGCTGCTTGGTTGCCGCCCGCGGAGAGCAGGCCACCGTCCTGCTATGCCTGGCTACGGATTGCCCGATCTCGGATGAATATGTGCCAACCATTATCGAAATCGCGAAGGAGTACTCCCCGCGCGGCGTGTCATTTGTCGGCATCGACCCCAATGGCATCGACACGCTCGAATCGATGGCCGCCTATGCCCGAGAGAACAAGATCACGTTCCCGTTCCTGAAGGACGCGGGTGGAAAGATCTCGCGGCGGCTGCTGTTCAGTGTCACGCCTGAGGCCCGCGTTTTCGACCACGACGGGCGACTCGTATACAGCGGCCGGATCGACGATCGCTACCGGCGGGGCGGAACCAGCGATCCCAATGTGAAGCGTGATCTCGCCGCGGCACTCGACGAAGTCTTGGCCGGCAAGCCTGTCAGCGCGGCTCGAACCAAGGCCATGGGCTGCCCGATTCAGGTGGTCGCACCCAAGGCGAAGTAACGCTTACGTCACGGGAATCAGCGACAGCACGGCGAAGTAGTGGCAGGCGCTGCCTGCGATAACCATCACGTGCCAGGCGGCGTGGAAATAGGGCACGCGGTCGTCTTTCAGCAGGAACAGCGTTCCCACGGTGTAGAAGATCCCGCCCAGGGCCACCCAGCCCAGGATGTGCGAGGGAACGATCTCAACGATCGGCTTGATGGCCAGGATTGGCAGCCACCCCATCACCACATAGGCCCCGATCGAAACGTTGTGCAGCCGGGTGTAGAACAGCTTCGCACAGATGCCTGCCAGTGCGCATGCCCAGATCGAGATGAACAGCGCCCACCACCAGCCATCGCGAAAATATGTCAGTGCGAGCGGTGTGAACGTTCCGGCAATCAGCAGGAAAATGCAGACCTGATCGACCGTACGGAAAAAGTGCCGTCGCTTGGGATCGGCAAAGCTATGCGAAAGAGTCGACGCCGCATACAACGCGACCAGCGTGAAGCCGTATACGCTGACGCCGATTACCTGCAGCGCATCGCCGTAAGCGAGGCCACGATTTACCAACAGGACCGTCCCCACGACGGACAATGCCAGGCCCAGTCCGTGGGTAATCGAGTTGGCAAGCTCCTCGGGCTTCGAGAGGGGCGCCGGCAGGTTGTCGGCCAGTTCAAATGCGGTGGTGCTCATTGCGGAGAGGGGCCGGGATTGCGCGGTAAGTCCATGCGTCGGGGACCACGATCTCTCGAGTCCGAAGCGCTGCTGCAAATCGCCAGGCTGTGAGGAGGCCGGATGTTCTTCGTCGCATTCGCGACGTCATGGCCCCGCAACCAGCCTTGGCGCGGATAACCTATCCAACCATATTATTGTTATCGACTACCGGACGGGAAAGCGCCAGCCGCGCGGACTTGGCAAATCCGCCGCGCGCCGTCAAATTCCGCCCAGGCTGCCACTCCGTAGCGGATTCTTGCCGAATTCTCCTCAAACCCAGCGTTGTCGACGCGGGCAGTAAACCCCCGAAGCATCGCTTTAGGCACTCCAGCGCAACATGCAAACCGACGAAACGTCCCCCTGGATCATTGAAGCCGACGACGTCACTTTTCAGGAGCGGGTCGTCGAGCGCTCTCGCGAACTGCCGATCGTCATCGACTTCTGGGCCACCTGGTGCCAGCCCTGCCGCATGCTGGGGCCGATTCTGGAACAGCTCGCCCGCGAGTTCGACGGAAAGTTTCTGCTCGCCAAGGTCGAAACGGAGAAAGCGCCCAACATCGCCGCGGCCTTTAACGTGCAATCGATTCCGGCTGTCTACGGACTGCGCGACGGACAGCTCCTCGACTTCTTCGTCGGTCTGTTGCCGGAGCCGCAGATTCGCAGTTGGCTCGAGAGATTGCTGCCGAGCCCGGCCGAGCAACTAGTTTCGGAAGGCAAGTCGCTGGCCGCTCAGAATCCGGTGGCGGCCGAAGCCAAGTTTCGCGAAGCGGCCTCGCTCGACGTGAATCTGGCTGCGGCCAACATCGCGCTAGCTGAATTACTACTCGACCAGAAGCGAGCGAGCGACGCGGCCGCGATAATCGACGAGCTCGAACGCCGAGGTTACCTTGAACCCGAGGCCGAAAAGCTCAAAGCACGACTGCACTTGGCCGCGCAGGCCGACAGCCCACATGATCTCGAAGCGCTTCGCCAGGCCGTCCTCGCATCACCAGGCGACCTGCAGGCAAAACTCAACCTGGCCGCGGCCCTCGCCGCCGAACGCCAATTCGCCGATGCTCTCGAGACGGCACTCGCCATCGTCAGCTCGGGCAAGAAAGAGTTCGTCGAACCGGCTCGCGCTTTCATGGTTGACCTGTTCCGTTTGCTCGAAGACCAACCGGAACTGGTCACTGAATATCGCCGCCGGCTATCGACAGCCCTGTATTAGCGGTCGATTCAGTCGCCGTGTTTTTGCCGCAGCCGAGCGCTTGTCCGCAGAATCAGTTGCGCGCGCTCGAAAAGGTCGAGCCACTCTTGCACAACGGCTGCGGTTAATTCCGCAGGCGGGGCGCCAATGCCCGTCGGACACGAAGGACCAAGCTGGCTCGCCGCGATCGAACGATACTTGGCAAGCGTCCGATCGCCGAATCTTGCGACCTCTTGATCGTCTTCGCTTAGGATCACCACCACGGGAACCCGTGCTCCGCCACAGATCTTCAGCTCTCCAGCCAGGTCGGGATGGGCGTCGCGATCGAAGAAGTGCAGCGCGATTCGCGTCGTCACTTTGGCAAAGTGATCGAATATCGGGCATTGATTCACACAATCCCCACACCACGCCCCGGCCAGGCAGAGCACTTTCATGTCCCGCTCGAAGCCGGCCAACAGCCTACGTTGCGAGTCGGTCAGGGCGATGCTCGCATGAAAATCGCTCCAGCGGCGGCGGTGCTCATCCGTCCCATGCTTGGCGAGAAACGCCTCGTAGGTATCTCCTTCGGCGAACTTCGCTGCAAAATCAATCATCGCGATTCCTCTCGCTGTGCTAATTCTCGATCGCCGCAACCCGCGGATCAGGTCACGCGGCGCGGCGTGTAAAACTGCCGTACGTCGATATGAGCCATACCGGCTCGCCGCGCGGCCTCCAGACCCGGATCAGTATCCTCATACACGACGCAGTACTTCGGTTCGACCCCTAGTCGCCGTGCGGCCTCCAGGAACACATCCGGATTGGGCTTATGCCGCTCAACTTCGTCGGCGCTCACCACGGCGTCAAACCAATGGTGAATCTCGAGTTGATTGAGAATCAGCTCGCAGATGTCGCGCGTGGCTCCAGTGGCCACGGCCAGCGGAATGCTGCCGCGATGCTTGCGGGCCACCGAAGTCGTGTGCTCGATCGGCTGCACCAAGTGCAACGTCTCGGCAAATAACGACTCTTTCTCGACCGAGATCTGCAGCGCATCGAGCGGCTGTCCCGACTCGCCGATGAGCAGATCCGCCACACGATGCGTGGGCCAACCACCCAGGGCGTAAAACCGGTCCTCGCTCATCTCCAGACCATACCGCTCGAGGATCGTGCTCCAGGCCTCGTAGTGCGACGGCATTGTATCGGCCAGCGTGCCATCGAGATCGAAGATGATTCCCTGTACTTCACTAAAATCCAGTTCCAACACAACAGCTCCTTAACTCCGCCCATTCCACTCGTTGTCAAATTGCCTGAGAAACGTCTCCATGAAAGTATGCCGTGCTTCGGCCTGTCGGCGGCCAGCGGCGGTGTTCATCCGATCCTTGAGCAACAGCAGCTTTTCGTGAAAGTGATTGATCGTCGTCGTTCGCTTCGACTTGTAGTCGGCAAACGTGGCATGCGCTTCTGCCGCCAGCGTCGGATCGTGCATCGCCTGCCCGGCGTGACCGCCGTACGCGAACGTGCGCGCAATTCCCACGGCGCCAATCGCGTCCAGCCGGTCGGCATCCTGCACGACGCGCCCTTCCAGGGTGCGCATCGGCGTGGCGACTTTCGCGCCTTTGAACGAAATCGTGGCGATGATCTCGCACACATGGTCGATCGTCTCTCCCTCAACGGCGAGCGACTCCAGCCACGCTCGAGCGGCTCTCGGCCCAGCCGAATCATCGCCGCCTTGAAACTTCCAATCAGCAACGTCATGGAGCAGCGCCGCTAGTTCCACGACGTACATGTCGGCGTTCTCGGCCCGGCCGATCACCATCGCCGATGCCCGCACCCGCGCAATGTGCCACCAGTCGTGACCCGAACTGTCTCCCTCAAGTTGCTCGCGGATGAACGCTTCCGTCCGGCTCAGAATTTCCTCGCGGCTGAGCACTGCCTCGGGCTTTACCATCTTGCTCCTTCCCTAACCTCGCGAAAGCTGCGGAGGAGGAGGCGGAAACTTCAGCGGAGTGACGCTGATCCCCGCTTGCCCCAACGTTTCATACAATCGCTCGACATGCTGGCGGTCGGCCGTTTCGACAGTACACAAGACGTTCGCCGCACCAACATCCGGGCCAGAAAACGCCCGATCGTGCGTGATCTCCTCAATACTCGCTCCGCTGTCAGCAATGATCTGCGCGAGCTTGGCAAGCCCACCGGGACGGTCCGCCACCACGGCCGTGAATCGGCAGAGTCGTCCATCGGCCACGAGCGCCTTCTCAATGATCCGAGTCAGGATCAGGGGGTCAATGTTTCCTCCGGAGAGAATCATGACGGTGCGCTTGCCCGCAGTCTGCGGCAACTTGCCGGACATCAAGGCCGCCAGCGGCGCTGCGCCCGCTCCTTCCACCACGCTTTTCTCCAGTTCCACGAGTCGCAGCATCGCAAGCGACAGTTCGTCTTCGCCAACCGTGACAACCTCGTCCACTCGGTTTCGGGCCGTTTCGAATGCCAAACTCCCAATACGGCTGACCGCCAGACCATCGGCCACCGTAGGGCGCACTTCTACCGGTTCGACCTGCCCCGCGGCAAGCGATGCGACAAAGCCCGGCGCTCGCTTGGGCTCCACGCCCAGAATCTGCACTTCGGGCGCAAGGCTCTTCACCGCGAGGGCTACGCCGGCCACCAGACCTCCACCTCCGATGGGCACAACAACCGCCTCGACGTCCGGAACCTGTTCGAGAATCTCCAGGCCGACGGTTCCTTGACCGGCGATGATCGCCGGATCGTCAAACCCATGAATGTAAGTGAGCTGCAATTGGGTAGCCAATTGCTGGGCATGTTCGAAAGCCTCTTGGAACGATTCGCCATGCAAGATGACCTTCGCCCCCAGCCGCCGGCAAGTCGTGTGCTTGATCAGCGGCGCAAACCGCGGCATGACCACCGTCACCGGCACGTCGAGCAACTTGCCGTGATAAGCGAGCCCCAACGCATGATTGCCGGCCGAGGCCGAAACCACGCCACGCCGACGCTTCTCTTCAGGCAGCAGAAGGAGGGCGTTACGAGCGCCGCGTTCTTTAAAGCTTCCGGTTCGCTGCAGGTAGTCCAGCTTGCAGTACACCCGACAACCGGCGATCTCGCTCAGCGGAATCGACTCGGGGCAGGGGCTGTAATAAATCCCCGAGGCAATGCGAACCTTGGCAGCATGAACGTCGGCGAGAGTAAGCGTCATGGGGTCAGTTCAAGGGGGTGACTGGCGGCGCGGCTTGTGGAAACTAAATTCGACGGGCGACGTTTCGACAAGCTGGCGACTCGGGCGGTTCGGCGCTGAGGGTGAGAATTCAATCGGAAGGAAAGGGGACCGGTTCACCATTGAGCTCGGCGAGCGCATTCCGCGCCGCCCGCTGCTCGGCTTCCTTTTTGTTTCGTCCCCAGGCCGCCTGAAACTGACCGCGCCCAATCTGAGCCGAGACTTTGAAACACTTGCTGTGGTCTGGCCCTTTTTCGTCCAGCAGCAAGTAGGTGGGGGTCGAACCATTCTCGCGCTGTGCCATCTGTTGCAGAAGCGACTTGTAGTTGCCTCCCAGCTCGCCCGCGGCTGCCAGCTCAATTTCGGGCCCGATGAATCGCGTGATGAAATCGCGTACCGCCGGATCGCCGCCATCAAGATAGATCGCCGCCGCCAGCGACTCGAATACATCGGCCAGCAGCGAGGGCGGCACGCTTGGATGGGTCGTCATGCCCTTTCCAAGGATTAGAAACTCCTGCAGCCCCAGGGCTTCGCTGATCTTCGCGCAGGTTTGCCGGCTAACGACAACCGACTTGATTTTCGTCAGATCCCCCTCCAGGTAGTCCGGGTACTGGACGAACAGAATCTCGCATACGATGGCCCCCAGGATCGCGTCACCCAGGAACTCCAACCGCTCGTTGCTAGCCAGCCGATGGTGGGCCCCCGAGGCATGCGTCAGGGCCGAAACCAACAGGGCTTTATCTCGAAAATCGTAGCCGATTCGCCGCTCGCACCGTTCCAGATCGCTAAGTGTGCCGTCGCTGATCGTGGCTTGAGCCGGCTCTGACATGGCGAAATCAGCCTTTACCCGGGCGAACGAAAAGTGCTACCGTTGCGCTACGTAACCCTATCGGCCATATTGGCTTTTGTCAATCCGAGCCAGTTCGCAAGCATGCCTCTGAGCGCTTCTGAACCGTCGGACGGTTACCCCCGCCTGATTTGAGAAAAGAGCCCGATATTTGCCACAGCGGCAGCGAACAACCGTCGCCGGCGAACCGGTTTCGCCCAGCTTGCGTAAGGGGACAAGGGAGTTACTGCATTGCCGGTACTTCCGACTTTAACCGCAAACATATCGCATCCTGATTCGTCCACATCAAGGAGGACATTCATGTCCAAACCCAGTTTTCGCGGCTACCGTGTGACTGCCGCCCTCGCACTCGTCGCAGCTGTTGGCCTGGGCGTGGCGATCGAACGCTCCGGCGCTACAGGCAATGCCCCCAAGGAAGTGAACCCCGTCACGCTGCGCCATGCCGAGCAACTCTCGGCGGCATTTCACGACGCGGCGGCCGTCGCGCTTCCCAGCGTTGTCACGATCCGCAGCAAGGCCAAGGCACAGCCCGTCGCCAACAATGGCCGCAATCGCATGCCCCAGGGTGAAAACCCGTTCAAAGGCACCCCGTTCGAAGATTTCTTCGGCAAGGAAGGCTTCGAGTTCCACGGCGGACAGAACATGCCGCCTCGCCAGGGCACTGGCTCGGGCGTGATCGTCGACTCGGCAGGCCTCGTCCTGACCAACAACCACGTGGTTGAAGGCGCTGACGAAGTTATTGTCATCCTGGCCGACGGCCGTGAGTTCAAGGGCGACGACATCAAGACCGACCCTGAGACCGATCTGGCCATCATTCGTATTCGAGGCGCGGGCAATCTGCCGGCCGCGAAGCTTGGCGATTCGGATCAACTCCGGATCGGCGACTGGGTCATCGCCATCGGCAGCCCGTTCGAACTCGATCAGACCGTCAGCGCCGGTATCATCAGCGGTCAAGGCCGCGAGCTCAGCTCGATCCGTCGCGCCAAGTTCCTGCAAACCGATGCGGCCATCAACCCGGGTAACTCGGGCGGTCCACTTGTGAACCTCAAGGGTGAAATCGTTGGTATCAATACCGCGATTGCCACGAACAGCGGCAGCTTCAATGGC
The DNA here is from genome assembly GCA_041741015.1 of Pirellulales bacterium. Lineage (GTDB taxonomy): Bacteria > Planctomycetota > Planctomycetia > Pirellulales > PALSA-1355 > JALHMI01. The sequence goes on from JBGSKX010000078.1 coordinate 42,510, forward strand.
ATTGGTTTCGCCGTGCCGTCGAATCTGGCCAAGTGGGTCACCGGTCACCTGATCGCCAAAGGCAGTGTACAGCGAGCATATCTCGGCGTGGGCATTAGCCCGCTTACCGGTGACCTGGCCGAGAAGCTCAACACCGAAGGCGAGGGTGTGCTGATCAATCAAGTGCATCCCGGTACTCCCGCCGCGGAGGCCGGCTTCAAGCCCGGCGACGTGGTCATCAGCTTTGCCGGTACCAAGGTGAGCAACCCGCGCGACCTGCAGGAGCTAGTTGAACGGGTGCCGATCGAAAGCAAGCAGTCCGTCGAAGTGATGCGAGCGGGTAAGCCTGTCACGCTCACGGTAACGGCCAAGGCGCTGCCCGCCGATGCGGAACAGACTTTCACGCCAGGCGCAACGCCCGATCGTGCGTCAGCCGAACCGGGCACTTTTAAGGCAGAAGAACTCGGCGTGACGGTCTCGAATCTGACCGACGAGCAAGCCTCGGCAATGAAGGTTTCCGCCGGTGGAGTGATGATAACTGAAGTTGATCCGAGTGGCCCGGCTTACGAGGCCGGTCTGCGTCGGGGCATGGTGATCCTCACTGTCGGCCAGGCCGAGGTGAAAGACCTCGATTCGTTCAAAACTGCGATGGAAGGTCAGTCAGTAAAGGACAAGGTCCTGCTCTACGTGCAGGTCCGTCCCGGCCAGAATGCCTTCGTCGTCGTGAAGTAGACAGTGTGAAGTAATCGCAGACTACTTAGCAGTACAGTCTCCAGCAGTTGGGGGCGGCTCCTTTCGGGGAGACGCCCCTTTCTGTTTTTTGGGCTGCGGTTTTTCCCGACGCTGCGGTCGCCTCTGCGTCGCGCGGGCTCCTGCGACGTTACGATGAACACAAGAGGACTTCGAGCCCGTCGTTTGGCTTTGACACACCCCAGTTGCAGGACCATACTCAAAAGTTCATTTTTGTCGCGGAATTGTTTGGGCCCGAAGTTATGGTCAATACTCTCTATTTGCCCGAACTCCGCGAAATGCTGGCCGAAAACAACGCGGCCGAGCTCCGCGAGTTCTCCACGGCTCTGCATGCAGCACGCACGGCCGAGTTCATGGAGGGGCTCACGCCCGCGGAGGCCTGGGGTGTGCTCGCACACGCCGACCCTGAGACTCGTGCCGAAATCTTCGGCTACTTCGATCGCGACAAGCAAATCGAGATTGTTGAGAACAGCGACCGGGCCGACATTGCCCAGCTGATTACCAACCTGCCGAACGACGACCGTGTCGACATCCTGCGCGACGTGAATCCCGAGATCGTGCAGGACCTGCTGCCGCACCTGCCGCTTTCAGATCGCCGCGATATCTTGCGGCTTCAGTCGTATCCCGAGGGGACCGCCGGCTCGGTCATGACCACCGCGTATGCCCGCATTCCCGAGGGATATACCGTGCGTCAGGCGCTCGAGGAATTGGGGCGCCAGGCGGAAAACATCGAAACGATCTACTATGTGTTCGTAGTCGATGATCGCGAGCACTTGCGCGGCCTGGTAACTGCGAGGCAGCTGGTCTCCGCGATCGGCAAGCCGAACACTAAAATCGACGACATCATGGAGCGCGACCTGGTCACTGTCCGAGCGGACGAAGACCGCGAAAAGGTCGCCCAGGAAGTCGCTCGCTTCGACTTGCACGCCATTCCCGTGGTCGACGACGACCACCACATGGTCGGGATCATTACGCACGACGACGTGATCGACGTGTTGCGTGAGGAAGCGAGCGAAGACGTGTATCGCATGGCGGCCATGGAACCGCTCGTGGAGAATTACCTGGAAGCGGCGTTCCACTCCATCTGGTGGAAGCGAGCCTTCTGGTTGTCCTGGCTGTTCCTGGCCGAGATGCTGACCCTGTTCGTGATGAAGGGATTCGTGCATTCGATCGACAAGGTCGTGGCCCTGGCGTTCTTCGTCCCGCTGTGTATCGCGACCGGCGGCATGTCCGGCACTCAGGCCGCAACACTGATCACGCGGGCGATGGCCCTGGGGCACATTCAACTTTCGGATTGGGTGCGTGTCATCCGGCACGAGCTTGCCATTGGCATTGCCCTCGGATTCAGCCTCGGAGCCATGGGCTTCGTGGGTGCCTACCTGGCAACGGACCACGCGACACTCGGCGGAGCCGCCGCTTGGAAGTTTTCGCTGGTTATTGCCCAGGCGGTAATGGCCATCTGCCTCTGGGGCACGCTCGTCGGATCGATGCTGCCGCTGGCGTTTCGGCGGTTCGGCGTCGACCCGGCGTACGCCTCGAGCCCGTTTGTCGCCACTTTCGTCGATGTGACGGGCATTCTGATCCTCTTCTCGCTGGCAGAGATATACTTGTTCTGAAAGATCGCGAACCCTTCGGGGATGAGTTGCTTCTCTCTTAACGAAAACCTGAAGAATTCTTTGCCAGCTCCCACGCATTCTTCACTCAGCTATTCATGTTCCCATGGCCGACCTCGGCGTTAATATCGATCACGTTGCCACCGTACGACAGGCTCGTCGCACGAACGAGCCTGATCCGGTTTGGGCAGCCACCCTCGCCGAACTTGGCGGTGCGGACGGCATCACGCTGCACCTCCGCGAAGATCGACGCCATATTCAAGACCGCGACCTCCGCGTGCTGCGAGAAACCGTCACCGTCAAGCTCAATCTGGAACTCGCCGCCGAGCCCGCGATCGTCGGCATCGCCTGCGACAATAAGCCCGATCAGGTGACACTCGTGCCCGAAAAGCGGGAGGAAGTCACCACCGAGGGCGGACTCGACCTCTTGGCTCATCGCCAGCGCGTACGCGAGGCCATCGCTCGTCTGCGAGACGCGGGGATCGGAGTGAGCCTGTTTCTCGATCCTGAGCTGAAGCAGCTTGATGCGGCCTTGGAACTGGGCGCAGACGCGGTCGAGCTGCACACCGGCGAGTACGCTCTTGCCGCTCCAGGAAAAGACCAGGCAGCGGAGCTCGCTCGGTTGGTCGCCGCGGGAGAGCACGTTCGCAAACTGGGCCTGACTCTGCATGCCGGCCACGGCCTTACCTATCGTAACGTCAAACCGATCGCTGCGATCGAAGGCATGACCGAACTCAATATTGGCCACAGCATCGTCGCCCGAGCATTGATGGTCGGTTTCGAGCAGGCCGTCCGCGAAATGAAGCGGCTGATCTCCGGTTAGGCGATTTTCTTTGCCGCCTGGTCCCATTGACGTGGCCAGAGCCGCCGTCGGCCGGTTAGACTTGGTGCGCGATTGCGAACCAACGTCTCGCCCACGAGCGATTCACCGACATGCCCCCACGTCCTTCGAAGTCCGAGTCTGCGAACCAGGCCGACACAAATCATTGGGCCAATCGACAGAACGGCAAACAGTTCGTTTTGGTTGGCTTCACGCTGCTGGCTCTCATTCTGAGCGCCATGCTTATCTGGCCTTTCCTTTCGGCACTGACCTGGGCTGTGACCGTGGCCGTCGTCACCCATGGCGCATGGAAGTGGCTGCGCGGAAAGATCGCGCGACCGAGCATCGCGGCCGGGATAGCCGTAGTTGCAGTCGCCCTCACGGTGCTCCTACCCGTCATTTTCGTTGTCTACCTGGCCGCCACCGAGATTCTCGAAACGGCTCGGGCCTGGCAAGAGCAATCGCTGGTCTCTTGGCTCAACGAGAAACTCACCGATTTTCCACGCCTGGAATCGCTCTGGAAACGACTCGAGGAAAACATCGATTTTACCGCGGTTGTGCAGCAGGTCGGTCAGCAGGTGCAATCGATCGGCACAATTGTTGTTTCGGGCATCGCGTACACCGTGTTTCAAGCCGCCCTGATGTTGTTTGTGCTGTATTACCTCTATCGCGATGAAAACAAGGCGACCGCGGCCCTGCGGCAATTCTCGCCGCTGACGCACGACGAAACCGAGCGGCTGCTGGCCCGTATTGACGACACCATTCACGCCACGATCTACGGCTCGATGGTGGTGGCCGTCGTACAAGGCTCGCTGGGATGCTTCATCTTCTGGGTTCTCGGCGTGCCCGGCGCAGCCGTCTGGGGCGTCGCCATGGGGCTGCTGGCGATGGTGCCCTACATGGGAACATTCATGATCTGGGCGCCAACAGCGGTGCTTCTCGCGCTTGGCGGCCACTGGATTCAGGCTGTCATTCTCGTGGCCTGGGGACTGCTCGTCATCGGCCTGATCGACAATCTGCTGTACCCCACGCTCGTTGGCGGCAGGCTGCGGCAACATACCGTCGTCTCATTCTTTGCCATCCTTGGCGGCATCAGCCTGTTTGGGGCCAGCGGGATCGTTTTGGGACCGGTGCTGGTCAGTACGACCTTCGTCCTGCTGGAATTCTGGCGCGAACGATCGGCCTTGGCCGCTGCCTGAACTTGCCGAGATTCTCGGGGTTGCGGCCCCTTCGGCGCCCGGCCTCGGCCTGCTACATTATCGGCTTTCCCGCTTGTCGGCCCGCGGACGGACGAACCTGGCCCGAGCGCGGCGTGTCTCATCTACCACCGCTACGGAAAGATCACCAGCCATGACGACCAAAGGCGAAGCATTTGCCGGACTCAGCGTCGCTTTGACGACCCCCTTCGATAGCGACGGGGTCGACTACAAGGTGCTTCGCGAGCAAGTCGAATTTCAGATCGCCGCCGGCACGAACTGCCTTTGCCCGGTGGGCACCACCGGCGAGTCTCCCACCTTGAGCCATGACGAACACGAACGAGTCATCGCGTCGGTGGTCGAATTTGCAGCCGGCCGCGTGAAGGTCATGGCCGGCACAGGCAGCAACAGCACGCGCGAGGCCCTGCGGCTGACCAAGTTCGCTGAGGCCCACGGTGCAGATGCCGCCCTGGTCGTAGCGCCATACTACAACAAGCCCACGCAAGAGGGCATGTACGAACACTATAAGGCCTTGGCCGAGGCCGTTGGGATTCCAATCTGCGTCTACAACATTCCCGGACGAACCGGGAAGAACATCGAACCTGAAACCATTGCCCGGATGGGTGAGCTTGCGAACATCACGATGGTCAAAGAGGCCACGGGCTCGATGGACCAGGCTTCGCAGGTAATGGCCCTTTCGAACCTCACCGTGCTGAGTGGTGACGACAGCCTCACGCTTCCGCTGTTGGCCATCGGCGGCCGAGGTGTCATCTCCGTAGTCGGCAACGTCGTTCCCGGAGACATGCTCGCGCTGGTCAAGGCATTCGACAGCGGCGACATGGCCGCAGCCCTCCGCTGGCATCGCAAGCTCTTCCCACTCTGTCGCGACATGCTGGGACTGGCCACCAATCCGATTCCGGTCAAGACGGCCATGCGACTTTTGGGCCGCGACAACGGTCAGTTGCGGATGCCAATGACTCCGCTCGACGCAACCAGCGAGGCCAGGCTTCGTGGCACGCTGAGCAGCTACGGACTGCTCTAAGGGGACCTTTGCCCCACTTCCAGCCGCTGCAATCGCTAGTATCCTTCCGCCGTCCCCACCACTGCGGGGGTCCAGCGGGGGTCGCTCATGCGCACTCTTCCTGGTGGTTCCGGCGGAAATCCCCACGTCACCGACGGTGAATGAACTATGTTTTCAATGGCTCACTACGCCGCGGTTTCGTCCGCATGTTCGGCGAGTGAGTTGCGCCTCATCCTCCGGCTCGGGATGCATTGCAATGCTGTTGGCAGAACTGAATATGTCGCTCTCCGCCGCGATGCTGTTCGCGGCCATGGCCACCCTGGGATACGTGCTGGGCCGCCGACGTACTACGCCGCAGACGCGCAGTCGCAGCCAGACGCGACACGAGATTGAACGCGCGATGTCCGTCGCGCAGGAACTCGAAGCAATCGCCTACCGACTGCGAAAAAGCATGGCCTTCCATGTTCCCTCGATTGTGAAGTTCAACAGCCAGCTCAAGCAATGGGAACGTAAGAGCGACGTCTCGTGGCAACAACTTTGTGACCGCGCGGACGACTTGCTCAAACCCGCGATGCGACTCAGCACTGAAATCTCGCATGCCTACTCGGACCTCCTGCAGCAAATGACGCACTTGAGCGCCTTCGCTGAAATGCGAACCGATCCGCTGACCGGCGTAGCCAATCGTCGCGCCTTCGACGATCAACTGCAGCGGCTGCTCGATACGCACCAGGATTCACAACAGCCGCCGCTGGGCGTCGCGATGCTCGACCTCGATCATTTCAAGCTCGTTAACGACGAACAAGGACACTTGGCGGGCGATCGTATTCTCCAGGAACTCACGCAGCTGCTGAAACCCGCCTTGCGCGAAGGCGACATGCTTGCGCGATTCGGCGGGGAGGAGTTTGTCGTCCTGATGCCCCGCACGCCGCTGCGCTCTGCTTGCAGTCTGGCAGAAAGACTCCGCCAGCGCGTGGAAGAGAAGCTGGACACGACGGTCAGCATCGGGGTCGCCGCGAACACCCCCGGCGAAACCTCGACCGATCTGCTGTCCCGCGCGGATGCCGCGCTCTACACCGCGAAACAGGAAGGACGCAACCGCGTTTCTCTCCACGAAGGATTCGATGGCCGAATCGCCACCATTCGCACCGCTCCGACTCGGCCCGCCGAACAAGCACCGCCTGTCACGACCGGAATCAATCCGCTCCTGTTCGAAACCCCGGCGACCATCCCCATGGTTCGCAGCGAGGTTGGTTAAGCTGCGGGCCATAACGCCCCGAAGTCTCCGGACAGTTTCTGCCCCCGGTGGAAGCCGGACTGCCTCCGTAACCCCGACACTTGCTCACTCTTCGCCGTTTTTTGCGGACTTCCGCCGGCAATTCTCAAACCGCGAGGCCTTGCCGGCCATCTATAATTGCACGCACGCCATGTCACGTGCTCGCGGCTCGTCATTTGCACTCGGCCTGCCATCCAATTCGATACCAGTTCCTTCCGCCGACCTTCAGCCCCAGGGGTACTCATGCGGGCCAACCCACGAGCAGTCGCTCTCGGCAGTCGAGTTCGCACGTTTCGCAACGACGTCTGGGCCGGCCTTTCGTCCTTGCCTAAGCACCTTCCCTGCAAGTATTTCTACGACAAGCGCGGCTCTGAACTCTTCGATCGGATTTGCCTGCTTGACGAGTATTACCTGACGCGGGCTGAACTTGCGATCACCGAACGCCATGCCGCCGAAATGGGCGAGCAGATCGGCGATGGCGTGATGCTGGTCGAGTTCGGCAGCGGCAGCAGCGTCAAGACCCGCTACCTGCTCGACGCACTGCCAAAGGCCGTCGCGTATGTTCCGGTCGACATTTCCGGCGAGCACTTGCTGCAGGCCGCCGGCGAGATCGCGGCCGACTATCCACGCGTGGAAGTGATCCCCGCATGTGCGGACTTCACCGAGCCGTTCCAGCTGCCGACCGCCACGCGCAGCATCAGTCATGTCGCAGTGTATTTTCCCGGCTCGACGATCGGCAACTTCCTGCCCCAGCGGGCCACTCGACTTCTGGCGAATGTGGCCAGACTCTGCGGCCAAGGTGGTGGGCTGCTGATCGGCATCGACCTGAAGAAGGATCCCGCCACAATTCACGCCGCTTACAACGACGCACTCGGAGTGACCGCGGAGTTCAACCTGAATCTCTTGCGGCGGATCAATCTCGAACTGGATGGCGATTTCCAGTTAAGCAACTTCCAACACCGGGCGATCTACTCCGCCGAACGCGGTCGTGTGGAAATTGATCTGGTCAGCACCGAAGCTCAAGTCGTCCGAGTTGCGGGCAGAACTTTCCAGTTCGGAGCAGGCGAAGCAATCAACACCGAATACTCCCACAAGTACACGATTGAAGAGTTCTCCGCGCTTGCCGCACCTGCCGGCTTCGTGCTACACGACGAGTGGACCGACGCCGATCGAAACTTCGCGGTCCTGCACTACGTCGTCGAGTAATGCTGGGGGGTTAGTGAGACTCGACTTTCACGCCCTTCCAGAAGGCTACGCGGCCGCGAATCTCCGCCGCGGCCGCCTTCGGCTCGGGATAGTACCAAGCCGCATCGTGATTCTTCTGGCCATCAACCACCAGCGTGTAGTAGTGGGCGGTGCCTTTCCAAGGACAGATGGTTGTCGTCGAGCTGCTCTCCAGGACCTCGCTTCGCACACTGTTGGCAGGAAAGTAGTGGTTACCCTCGACGATAACTGTGTCTTCGCTCTCGGCAATTACCTGTCCGTTCCAAAATGCTTTGACCATCGCAAGACCCTCCGTACCGATTCACAATTCACTTCGCACTTGCCGGCGTTTCAATCCGCGCGGCACCACGGCCCACTCCAGCACATCCAACAGCAACTGCAGGGCCAAGGCCAGTAGCGCCGCCGGTACAGCGCCTGCCAGCACGAGCTTCGGATCGCTTACCCGAATGCCGCGCAGGATCGGCTGGCCCAGTCCGCCTGCGCCGATGATCGCACCCAAGGTGGCGAAACCGACGCACTGTACACCCGCCGTGCGAATGCCCGCGAGGATTGTCGGCAGCGCGATCGGCAGCTCAATCTCGGCCAGCCGGCTGGATCGGCGTAGTCCCAGCACAGTCGCCGATTCGACGACGCCGCGCGGGATCGCTTCCAGACCCGTATAAGTATTCCGCACCACGGGCATCAGGGCATAGCAAAACAGGGCAACGATCGCCGTTGCCGACCCCTCGCCGATGCTCCGGTATCCAAACCAGGCCACCACGGGCAGCAACAACACCAGCAAGGCGAGTGAGGGAATCGTCTGCAGGAGCCCCACCCCCGCCAGCACGCCGCGACCGGCGCTGGGCCAGCGCTGACAGAACACCCCCAGTGCCACACCAACAACGATTGCCGGCAGCAGCGATCGTCGCACCAGGTCCAGGTGTTCCATCGTGTGCCTGACGACCATCCGCCAGTAGCTCGTCGATGCGACTTCAAGTCTTACGCCTAACTTCTCGGCGAGAAACAGGGCCGCCGTTTCTGATTCACTCGCTGTGCGCGACTCAACGCGGTCGTTCAGCGCCTGCATCTCTGCCTCGCTGATCGCGCCTGCGGTTCGCTCGATGGCTTGGCGGAATGCGGGGTAACGACTCGCGGTGTCATTCCGAAAGAGCCACACAGCTTCATAGCGCGGAAAAACCTGGCGATCATCTTCGAGCAGGACAAGATTCGCATGGCGGATGACTGCGTCAGTTGAATACACGTCAATAACGTCCACTTCGCCGCTGATGAGTTGTCGATAGGCAATGTCGTGGTCGACGCCCACGACTTTCTTCTGCGGCAAGTCGTACGCCTTAAGCAGGGCCGGCCAACAGTCAGCCCGATCCAAGAACTCGTGCGTCAGGGCAAACTGCAGTTCAGGGTGTCGAACCAGATCAGAGATCGTCTTTACACCAAGTTCGTCCGCGCGAGCGCGCGTCAGCGCCAATGCATAGGTATTGTTGAATCCCAGCGACTCGGATACTCCGATGCCGAGTTTCTCAAGCTCCTGCCGCATGGATTCCGCATCGGTAAGCCCCTTGCCGGCATAAATCTCTCCCAGAATCGTGCCCGTATACTCGGGATAAGCGTCGATTTCGCCCGCCGCCAAAGCATCGAACACGATCCTCGTCCCGCCGAACTCGCGGTAGTGCGTAACGCTCGGCCCGGCCTGCTCCGTGAGCAACCGCAAGACTTCACTCAGGATCACCGATTCAGTGAACTTCTTCGAGCCGATGCGGAGCTGCACCTCGTCGCGCGGAGCGGGTACGAGCCCAGCCACGAGCAGAATGACTACGATCGCGGCAAGTTTCCCCATCGCCCGATGCTTCACGATGCGACCACCTGTGAGTTGACGAACTCCCGCACGAACTGGCTGGCCGGTCGCTCGACAATCTCGGCGAATGGCCCTTCCTGCACGACCCGGCCCGCTTCGAGCACGCATACGCGATCGGCAAACCAACTGGCCTCGACCAGGTCGTGCGTCACGAGTACGACGGTCGCCCCACTCCGCGTAAAGACAGTTTTCAGATCGCGCTGCAGACCGGCCCGAATCAAGGGATCGAGCGCTCCGAGCGGCTCGTCAAGCAGGAGCAGGCTCGGCTCCAAGAATAACGCCCGCATCAAGCTCACCCGCTGCCGCTGCCCGCCGGAGAGTTCCGTGGGGTAGCGGTCGAGAGCGTCCGGAGGGAACTCCGTCATTTCCACCAGCTCGACAAGCCGCCTTTCCATCCGTTCGCGCGACCAGCCCGCGTACCGCGCCATCAGCACGATATTCGCCCGGGCGGTTAGATGTGGAAACAGCCCACCCTCTTGAATCACATAGCCAAGCTTATGCCGCACTTGGCCGATGGTCGCATTTGACAGCGGCAGGCCATCCACGGCGATCTCGCCCGAGGTTGGCGTCACAAGCCCGGCGATCATGCGCAGAATCGTCGTCTTCCCGCAGCCGCTCGGCCCCAGTAGGACCAGCACTTCGCCCGCTGGCACGTGAAGCGTCAGCGGGGCAACGACCGTCGCTCCGGCATACGATTTCGTTACCTCGCGCAGCTCGAGCATTCCTTGAACCTCACGAATTGGCCAGCAAGACACCGGTCCGCTAAAGCATCCCTGACGCGCGCCGAAGGGTCAAGCTCGCAAAGCTGCGTCGATCGATCACTGGCATCTTACGTGTCGCGTGCCAGCCGGATCCCGCTGAACTGCCAGCGCGCATCCGGTGGAAAGAAATTACGATACGTCGCGCGCACATGTCCGCGCGGCGTCGCACACGATCCACCTCGGAGCACATACTGGTTGCACATGAACTTGCCGTTGTACTCCCCGAGGGCACCACTCGGCGGCCGGTAGCCGGGATACGGCGTATAGGGGCTCTGCGTCCATTGCCACACTTCGCCGAAGGCTTGTCGCAAACCACCCGCCGCCGGATGTTTGTCGGCCGCCGGATGAAAGGCCCCGCCTTCGACAAAGCCGCCGGCAATTGGCAGTCCCGTTACCGCGTGCTCCCACTCGGCCTCCGTCGGCAATCGCGCTGCCGACCAGCGGGCGAAGGCCTCGGCCTCGAAGTAGCTCAGGTGGGTAACCGGTTCATCCAGATCGACGACGCGTTCTCCGCCGAGCGTAAACTCATGCCAGGTGTCACCTCTCTTCCGCCAATAGAGCGGAGCCTGCCAGAGAAGGTCCTGCTTCGAGGCCCAACCCAGCGACAGCCACAGCTCTGGTCGCTCGTAGCCCCCGTCGGCAATGAACTCGAGAAACTCGCCCGCGGTGACCAGCCGGTCGGCGAGCGCAAACGGCGCCAAGTACACCTGATGTCGCGGCCGCTCGTTATCAAAGGTGAATCCCTCTCCGTTACTGCCGATGTGCGTCAGCCCGCCGTCAAACTCCAGCCACCTAAACTGCTCCACACTCAGCCGCGAACGTCTGCCGGACTGGCGATATACCGGTAGTAGCGGATTGCACGACAGCAGGTACTTGAGATCCGTCAGAATCAGCTCCTGATGCTGCTGCTCGTGCTGCAAACCCAGTTCAACAACGTGTGGCAATTCTTCGTCGGTCGCTGCGCCGAGCAGCTCGCGGATCCGGCCGTCCACGGTGTGGCGATACTCGAAAACCTCTTTCACCGTGGGGCGCGTCAGCAAACCGCGATGGGCTCGGGGGAACTGCTCGCCAATGCTGTTGTAGTACGAGTTGAACAACACCTGGTACGCGTCGCTCACCGGCCGATAGTTCGGCTGCCAACGCGATAGCACGAAGGTTTCAAAGAACCAGGTAGTGTGCGCCAGGTGCCAGCGGATGGGGCTGGCATCTGGCATGGCCTGCACCACGTAGTCTTCCGTCTCGAGCGGCTCGCAGAGCCACTCAGTCTGACGCCGCGTCTTGGCAAATCGCTCGGCAAGATTCTCCGCCATAACTGTTCGTCTCACATTTCAGCCAATCGGAACCAGCTTGCTGTCAGTGCTGGCTGCATTCTACCGGTCGCGACAAGCGAAACATTCGCCGTGATTGCATTTCGCCCGACGTTTTCACCGATAATCTCGATAGACCCTTCCCAGACTCGCACATGTCTTGCCGCCATCGGCTTGTCGCCTCCGTCAGGTGCCGCAATGTCCATCGTCGATCGCCGCGACCGATACTGCGTGGTTGGCGCCGGCTCCTCGGGCCTGGCGGCGGCAAAGAACCTTCGTCAACAGGCAGTCGAAGTCGACGTCCTGGAACGTAGCGGAGAGCTCGGTGGAAATTGGGCCTACGGCCAGGGTACCAGCCGAGTCTATGCCTCGACGCACACGATCTCCTCGAAGCGGCTTACCGAGTTTTCCGACTTCGGCATGCCGGCGCACTTCCCCAACTTTCCGCACCACTCACAGGTGTTCGAATACCTGAAGGCCTACGCCGAGCACTTCGGCCTGCGCTCCTGCATCGAGTTCAACACGTCGCTCGAACGGCTTGAGCCGGACGGCCCGCACTGGCTGGCGACGTTGGCCGGCGGCGAGCAGCGGCGCTATGCTGGAGTGGTCATCGCGAACGGCCACAACTGGGATCCGCGCTGGCCCGACTTTCCTGGGAACTTTGACGGCCAGACCATCCACTCCGCAGATTACAAGACTCCGGACGTGCTCCGCGGACGTCGCGTGCTGGTCGTGGGTGCGGGTAACACGGGCTGCGATCTTGCGGTCGAGGCGGCGCTACATGCGGACACCGTGTTCCACAGCATGCGCCGCGGCTATTACTTCGTACCAAAATTCCTGTTCGGTCGCCCTTCGGACGTCGTTGGCGAGAAGCTCCTCCGGCTCGGACTGCCCGATCGCCTGCGCCGCTGGATCGTGCGCTGCGTGCTGCGACTGACCGTGGGCGAAGTTCACCGCTACGGCCTCCCCGCTCCAGATCACGAATTGTTTGCTTCCCATCCGATCGTCAACTCACAGTTGCCCTATTACGTCGCACATGGCCGCATCAAGCCCAAGCCCAACGTCGCACAGCTCTGCGGCGACCGCGTGCAGTTTGCCGATGGTAGCCACGAACAGGTCGATCTCGTGATCTATGCCACGGGCTACAACATCACCATCCCGTTCATCGACCGGCAGCATCTCAACTGGCGCGACGGCCGGCCGCAACTGTTCCTGAACGTCTTTCACCCGCAATTTGACAACCTGTTCATCGTGGGCCTGATCCAACCCGACAGCGGCCAGTTCGGCCTGGTCGATCACCAATCACAACTTGTGGCGCGATTCGTCGCGGCCACCCGCGCCGCGCGGCCCGAAGCCGATGTCTTCCGTCGTCAGAAGGCAGCCTACGCCGAAAAGTCACTCCGCGAAGCTCATTACCTGGACACACCCCGCAATCTGCTCGAAGTCGAACACTATCGCTACCGCAAGCAGCTCGTCCGCCAGATGCAACGCCTGCGAGCTGCTTAACCCACCCTGCGTTCCTCCCCGCTCTCGCCGCCCTCCAAGTTAAGCTCCACCATGTTTCGTCACGCCTTCCGCAATGCGGTTCGGCTGCCACTCGTACTCGCGATTGTTTGCGCGGGGTGCACCGGCGCGCCTGTAACAGAGCAACGTGAGGGACGGCTTGCGCGGCTACCGGTTGTACCGTCGGCCGATTTAGCCCGCCAGCATGAAGCCGTGCTCGATGCCTCGCCGGGAGACCTGCTTACGGCCGAGCGACTAGCCCGAGGCTACACGATCGTCGTCGTCGGCGTGAACGGCGATAATTCGCTGAGCGCCGGCCTGGCGCCAGGGCTTGTCGACGGCGGATACCCTGGCGCCGTCGACGTGATCGATTGGACCACGGGCTACTGGCCGCTGTTCATCTATCACCTCCGGTCAAGCGAGCGGCATGACGCCGGCGCACGCGCCATCGTCGACAAGATCGCCGCCTACCAGGCTCAGCATCCGCAAGGCGAGGTCAACCTGATCGGCTACTCGGCCGGAGCTGCCGTCGTGCTTGAGGCCCTGGAAGAACTTCCCCAAGAAGTCGAGATCGACCGCACGATCCTGCTCGCCGGGGCGGTCTCACCCATGCACAATCTCTCGCCCGCGCTCGCGCATTGCCGGCTGGGATTGTGGAACTACTACCAACCGCAGGACGTCGTCGCTCTGTGGGCCGGAACGCTGATCGCAGGCACGGCCGATGGCACGCATCTAGTGTCGGCCGGGGCAATCGGCTTTTTCCCACCTGCCGATCAGAGCGCGAAGGCACTCTACGAGGCCAAGCTCATCGAGCGCTGTTACCACCCCGACATGGTGCGCCACGGAAGTCTGGGCGGGCACTTCCAATGCGTGACCCGCAAGTTTTCGGCCGGCTGGGTAGCGCCGCTGCTGACCGAATATCGAGAACCGGCGATCAGCACTCGAACTGTTTCAACGGACCATCACTCGATTCCGACATCGCCAAACGTTTCGTTCGCATCACGCGTGGTCAACGCGAAATAGACATAGCCCTCGACGTCCTCGCTCAAGAAGCGGACGGAGGTATCACACAAGAGAATATTCGCGCCGCCAGGATGATCGGAGAATACCTCTGGGCTGGCCCAGATAATGCTGAGCGGGGGATTAACCTTCTCCTTGAGTCGGCCCGTATTATCGCGGCTGGCCCAGGCCCCAGGGCTGTCGCTCTTGTTGCGAGAGCCACCTTCCTCGTGCCAACCCTGTCCGCTGGCTTCAAAAGCGAGCATCGTTCGGCTCAGGCCATCGGTCACCTGTTGGGGGCGAATCGTCTTCGAGGAGCAAGTGTACTTCGAGCCGAGGCAGTTGCCGCCACTCTCCATCCGCAACAGTATTCCGCGATCCGATCCGTAGTTTGTTCCAGAGATCGGATTCAGTACCCCGTTGCCAGGCCCACCGCATCCGAAATAGTCAATCGCTCCCATCCCGTCTCCGGCTCCCTCTTCATACACCCCGTTGCGTTTGAAGATACCCAGCCGCGTCTGTTCGCGATCGGCCTGATGCGTTGCCATGCTGGGACAGAGATACACCGGAATCACCTGGTTGACCGGACCGGTCAAGTCTGGCTGCCAATTCGGCTTGTGGCGCATCGACATCTTGAAGTTCAGCCGCTCGAAAGTTGCCTGCTCCTCGATGTACGGCAAGAACCAGGTCGCCCAGCCCGATGCAGCGCTGTTGGGGACGCCCGGAGGTTTGAACTGGCCCGGAGGAAAATGCTTCTTGGCATCTAAAAACTGCGTCATGCCGATGCCGATCTGGCGCAGATTGTTCTGGCACTGTGACCGTCGGGCGCTCTCGCGTGCTGCCTGCACCGCGGGCAAGAGCAGCGCCACGAGTACTCCCATGATGGCGATTACCACGAGCAGCTCCACAAGCGTGAAGCCACGCCGCATACGATTCCGACAGCGATACGCTTCCAAGCGTCGCATCCAGTTCACTCCAGAAGGGCGTAGCGTGCGTAAACAAAACGTGCGTTGTAGATGCGCCTTGTTAGCACCGCATGAGCGACGGGTTCGAATCATGTTCGTACTTGATGAGGCCGTACATCACAAAAGAGGCTGCCACGATAAACTCGCGAAGCGTGGCAAACATTGTGGCCGCGCGCAGGCGTGGGCTGCAGCGCGATTGAACGCGTAGAGAAAAGCGCGGCTGGCAAAGAACTGCTCCTTTCACCAGCCGCGCGATGTCTGTAAGTCAACCTGTGACTAACCTAAACCGAGCTCGGCGAGCAATGCATCGACGAAACCGTCATCGATGCCGGTAACTTCGCCAATTCGCTCGATGACTTTCACGGCTTTCTCCCGAGCCTGTTCGCTCTCCATTGCTCCGGCGAATGCCTTGGCCACAGCCGCCGCCTTCAGCTCGAATGTTTGCCCGCGCTGGTTCAATCGAGCGCCGAGTGTATCGGAACTGCGGACCTTCGAAGTTGCCAGTGCCGATGCCACGGCGGCGCTGGTCGCATCGCCAGCTACCAGCGGTGCCGCCGGTGGGGCCGCTATTGAAATGCGAGTCAGCAACCCCGCATTGCTGCGCGCAGCCAACTGGTCGCCAGCACTGACCAGATTGTTCTTGTCGAAGTCATAGATATTGGTGATTCCGACATTAACGCCCGGATTCTGACGAGCCGCCAGTTCGTCTCCGGCCGAGGTAGTCACAACAGTCGCGGGTGAGCTTAACTGGGTGTCACCTACTTTATTGCCGAAGAAGAAGACGTCGCTCGCGGCCAAGCCGGTATTGGCGTTCATCCCGCCAGTCGCATCGTTGCCTTCAACGATCACCTGTAGCCAGATGTTCTTGATGGCGCCGTCGGCCCAGATAATCTCCACGCGATCCGAGCCGCCCATACCGGCCCCGGGACGCACGGAGAAGGCCTGCGGTGCTGGTGCGTTGGTCCACGAACCAAGCGAGTTGTTGCTGCCAACCTTGAAGGTGAAGTCATCGACCGTCAGGGTTCCAGCAGCATCCTCGATATCCACCATGATGCCGTTGATGCCTTTCGAGTAGCTGGTGATGCTGCTCAAGGGAGCAATGCCACCCCCGGCGAAGTACGGCGAACGATCCGGAGCAATCGCTGCATCGTCCGAAACGCTCACACCGGCCGTGTTGCCATCGAACTTCGAATTGTTGTAGAAGATGTGACGGCCAGCAATCGTCGCCGGAGGCGTCACCACAACGGGATAGTTCGCCGCGCCCAGCGTGTTGGTCAGGTTCGTTCCATAGGGAACTCCCTGATTCGATTCCACATTCGCCGAACCATGCGGCTCGGCCGACTGACGGAAGTCGCCCGTGTCCTGGAAGCCGGAGAGGACATTATCAGTCAGGTTCGAGACGTGCCAGTCGAGCGGCGCCGAACCGGTTGAATTCCCCCAGCGGCCGACGTACTCGATTTCGAATCCAACGTCGACGTAGTTCGGGATCGGAATCCCGGCGGGGCCGGGACCGTAATTGACGAGGCCATAGAGGACACCGAACTCCAGTTCATCATTCTCACTGTGCAAACCAATGGAGTCCTTGATATCCCAGGCAATGTTGCCGCTGGCGACATCGAGGCCATCGTTGTTCGCGTCGAGGTCCAGCGGCGTAATGTCGTCGACGAACGGCTCGCTCGCGAGTCCACCGTTGTTCTTGATCAACATGGCCGTAAAACCGCTGTTCTCAATCACGCCAGTGTAGACCTGCGTTGTCGTGCCCGGGGCGATCGAATAGGGATGCCCCGCCTGATGGAAGACGAGGAAGCCGTTGGAACCCATCGTCAGGCCAGTCAGGTCGAACACACGCTCGACTTCGCCGGCGCCACCTTCGTTGAAGACGTCGTTTTCGTTCTCGACGAAAATCAAGAAGTAGTCATCGAGAGGCATATTGGGCGTGCCGCGCAACTCGATGTACTCGTTGATGATGTCGCCGCCGCTCGGAGGATCTAGATAGATCTCGTTGATGTAAACTTCCGTGGCGGGGCCGATATTCGGTGCGCCAAGTGTCCCCGTGATGTTGGTGCCATAGGGGACACCTTTATTCGATTCGACGTTCTCCGATCCGTGCGGATCGGCGCTCTGGCGGAAGTCGCCTTCGTCCTGGAAGCCCGAGAGCACGTTATCGGTCAGGTTCGAGACGTGCCAATCCGCCGCGGTCTGGCCGGTCGAATTGCCCCAGCGGCCCGCATATTCGATCTCAAAGCCGACGCCGACGTAGGTCGCACCTGGTTCGATATTGGTTGAGGCTTCCGGTCCGAAGTTGATCTTGCCATATAGCCGGCCGTAGAAGGCCTCACCGGCTTCGCCGTGAATGCCGATCGAATCGACAATGGTCCAGCCGGCGCGACCGTTGGGATTGTCGAGGCCGTTATTGCCCGCGTCGAGGTCGAACCCGAGCGTGGGCACCATGCCTGGAGTTCCGTCGGTCTTGATCAGCATGTAGGTCCCGCCGCTGTTCTCGGACTGACCGACGTAGCCGAGCTCGGTTGTTCCGGCCGCGACGCTGTAGGAATTGCCCCCCTGGCGCGAGACCAGGAAGCCGTTGGACCCCATGGTCAGGCCATCGAGATTAAAGATCATCTCGATTTCGCCGGGGTTGCCAGTGTTGGCCGCGTTGTTCTCGTTCTCGATGAAGATCAGATAGTGATCGTCCAGCGACATGCCCGGGGTGCCGCGAAGCTCAACGTACTCATGTATCGCGTCGCCGCCGCTCGGTGGGTCGATGTAGATCTCGTTGATATATGCGGCGTCCAGCATCTGCCGCTGCTCGAGCGGTTCCAACCGCATTTCGGCGCGGCGGCTGCGGGGTGCGCGTCGCGCAGCATCACGCGCGCGGCCCATCGTGGGCATCAAGACCATGGGTGGTACTCCTGGCTGACAAAGTGAATCAAGGTGAGTGCGCGGCGACAAACGTGCCAGCTCGTTGAAAATTGAGCCTGTGCGCCATAAGGGGCGCGGGAGTTCCGTCCCGAAATGCTTGCGCCGACGTTTCCGTCACACGCATTCAAACCTCGAAAGACCAGATGTCAATTCTCTTCACACAATTCTAGGAGTTTCCAAATGCTTCCCTAACATTCATTACTCGACAGGTCTCAAGTTGACTTGCGCAAATGAAATCAATCTCTCACGAACTCAGAATGCCTTGCTCATGCCATCTTCACATTTGTGCGATAGCTTGGCTGCCTTGCACCCGGGACCAGTACGTAATTCCTGAGACTCACAGTACATTTTTTGAGGAGCGTGACTAATGAAGAAGGCCATTATGGCGGCCGCCGCGATGCTCGTCGTGGCGATGACCAACTCGTCGCAAGGCGCGATGCGAATTACCGAGTGGATGTATTCCGGTTCCGACGGAGAATATATCGAGTTCACCAATACTGGCGCCGCGCCCATCGACCTGACAGGCTGGAGCTTTGACGACGACAGCCAAGTCCCCGGCACGACCTCTTTGAGTGCCTTCGGCATCCTGGCTCCTGGCGAGTCGGCGATCCTGACCGAGTCGGTCGAGGCGGCATTTCGCGCCTCGTGGTCGTTGGCTCCGACCGTAAAAGTCATCGGTAGCAATACAAATAATCTCGGCCGCAACGATGAAATCAACCTCTTCGACTCGTCAAGCGCCCTCGTGGATCGTCTGACTTACGGTGATCAAAACATTCCCGGTACGATCCGTACCCAGAACAAGAGCGGCAACCCGATCACCCTGGCAGCTCTTGGTGCCAACGACGTCGCCCAGTGGCAACTTGCGTTCGTCGGCGATGCCTACGGCACGTACGCATCCACTCTCGGCGATCTCGGCAACCCCGGCATCGGCAACTACGTGGTGCCCGAGCCCTCGACGGTCGCCCTGCTGATCCTGGGCAGCGTCGCCCTCGTTGCGAGCGGCGCAAAGCGCGTTGTCCGCCGCCGTTCGAACTAAACACCTCATCCATCAGGCGTGGGCTGCCAGGGCTCCGGCAGCCCACGCCTTTTTAGATTCAATCAGCTCATTGGGAGACGCTAATGATTCGCAAGATGTTAATGGCCGCAGCCCTATTGGCCTGCGGTACGATGGCCGCCTCGGCCGCGCCCACGATCACCGCCGGCAACCACCAGTTGCTGCCAAACACTCCCGGCCAGGTGATCTCGATCCTCGCCTCGGGAGAAAACCTTGCCGACGCCTTGGCGGGGGTCGATCTGTTCCTGGTAATTGGTGGCGGCACCGAAGGCCCCATCGTTACCAATCTCGATCTGATCGGCGCAGGAACGATCTTTGCTGCCAGCAACACGGGTCAGCAAGATTTCGGTGCTCCTTACATTCCGCCGTCCCGCGAAGTTGTGGGCATCACGACGACGGTGAGCGGAACGGTGAACCCGAACGGCGTGCTCGCCTATCTCACGCTCGATACCACTGGCTTGACCGCGGGCGACTACACGCTCTCGCTCACGAGCGACCTGATTGGCCCCTCGGTGCTATATTCAA
Organism: Pirellulales bacterium; assembly: GCA_041741015.1. Lineage (GTDB taxonomy): Bacteria > Planctomycetota > Planctomycetia > Pirellulales > PALSA-1355 > JALHMI01. The sequence continues at coordinate 62,274 of JBGSKX010000078.1, forward strand.
CCGGCGCCGCACCGACCGTGCTGATTAACGGTACGCTTTCAGTAGTCCCCGAACCGTCCTCCGTCGTGCTTGGACTGTTCGGCATCGCGGGCGTTGCCGCGATTGCGATTCGTCGCCGGCGAATTGGCTAACCCGAGCCCCCACCCGGTCAATCTACTCTGTCAATCTCCGCAAAGGCGTGCGCGAACGTGGTTCGCGCACGCCTTTTTTCATGCGCGCAGCGTGGGGTGAGGCTCGCACCCCGCGAACACGAACGCTAGACTCAGGGCAGCCCAAGCTCATCATCCCTCCCAAACACCCCCGCCTTCAGATGGCTACGACATGCGCATCGCTATCTCCTCCGCAGTGTTGCTTATCTTGTTCCATTGCATTCCCTCGATGGCCGAACCGCGTGCGCCAAAGCCTCAGGAGTCCACGCAGCTCTTGGGACATTGGCCCCTCGCCGGCGATAGCCGCGATGCATCGCCGCACGCGCTTCATGGAACCGCTGTCGGAGCCGTGCGCTGGAAAACCGATCCCCTTGCACCAACCAAGGCCTCTGCCGAATTCGATGGACGCACCGGCGTGATCGAGATCCCAGCCAATCCCGCTCTCCGCTTGGGCAAGGATGACTTTACGCTGGCGGCCTGGGTGAATCTGCCGGCCGATCTCGACGACATCCCCGGCGATATCCTCAGCCTGTACGATTCCGCTTCGCGGCGCGGCCTCCATCTCTCGATCAAGACCAACGCTGGCGTGACAACCACCCAAGCAAACTTCCGCCAACTTCAGTTCGGGATCGACAACGACCAAAGTTCGGAATGGGAAGATGCCGGGCGTCCCGGTAACGCGACGCTCGCATTTGCGCTCGCCGCACATAAGGGTCAACTCTTCGCCGGCGCCTGCGACCACACCAACGCTGCCAAGGGGCAGGTCTATCGCTATCAAGCGCCCAGTACCTGGGTCGATTGCGGTGCCCCCGATGAATCCAATGCCGTCACGGCGCTCGCTGAATTCAATGGCGAACTCTATGCCGGCACCGGCAAGTATCGCTTTGGTGGGTCATCACTGTCCGAATCGACCAACCAGCATCTGGGCGGCGGAGTCTATCGGTACGAGGCCGATGGCCGCTGGATCGCCTGCGGAAAGCTGCAGGAAGTCGAAGCCATCGGCGGCATGGTCGTCTTTGCCGGTCGGCTCTACGCTTCCAGCCTTTATCGGCCGGCCGGGTTCTTTCGTTACGACGGCGGAACCCAGTGGACGGCTCTCGCCACGCCCGGCGTCCGGGTCGAAGCCCTCGGCGTCCATGACGGCTTCCTGTATGCGACCAGCTATGACGGCGGGCGCGTGTTTCGTTTCGATGGCACGAATTGGACCGACTGCGGGCAACTCGGTGGCACGGACGAAAACTCTCAAACCTACTCCTTCGCCGTCTACCAGGGTCGCCTCTATGTCGGCACCTGGCGCAGCGGCAAAGTCTATCGCTTCGAAGAACCGGGCCGCTGGACCGATGTCGGCCGCTTGGGAGAAGAACTCGAAGTCATGGGCATGCTCGTCCACAACGGGCGGCTGATCGCCGGCACGCTCCCGCTGGCAGAAGTCTATGGGTACCGTGGTGAGCGCGAGTGGCAACGACTCGCGCGACTTGATCATACCCCCGATGTGGTCTATCGCCGCGCATGGACGATGGCCGAGTTCGATGGTTCGCTCTTCTGTAGCACGCTTCCGTCCGGCCGCATCTACCGCTATCGAGCCGGAGTCAGTGCCATGCACGGCGAGTCCTTCCCGCCAGGCTGGCATCATGTCGTCGCCGTGCGCAGCGGGCGCCGACTGCTGTTGTATCTCGATGGCAAGCGAGTTGCTACCTCCGCGGAGTTCGAACCTGATGCGTATGACATCAACTCAGACGCACCTCTGCGAGTTGGATTCGGCGAGAACGACCACTTCAACGGTTCTATCTCGGACGTACGCCTCTATCGCGGCGCTCTCTCGGAAAGCGCGATCAAATCTCTGACTCATTAGAAGCTGCGGCGTGCCCCGTTGACCCAATCTTGCATTCACCATCAGAGTGAACGCGCTTTGCTCGCTGGCATGTAAAGACGGCCAGCGTGTCCGCTCTGCGTCCAACACAGCGCACCGCCAAACTCCCGATCTGTGTTTTCTCCGGCGTAAATCCGGGCGGTTTGCCGAGCCTATTCGGTTTCGGCACGTCATCTGCATCCTTCGACTGCAATCGCGGCAGCCTACACTGCCGTTTCCAAACACAACACAATTGAGAGTTCGGATCGGAGGTCAACTATGCGTACGATGTTTTCGACCGCAGCGGCACTGGCTTTGGGCCTAGTTGCCGCAGTCGCGATGGGACAAGAAGGAGGACGTGATCCATCCCCCTCGGCGTTGCAGCCGGGCGCGCAACAGCCGGCAGCCCAAAGTCCGGCCCCACAGGATGCCACACAACCGGCGCCGCCTCCGGCTGTCGACCGGGACGCTCCGGCGCTCGGCAATGATGGAGCTCAGCCAAGCCTGACTCAGCCGACTGAAGTCGAAGAGCGTCTGGAAAATCGCGCGGAACGTCAGCGCGAAACCGATCGCACAGAAGCCCTCAACGAGCGGCAAGACGGCATCCTTGGGGATCGCGACGTCGGGCGTGATGCTGCTGCCAATCGGGCGAACCGCTCGTTTAACGATTACCGCGAGAACCGCAGTGCGGACGCAGATCGCAACGCGGAGCGTCGCATTGGCGACAATAATCGCTGGCGCTACGTCCGGCACAACAACCAGTGGTGGTACTGGACGCCCCAGAGCACCTGGCTCATCTGGTCGGGCGACCGTTGGCTGCAGCAGGCCGAGTTCAACCGCGCCTATGCCGGCCGCCCGTACCAGGGTTCCTATCGAACCGGATACCGTGGCGATGGGTTCGATGACGGCTACTATGACCGCGGTTACTATGGCCCAGGTCGCGGTTATTACGGTCGTGGTTATTACGGGCGCGGCTACTACGGACGTGGCTATGACGGACGCGGTTACTATGGTCCGGGTTACTACAACCCCGGTGCTGCTGCCGGCGCCAACCTTGGCGGCGCGATCGGTGGACGGGGCGGCGCTAATGTCGGCGCGGCGATCGGAGGCGCGATCAACGGCTGGTAAGCGAGAATCTCACCCCTTAGGGTTGATCAACCATAGCTCGCCGACCCCACGATCGGCGAGCTTTTTTCTTACGCATTGCCATTGTGTTCGGCGAAGCGGCACGACAATAATCGTCGCATCACCAGCCTTCCGTATTGCCGCCAACGCCATGAGTGACCAAGGGATCACGCGACTCTCGCTTAGCGACCTTCCCGTCGCGCGGGAGTCGATGGGGCGCGCCTTTTGCGATTACAACCTGATGGCGTATGCCAGACCAAGTGAGCGACTGGCCGCGGTTACGTCGTTGTACGGAGCGATTCTCAAGGATTGTTTGAATTACGGCGAAGTCCATGTCCATGGTCCTTGCACGGGAGTCGCCGGCTGGCTGCCGCCATCGTGTCCGGCTCCCACGTTTCTCCGTCAGGCCCGCGCCGGCATGCTTGCCATCCCGTGGCATTTCGGCCTGCGCGGCTTTCGCATCCTGGACGCTTATGACAAGGTAGCCCGGCGATTGCATCACGATCACGCCCCCATGCCGCACTGGTTCCTGGCCGCGATCGGCGTCGACGCCGGGCATCAGGGCCAGGGAATCGGCAGCGCCCTGATGCGACCGATGCTCGAGCGGGCCGATCGCGAGGCAGTGCACTGCTGGCTCGATACCCACCAGGAATTGAATGTCCGGCTCTACCAGCGCCACGGGTTCGTCGTCGCCGAGCGGGTCGAAATCCCCGGCCATCCGATTCCGGTCTATGGCATGCTTCGACCGCCCCAGCGGCCTCAGGCAGCGACCTAGCCAAGATACCTGCCGCCGGGACGAAGTAGCTTCAATGGCGGGCATGCAGTCAGTAGAATCTACGGGTGTCGAATCACCTGACCGACCCTCCCCCTTGATCGCCAAACGCACCGGATGATGGAAGCACTCCCGATCATCATCTTTGTCGTCTTCGGCGGTCTGATTATCATGGGCGCCGTATTCTCGTGGCTCGGCGCCAAGCGGCGCCGAGAGGAAATGGCCGCGCTGGCGAATCGCCTCGGCTGGACCTACCGCGCCGGCAATGACAGCTCACTCCCCACGCGCTTTGCGGGCTTCAAGTTCCTCGAACGCGGCTCCAACCGATACGCCTACAACGTCCTTTCGGGCACGTATCGAAATCGGGCCGCGTGCGCTTTCGACTATCACTACGAGACCCACTCGACCAATTCCAAAGGCAAACGCACCACGCATCATCATCATTGCTCCGTGGTCGTGCTGGAAACGGGACTGCCTCTCAAGCCGCTCACCATTCGGCCCGAGGGCTTCTTCGATCGCGTCGGAGAGTTCTTCGGTTTCGACGACATTGACTTCGAGTCTACCGAGTTCAGCCGGGAGTTCCACGTTTGGAGTCCCGATCGGGCCTGGGCGTTTGACATCATCCATCAGGAAACGATGGAATACTTGCTGGGCGCACCGCGATTCAGCATCGAGCTGCTCGGTCCGCGAGTGTTTATCTTTCGGGCAGCGTGCTTCTCTCCGGCCGAATATCAAAGTGCTTTAGAGCTTTCCTCTGGTGTGATCGACAGGCTTCCTAAATACCTGTTACGTGAATGGAAAGGAGCTGTTTAATGGGCGAGTCGCTGATCCTGCTGGCCATCGTGGCGTTCGCGGCAATCCTGATCCTCGGTTGGGTAGCCGGCGCTTACAACGCGCTCGTTCGCTCGCGAAATGCCGTCAGTGAATCCTGGGCGGATATTGATACCGAACTGCACCGCCGCCACGATCTGATTCCGAACCTGGTCGAAACCGTCAAGGGCTATGCCACCCACGAACGTGAAACCTTCGAGCGAGTGATCCAGGCTCGCAACACCGCTGCTTCTCCGCATGCCTCGAAGGCCGAGCAGGCGAAAGATGAGAACGCCCTGACCGGCAGCGTCCGGCAACTTTTCGCCCTGGCGGAAGCTTATCCCGATCTGAAGGCCAATCAGAACTTCATCGAGTTGCAGCAAGAGCTGGCCAATACGGAAGACCGGCTGCAGCGCTCGCGAAGGTTCTACAACGCGAACGTGCGGGACCTGGATAATCGTCTGGAAACCTTCCCTTCGAACATCGTCGCGTCGATGTTTTCGTTCAAGGCGGCCGAGTACTTCGAGGTCGATGAGCCTGCGGTTCGCCAGGCGCCGGTTGTCAAGTTCTAGTCGCCAAACGCGCGGTGGTCGCCCGCAAAGTTTGCCCGCCCCGCATGATCGCTACTCTTCAGGCGAAACCTGCGGCGGACGACTTTCTTTAGTGAGGTACACTTGTCGGGGCGTCGCCAGCGCGGCGGCGGCCCCTCCTTGTGTTCTCCACCGAAGGGGTTGGCCGAATGCGTTTGGACTCTTTGCATTGCCTGGCGATCGCAGCCGCCGCGCTCTCCACATGCCTCGCACAGTTGGCCACAGCCGGTCAGCTTCCGCCCACTTTCGTCAGTACCTACCGACCGGCAGTCGAACGACTCAAGGCCGCGTACACCAAAGTATCGGTCGAGGGCACGCTCAGCGTCGACGTTCCCGGTGAAGGCAAGTCGAGCCAGCAGTCCTTCACCTTCCGCGCCAGCGGCGACCAGCGCAGGCTCGACGTGACCACCACCGCCCAGCAGGGCATGGGTCTCGAGGTCGGCGCCAGCGAAATGAACATGGCCACGCCGATCGGCTCGCTCAATACCTATAAGAAAGCCGGCTCCGACTTCTTCGACAACGCCCGAGAGCGGAAGTATGCCGGAGTCGTCGAAGGCATCGACCGCCGCTCACTCATGAATCTGCCATACGCGTTCGATTCGTCTGGCACGATTCTCGATATGCTGCTGCGCTCGAGCGTCAAAGTTGGTAGCGTAAAGTGGATTCGCGCGCAGGGCGAACCGCTGGTCCAGGTTACGTATCAGGAAGAAGCACGCCACGCCGGCAGGTCCGGCGTCTGGAACTCGACGCTCACGCTCTCACCCCAGGACGGCTGGGCGCTGCGCAGCTTCACGCGGACGCTGGTCGGCTCGCAGCCCTATACACAGACTGGCCAGCTCGAATACGCCACCGGCGCCGATGGTATACCCCTGGTCCAATCGATTACAGTCGAGACGACCGAGGGCTCGCGCGTCATTCGCCGCGAGTCCGTCTCGGTCAGCGATATCCAGTTCGGCGATCCGGGCCAAGAATGGTTCGATTCGTTCTCGTTCTAATCCACGGCCTTGGCCAGCGCCGCGTCGATTCGCTTCAGGCAGGTCTCCTTGCCCAGAATTTCCAGGCAGTCATACAAGCCCGGGCCAACCGGTTTCCCGGTCGTCGCCACGCGGACCGCGTGAATGATATCGCCGGTCTTGATCCCTTCGCTGGCGACGAAATCGTGCAGCAGCTTTTCCAGGTTCGGCACGTCATACGGCTCGACCTTCGCCAGTGCATCGCGGAACTTGGCCAGCAGCGCTCGTGACTCCGGCTTCGAGAGATTCTTCTCGAACGCCTTCTCGTCGTAGGTGATCTCGTCCTGAAAGAAGAAGTCGGCATAGGCCAGTATGTCGCCGAAGACTTTCAGCCGATCGCCCGCCGCCTCGACGATCCGCGTCAGTTTCGGCCCCACTTCGCACGGCGTCGGCTTCGTCACGAGGCCCGCTCGCTGCAGGTAGCCGAGCATCGTGGCCACTTTCTGCTTAAGCGGCAGGGCCTGCATATAGTGGTCCTGAAACGCCCACAGTTTTTTGGGATCGAAGCTGGCCGGGGCCTTGGTCACACGCTCGAGCGAGAAGTTCTCGACGAGCATCGCGAGGTCCATGAACTCGGTCTTGTCGTCCAGCGACCAGCCCAGCAGCACCAGGTAGTTGATGATCGCCTGCGGCAGATAGCCAACTTGCTCGTAGAAATCGACAATCACCGGGTTAAACGTATCGGCGCTCGTCGCCAGCCCCAGTTGCTGGGCGATCGCCATTCCGTGCTCGTTCACCAAGGCGAAGTCGCGGTTCTTCAGGTACTTGTCGAGCTTCCGCTTGCTGAGCTTGTTCTTGCTCCCCGGCTCGGCGACGTAAGGCAAGTGCGCGTACTGCGGCAGTTCGTAGCCCAGCGACTGGGCGATAAAAACTTGCCGCGGCGTGTTCGAAAGGTGCTCCTCGGCCCGAATCACGTGCGTGATCTTGAAGTCGTAGTCATCGACCACGCTCGCCAGGTGATAAAGACATGTCCCGTCGGCTCGCTGGATCACATGGTCCTGCTCGCGGGCCCATTCGAACTCGACGCGGCCGCGCACGAGGTCGTCGAGCACGAGTGTGCCTTCGCGCGGCATCTTCAAGCGCACGACCGACTGCCGCCCCTCAGACTCAAAGTCGGCAGACTGCTGCGAGGTCTCAGCCATCCAGCGGCGGCTGTACAGGAACGGCCGCTTTTCGGCCTGAGCGGCTTCGCGCTCGGCTTGAATCTCCTCAGTCGTGGCGTAGTCGCGATAAGCCAAACCCGCCGCCAGCAACTTGTCGACCGCGGCCTGATACTGCGGTAACCGCTTCGATTGGTAATACGGCTCATACGGACCGCCAAACTCGGGCCCTTCGTCCCAGTCGAGCCCCAGCCATTTGAAGCCGTGCAGAATCGGCGCGAGGGCCGATTCCACGTTCCGCTCCGCGTCGGTATCGTCGATCCGCAGCAAAAACTGCCCGCCATGTCGGCGCGCAAACAGCCAGTTGAACAGGGCCGTGCGGACGCCGCCAATATGCAGGTAGCCGGTCGGACTGGGAGCAAAACGAGTACGAACCATGAGCAGGATCAATCCACAATTGCGGAGCGGGGGATCGAACAAACCGCCCATTATGCCGAAGGAACGAAGTATGCGAAAGGATGGTCTTGAGCTGGCACTTTCCGGTGGTGCTGTCGATTGCTAGATCAGCACGAGGATCCCCAGAATACCGATGACGTATATCCAGCGCGAACCGTCGGCGGTCGTAATCGAGCCGCCGATTTGCCCGGCTCCGATCGGAGCCACTCGCAGCTCTAGGTTCGTGTACTTTTGCCAGGCCCTCGAAAAGTCTGCGGGCAGATTTGGATCGGTCGACTTCAAACGGAATTCGATCCGATCGGCTAGTGGATCGACGAGGCACATCAGGTATTCCGCACGAGTTGTTATCGTCGGACCAGCCTGCGTGTAGCCTGCGCCAAAGCGGCGCAGGCCCCAGATGCGCGGCGATCCCGGCAGATCAACCGGATAGGTGAAGCCCGCTCGTTCCGCGGCTGGTTTGGAAACCTCCTCGAGCAGACTCGTGAGCAGCGTCTCGGAATTGGCCGCAATCAGTAGCCGCGCCGTGGGCATCGCAAAAAACAGGGTCCCCTCCGGATTCTTCTTCTCGGGCAACTTGACTCCCTCGGGAACAAGCACCTGGGGACCGCCCGGTTCGCCAACTTTCACCATCCCAGGTGGATGGTCAAGTGGCCGATCATCGATGTGTCCTTCGACGACCGCATGACCTGCGATTTCTTTCTTCGCCGTCCGAAATAGGTTGACGACACTATCGGGAAACGCGCCCTGGGAAACCAGGAGCTGACAGTCCTCGGTCCGGGTGCCTCCGGGGAACTCGAACTTGAATTCGATAGGGCGAAACGCCCAGACCGAAAGCGCGAACGGTTGCGTCTCGACGAACGGTTTGAATATTGGATGGCACGTAAAGAGATGCAGATTGCCCTGAAACGCCATCTGAGAGATCGTCCACTGCGGGGGCGTGGCGCTCGCAGGCGCGGGCGACGTCGCGTCTTCAGGCAGCTTTAACTTTAAGGTATCAAAGTCAATCGGATCGTACTTGCGCGGCATCCCGACATCTGGCGTCTTGCCATGGGGCATAAACTGGGGAACAATCGGCACGTGCTTGTACGGCCCCATGACCACGACGGTCTCGGTCGTGTCGGGCAGGATCGAGAACAGGCTTTTTACCCAGGCGACGTTGGGTTCGCCCGGGAAGGCTTCGGCGGCGAACGAAAGACGAGAACTAAATGCCAGAGCGATCAGCAGCGTGAAGATCGCTCGCGCGGCAAGCGGGAATCGAAAGGCAATTCTAAATTTCCAACTTGCTCTACTCATTCTTCGTCCTCCTGACTTTATCCTTCCTTCGGCAACTGCCCCGCGATCTCTACCAGAAACATCGCCAGCCGCTCGGAGGCCGTCAGCGCGTCTTCCTTGAGCTGCCACATGTCCTTGATGCTCCCCGGACGGCGGATGATCGCGCCGGCAGCTGCGCCGAGCATCCCGGCGGTGGATTTCTTTTTCACGAGCACGTCGATGTCATGCGGCAGTTTGCGGCCGACTTCATCGATGATCACGCGGACGCACAGCAGGCGAACCCTCTCGCGACTGCAAACCTCGGCTACGGCCATCGTCTCCATGTCGACGGCCAGGGCATCGTGCTTCTCGCCCAGGGATCGCTTCTCAACCGGATCGTCGATCACGCGATCCACGGTCAGCAAGCGTCCGACGTGTAGCCGCGGGGCAGGGGGCATCTTCAGATCAAGGGCAAGCGTGTGCCCCGCGGCATCCACCAGGCTGTTCGCCATCAGGATGTCGTTCTGCTTGAGCCGCTCGTCGAGCCCGCCAGCGAAACCGGCTGAGATGACCCACTGCGGATGATGCCCGTCGATGAGAGCCTGCGTAGCCCGGGTGGCATTCTCGCGACCCATGCCGCTCTCGATGACGACCATCCGCCGCCCACTCAGGCCACCCTCGCGAGCAACAAAGCCGGCCCCTTCGGTTTTGATCAGGCCTGCGAGCTTATCGACGAAGCAGCCCGACTCGCTCGACAGAGCGAACACCAGCCCCACGTGGCACACTTCAGGCTTCTTCGGCTCGGTCGGCCCCGGCTCAACTCCGGCCGGCTGTTGCATCGCCTGTCCCGCCGCCTGCATCGCGGCCTCGCGCATCTTCTGCTGCGCTTGGCCCATCAGGTAGTTGCGGAGAAGCATTTGCCACATGGCGAGAGATTCGGCGAGGACGGTGTCTTGCGGCCAACCATTGTAGACCGCTGAGCCTTCCGGGTGCCACTGTCTGGCTTGCCCAGCAGTGCATTTCTTGGTCTCGCCTTGTACTCAAACGTATCGAACAAAGCTTACCTCGGAGGAACTTCCACTCACAAATCACGGTGAAAGAAAGCAGAGTCGAATTCAGCACTTCCCCGAAGACGACGCAGCAAGGCGAGAATCGAAGGAGCACTGCTGGGCAAGCCAGACAGTGGCACCCGGCGAGCGCACCAGCATGCGACTAAACCGCCTCGCCACTCACGCCATCTGCCAGAGGGCCATCTTGAGCGTGTCGCCGAGACGGCGGTTCACACCCAGCACGGCGGCCGGCTCGAAGCCGCAGTGGACCATGCAATTCTCGCAGCGCGGATCGTTTCCGCGGCCGAGCTTATCCCAATCGGTCTTCTCAACCAGGTCGGTGTAGGTCTTGTGATGGGTGTCGGTGATCAGGTAGCAGGGGCCCTTCCAGCCGCGCACGTTACGCGTTGGGTTGGCCCAGGCCGCGCACTTCAGGTCCCGTTCGCCGCGGAGGAACTCCAGGTAGATCGGCGATGTGTTCAGCTTGAAGCCCTTGAGCAGCGTTTTGGCCTCGCGGAACTTCGCGTGAATGTCATCGCGCGTCATGAAGATGTCTTGCGCGCCCAGAGGGTTGATCTGCTGCACGGCCTGGTAGCCATAAGCCGGCGACATCATGAACCCGTCGACGCCCAGTTCGGTCAGGTAGCCGAGCAGCACGGCGATCTCGTGCATGTCGGTTTCCTTGTAGATCGTGGTGTTCGTGCAGACCAGAAAGCCCGCGGCCTTGGCGGCCTTGATGCCTTCGATCGCTTCGGCGAACACACCCTCGCGTTCGACGGCCATGTCGTGCGTGGCCTCCATCCCGTCGAGATGCACATTCCAGAAGAAGCGGCTGGTGGGCTTGAAGCCGCTGAGCTTCTTGCGCGTGAACATCCCGTTCGTGCACAGGTAGATGTGCTTCTTGCGCTCGAGGATCTTGGCCACGAGCTCTTCGATGCCAGGATAGATCATCGGTTCGCCGCCGCAAATGCTCACGCAAGGCGAGCCGCACTCGTCGACCGCGGCCAGGCACTCGTCGACCGTGAGCTTGTCCTTGATCGTGCCGACGTACTCGCGGATGCGACCGCAGCCCGTGCAGGTGAGATTGCAGGCGTGCAGCGGCTCGAGCATCAACACCAGCGGGAATTTCTTCTCGCCAGAGAGCTTCTTCTTGAGCATGTAGCTGGCCATCGTGCTGGTCAGCGAAAGCGGAAAACGCATCGGGATCCTCCCTCGTGCGTGAGTGTTTCTTGTGGAAGCTTCGTTGTGCTGTTTGCTTGTGTGCCACTGCTGGCTCGCCCAGCAGTGTTCGTCTTTCGTTCTTGCCTTGCTGTGTCTAGCTAGAGTTGACGTTCTATTCAGTACGACCGAGTGCAAGGCAAGAATCGGGAAAGCACTGCTGGACAAGCCAGACAGTGGCACCCACCAGTTCTCTCTCTATGTATTTATCTCGGCCGATGCAAACTCCGTCGCCAAACCGCTGAACGCTTCGTGACGGGCGCGCTCGGCGGCCGGATCGGCCATCGCCTGCGACCATTCGCCCAGGGCGAGCAGCGGGAAGTAAATCGGGTAATAGTGATAGCGAAGGTAGAACACGAGCGGAAAGCCGGTGCCGGTGAACTCCGTTTCGTGCCAGGTGCCGTCTTCGCATTGCGTGTCGACCAGGTACTTCGCGGCCCGGGCCACTGCGTTGCTGCGAGCGTGACCGGCAGCGATCAGCCCTAGCATGGCCCAGGCGGTTTGCGAGGCGGTCGGCGATCCCTGGCCGCGCAGATGCGGCCGAGCGTAGGTGTCGGGCGATTCGCCCCAACC
>JBGSKX010000079.1:0-27824 GCA_041741015.1 Pirellulales bacterium
CCCGCCACGCTCTTGGGCGACATGGCCGGTGCGCAGCAAGCCGTCACCGAGACGTTCGCCGTGCTCGCCGAGCGAGCTCGCATCGGCGCCGGCATTTTCGCGCTGGTCCCCATCGCCAGCGCACTCGACTTCTACACGCTCCCCTTGCGCCACGGCATGACCGTCGAAGGGGGCTACCTCGGCGGAGCGCTGCCGAACTACAACCTCTACCCGACGCGCTCCGGCTGGCTCGCCGTCGCCGCGCTCGAACCGCAGTTCTGGGCCCGCCTGCGCGAGCTCCTGAATCTCACCGCCGGCACGTACGACGAACTCAAGGCCGCGCTCTCCGCGCGCACCGCCGCCGAGTGGGAAGCCTGGGCCGCCGAGCATCGTCTGCCGCTCGGCGAAGTGAAGTAGCTTCAGGCAGACGATCCGAACTGGACGGTGCAATCAATGCAAAGTAGCCAACTGACACATCGCATTCTCTATCACGCAATGCTGGACATGCGTGCTCATGCCCGCGAGTCCGGCGACAACGTCACTTTCCAATTGTGCGACTTGCTTCATCCAGTGCTCTTGCATCTCTCAGAGGCAGCCTTGGGCGAGGCAAGCTACGAACAGGTGTGGCTTGACCTTCAGTCGCGGGCCGCAAAGCGCGGAGACTGGGCAAAGTGGTTGCAGCACCAACTCGCGGAACTTCAACAAGAGCCGTCCTAGACAGATATCCCAATTGGAGAGAAAACGGGGACATCACTCGTTTCCTCGGGCGCGCGATTTGAGTGATGTCCCCGTTTTGTTCTCCCGTTTTGTTCTTCAAGGCCTGCCCTGCGCCGTGTGGATCGCCGATGTTAGAATCGAGCAGGGCCCACCGCTCGCTTTGCGCCAAGGAGACACCCCATGTCTACTCGCAACTCCGCTCGACTTCCTCTGCCGGTGCGGCTGCTCACCCGCTACGTTGCCCTCATGATGGCCTTCGCGTTGGGCTTCATCTTGGCCTTCGTCACCAAGCTGCAACCGCACCTGGTCGCGATCTCATTCGGCCTGGTCATGGTCGGCGCCATCTATTGCGTGCTCTTGGCGATCGCCTTCTGGTTGATCCAGCGACGAGCGACTCGCAAACCAACTTTGTTAAAATGAACCGAGCTCGCGAGTCATTTGCCAGCAGGGCCTGAGCCGTGCGAAACTTAAACTTCTGGTTCGATCTTCCCAGCGCGCTAATGGGAACCTTCTTCCTGGCTAGCGGAGCCGTCTTCGCCTGGAAGACGGCGATCGGCGAAGAGCCCCTGAATGCGTCCACCGCCGTGATGATCGGATTTTTCCTGCTGCTGGGCGCGGCCGGTTTCTGGATGTCAGCGAAGCTGGGTGAAACGCAATCCAAACGCCACGCTCGCGGCAAACGGCAGGCTGCCCAAGTCGAGCCGCCGCGCGTCGAACTTGCCGAGCATCCCTCGCACTGCCCTCGCTGCGGTCATACGCCAGTCGCCGAGATTGTCTTCGGTCTGATCGCGATCACCCCCGAAATCCGCCAGGATCTCGACGCCGGCAAACTGGCTCTCGGCGGTTGCGATGTTTCCCGTGACGATCCCGAGTGGAAGTGCACCGCCTGCGGCTGCGAGATTCACCGCGCCGGCGCAGCTAGCCACAGGTAACCCACTTCCAACACCGACCATGATCAAACGCGGCCTCTTCAAATACGCGTGGAACCTGGAGTTGCTGGCGGTCCTGCTAGGACCGACGCCACCGGCAGGTCGCGCCGTGGCCGACGACTCGCTCGCAGGCACCTACCAGGTTCAGCGCGTTGAGCAATCCGGCAAAACGCTTGCCCCAGATTCCGTCGCGCGCGGCTTCATCTTCACGAAGGATCGTGTTTCGATCTATGGGCCTGGTGAGCTTCACGCGCTCTTGTCGATTGACGAACGTGCCACGCCGCACCGTCTGGAGATTCGCAATCGGCCGGAGTACGACGTGCTGTTTCACCAGCGCGGCATCTGGAAGCGGGAAGGAGCGCACCTCACCGTCTGCGTCTCGGACTACTCCCAGGAAGCGGTCTATCCGGCGCGGCTTGAAAGCTCGCCCCGCGATGATTGGATTTGCTATCGCCTCAAGAAGGTCGAGCTCGATTGCGACCGCTGGAAGGGCCAGTGGCTCGTACACCAGGCAATCCTGGCCGGACGCTCCGACGCGGAACAGCAGGGCCAGCGCTGGAGCTTCACCACAGGCAAGTATCGCTTCGAGACGAACATCGAAGTGCAATCCGCCGAGAGCAAACCGCTGCGGCAACTTACCGTGTTTTCCACCCCGTTCGATCCGCGGCGGGCTTTCATCTATTACGTCAAGCCGGCAGCAACATCGGACGATCCCGAGACCCATGTGCAGCTTTCCGGAACCTGCCAGTTCGACGGCGACCTGATGCGTCTGACGTTCGGGAAGCGGAGCCCGGACTTCGAGTCCGACGAGCCGCTCAACACGAGCGACCCGTGGTCGAACGAATGGGAGTACGTCTACAAGCGTGTTCCGATCGGCGAAGAGCGATCAACGCGCGGCAAGTAGCGCGCCGGCTTGACGCGACTGCGACGCCTCGCCGCAACGCTTCCAGCCTGCTGTCCGTTGTCAGCACGGCGCTAGATCAATGTACCGGGACCGCTCAGATTGTTGGGTGAGTTGTCAAACAGGAGCGTCAGCGCCAAGTCCAACTCACCATTGATATCGTTGAAGATGCCGCCGCCGTCGTCGCTGGCGTCGTTACGACGGACGGTTGAAAGTTGGATCAACAAATCTCCGTCGTTGTAGATGCCGCCGCCATTGTCGTCGGCATTATTGTCGGAGATGTTGCTGCCGCGGACGTTCATCTCGCCGCCGGCCAGGTTAAATATTCCACCGCCATTTCCGGCGGCAAAGTTTCTCTCAACCTGTGCGAAGATGAGTTCCATGATGCCACCATTGTTGAAGATCCCTCCGCCGCCGTCGTCGCCGGCCGTGCCGAGCGCGCGATTTTCACGAATCGTCGAGCCGACGACGTTCATGGTGCTGCCGGCCTGATTCCACAATCCGCCACCTTCGCGAGCGGCGAGGTTGCCGATTACCTGGCTGAAGAAGACATTGACCTCGGCGTCGTTCCCGCTGACATGGAGTCCGCCGCCGTTGCCCGGCGAGGCAGATCCCTGGGGTCCCGCGACGTTGCGGGAAAGCCAGGAGAAGCGCAGGTCGATTGCCCCGTCGACGACTTCAACGCCACCGCCGGCGCGGTTGGCCGTATTGTCCTCGATATGAGTGTTCGTGATCTGGACCATGCCGGCGGTGGAAAAGACCCCGCCGCCACTGCCCGCGGCGCCATTGGCTGTGTTGTTGCTGATCTCGGAGCGTAGCACGTTAACCGTGCCGCCGTTGTTGAAGATGCCGCCGCCACCGTCATCGGCTGCGTCGCCGCTTGCCGTATTGCCTTGGATTGTCGAGCCGACGACGTTCATGGTGCTGCCGGCCTGATTCCACAATCCGCCACCTTCGCGCGCGGCGAAGTTGCCGACTACCTGGCTGAACAAGACACTGACGTCGGCCTCGTTCCCGCTGACATGGAGCCCGCCGCCGTTGCCCGGCGCGGCAAAACCGAGTGGCCCCGTGACGTTGTTCGATAATGACGAGGATCGAAAGCTCAGGCTGCCGTCAATCAATTCGACACCGCCGCCAGCACGATTCGCGGAATTGCCATCGACGCGCGAGTTCAAGATTGAAACTGCACCGGCCGTGGAGAACACGCCGCCGCCGCTGCCCGCGGCGCCATTGGCTGTGTTGTTGCTGATCTCGGAGCGCAGGACGATCAGCGTTCCGCCGTTGTTGAAAATGCCGCCGCCACCGTTGTCGGCCGCGTCACCACTGGCGATGTTGTCGGAAATGATGGTCCCATTGAGAACAGCCAATGTGCTGCCAGCCTGGTTCCATAGCCCACCCCCCTCGCTGGCGGCGAAATTGTTTTTCACGGTGCCGCCGTTGATCACGACTTGAGCGATCCCAGTGACGTGCAGGCCGCCACCATTCCCAGGATTGCCCGTGGCAGCGGACGTTCCCGCGAAATTGCCTGCGGCGGGGCTCTCTCCGCCCAGATCGACGTTGATGAGGGTCAGTTGTCCGTCGACGATTTCGATTCCGCCACCGGCGCGAACCGCCGTGTTGCCGCTGATCTCGGAGTTCCAGACGCTCACGCGTCCATTGTCTATCAACAAGCCGCCGCCGCTGCCGCTGGACCCGTCGGCCACGTTACCGGAGATGACCGAGTCGCGAATGACCACCTGGCCATCAAGAACGAATAGCGCGCCGCCGCCGTCGCCGCTGGCCGTACTATCGAGAATCGCGACGCGGCGAAGATCCAGCAAACCGCCGCTGGTGGCAATCGCGCCGCCTTCGTCATCCACGGCGCCGCCGGTGAGTTCTAAACTGGCTAGTCGCACGGTCTCGCTCGTGTCGAGCCTGAAGATACGGCTGGCGCCGTTGGCGTCGATCTTGATGTCGCGCCCGAACCCGTCAATATCCAGGTCATCCAGGATCGGTAGTTCGCCCTGTTGCAACGTGATTGTCGCTCCATTTAACGAGCTGTCGAAGCGAATCCGGTCACCGTTGTTCATGCCGGCCGGCGCATCGCCCACCGCCGCGTTGGTGTTGGCCGCCATCACCGCCTCGCGCAGGCTGAGCATCCCGTCGAGCGCCACTTCGTCCACCGCCGTGTTGACCAGATACGTGGTCAGCAATGCACGACGTTCCAAGGGCTCCAGAGCCAACGTTCGGCCAGACTTGCCAAACCGACTTCGACCCGGACCGTTAGGACGCCGCGAGGAATTGAACACACGGGTTTGCAATGGGTGCTGACTCATGGTGGTACTCTTCCGCTGGTTGGTCTGATGGGCCAGAACGAGGCTCACTCCGCATTCCGTGCTAGCGAAGCGGCTGCGGCCACCTTTGCAACTACAATGCCGCAGCATTCGCCGGGGTGGACCCTGGAGACCGCAAACTATTGTGCTCGCAACAGGTTCACACCTGATCCCATCGAAACATTCTCTCCTATTGAGAGAACGCAAACCTTCGCTGTTGAATCCTCGGCAAGCAGGTTGGTTCCTCGCCGCGCGGGCCGCATACACGGCCAGGCGCGTTCGGGGCTCAGCGTCAGATCCTGAATCAACTAGCAAATCGGGCTCGCCGTTTGCTGGCACGTTTTTGGCCTTTCCGTAAATCACAATCTGAGTCGTGCAAAGCAGCCCGTCCTCGTTCCCCGTGGACAACTGAATACTCCAATTCGCACACGTGATTCGAGTGACAGGACAAGGCCTGAACTTCGCCGCTATCGCAACCCGACGCGTGAGCGAGCCGGAACATAACGCAGCAGGTCAACTTCTCCTCGCTGACGCGTCGGGTTGTGAGTCAGCGATCAATGTCATGACGATGGTTGAATTCCTGCTTCCCATTCTTGCGTCGTGTCGTCGTGCCGTTGTGGTAATTCATCGGCTTACGACTCAGCCAAGACATGAACCAACCACGACGGCACGACGAAGCGAGGGAGCAACTCTGTAAACTGTGTGGCGCACTCGAGCCGCAACTCCTTGCTCCGACTCACCCATCGCGAGTTGCAATCCACACGCGCTCAGCGCGCTTGAAATGTTGCCACCCTTTGCGGTAGCGTACATGCGGAGTGTTATGTCAGGAGTGCGACGATGACAACGGTGGATCTCACCATGACCAATCACCCGGGCAGGCGCTGTCGATGTCTGAAAAAATCGCACTCCGCTGGCCACTTGACCGCGTGTGTGGCGCGCCGCCAGCGCAACTCGTTGCTGACAACTACCGTCGCATGAGCACGGCGCACATCGACCACGTGTCCACAAACATTTGAAATCAGGCCAGCGTTTCGTTTATGGTACGTTCAGCGGATTGTGTCCCGACTTTCTTGAGACGACCGAAACGACAACATCACTGGAGACCTGGCGATCCACATAGCTCAGGTGCCACCCGACTGGGTCCGACAACCCAGGGTGTGTGCGCCCGAAACATCATTTTCACGAGAACTTGAGCGCACACTCGCGAAATCCGCGACCGCGGAAAACATCCACCCCTATTTTTTCATGGGGCGGCCGCGCGGCGTACTCGCCCGCGTTTTCTAACCCCTAAACCCCAACCCCTAAGCCCTTTCCCAAACCCTTTGTTTCCCAGTTTCCACTCGATTAGAATTCATCCCCGGCGGACACCTCACGGGCCAACAGTCAGGCGGCCGCGATTCTTCCACTTCTGATCTCCATCTGCTCCCTTTCCGAGGCGAGGAATGACGATGCACGGCTTGATCATGGACTACCAGTTGAATCTCCCCTCGATCCTTCGTCGGGCAGAACAACTGCACTACGACCGCGAGATCGTCACTCGGCTGCCCGATAAGTCGATCCACCGCTACACGATCGGCGAGATGGTCGCCCGCGCGAAGCGGCTCAGCGTCGCGCTGCAAAAACTCGGCATGGAGAGCGGCGATCGCGTCGGCACGTTTTGCTGGAACCACTACCAGCATCTGGAAGCCTACATGGCGATTCCCTGCGGCGGCGGCGTGCTGCACACGCTCAACCTGCGGCTGCACGAGAACGACCTCACCTACATCGCCACGCACGCGGGCGATAAGATCGCGATTGTCGACGACGTCCTCTGGGATCTGTTCGACAAGTTCCGCGCGCAGGCCAACTTCAAGCACGTGATCGTCGTCCGCACCGCCGGCAAGCCGCTGCCGCCGGGCACGATCGACTACGAAGAGCTGTTGGCTGGCGTCGACCCGAGCGAATTCAAGTATCTCGACATCGACGAACGCCAGGCTGCAACGATGTGCTACACCTCGGGCACGACCGGCATGCCCAAAGGCGTGCTCGCTTCGCACCGCGCGATCGTGCTGCACTCGATGGCCAGCGGCATGACCGACACGCTCGGCCTCAGCGAGCATGACGCCGTAATGGCAGTCGTGCCGATGTTCCACGCCAACGCCTGGGGCATGCCGTTCACGTGCCTTTTGATCGGCGCGAAACAGGTCTTCCCCGGTCCGCACCTCGATCCGCCGAGCCTCTTGGAGCTGATGGCCCAGGAGCGCGTGACCGTCACCGGCGGCGTGCCGACCATCTGGCTTGGCGTCTTGCAGATTCTGGATGACAACCCGGGCAAGTACGACCTTGCGAGCATTCGGGCAATTGTCACCGGCGGCTCGGCCGCGCCGCGAAGCATGATCGAAGGCTTTGCCGAACGGCACAAGCTGCACATGCTGCATTCGTGGGGCATGACCGAACTCTGTCCGGTCGGCACCGTGGGCACGATTCCCGCCCGGCTCGTCGGCCAACCCAAGGAGAAGCACTACGACTTCCAGATTCGCCAGGGCCGGCCGTGTCCCGGCGTCGAAATTCGCGCCCGCAACGAGAACGGCCTGGTCCCCTGGGACGGTCTGTCGATGGGCGAGCTCGAAGTGCGCGGCCCCTGGATCGCCAGCGGCTATTACAATCGCCCCGACGCGGCGACCTCCTTCACCGAAGACGGTTGGTTCCGCACGGGCGACATCGTAGCCATCGACGAGTACGGCTGCCTGCACCTGCAAGATCGGGCCAAGGACGTCATCAAGAGCGGCGGCGAATGGATCAGCAGCGTGGCGCTCGAAAACGCCTTGATGGGACATCCATCCGTGGCCGAAGCGGCCGTCATCCCCTCGAACCATCCCAAGTGGGCCGAGCGTCCGCTGGCGATCGTCGTGTTGCGAAACGGAAAGCAGGCCTCGCCCGAGGAGCTGATCGACTTTCTGCGGCCGCAGTTCGCCAAGTGGTGGCTGCCGGACGCGGTGGTTTTCTCCGACTCGATTCCGCGCACCAGCGCCGGCAAGTTCCTGAAGATGGCTCTGCGCGATAAGTTCGGCGACTACTACTGCGAACAGGCCGCCAAGCAGCCTGCGTCGTAACCCTGTTCCATCTGCCTACAATCCAAACGGAAACCAGCGGGCCATACGCCCGATCAACTAGTTGAGAGGAAACCAGCCATGCCACAGCCAGTCGTCATCGAAGCCGTGCGGACGCCATTTGGTCGCAAGGGAAGCGCGCTTCGCGAAGTGCGCCCCGATTCGCTGCTGGCCCTTTCGCTGGCCGGACTCGTCGAGCGAGTGGGCATCGACCCGGCGAAGATTGAAGACGTGATCACCGGCTGCGTCAGCCAGGCCGGCGAGCAGGGCGCCAACGTCGGTCGCCTGGCTTCGTTTCTGGCCGGCTTCCCGGTCGAAGTGCCCGCGGTGACGCTCAACCGGATGTGCGGCTCCAGCCAGCAGGCGATTCACTTCGCCGCGCAAGCGATCGGCGCCGGCGATGCCTTCTATGCGATTGGCTGCGGCGTCGAGAATATGACCCGAGTGCCAATGTTCAGCGACGTGGGTTCGCTCGACAAGCTGAATCCCGAGCTCGCGCGGTTCAACCTTGTGCATCAGGGCGAAAGCGCCGAACTGCTGGCCGAGAAGTACAAGATCACCCGCAGCGACGTTGACGAGTTCGCCAAGGAAAGCCATCGCCGGGCCGCCGCTGCGATTCGCGAAGGACGCTACAAAGAAATCCTTCCGACCGCCGCCGTCGATGGCGAAGGCAAAGCCTTCACGCTGGACCGCGACGAAGGTGTTCGCGAAACGCTCGATCCCGAAAAGATGGCCTCGCTGAAGACTGTGTTCCGACCGAACGGCAACGGCGTGGTGACGGCCGCGAACTCGAGTCAGATTTCCGATGGCTCGTCGGCTGTGCTCATTGCCGATCGCGAGGTGGCCATCGGCGATGGCTTCAAGCCGCGCGCCCGCTTCCTGGCCCGCGTGGCCGTGGGTGACGATCCCACGTTGCAATTGGCCGGTGTGATTCCCGCTACGCAAAAGGCGCTCAAGCGAGCCGGTCTGACGCTCGCGGACATCGACTGGATCGAGATCAACGAAGCCTTCGCCACGGTCGTGCTCTCCTGGGCACGCGAGCTCAACGCGAACATGGAAAAAGTGAACCCGTGGGGCGGGGCCATCGCCCACGGGCATCCTCTGGGAGCCACCGGCGCCGGACTGTTCGGCAAAATGCTGAACGGCCTGGAGGCGACCGGCGGCCGCTTGGGACTGCAAACGATGTGCATCGGCCACGGAATGGCCACCTGCACGATCATCGAACGGATCTAAGCAACAATCTGCCGTTCAGTTTCGCGCTCGTGCCCGAGTCTGGGCATACAGCCGGCTGCTGCCGCGAACCGTCGCGGGAGCAACGGCATATTGCCGCTCATGCGCCCGGTTGTTCCAGGCAGTCAGATCTCGGGGAGCAACGATCGAATGCACACTTCGGCGTAGCGACCAGGCGGTGTGCCGCCAGGGAATGTTCACGCAAACCGCAAGCGCGCCGGCCAGAGCGATGAGCAGATAGCGAAGACTGCTAGAGTCCATGTGCGTTCCCTCCTGGAAAGCGTGTGGATGTGAGAATCGGCACCTCAGTGTGCTGACAAGCGCCCGCGACGTCGGGCGATGGAAGCCGCAATGCAAGCGGCGTGCCCACGATCTTTGACAAGACGATTTTTGATGCGTGACCGGCGAGGTAAGCGCAAGTCCTTTACCGTCCGTCGATCCATCGTTGGTCGTGCAGATGTTTGCAAGTGTTGCGGAAAACTTTACCATCCGCGGAATGTACACTTTGCCTCAAGTTTGCAAAGGACGCGCAAGCGAGTGCAGATTCGCTGTGGTCGACTTTGCCGATTAGGCGATGGTCGGGCAAATGGACCTACTCGGCCAACGGCACTTGCTGCTTGCTTCGCAGGTAGGCCACGAGCGCCCGAACATCGTCGAGGCTGAGTTCATTCAGCAGGCCGTCGGGCATCATGCTGGCGTCGGTCGCCTGGCGAACCTCGATTTCCTCCTTGGGAATCATCACCTGGTCGGTAGCGGTTTGCAGCGTGAGGCCGGCTTCGTCTTCCAACTTGACGATGCCCGTTAACACGCGGCCGTCGGCCGTTTGGATCAGCTGCATTCGGTATTCGTTCGCCATGACGGCGCTCGGATCGAGGACATTCGAGAGCACGTAGTCGAGGTTCTCTCGCTGGGCGCCGGTCAGTTCCGGTCCGATGCGTCCACCAGCTTCGAACAACGTGTGGCAAGTAGCACAAGTCCTCGTGAACACGGCCCTGCCCTTCGCAGGATCGGCCTTGGCGAGGAGCTCTTCGGTGAGCTTCTCTTTGTACTCGGCGATCTTGGCAACCCGATCGGCCGCGGTCGGACGAGCGGCTCCCCAGCTCTTGGCCAGTCGCTCACTCAGCGCCTGATCCTTCAGGCTCTGGAGCTGTTGGATGTGAAAAGCCGAGAGATCACTCTTGGCCACTAGGCCGGCTTCCACTGCGTCGAGCAGTTTGTGCGCCCAAGCCGCTCGTGAGGTGAGCACACTAGCGGCTTCCTGGCGAGCCGGCGGATCGTACTGGGAGTATGCCGCGAGCACTTGGTCGGGTGTCGCCACATCACTGTAGGCGGCCAAACCTCGCAAGGCGCCGATCCGCACTGCGGGATCTGTCAGCAGCGAGAACAGCAGCGACGGCAAACCGTCGACCTTGGCTTGCGCGAGTGCCGCGACCGCTTTCGAACGATCTGCACCGGCCGCGCTGGTATCAGTTGCAATCTGCTTGAGATCGCTGGTTGCCTGCGAATCGCCGAAGATGAGCGCCAGCAGCATACCAGACTCGCGCACGTTGGCAGCCTTGCTCTTGGCGATCAGCGGATACAGGGCGGCCCATCCCTCTGGCATCGCCACTCGGCGGCGGGCCCCCATCGCCTCGTGAATGCCAGTCAGCACCGGTTCACGGAAAGCATCGTCGCCGCGAGTCATCGCCGCCACGAGCCCAGCTAGCCCGGCCGGGCTAGCATCTGATGCGATCCGCCGGGCGATGTACTGCCGGATGAGCGGCAACCTCGCGTCGTTTGCAAGTTCGAGCGCACGATGTGAATCTGCGCCGGCCAACGGCTCGATGCCGTACCACAGCATCAACATCAGGTTCGTGTCATCAGCGTCTTCCGCATGTCGCGCGAGTGCCGCGGCAATCGGCCAGCGAGCGGCGAGCTCGAGTCGCTGCAGTCCCGCGGCCAACTGCATCCGCACCCAGGGCGATGGATCGCTGCTTGCCAATTCCGCGAGCTTACCGAGCACGTTTGAAGACGCCGCCTGATCTTCCAGCTCGAGCTGAATCGCCCAGCCGCGCACGACGTCGTGCGGATTGCTCATTACGTCGAGCAACAAAGATTCATCCGCGGATCCGATCGCGTTGAGCGTCCACAACGCCGCCAACGCGTCGATATCCGACTTGGCCTCGGCCAACATCTTCCGCGCAGGTGCTGCGTCGATCGCCTTGCCGGCTGCGACGCGCTCCTGCAACAGCCGCCGAGCATGTCGAGCAACCCACTGATTCTTATGCATCACCTGACCAATAAGCTCGGCATCGCTCAGTTTCGCAAGGTCCGTCCGCCACGGCTTCGGTGTGCCGTAAGTCACCTTGAAAATGCGTCCGTTCGTCCGATCCGCGACTTCGTAGTTATGGCACTCACCAGTATCCGTCCAGTCGCTGACAAACACGCCGCCGTCTGGACCGTACTTGATCTGCAAACCGCGAAACCATGGATCGCCGGCATGCAAGAAATCAGGAGCATGTTCAGCAACATAGCCCGAGTCGTGTCGTTCCAGCAGATCGCGATTCACGCGATTGCCGTGGATGTTGCACATGTAAATGCTCTGGCGGTACTCGTCCGGCCAGTTGTCGCCGAGATACACCATCGCTCCAACGTGAGCATGTCCGCCGCCGCTTGCACTGTGGCGTTCTTCGCCGCGGGCCTCGGTCCAGTGACCGCCGGCCCAGTGGATGTGATCAGCCGAGGTCTTCATCAGCGCGTACGTATGCGGATTGAAATCCTGACCGAACATTCGCTGGAAGCGGGCCCCGGGCACGGCATGCCACAGATGCTCGATTACACAGTTCGTGATGAACGTCTGGCCGTACTGATCGAAATCAAGTCCCCAGGGATTCGTCGTGCCATGGGCCACGACTTCAAACGTGCCACGCGTGGGATGCACCCGCCACACGCCGCAGTTCATCAGCGTTCGTTCGGCGTCGGGCGTGCCGGGCGTGCCGAGCTCGGAGTTCGAGAGAATGCCGTTGCAACCGTACAGCCAACCGTCCACGCCCCAGGCCAGCGAACTACTGACGTTGTGCCGCGCCGTGATGTCGAACCCATCGAGCTTGATGACCGCCGGGCCGTCAGGAACGTCGTCGCCATTCGCATCCGGCACAAACACCAGATTCGGCGTCGAACAGAGCCAGATTCCTCCAAAGCCGTATTCGATACCAGACAGGTTGCTGCCGTTCTCGAGGAATACCTTGCGAACGTCAAACGCTCCGTCGCCATTCGTGTCTTCAAAGATCAGCACCTTGTCACGTGCTTCCGCCGACCACCCGGGATACGAGTAGTTCTCGCAAACCCAAAGTCGCCCACGATCGTCGAACGTGAAAGCAATCGGCTGTACCAGGTCCGGCTCACCCGCAAACAACGTCGCCTTGAAGCCCTTCGGCAGCTTGAACCGCGCGGCAGCCTCGCTCGTGGGAACGGGTCGGTCCTGAGCTGTTGCGAACGCCGCGGACAGCACAGTCATCAAGACCAACATCGACTGAAATGGTAATCCGTACATCGAACACCCGAAGGAACGTGTGAGTTGGGAAAGGTGGGCTGGTGGGCTGGCTCGGCCGCGGAAGTCCCCTGAGGATAAGCAGCCCTGACGCGCGCGGCCAGTCCCCGCGAGACTTACTGCCGAAGTAACCCTAGAATACCGGCATGTGCAAATCCAACGTCCGTTGTCGACGAGCCATTCGTGGTCTAGCGCTTTCAATGCTGTTTGCCTTAATCGCGCTCGTAGGCCCGAGCCAGGTTTTCGGCGAGCCGCCTGAATCGATCAAGCGAGCTATTAGCTATCTGGCGACCGAGGTCCCCAAGTGGCATCGCGAGAACAACTGCTACTCGTGCCATAACAACGGCGACGCTGTGCGGGCCCTGACAGCGGCGGTGAACCGCGGGCTTCTTCGCGATCAAAAGTCACTCGACGATACGCTCGAATTTCTGCGCTCGCCCGACAGATGGGATGCCAACGGTCCGGATGGCCCCTTTAAGGACAAGAACCTCGCCCGAATCCAATTTGCCGCGGCGCTCGCCGACGCGACGGCCAGCGGACTCGTCGACGATCGTGAGCCGCTGGAATCCGCCGCGCAGCTCTTGGCCAAATTGCAACAACCCAATGGCAGCTGGCCCGCCGACGCCGAGGGCACGCTCGGTTCGCCCGTTACGTATGGCCAACCTCTGGCTACGGCGATGGCGATCCGTACTCTGCTCGCGGCAGACGCGAGGGGATTCGCCAAACAGATCGATCAAGGCCAGCAGTGGTTTGCGGAGCGAGAGCCGCGAGGCGTTCTCGACGCGGCCGCAGCGCTGCTCGCGCTTCCCAACGGGGATAGCCAGGCAGTCCGCTTGCAACGCACTCAGGCGCTGAAGCTAATCGCTGCTGGCGAATCGGACGGCGGCGGCTGGGGCCCCTACGTCAACTCACCGCCGGAAGTGTTCGATACGGCCGTCGTCTTACTCGCGATAAGCGCGGAGTATTCGAAGTATCCCATAGAGCGCAAGCTTGCGGCTTCGATCGCCCACGGGAGAGACTATCTACTATCCCGGCAGCATGCGGACGGTAGTTGGCCGGCCACGACCCGGCCGCCCGGCGTTGACAGCTATGCTCAGCAAGTTTCCACGTCCGGATGGGCTTTACAGGCACTGCTCGTAACCGCCGCCAAAGATCCGAAAAAAACTGACTCCGGCACTTCGGAAGAACGCGAATAATCTGCCACTGCGACGATGAACATTAGCCAAAACACTGCCGAAATCCTGCTTTGGCTGCGACCCTGGGCAGCCTATGCTGATTATGCAGCCACTAGCGGCTGACAACTTTCCACAATTGCTACTTCGCGCCCGTGCCTGTTGCTCGACATAGGAGCTACATTTGGTTACACATCCTGTAGATCCGCATTCGCGGAAAGCAACTTGGAGATCGCAACCATGAAAAGCCACTCGGCAACAGTGCTCTTCGCGCTGGCCACGATGGCTGCTGCGCCAGGCACTCCGGTGACCTCAGTGACCCACGACAGGATGCCGTTGGGGCAGGAATTCGTTATTGAAACCGATGACCAGGTCTATCGCGGCCAGCTGCTCGATCGCCGCACAGGCGAATGCCAGATGGCGATTGCTCGGCACGGCGCCGCGTTCTCTCCGTCGCGAACCGTCTATTTACTAGGGGCCACCGCCGGGCCACAGGATGAGCAAACGCTGGTCCTGATGCACGAGGTCAAAGTCGGTCTGAAAATGGAACTCGGCCTCGACGATATGGAAGCCAAGAACCGGGTGATTACGGGCGAGGTCAAGGCGATCAAGTTCTTGCGTTAGACCGTCGGGTTCGACTCGCCCAGCGGGCTTCTTGGTAGACGCGTGCGATGCGCTCCACTGCGCCGTCGATGTCGGCGGCACTTGTGGTTGCGCCTAGACTAAACCGCACCGCGCTAGCAACTACCTCGGGCGCGCAACCCATCGCCAACAGAACGGGCGACGGCTCGCTGGATCCACTGGCACAAGCAGAGCCCGTCGAGCACGCCACGCCCGCCAGATCAAAGGCCATCACGAGTGCCTGCCGATCACAGCCCAGGAAGGCTACATTCGACGTATTGGGAAGCCGATCGGCGCCGGCGCCCACGATCTCGACTCCACTCTGGCATGCCGTCCGTAGCCGGGCTTCGAACTGGTCGCGCAGTGCCCGCATTCTTTCGGCACGCGATCCGCGCTCCGCCTCCCAGGCGGCCAAAGCCGCATGCATCCCCAGGGCCAGTGCAACCGACTCCGTTCCACCCCGCATTCCTTCCTGTTGAAACCCACCGCGCAAGAGTGGCGAGAGTTTGATGTCGTGGCGGACGACCAGCGCGCCGATTCCCAGCGGTCCATTAAACTTGTGCCCAGCAATGGTCATTGCGCTTATGCCAAGCGATTGAAAATCGATCGGTAACTTGCCGACCATTTGGGCCGCGTCGGTATGCAGGGGAATGCCATGTTCACCGCACCGCTGGGCAACTTCGCGCAGTGGCTGCAGCACGCCGGTTTCATTGTTGGCCAGCATCACGCTTACCAGACGCGTTCGCGCGCTGAGATACTCGTAGAGCCGTTCCGCTCGGACCACCCCGTCGCCATCAACTGGCAAGCGATGTACTTTCCAGCCGCGTTGCTCGAGCGTTGCCGCTGGCGTGTTAACGCTGGGATGCTCGATGGCTGAAACAATAATCTCGCCAATCTCGAGCCCCGTTTCCAGACTGCCCGTGATGCCGAACAACGCCAGGTTGTTCGCTTCGGTGCCGCCGCTGGTAAATATGATCCTATCAGGCTCCAAGCCAGCTCGCCGAACGCCAAGGATTCGACCAATTTCTTCACGGGCCTGCTCAATGGCCTGCCGCGCACGACGTCCCGCGCCGTGCTGGCTGGACGGATTGCCAAACCGCTCGGTCATCCAAGGGGTCATCGCGGCGAGCGCCTCAGGGGCGAGATTCGTCGTCGAATTGTGGTCAAGGTAGATCATGTTCCGATGATTCCAGGGCTTCAATTCTACTGGCGTTTGGCTGGGAAAGGGGAGAGGGCAGTCCAGGCCATCCATCACAATTCCAGATGCACTCAGCCGCCAGCGGCGCGTTATGATGGGGGGGGCAGCATTATCAGCCCTTACACGCACATGGCCATGGATAGTCCGAAACCCAGTAAAACGCCCTGCCCGAAGTGCGGCAATCCGTTGCGACTCGGTGGGCTGTCGGCCGGCGAAGTGGTCCGCTGCCCCAAGTGCGCCGCGCCGATCACTGTCGGCGGCGCACCGGTATCCAGTCCACGCCGGTCCGAAGGTCGCTCAGGAAAACCGGTGGAATCTGGCGGCGGGAAACCTTCGCAACCAACGCCCGTTAGGCAACCTCGCAAGCCGACCATTGATGACCCCCTGGTGATCGATGGTTCCGGTCCGCCCCGGGTCGTGCCGGTCAATCCGTTCGTTGATCGACAACCCGGTGAGTTGCCCATTGCCAGACCCGCCGCGACAGGGGACTCATTTGACAATGAAGACGCCTATGAGCCTGAGATTCCGCTGATCCCTTCTCAGATTCCTGAACAGCCGTTTATCGATGCGAACCTCGGCTCGTTCGCTGAGCGGCGGCGGGAAGTGACTCCCGGCGTGCGAGATGACTTGCAAGTCGATCGACAAATCGGTCCGGGCACCGATACCGCAGAGATGTATTTGGAGAGCGCGAAGCGGCGGGGGCTAGTGCGACACTTTATTGCGCCAGATCCTCCCAAGTGGACATTCTTCAGCGGAGTCTTCGACTTTCCCTGGCGCGGACCGAATCTCCCGCGCTGGACCATGATGGCCGTCGGGCTGTGCGTGGCCGTCGGGTTAAGCTACACAGCCATGTCGATGCTTGGAATATTCAATGATCACCTGTCGATGAACGCCCTCGGGGGCGTTTTCATCGGCGCTCTCGCCGTGGCATTCGATGTGATCGTGCTCTCGCTCGTATCGGCCTGCTGCCAGACGGCGCTGCAGGATACTGCCGATGGACATCCGCTTCCGCAAGAGCACACAATGCCCGAACTGGGACAATGGATTTTTATCGCGATCTCGTGGCTGATGCTCGGAACGGCCGCGGCTTCTATCGGTTTTCCGCTCAGTCTTGCTATCGGCCCGATGGCCTTCTTTATCACGCTCTGGATATTCTTCCCATTTCTGTTGCTCAGCTCGCTGGAGACCGAGTCCATTCTGATGCCGTTTTCAATGCCAGTCGTCCGGTCGCTGGGCTACCAATTTGGCAGTTGGGTGATGTTCTATCTTCTAATCACTCTGATAGCGGCCGCCGGCGGGGTCGCCGCTTACTACAGCTTCGACTTTTCGCCGTTGGCGACGTTCTTTGTGGGCGGCCCCGTGCTGGCAACTGCCGCCCTCGTCTATGCTCGCCTGCTCGGCCGCTTGGCCTGGAAGGCTTCGGGCTCGCGGATGGCCCAGATCGAACTCGACACTGGTCCCGAAGATGCCGCCCCGTTGGTCGAAGACGAGCTTGCGACTGTCTTGGCTAAAGGCAAAGGGAAGAAGCGCTCACGGGTGCGAATCGTGATCCCCGACGAACAGGTGCCGCGCGAACCTGATGGTGGAACGCCGCGCATAAACTTCCACCATCCACGGTAGCATTCGAGCGAGCTATTTCTCGCTCGAATTCGGCGACGGGAGAATGGCAAAGACTCGCGTCGGGCCGCCGGTGCCAGTTTGGATCTTCATCGGCGCGACAAACAGTGCGAAGCCCGTCGGTGGAAGTTTATCCAGCGAGGCCATATTCTCCAGCCCATACCGTTCGGCCTTGCCAAGCAGGTGGTGCACCGGAAAGTCGCGAGAGAGCCCCCGATCGACGCTCAACGTATCGAGGCCCACTCCGCGCACGTCGCGCTCGCGAATCAGAAAATCGACCGCCTCGGCCGAGAAGCCCGGAAAGTGCAGCTGGCCCCGCACGTCGCGATTCTGATAACGAGCAGGAATCGTCCAGAAACGGCTCCAGCCGGTGTATGCCAAGACAACCGCCCCGTGCGGAATCGCGCCGTGCGTTTGCTCAAAGCGGCGAATGTCCTCAAGCGAAACCTGGTAGTCAGGGTCGGCACTCACCTGACCGGAGACGTCGACCACCACGCCCGGGGCGAATAGCGACTCGCTGGGCAGTCGATCGACACTGAGCCGGCCCGCCTCGAAGTGGCTCGGGGCGTCGAGGTGCGTTCCCAAATGCTCCGGCGAGGAGAATGCCTTCGAATTCACACCGTCTTTTTCGAGCGTAGCAATGTCGCGGAGCTTGAACGGTTCGTATCCTTCGCCCGGCCAGAACACACTTTCGGCATTCAGCGGCCAGGAGAGGTCGACAATTGGCAGCCTGCCCCCTGTCAGGTCGGTTAGCGTCGGGGGCTGGCCAACCTGCTGACCGCTTTTGGGCGGTTCGGCGGCGTCGAGAATTACGGCAAAGACGAGTCCCCCGGCCAGGGCCAACAGCATCCAGATCAGTCGCATCATCGCAAATAGGTTCCCGGCAGTGGCAACATTCCCATCCTGAAAACCTAGCTCGGGAAAGCCCGTCGCGCCGCCTGATCCTGCGGGCGATAGCGGTTGCGCCGCCAGAATCGGCGACCGCTTCGCCATAATTACCTGCTTCGATCTGCGGCCGGTGCGGTAAACTAATACGGCAGAAGCGGTTGACTCGAATGCCAAGATTCGACAAGATTCCTGGTAGTTGGTAGGGGTTGCGCTTTTGCGGGCTCGCTCACTTCCGCATCGAGCGGCGGCCACCGCCATCTAGTACGACCCGAGTTTGCCGCTCGGGTATCCAAGTGGCAGGCGGAACCGCCGAGCTCATTTGCGGCTCGAGTCGGTTGACTATCTAGTTTCACGGTTCAATCGGAAAAGGGTACGGGTATAGAACGCAATCAGAGGATTAATGAGCAGATTCGCATTTCGCCGGTGCGGGTGATTTCCGGCGACGGAGAACTGCTGGGTATCATGCCAACCGAGGAAGCGCTAACGCGCGCTCGCGAGGCGGAACTTGATCTGGTCGAAGTCGCGCCGAACGAACGGCCGCCGGTTTGCCGGATCATGGATTACGGCAAGTTTAAGTACCAGCAGAAGAAGCGGCTGGCCAAGGGCCACACGCACCACAGCAAGATCAAGGAGATTCGTGTTCGACCGAAGACTGGCGATCACGACATCGCCTTCAAGGTCAACCAAGCTCGGACCTTCCTCGCGCACAAGGACAAGGTCGTGGTTTCAGTGATCTTCCGCGGGCGAGAACTCGCACACATCGAAGAAGGTCGCAAGGTCGTCGATCACGTCATTAAAGAACTCGAAGATATCGGCAAGATTGAGTCGGCACCTTCGCATCAAGGCAAGCGAATCGTAGCGATTCTCGCGCCGAAGTAGTTTCCTTTGCTGTCAACGATCAACCTCGAGCCCCGGTGAACTCCATCGTCGGGGCTTGTTGCGCTTTTACTACGCAAAGAACCAGCACATTGCCAGCGTGCAGGCCACTAGAATACCCGCCCACATCTTGTCGTTTTGCCACCAGGGGCGAATCGCCGACTCGTCTTCCGCGCGGCGCTCAGCGCGGAACCGAAACCACGTGTACTTCTCCCGGCCCGCGTCGCGCTCGCGGCGTGTTACGAGGCTCACCACGAGCACGATAAAGTAACATGCCACGGTTGCCATTCCGGCGCGATGAAAAGCCTGAAGCTTGTGATCGAACGCCCAGTATGCTGTCCGTTCGAAGGCGATCGACACGAACGGACCTGCCAAAATACAGAAGAATGCGGCGGTCCGGGTCACTAGCGGCTGCAAGATGCCCGCGACGTAAGCGACGATGACTCCCGGCACGAGGTACGCGTTGTAGTCGGCCATGGTATTAAAGATCCCGCCCCGCGTCTGGCCAAAGTAAAGCGACAGACCGATGGCGGCCGCTACCATCAGCATCATCGCGAACCGGCCGACCCACACCAATCGCCGTTCCGAGGCGTCCGGCCGCACGTATTTCTTGTAAATATCAAACGTGAACAGCGTAGCGGTGGAGTTCATCATCGAATCGATGGTTGAGAGGATCCCCGCCACGAGCCCCGCCATGACGATACCCACCAGTCCGTACCCGCTCGGAAGCAACTCTCGCGTCAATCCGGCAAATGCCGTGTCGCTTTCAGTCTCGGGATCGATCGCCAAGATGTATCCTGCAGCCATGCCCGGCACGATGCACAGGAACGGGATCAGCAGTTTGAAGAAGCCGGCCGAGATTGTGCCCATCCGTGCGTCCCAGCCGCTGCGCGCTCCCAGCGTGCGCTGCACGATAAACTGATTCGTTCCCCAGTAGTACATGTGCAGCACCATCAAGCCGCTGAGCACGCCAGACCAAGGCAGCGTGGGATGATCGGCCGGAAAGAAGACGTGGAACTTCTCGGGCTGCCTTTCCATTAGACCCGACAACCCACCCACGTTCGGATGCCAGATCGCCAGTACAGCCAGCAATCCACTGCCGATCAGCAGGAGGACGCTCTGCACGACGTCGTTGAAGATGTCGGCCTTTAAACCACCGTAGAACGTATAGGCCCCAGCCACCGCGGCGAGGATGCAGACTGCCGCTTCATAGCTGACCGCATACTGTGAATCGGCCGTGAGCGTTGCGATCGTCAGCGCTCCGAGAATCATGGTGCCGACCATCTGGATTAAGAGGAAGGCCATGTTCGTGACGGAGTATACCAATCGGCTCCGCTCGTCGAAGCGGCGACCGAGGTACTCCGAAAGGGTAAACACTCCCATTCGCCGATAGAACGGCAAGAAGAAGTAGCACATCATTAGGAGGCCGAAAATTGCGCCAAACTCGAAGTTCGCCTGGGCAAAACCTTCCTTCAGCCCAGCACCCATCATGCCGACCATGTGGTGCGAGCTGATATTGGTGCCGAAAATAGATCCGGCCACGGCCCACCAGGCGACGCTCTTGCCGGCGAGATAATAGTCGACCGTGCCTTTCTCGCGGCTGCCGATCCACATGCCAACAATCGTCACGCCGACGATCGATCCAATCAGCACGGCCATGTCGAGCCACTGCAGCGGAACGCTGCTCACCTGGCCGAACACGAGGGGCGCCACTTCGAGCATGAAAGAATCCGCCTGATTCAAATGGAAGGTTGGACAATTAGTCTACTGCGAGGCATCCAGCTTGGCACCCCACACTTCGTACCAGGCCGCCAGCGGCGCGAGTTCGCTCTTGAGGCGATCGCTCGGCTCGTGCCAGCGCACGAAGCGCGGCGCCGCCAGTGCCACGAGTTCGCGGACATCGAATTCCTCCAGCAGCCCGAAGGCAAACAACTCCGGCATTGCTTCAACGGCAACGTTCTTCTCCAGCAACACGTGGAAGCTAGTCAGTCCGCCGGAGATCTCCGCTGCATCGATCGCATCCGGCTCGATGGCCGTTGCGACGAGAGCGGCGGTCGAGGTGCGCGGTCCCACGGCCATCAACGTCAGCGGCCTGGCATCGTCCGTCGCAATCCATCGGGCGATGGCGGCCAATTGAGCGGCTTGCACTCCCAATGGTCGCTCGCCAACCGTCGTCATGAAAAGTGCGTAAAGATACGCCGGATCGGACCCTCTGATGGCAGACTCGCCGAACAGGAGCGGATCGACCGCGAGTACGCGGTAGCCGGAGCTGCGGAGTTGCTCGACTTCGGCAGCGTACTTCGCGCGGCCCTCATCGGCAATCAGCAGCACGATACCCTTAGGCTTGGTAGTGACTGCCGCGAACTCGGTGACGGGGATCGTCCACAAGCCGCCAATTCGTAGTCGGTATGCCTGGCACCCTACTGGCGCATCTGCTAGCGCCACTGACTCGCGCCAGTTGACCTCGTAGCTTGGAATCCGCAGTAGTTCCGCTAGCCGCCGCCGCTTCTCGCGTTGCAACCGATTTGCCGCCTCGCGTATTGTCGGTAGTTGCTGCCGCAGAGGCAGCCCTTTGGCCAGCGACATTGCCAGCCCTTGAAAGTCGACGTTGTCTGAGGGCAGCTCCACATTCAGTTCCTCCACGTTACGCAGCTCCGCTTCGCTGGCAATCTCCTTTCGCGCGTAGGTTGTGTCGCCCGCGAAGAAATAATCGCCGATCATCGCGTAGTACTGCTCGCGATTGTCGCGCTCAAAGTTGTGCGCCCCGGGTTCGTAATTCACGTGTGTTCGCAGTGCATCGGCGGCGCCAAATAGCACGAACGCAGGTCGGGAAGAGCGTACGAGCGGCTCGATCGCATGCCCGCTTTGAAAGCAGCAGTCATCTTTGGCGTTGTAGGTCAGCAATGTCGGCCGCGGTGCTCGCAGCGCGGTCAGGTGCGTGTAGTCCGCCAGCGCCGCCAGATCGGTCGGTGCCTGCTCAGAATCGCCCAGGTCGCCGAACGAGAGGTTCGTGTGAAAGCTGGCATAACCCGCCACCGGATTGGCGAGCGTCACCCGCTCGTCGAGACTACTGATCAAAATGGTTTGCCAGCCTCCGCCCGACAAACCCGACACAGCCACTCGCTTCGCATCGGCGTTCGGCAGCGCGAGGCCGATATCTAGGGCCCGCTGCATCGCTAGGTAAAAAGGTGCAAGCCCGCTCGCGCCGCACAATTCGAGCTCGTTCATCCGCCCATGAGCGAAACCTTCGGATCGTAACTGCCCCATCCCGAACCACTCCAGGTCGATCACCAGCATTCCCCGCTTGGCGAGGTTAATCGAGCGAAGCTGTTTGTAGGGTGCGGCTTTGCCCAGCGGATCGTGACCATTTACGTGCAGCGCAAGTGGCACGCGATCGGTCAACGTCTCAGGCTCATACAGCAATGCCGGAATCCACATCCCCGGAACCGCCTCGAAGCGGAACTTGCGGATGCGATAGCTTGGTCCGCCGGCAATGGTTTCCAGCCATTCGACTTTGCCTTGGCTGATGCGCCAATCAGCGGCCCGGCCACGAAAAATAATCCGCTCGAGGATTTGGCTGCGCAGTGCTCCAGCCCGCTGCTCCCACTTCTCGCGAGTTGTCACCAGCGGTGGCTGAACAATTTTTGGCTCGAGAAATGCCTTAATCTCGTTCAGAGGCAGTTCTGCGGGAAAAGCCGGCGCACTGAGTGCCGCCTGGACGCGCGAAGGCTCTTCCGCCCTCACCGCTGGGGGTGCGATCGCGAGCAGTGCAAACATCACGAACCATTTGCCGGTCGTTGTCATTCAATCCTCGGGCGAAACAAAGTCGGGACGGGTCCCAATGTCGTACTGCATCTCGGTTAGGAAGCTCAAGAGATCGGCCATTTGTGCCGGACTGATATCCTTTTCAAGCCCTTCGGGCATCAGCGATTTACCTGTGCTGCGGAGCGCTTCGAGGTTCTGTTTAAGCAGAGTCTCGGTTTCGCCTTTGTCGCGAGTTAGCGTAATGCTGGTCGGCGAATCGGCTGAGAGGATCCCTGTGACCGTACGACCGGCGTCATCCAGCGCGACGTAATTGACGAAGCCCGGCTGAACCTCGCGATTCGGATCGAGAATCGCTTCCAGCAGGGCCTGCGGCGTTCGGTTGCGCACCAGCGCCAGGTTCGGTCCGACTACCGCCCCACGATCGCCAAGCCGGTGGCACGTAGCGCAACGCTGTTCGAACACCAGTGCTCCGCGCTGGCCACTGGCGTCCTTGGGCATCTCGGCTGTGTACCGAGCAATCGCCGCACTGCGCTCTTCATTGGAAGCGAAAAGTTCTTCGGCGAGCTGGCGGATTGCGAGATCTGCGTGACCGAGCAGTGCTGATCGCTGCGATCCCGAGACCTGCGCGGGCACGATCTGACCGTCGCGACATGCAGCCAACAATTCGCCTGCCCAAGCCGGTCGCCCGGTCAGCACGGTGATGATCTGCTCCTGCAGCTTGGGTGAACTTGCGGGCCAAACGGCAATCAGACGCTCGGCGATCTCCGACCGCGTGCGGCGACCGAGAAGCGCCAGCGCCGCTGACTGGAGCGATTCCGGTTGCTCGCTGTCGATAAGTTGCAAGACGGCATCCGTCACCGGCTCGTCGTCGAAGCAATTCAACAGCGAAACGGCCGCCAGTTGATCACCGAGCGGAGCCTCGGCCTGAGCTATCTGCGCCAGACATTCATCCTTGATCTGCTTCAGGTACGCCGAAGTTGGGCTATCGACATTGGATTGAACCGCCGATAGCGAACTATCCGCGCGAGCCAACCCACGCCCCAATCCCAGGACTAACGCGCTCGCGACTCCACGGTTGCTCTCAGCCGCCGCTCGTGCCAAGGCAAGCGTTTTTTCCACCTCGGCCCGATCATTGTGCGCTCCGGCGATAGTCGCCAGTTCCACGCACCACGTGGCGGCCTGTGGAAGCTCGCGCCAACCGCTTTGCGCCAGCAGTGCCGCCAGTAGCTCGCCCGAGCGCTCCCAACATGACGACAGTACGGCGGTCCGTAGCCACGGATCGGCCAGATCTCGTGCAGCGATCTCCGCCAAACCACGAGATGCTTCGGCGTCTTTCCATTCTCCTAGTAAAAACACCACCTGGAAGCGCACTCGCGGGTCATCGTCACCAGCTAGCTTTTGCACCGCGTCGCGAAGTTCGTGCGAACCGCTAACGCGAGTGGCCGCCAATCGCACGGCATGCTCGCGAACCCGTGCTGAACGATCGGCGAGCACGACCAGCAAAACTTCATCGGTGAGAGCATCCAGCCCGGCCAGTGTTCCCATCAGGTGCAATCGGCCCACGTCCGAATTGGACTCGCGCAGCCGTCGGGCCAGTATTGGCACAACAGATTGGTCCTGCCGTTCGAAGAGCAACCGTGTAGCCGTGTCGCGCCACCAACCGCCGGGATGCTCCAGGAGTTCGACGAGCTCCTGACTCGTGGCACGCGCCAACCGCGGCTGCCGCGGCGACTGGAAACCCGCCGGCGCAAGCCGATAGATCCGCCCCTTGTCGCGTCCGTTGGTCAAATCGAGATGCTTCACCACGTCGCTCGAAATGTGGATCGATTCGATGACTTCGCGCGACATGTCCAACACATATAGCGTGCCATCGGGCGCGTTGATGCAATTGACCGGGCGGAACCAGGTGTCGGTCGAGCGCACAAATTCGGTATCAGTCTCCACTCGCTCGGAGCGAAACGTCACGCCATCGGGGATCAGCCGCCGATGATGAATCAGGTTGTTCTGCGAGCAGCCAACGAACACTTCGCCTTGGTAATTCTCCGGATACGCATGTCCGCGATACACGGCGAGCCCCGCGGCCGCATCGATCACGTTCTGACTCAGTCCGGCGGAGTCGATGCCGCGCTCTCCAGCAGCCAGCCGACGCGTCGAGCGAATCTGTCGCCACCGCTCGACGGGACTGATCCGAAAGATCGGCGTCACTCCCGGCGCCAGATCGTTCATCCCCTCCGAAACCGCGAGGTACGGGTTTCGCGAAACATACTCCTGCGGCAGCACCTCATGCACAAGCGGGTTCGATTCACTGCACACAAACCTGTTGAACCAGTTGTCAAACGCGTTGCCGAACTGTTGGCGGCCCGTGATCGTCTCAAACTTCTCGGTCGTCGGATCAAAGCGAAAATCGCGGCCCGAAAGCTCGATCGCGGGCTCGTCGGGCGCAGCCACGCGCTTAACGTTCCCACCGTTGACCGAACCGGCGCCGTAGATCTTGTGATCGATGCCCCAGACCAGATTGTTGATGCCTCCTTGCTGGTTGCGGTCGCCAAAGCCAGTAAAAACCTTGCGGCGTCCGTCGGCCACGCGGTCACCGTCAGTATCTCGCAGGTACCAGATGTCAGGAGCTGCGGCGACGAACACACCCCCTTTGTAGGGCGCGACGCCCGTTGGCCAGGCAATCTCGTCAGCGAAGATCGAGCTTTGCTCATAGCGCCCATCATTGTCCTCGTCGACCAGGTATCGCACGCGACCCAGCGGCGAGCCGGCCTGCGGCCGATACGGATAGTCGATCATCTCGGCGACATACATCCCGCCGTTTTCGTCAAAGCAAGCGGCCACCGGGTCGGTCACATCCGGCTCGTGAGCCACGAGTTCCATGCGGAAGCCGGCGGCGACTTCGAACGTTTTCACAGCTTCCTCGGGTGTCTTGGCCGGCACCGGCTTCAAGAACTCGGCGAGTTCCTCATCGTTAGTTCGCTGTTTGATGACTACCGCATCAGCTGTGCCCCCCTGCCCCGCCGCGGCTAAGCCACCTCGAGCTTTCGCCTCCAGCAGGATCGCTCTCGACCGCTCGAAGTACTCGACAGCCTTCGACTTCTCGGGCACATCGCGCGCCTTGTGATCGGCAATCTGCTCGTCCAATCGCGCGAGCAAGTAATCGGCCGACTGGGCGGAGAACGGCTTACGTCCATCCCAAGTCACATACACCGGATTCGTATGGGCCTCGGCGTCCGCGTTGCCGCTCGGCGACTTGGAGAACGCCCGCGCGGCGATCCATGCCGGACCGCTGATATTCAACTCATGCTCCAGCACCAACTCCTTGCTTTGGGTCGGTTCGACTACCAACTCCCGTTCGACCTTGCCGTTCACCACCAGTTGCAAGTGCGTTACCGGACAGGTCTCGCTCTGCACCTTGATGGTCACGGGCAGCCGTTTAATGTCTACACCCGTCACCGCGATCTCATCGCCCGGCGTATTTCCATCCACATCCAGCAAGATCATCGGCCCCGTGGTCATGAAACTGCGGCCGGCAGCCGCGCCAGCGAGCCATTTCTCGATGTCGGCCGGCCCATCAATGTTCACATAAGTCCGCGCGTCTCCCAATTTGCGACAGGCCGGATAGTCGCACGCGCCGACGCCGGGAAAGCGATAGCCGCAGTTCAGGACGTGATACCACCCGTCGAGGCCGATGCCGCGATAGATTCCGAACTGCAATAGCTCCACGCCGTCGACCGCGCCCTGCACGATGTCGGCCCAAATTTCCTGGGCGTATCCACCATGAGCATAAAACGACTGCCCTCCTTCGCGACGCGTCTCGAGTCCCAACTCGCCGAACACTTGTCCCAGGTTTGGGTCAATGTGCTGGCCGTCGAGCACTAAGTCCTTGCGGCCGATCAGCAGCACGTGGCCAAAAACTACGTTGCGATACTCCTGCCCCGAGATGATCTGGTAACCGCCGCGCGTGCGAATCGACTTCTTGCCAAGCCCCTGTAGTTGCGGCGTGATCAACTCCGGCATCAAGCCCGGATAGTCGTTCGTCTCGTTGTAGGCGAGGATCATTCCCATCCGAATATCTTCCGCCTCGAGCAGATCGAAGATCTCACGGTCGTCGTCATCGCCGGCGCGGATGAAGTGCAGATGCGGATCGCCCGAATGCCAGCCGCGCTCGTGCATCGGCGCGGGGTTCTCGATCGCAATCGCCAGTTCACTTGAAGCACCTGCGGCGAGCTCAACCTCCTTCGTCACCGGCCGATACTCAAAACCCTTCCACACTTCCACACGCGACTTGCCGGCCGGCACGCGCACCTTGAACTTGCCGGGCGTATAGAAGAAATGGCCGAAGTAGCGGATCGGCGCTTTGCTCGGCCGATTGCCCGCGAGCCGCTCGGGCCAGGTGCCCGTCAGACTATATTCCGCCAGCGGGTTCTCGGCCGGCTCATAAAAGTTGCCGTCCGGGCCGACGACGTTCACCCGGCAGAACGTCGGCTTGCCGGTCGCCGCGTCGCTGATCGTCACGACCAGCTCGGCCGTGTCGGCCCCTTCCGCTTTCACCGGTTTGCCAGGCTGGCTGAAACCGGGCGGCGTGAAGATGTAATTCTCTTCCGCTTCGATCACAGGCGACTTGTCGAACTGGCCGCGCTCGGCCAGCACGTTCTTCGGGAAGTAGCTCGCCAGGCACAGCAGCGTGACGAGAGCGGCAATCGGCGGGCGACGGTTCATGACAACTCGCGGGGGCAATGCCGTGGGGCGGGAGTGCGTGCTCTAGCGGCCGATGCTACACCGCTCACCATCCCGCCGCAACAATGGAACCCGCCCTGCACCGCGCCCACCGGCGAAGTACAATGGCGAGGCAGCGAAACTCGCTATTTTCCACTCCCGTCAAGATCAATCCGCCGTGAGCACTGATCCGCCGTGAGCATCTACGACCAGTTCGGTGTCGAACCGATCATCAACGCCTCGGGCGCGGTGACGCGGCTGGGCGGCGCGCCGATGCGCAACTCG
>JBGSKX010000080.1:0-7033 GCA_041741015.1 Pirellulales bacterium
CTTCCAATACCCAGAGAGGATTGAAAGCTTGTGAGAAGCATCAGAGTCGTCTGCCTCGTGTTAACCATGGGAATGAGCCCCAACTTCGCGAGTGCGGGCACGCTTTACTTGGATCCCATGTTTGGTGTGCAGAGAACATCGAACTTGGTCTACGGTCAGGGCTTGGTCGACAACGGAAATGCGCTGCTTGACCTGAAACTGGACATTTACCAACCAACGGACATTGGGGTGCCCGTGCCCGAAAGTCGGCCGACGATCATGTGGATTCATGGTGGCGGTTGGGAAGGCGGCACCAAGAGAAGTGTCAACCAAGAAGAAGTGTGGGTGCCTCGGGGATACAATGTCGTTTCCATCGAATATCGGCTCTTGGGTGACAATGTACCGCTGACGACAGGGCCCGCTGATGACTTCGCCTTTCTGGGGCTCTTAGGGCCACCGGGCATCACCAGCACAGTTAACGCATCGCTTGAAGATGGCGCTTTGGCCTTGGAATGGTTGTACGCCAACGCGGACACCTACGGAATTGATACCAACCGAATCGGCGTCGCGGGTATTTCGGCCGGGGCCGTCAACGCTTTGGCCCTGGGTCATCTCGTCCAGCTGGAAAACGTGGAGATCAAGGCGGTTATCAGCGTTTCCGGCGCACTCTTCAACGATCCCAACCCGTTCACGCCAGGCGGACCGCCAACCATGTTGATTACGGGCGAAAAGGATCCGACGTTACCGCCTGTGTTTCAGATGCTTACCCGCGATCTAATGAACGAGGCCGGCGTTGTGAACGAGTTCTACCTGCAGCCGGACACGGGCCATCTACCAAATTGGGATGTTTTGATCGACGGGCAGACGCTTTCGCAGCACGGTATCGATTTCCTCTACCAAAACTTGGCACTGGTGCCCGAGCCTTCGACGTTCGCGCTCGGAGCGCTCGCCGTGATGATCATGCTGGGGACTGCCGCCCGACGTCGTGTGGTGGGTTGATTCGGAAGCTAAAGCGCATTGTTGGCCTCATCGAAACCTCACGGTTCCCCGTTGGCCTACCCCCGCGAATCGTATCACTGTTTTTGGAGGGGCCTACTGGATTGCAGAGGCCGCGACTCAAGATAGCCCTTTGTGAAATCTCAACTAAGTGCCCCTGTCTTTTTCCATTCGGAGTGAATCATGAACGCTCGTCGATGCGCCGCGTTTGCGGCCGCGCTTAGCCTAGTTTTGTTTGCCGAGAACGCGCATGCCGGGTTTCTCGATGGCCTCGGCGCGATGGGCGACAGCGGCGTGGACATTCCCGGCTCCTGGGTTCCTGTGCTTACGGACATTCGCGGGCTGAATTTCGGGCCTAATAGCAGCTTCAACGTCGCGGTCCCTGGTTCAACCACGTCCCGGCTGATCGGCAGTGAGGACCAGGACGGGCAGATAGCGGCCCTGGTCACTGCCGGCCAGGTCACGCTACCGATCCTCGCGATTGGAGGAAACGACTTTGGCAACCCCAATTTCCGCGACATTTTGGCGACAACCGACGAGCAACGAGCACGCGATGAGGTCATTGAACCCGCCATTGCGAATATCAAGACCGCGGTCGATACAGTGCTCGCCGCCGGCCCCGAGGGGTTCATCCTCTTCAGTGCTCCGGAACTTTCTACGCCGGTATGGCGTGAAATCACCGGTGGCGATCCGGTGCTCGTGGAATTCTTGTCCTCGGCCGTCGCCGATATCAACGACGAATTGCGATCCTTCGCCATCGAGCGTCAGATCGCCTTCATCGACATAGCGGCCGCACAGCGGGATTTTCTGAGTTCCGGATCCATTGAAGTCGGCGGAGTGACGATCGACACCGTCAACAGCGGAAGAGGCGATAAGACATTCTTCTTCGTCGACCGGCTTCATCCGGGAGACGTCGGCAACGGCTTAATCGCGAACCTGGTGATCGCCGCCCTCAATGAGTCGTACGACACCGACCTGGAGTTCCTGTCGGATCTCGAAATCCTCACGTTTGCCGGCCTCGAGGACCAGTACACGGGCGAGACGTTCGGTTCGACCGTGGACTTCTCGCCGTACATCGTCAACGCGCCGGAGCCGTCGAGCTGGCTCTTGACGATCCTCGCGTCGAGCGGAGTCGTCCTGTTCGCGACACTTCAGCGCCGACGAGCGGCCGCAGCATAAACTCTGGGACCCGGTTTTCCGCCGTATCTTCTAGGCCACTGCAGCTTCAAAAGGTCAAAGCATCTTCCACACATCTTGGGCAAACGGCCTCCGATCTTAGGGGCGGCCAACTAACGCGTGGTCATTGCGGCATCCGGCTGGCAAAGTAAGCCGATGGCAATGCCGTTGATCGGAGGACGTATCTTAGTCAGAGTTGTTGAACCGAGCGCAACGCTCTGGGTCCTCGCGTGTTGTCCCAAATAAGGGCAAGTTGAAGGTCCAGACGTCGCTCGGCGTCAGCTGTCGTTGACGATATCTGCTGCGCCGCCGAGGTCAGACATTGGAAGTGTGGATAACGGATACGTTGCCGGATGCCGTCGCCTATGCCGCGTCCCTGATGGGGAATCGTGGAAGTGGGGAGGACGTGGTCCAGGACTGCATCTGCCGGCTGCTCGATCACGCGGATCGCTACGACCTTCCGAGAGATGGTCGGAAGCTGCTGTTCCGCTCGATCACCAATGCCTGCATCAATCAGAAGACGCGCAGGCGCGAAACTGTCAGCCTGAGCGAAATGCAATTCAACAACGGCGAGCAGCGAGAAGTCGCCGACCGCAACTCGGTCCAGCCTGTCGATCGCCTGATTCTCCAGGAGCTGCAAGAGTGCGTGAACGCCGGACTGCAGACGTTGCCGATCTGCCAGCGATCGGCGCTGGAGCTCGCAAGCCTCGGATATAAGCCCCGTGAGATCGCCGAGGTGATGGTCATGAAGCCAGAACAGATTCGAGTCCTCTTGTTTCGAGCGCGCGATGCCCTGGCGAAGTTTCTGAACACCCGTTTGCCCAAAGGAGTCGGACGGAAATGAATCCCAAACTGCCGATCTCGCCCGACCAGGTGGACAGCCTTGTCCGCAGCGCTTTGCGTGCCGATGCCCAGACCGTCGATGTCAATTCGATCGAGGCGGCGATCGTGGCGCGTCGAAGTCGAAATCAGCGGCGCAGCAACATCCTCCGAATGCCAAGCTTGGTAAAGTCACTTGCGGCAGCCGCGGTGTTGGTCGCAATCGCCGCGGGTCTGATCTCGTATCTCGTATCACCATCCAACTCGGCACTCGCCCGCGCGATCGTTTCCTCGGCACAAGCAGCGCAGTTGGGAAACGTGGACCGCTGCTATCGAGTTGATTGGGTGACACTGCCGCGGACGTGGGGCCGCGCCCGGGCGTACGTGCAGGTAGGTGACGAGACGACCCTTTGGACACGGGGTGACCGCGTACGCCTTGAGTCCATGCGAGACGGCCAAGCGATCTTGTGGGGACAGGACGAATCACACCGGCTGTGGCGCGTTGTGGACTCCAAGGTCGGATTGCTGTTTCAACCACACGAAATCCCGTCGAGCTTTCGCGAGGCCCTCGCGATCCTCAACTTGGACGCCCGCAGCCTGACCGAAGACATCCTAGAAAACTATGACCTGGTCGTCGAAGCAAGCTCGCCGGGACACAAGACCGTGCTCGCCACCTTGAGGGATCCCTCCCGGTTGAAGCTGCGCTCCAGCACGGTGCGGATCGAGATCGAGGACAACACGAACGCTATACGGCGACTCGAAGTCGTTCAACAGAGGCGCAATGCCGAGGTGATGAGGATGCACTTCACGCTCGTCGACGAGCACCGGCTGGACGACGCCGAGTATCAGTTGGCCGGGAATCTGGATCCCGATGCCGAAGTTTTTGCAGAGGATCAAGAACGGCAACGGGCCAAGTGGCTGAAACACCTCAGCGACCGCGGCCTCCGCAGAGCTCGGTTCGAGCACAATGACGAACCGTACTGAGTAGTGAAGTGGTTCGCCGGGCCACTGCCACGCAACCCACCTCGGTCATATCGACCGACGCTATGAAGGAAGGGCGTCACTCGCGGTCGAGCATCGCGTTATAGAGTCGCTTGAGATTCGCTTGCGCCCGCCACCGTCCAGCCGTGTCTATTGTCCACCTGTCCACACAGCACGCTGTCATCTGCCGACGTCCGCGGTCTCGACACGCCGAGATTGGCTACAGTTTGGCTACATTGGGCCCACTTTGGGCGTGATTTTGGGCCGCCGAACGCGCAAAAGAAAAGCCCCGCAACTCTAGGCGGGGCTAAGGCTTCTAGAAAAGCGGAGGGCATGGGATTCGAACCCACAACCCCTTGCGGGGCATCTGATTTCGAGTCAGACCGCTGGCCAATTCGCTTACCCTCCGAAAGGCTTCCTTAACCTATTTTATGATTGAGGTTAGGTCAAGCGGGGTCGCTCATCCCCGCAGTTTCGCCGGCCCCAATTCTTCTGACGCGACGTTTATCTCAGGGGTTCACCACGCCAGTTGCACACCGCCGGAGCCCGCGTTCCAGGCCTGCTGCGAATTCACGAGCAGGTCGTAGTTCGCGAACAGGCTCACGTGGTCGCTGAGGATGTACTGCGTACCGGCGCCGAGAATCGCCCAGTCGCGACCAAAATTCAAACCTCGCGTTGCGAAACTGCTGCCACCGATCGGCGCAAACACGGCCGTGAGCGTCGTGTCTGGATCCAGAAACTCGTGCATCCACACCGCTCGCAGTTCGGGCACCCACACGTGACCGCCGCTGGTCGCCCAGGTTTGCGCGGCCCGCACGCCAAGCAAACCACGCAGGGCATTGGTGTC
This sequence comes from Pirellulales bacterium, assembly GCA_041741015.1. Classification (GTDB taxonomy): domain Bacteria; phylum Planctomycetota; class Planctomycetia; order Pirellulales; family PALSA-1355; genus JALHMI01. The sequence goes on from JBGSKX010000080.1 coordinate 4,799, forward strand.
GACGCCGGCGACTTCAAGGTTCAAATCCCCCGCGCCGGTTTCGGTGAATCCGTTCTGTCGCAGATAGATGTATTGGGCAGCGACGTACGGCTGGAGCATCGTGCTGCCCCATTGCCCGCGGCGGCCGTACTCAAGATACGCTGTTGGCTGCCAGCCGTCGTAGCTGCCATCGGCCGTCAGGTCGACCGTGCCGAACTGGATCCGCCGCGTCTCGCTGTATCCGGCGAAGCCCACCGATCCGGCGCCCAGCAAGTAGTGGCTGTCCATCTCGCGCAGGAAGTAGCTGCCAAAGAGTCCCTGATCGGCCGAGGCGTTCTGCGGCAAGCCATTGAGCGACAGCCCCAGGTGCGAGTAGGCGCCGAACACTCCCACGAGCGAGCAGTCGTCGAGCGCTCGTTCCATGGCCACGATCGTGCCGCCCGAGCCGAACGCGCCGCCAGCGGCGTTGCCGTCCGACTGGACGCTTCCGCCGAAGCCATAGCCCGTCATCCAGCCGCCCCAGCAGCTTGGCTCGGGGCAGGGGGTGATGGCGGCCATGCCCATGTCGGTGCCGCGTGCTCCTTCGGTGAAGCTCACCGGGAGAACCAGCCCCTTGGTCGCTTTGCCCGTGGCGGCGCTGGCCCAGCCGCTGTCTTCGCCCGCGCCAATCACGCCCCCCGCGGCAAAGGCTGAACCAACGCGCCGCCTGAGCAGTTGATACAGAAACGCGGTGTCCTGCACGCCAAGTTGGGCGATCGTGCCGTTCACCACTCCGGTCAGCTCGTTCATGGCCTGCCGCTGTCCGGCGGGCGAGAGAATCTCCATCTGGTCGATCACGTCTCGCAACTGGCCCGTCGACGTCGGCGAAAGATCATCCAGGTAAATGGCGATCTGCCGCTCGTTGTACGTCTCGGCCACCGCCAGAAAGTTGGAGTTGGTGTCGAACAGCGAGAAGAACGCGTAACTGTTGCCAAACTCGTGGCTATATCCGAGCACGGCATGCAAGCCCGTGATCCCACTGACCGTGATTCCGTCGTACTGCCCACTGATCGTGTTGGCTCTCAAGAAGGCATACGTGTCGCCTTCTGAGTACGTGCCCGGCGCCGCCTGCACATCGACCGTGCCGCCCTCGAGAAACGCGTTTCCGGTCACGTCCACGAGGTCGTTGTTGATGCCGGGCGTGGTGCCAGCATCGTTGATTTCCACTTCCTGCGTGGCGCCACTATAGACCGTATAGTCGTGACCGATGGTCAGCGTGCCGATCGAGTTGCCGGCTGCCACAGTGCCGAAGTTGTGCACGTCAGCGTTGATCCTGCCGGTGCCGCCCAGCGTGGCGCCGCCAACAACCCAGGTATCGCCGGCGATCGTGCCATTGACGGCCAGCCGCCCCTCGAGCACTTCCATCCGGCCGGTAAATCCGCTGTTGCCTTCCAGTGACACCGAGCCGCTGCCGCCTTTATAAAAAAATCCGGCGCCGTGGATCGCGCTTTCCGTCGAGCTGTCAAAATTCTGGTCGAAGAAGAACGTCGAGTTCCCGTTGATATGGACGTTGTCGGCGTTCAGCGCACTCGTGCTTCCGATCAGGGCTCCTTCGTTGACGATGATCGTCCCCAGGTCATTCGAGGCACTCGACAGGACAATATTGCTGTTCCCTTCCTTGATCATTTGCCCGGTGCCGAGTAGTGACCCCGAGTAAGTGCCGAAGGTGTCCTGGTCGAAAGTCAGCGTCGCGCTAGTGGTGATCGTCCCGGTGATCGTGCCCGTCGTCACGGTCAGCGTGCCGGAGTTGACGAACGTTCCACCCGTGAAGTTGTTGCTTCCGGTGAGCGTGACGTTCCCCGCGCCCTCTTTACTGAGCGCGCCCGAGCCCGTCATCACTCCGGAGTACGCCCCACTGCCGCTCTGGTCGAACTCGACCTGCGAGTTGTTTGCGATCGTGCCTTGCAGACTGTCGGTTGTGCCGCGCAACAACCCACCGCTGACAGTCGTTCCGCCGCTGTAAGAGTTCGTACCGAGCAGCGTGGTCGTGCCGGCGTTTTGCGTGAGCGAACCCTGACCAGCAATCGAACCGGTGTAATGATTCGAGGTCCCGCCGAAGTTGGCGTTCGCTCCCGACATCAGATAAAGATCCTGGCCACCTGAGCTGCCGCCACTCGCGCCGGAGCTGCCGGCCGTGCCGGCTTCGACGCCGTTGCCGCTGGTCGTCGAGTTGAGGATCGTGAAGGTGCCGCCCTGACGCACGAACACCGCGCCGCC
>JBGSKX010000081.1:0-68509 GCA_041741015.1 Pirellulales bacterium
GCCGCCGCCGACGCCGCCGAAACCGCTGGCGCCCTGACCGCTAAAGCCGGTCAGACCCGTGCCGCCAAAGAAACCACCCTGACGCTGCGGACCGGAACCGGCGGAGGCGCCGATCGTCACCTCGGTATAAAAACCCTGACGATAGAATTGCATCGCGCGCAGGTTCGCAAGCAGAGCACGCTCGACGATTGTCAAGCGTTCCATGACGAACGCACGACCGCCATTGCGCAGCAGCGGTTGAATAAAGCCGAGATTGATGAGCGAACTGCTGTTGTTTGTGTCCGGCCCGGCGAACTGCCAGACGATCGAGTTGGCGATCCCCACCACGAGTTCACCACCCGCCGAAAACTCGCGGTTCACATTAAACTCGGAAACCTGGGTGAGCGTGTTTTGTTCGCCAAGGCCCGGGTTGCGCAGTTGCCCTTCGTGATCGAAGATCGTGGCCGAGTTTCCGAAGAACTGGACGTCGAACCGGAACCGTTCCGTACTGACGTCGAGCGCCGACAAATAGATCGTTTCGATCTCTTGCCGATACTGCGGCGAATGCACCTGCGCGAGGCACACCGCGCCGTTCATCGTGAGCTTGATCGCCCCGTCCTCGGTCACCTCGTTGTACTGCGTGAGCAGGTCCTTCCAGCGAGGATTCTCCAGGTAGTACCAGTGCCCGTTCATGTCCCAGCAAGGCCACTGTTTGCGTCCAGCCACGCAATGCATGTAGCGGTTCGACGCCGGATCGTCGTACGGCATGGGTGGACAGTCCGGATCGGTCGGATCGAAATAGCGCGAACGCGGATCCATCCCAATCGTGTAATTGAGATACTGCCAGCGCGGGTCGTTCGACTTCTGCGTGATGAGGTACTTAACTTCCTTGTCCGCGCGCAGCCTGAACAACTGCCGGCTGCAGCCTGATAGCGAGCCCAACAGGCACGCCAGCACGCCCAGATAGCAGATCGTTCGCAGGCTTCGGTTCGTCGTTCCGTTCATCGAATGCACGTTTTGCCGCCCAGTGGTCCAGGGGTTACAGTGGTCAGGACGTGCGTAGTTGCCCCGAGCGCAGTGCGACTCCACCGCGCTTCGTTGGGTAGGGTCGGCCAATAATTCGGGCTGACTTTAACGATTGCGTGAAGCCTACCGATAAAGCGAGCTTTATCGACACACATCCACTCCCAGTTTTCCCAATTCACCAAATCAAAGTGCACGAACTGGTCGCAGGCGAACCATGTCGCTGGATCTCATCTCCGACCCTCTGGACCCGCGGCTTGCGCCGTTTCGAGACCTCAAAGCGACGAATGAAACTCGTTGGTCGGAAACCCTCATTGCCGAGGGGGACAAACTCGCTCACCGGCTGATTGAAAGCGGTCTACAAGTCCGGTCTCTGCTGCTGACGGAGCGTTACGTCGACGAGTTCCGTCCGCTCGTTGGTCCGGAGGTTTCCCTGCTTGTCGTGGCCGACGCGCTGATCGAGCAGATCGTCGGCTTCAATTTCCATCGCGGGGTGCTGGCATACGGCAGTCGGCCGCCATCGGCCGATCTGGCGTCGATCTGCAGCCGGCCTGGCCCTGTGCTTGTGGTCGTGACCCCCGAAGTGCACAACCCCGAGAATCTTGGGACCATCCTGCGGCTTTCGGCAGCATTCGGTGTGGCCGGCGTGGCCCTGGGCCCTGGCTGCTGCGATCCGTTCAGCCGCCGTGTACTGCGTGTTTCGATGGGAGCGGCCTTCAAAGTTCCAATCGCCCGCTGCACCGATCTGACAGCCGATCTGGCATTTCTTCGGCACTCCGAAGGACTGCAAGTCTGGGCGACGGTGACGGCTCCAGAGGCGTCGTCGTTTGACGCCTCGCCGCGTCCCGAAAAGCTCGCCCTGCTTCTCGGCTGCGAGGGTCACGGACTGTCTGACGAGTGGCAGCGATTTGCGGATCGCCGCATCACGATCCCGATGCGGCCTGGGACCGATTCGCTGAACGTCGCCATCGCAGCGGGAATCCTGCTGTATCACTACTCTCACGCCTGAAAAACACCGGGAAAATTCGGCCTTTGAACGGCGACAGGTGATGTCGTTCAAGTGGATTTTGCTTGCCCGACCCAGACTTCCGAATTATCCTATTTGTTATCCAGCAAGCAGTTTAGGGCGACGCTCGCCCGTCTGCTTTCGGGCGGCACTCGCCGTGCAATTCGCTGGCAGAAAAGCGAGATTCGGGAAAAGAGAGCAGGCGCCAGTGCACGTCTTTCGACGTCGCGCGGCATTTCCAGGGGATCATCCATGTCGTTCCGCCGTCACTTGTCGTCGCCCGTTGCCAAACTCCTGGCCCTTACGGTTGTCTTGATGCTCGCGGCCTCGCCGGCCCGGGCTCAATTCGTAAATCAGCAGGTCGGTGGTGTATCGATTGACGCCAATGGCATCCTCTCGACCATCCAGACCGACCAGCTCAACGCACTCAAGCAATTCCGCCAGGACAACTTCGCCGGCGTACCAGGCGCTTTGAAAGACAAGAGCCTCCGCAAGATCTCGCTCCGGGGCCTTGAAGCCGCGATCGCCGAGCATCAGAAAAATGGCACGCCGCTGACTGACGAGATTCGCTATCTCGGTGGCCTGCAGCGCATTCAGTACGTTTTCGTTTATCCCGATCGCGGCGACATCGTAATCGCCGGACCGGCCGAAGGCTGGAAACTCAACGCGCTCGGCGAAGTCGTCGGCATCACCACCGATCAGCCCGTGCTGTTGCTCGATGATCTGCTCGTTGCTCTGCGATCGACGAATGCCGCTCAAGCGACCGGCATCTCGTGCTCGATCGATCCCTCGAACGAAGGACTGGCCCGCTCGGCCGCGCTCCTTAAGCGGCTCACGAACCCCGGCGACAACATCCAGCCGATTCTCGACCAGCTTGAACAAGCCGTCGGCCCGCAGACGATCACCGTCAAGGGAGTCCCCACCACGAGCCACTTTGCTCGCGTGCTGGTCGCCGCCGATTACCGCATGAAACGCATCGCGATGGGCTTCGAGCAATCGCCGATTCGTCAGCTCCCGAGCTACCTGAGCATGATCAAGAGCGCTCGCGGCGTGAATATGCACCCGCGCTGGTGGCTGGAACCCAAGTTCGACGCCATCGTCGCCGACGCCGATGGACTGGCCTTCGAATTCCGCGAGATCGGCGTCAAGGCCATGACCGAGGATCAGTTCCTCGATGCCAATGGCCAGCGCCAAGCCTCAGGCAAGAACGACACCCTTGCCCGTAAGTGGTCGGACCTGATGACCGCCAATTACCAGGAACTGTCGCAGCAGGACGCCATCTTTGGCCAGCTTCGCAACTGTATCGACATGGCCGTCCTCGCGGCCTTGATCGCCAAAGAAAACCTGGCCGAAAAGTCGGGCTGGAACATGTCGCTGCTCGTGAGCGACGAAATCCCAGTCGAGGCCTACCACGCCCCGCAGCAGGTCGATTCGCAGGCCAGCGCCCTGCGCCACAAAGGCGCCTGGGTGCTGAGCGTCTCGGGCGGCGTGCTGATCAACCCGTTCGCTCCGCTGGCGACGTTTGAAACCGGTGCCGAGTTGACGGCCATTCGCGACCGTGCGGCTGCCCCGGCGAGCGGCTGGTACTGGAACTAGCCGTTCTCTCTCTTTGCTACACGTGCGAGACCTGGCGCCGGCGCTGCGTCCGCTTGCGGTTTAGCAGCGTCATCAGCCCGCCCACCCCGCAAACCGCCAGGGACATCGTTCCCGGCTCCGGCACGCTGAACGTATAGAAGTAAATCGGGCGCGGACCTTCGTCATCCCATTCGCTCACGGTGTAGAATCCCGAGCCATCGGCGGCCCAACCAATCGCTTCCCCTTGGGGCTCGACTGCCAGCGTGACCGGCAGCGGAGTTCCCTGCATCGCGTCCCACACGCTCTCGTCCGGAGACCGTTCCCAAAGCATCGCCGTCGTCGTCTTGTTGCGAACGATGATAAACCGTCCATCTGGCGAAATATCCGCCGCCCTGGCATCCGGCACGGGAATCGTCCCCATGAAGTCCATCACTGTCGTTCCGCCCGGAGTATCGAACAGGCTGGCGTCAGCCCGATAAACTTGTCCATTGGGAAATCGCGTAACCACCAGCACGTCGCCGCTCAGCGGGTCGACCATCAAGGACTCCGCGTTGTTCGGAAATCCGGGATACTGCAAGTTGAATACGTCGTAACCCGATGCTGGAATCACGGCGCCACTGAGCGAAGTGGGTTCCGTCGTGCGATAGATCTGCAAGCTGGATCGGACGCGGTTATTGTCGCCGATGTCGCCGAAGTACAAATAGCTTCCGCCACCCGGCTTGGGACCGATTGCCATATCCTCCCAGTCGCGGTTGGTGGCGCCATCGAGAAAAAACTGGCCGAGCAGAGTTCCGTTGGAAGCCACGGCGCTAAACCGCGGGCTGTCGCCCGAGTCCCCGTGCATCCAGAGCACGCCGGGAAATGCGTTGCTCCCCGCCAGACCGGAGGTTTCGACCAACAGCGGCGAAGTGGTGGTGCCGATCTGCACCGGCGCTCCGACAATAACTGACGCGGCGGCCGTCCCCGAAAGGGCAATCGCCAAAAGTCCTATTGCCCAACCCACCGTGCGTGCTTGGCTCACCGGCCGGTTCCCCGTCGATTAGATTTATGTGAAAGCAAGCACAGTACGGCCCTCTCTACACTCCTTCAACCCGATTTTGCGTTAGGATATCGTTTCGATTTCGTGAGCGATTCAAATGTCAATTCACGCGGGGGGTCGCGCATGAACGTCAATGACCAGATGCAGCGAGAGATCGTGCGCGGTATCCGGCAGTTCGTCGAGCGCGAGGTGCAGCCCGTTGCGGCCAGGCTCGAACACGCCGATGAATACCCGCATACGCTTGTCGATCAAATGCGCGATCTCGGCTTGTTCGGTTGCAACGTGCCCACGGAATACGAGGGACTCGGCCTTGATACGATCACCTTCGCACTCGTTATTGAGGAGCTCGCGCGCGGCTGGATGAGCCTTGTCGGACCGCTGGGCACGCACTCGGTGATCTGCGACATCATCCACCGCTTCGGAACCGAGCCGCAGCGGCAAAAGTATCTGCCCGACCTGGCCAGTGGAGTCCGTCGCGGGGGGCTGGGGCTGTCGGAATCCGACGCCGGCACCGACGTCCAACGCATCCGCACCACGGCCGCGCGCACGGACGGTGGCTACCTGATCCGCGGCTCAAAGATGTGGATCACCAACGGTCGGTACGGCAACACCTTTGTGCTCGCCGCCAAAACCGACCCTCAGGCAGACCCGCCGCATGCCGGCATCTCCGCGTTCATCATCGAGAAGGGCGCCCCCGGCTTCACGGTCGGCCGCGACATCGACAAGCTCGGCTACCGTGGCGTCGAAACCTGCGAGCTCCACTTCGACGATTTCTTCGTCCCCGACGCCAACCTGATCGGCGGCGTCGCGGGCCGTGGCTTCAAACAGATCATGGCTGGACTCGAAAGCGAGCGATTGAACGTTGCGGCCCGCGGGGTGGGGCTCGCCCGCGCAGCTTTCGAAGACGCAATTCGCTATTCCCAGGAGCGGCACACCTTCGGCAAGCCGATCTGTCAGCACCAGACGATCCAGAACAAACTGGCCGAAATGGCCACCAGAATCGAGGCGTCGCGGCTGCTGGTGCGGTCTGCCGCCGAAAAGAAAGACCGCGGCGAGCGCTGCGATCTGGAAGCCGGGATGGCCAAGCTCTTCGCCACCGAAACCGCGCAAGAGGTCGCGCTCGAAGCCCTGCGCATCCACGGCGGCGCCGGCTACGCCAAAGACCTCAACGTCGAGCGCTACTATCGCGACGCGCCGCTGCTGATCATCGGCGGTGGAACCAATGAATTGCAACGGCTGATCATCGCCAAAGGGCTGCTCGAGCGATACGCTGTCTAACCGCTCGGCGCTGAGTTTCGCGCTTACGCCAACAGTTCGCGATAGAAATAGTATCCCGCCAGTGCAAAGCCAATCCCCACGATCACCAGCCGAACCAGTCGCTTGTTTACTTGACGCACGGTTCGTGCCGCAAGGTAGCCGCCGGCGATGGAACTGGCCGCCATCGCAATCGCGAAGCGCCACTCAACCAGGCCGCTGGCCACGAACACCACGACACTCGTCCCGTTGATCACCAAATTCAGCAAGGTCTTAACGGCGTTCATCTGGTGGATGTCTTCGAGCCCCATCAGCGCGAGCGCGCTGAGCATCAAGATCCCGATCCCCGCGCCAAAATATCCGCCGTACACCGCCACCAGAAACTGAAAGCCGAGCATACCTGCGAACAGGGCAGGGGAGTGCCGCTGCTTGGGGTCTGCCCCGCCGACGTGTGCTGTGCCGATTCCCACCCACCGTGAGATTGTTGGCTGCAGGGCAAACAGCAGCGCCGCGGTCAGAATCAGCCACGGCACCAGCGTCGCAAATGTCTTGCTCGGCAGCCACACCAAAAGCAGCGAGCCGAGCAGACCACCGGCCAGGCTCGGACCAAGCAGGATCAGAGCCCAGCGGCGTTGGTGGACGATCTCTTCGCGATAGCCGAATAGCGCTGCGATGGCCCCCGGCACGAGTGCCACGGTGCTGGTGGCGTTGGCCACGACGGCCACCTCGCTCGTCGCTCCCAGCGCGGCGTAGAGCGCCGGAAAGGTGAGCAGCGTTCCACCACCGGCCACGGCGTTGACCGCACCGGCCAGGAGCGCCGCTCCGCACAGCAACAAATAGTCCCCGAGCAAGATTTCGCCCTCGATCCGAAAGTCCTGGCAGCGTGTCACGTTCGAGCGAGCGAAGTATAGCAGCCCGGCCTCAAAAAGTTTGCCCCGCTTGGTTCGACCTCCTACGATTCCCCTCGGTACCATCCGGAGCGAGTCCGCGAATCCATCAAGCGAAGGGAGTTGGAACCATGACCAGCAAGAAGAAGCCACCTAAGCCGGCATCCAAGTCGCAGATGCCGACGCCTGACCCCGCCAAAGCGCCCGCCGACACTCGCGACTTCGACGATGCCGTGGACGAAGCCTCGGACGAGTCGTTCCCGGCCAGCGACCCACCGAGCTGGACCGAAACCACGGCGACCAAAGACGGCAACTGAGCCGTGGCAGAAGCTGGCGTGCCGTCGGCCTACTCAGTCGCCTGCAGGTCCAGCATCCACTGCGTGAATTGGTGGTTGAGTGCGTCGAGGTCCGTGGCAGGAAACACCTCGGCCAGTGCCCGCATGCCGCGAGGATCGTCCGTATATCGATCGCGAAACGCCCGATAGAAAGCTTCCAGCACGCCTTGCTCCTGCATGTACAGGCAGAAATAGCGAGCCTGGGCGTAATTCGTGCCCTCGCCATGCCCGCGGAACTGCGGGTTCTCAACCAGTTCTCGCAGCGAACCGAGTTGCTCCGCTGCGGCGACTTCCTGCAGCCCTTTGAGTCGCCAGTTCACGAGGCCCTCGATCCAGGGGCCGTCGCCCGAGTCGCGAAACCGCGATTGCTCGTGCAGGCTGGCCAACCCTTCGTTGAGCCACTCCGGCATCTCCTGGAAATCGAAGTCGGCCAGCGCGTGCGTCAACTCGTGCAGCAGTGTTCCCTTGCCAGTGCCCAGATTGAGCACGAGTGTCCGCTGCTTGGGCTTGTAGTAGCCGTAGATCGAAATTCCGCGCTCGCCGAACAGGCGTTCGCAGTACTGCTCGTAGCTCGACTCGCCGCGAAATACCAGTACGCTCACTGGCTCGCTCGGCTCGATGTCGAAGTACGAGCAGTGCATCGCCTGCATCGCGGGCTGAATCGTCTGCTGGTGCAGTTCCTCGAGCTCCGCTTCTGCAAAGTCACCGGCCAGGACGAACGGCGCTCGCACCAATACCGAACAGTCGGTTCCCAGTTGCGCCGACCACTGATCCGCCCGTCGCTGGCACTCGCGCTCCAGGAGTCCACTTGGATCGAGCGGCACCGAGGTCGTCGCGCTCTGCAGTGCCCACTCGCCAATCTGTCCGGGGAGCAAGCTGTTGCGCATCACGACCGCCCGAGGTTCCGATTTGAACCACGCAGAGACGGCCCACGAAGAGCCGACGATCGGCACCGGGCCGAGCAACAGGATTAAGAGGCGAATGCGGTTCAAAACAGGGAGGGGCGCTAGCGAAGTTTCGATGCAATTCCTGAGGTTGATCCAAACTTACTAGACCAAAGCCCCACTCCTCAAGCGCCCCGCCGCCAAGATTGCCGAACTCTCCCACCCGGCGCCGGCCCAGACCGCAGTACCGTCAGACTCGGCGAATCAGGCCTCATCAGTGTTGCGATTGCCGCATTCGGCGCGGGTTTTGCAAGCTGAAGACCTCATGCCGCGGCGATTACGGGATCTCCAGAAATCGCCCGGGCCAGGCATGCTAACTTTCCACAGGTCAACAAAACCCGGTCGTTTGCCAGCGCTCACGAGGCGAGCATCCTGACCTTCCGGCTGCCAGGCGTAGCCAAAACCGAACTCTTGAGGACATCTTGCCATGCCGAATCACAAGAATCGTGTTGGCAACCAGATCGGCAGTCATACGCGGAACGCCGTCCATGAGCTGCAACTCGAGGCACAAGCACTCGGCGAGAAAGCCCAGCAGCGCGTGCAGGACCTGGGCGAATCCGCCCGACAGTGCGTTACTGATTTCCAGGGCGACATCGAAGATCGGATCACCCGCAACCCGCTCAAATCCGTGCTGATCGCGGCGGGAGCGGGTATGCTGCTAGGAATCTTCTTTCGTCGCTAATCGATTACGCAGTTGGACTACCCCGAAACACGCGCTCTTTGAGCGCGTCACGCGCGAGTCAGCTCGGAGGCGCACGATGCCCACAGGTCGCTTTGACAGGACGAACTTTGGCGATGCCGCTCACGGTGCATTCGGCAGCGATGATCCTGCGCATGAGAATGGAGCCGCCAAGGGTCCCGAGGCCTTCCGCCGGTTTCAGTCGCAACTCGAAGAGTTGGGCGACTATGCCCGACTCTATGCGTCGGCCAAGAAAGATGCACTGACTTCCTCCGTGCGGCGCGCCGCGTTATGGATGGTCATCGGCGTGGTAGCCGCGGCGATTGCCATCGCGACCGTGATCACGGCGACCGTCCTCGCACTACTCGGTCTCGCCCAACTGATCGGTGAGGCGCTCGGCGACCGCCCCTGGGCGGGCTACCTCATCACCGGTGGCGGGCTGCTCCTGCTACTCGCAATCGGCATGCTGTTCGCCCTCACAACGCTACAATCCCGCTTTCGCAAGCAAACGGTGCAGAAGTATGAACGTCGACACCAGGCCCAGCAAGCACGCCACGGACACGACGGCAGCGAGCGCAGCCGGCGGCAAGTCTGAAAACCCAAGGTCCGAAGCGCAGTTCCTCGCCGACGAAGCGACTGCCGCGCGGCAGGCAATTGAAGACACGCTCTCCCAGATGCGTGAGACGCTCAAGGATGGCGCGGACATTCGCGCCTGGACGGAGCGTTATCCTTGGGCTACCGTCGGCGCATCGGCTGCGGCCGGATTCCTGGTGGCATCGGCGCTGCTCCCCAAACGTCGTAGTTCATCAGAGGATACCGAACCCGCTCTCTTGGAACGCATCCTCGCCGACGAACAGATCGCCGAACGGATCAAGCAAATCTCGGCCGAAGAGGAAACGCGGCCTCGCCGCGGCAGCATACTTCAATCCGTGGGCGCGACGCTGCTGAAGACCTTTGGTCCAGCGCTGCAATCGGCCGTTGCGTCCGCACTGGCTGCCCGGGCGGCCAGTCCCGGTCCCGAGGAAGTTGCCGCCCCTGCCGAGCAAGGCGCCGCACGAGGTGAAGCGGAGCAGGCTGGATTCGAACCGCCTCAGGAGTAAATTTAGCCACCGCCGATCGCCGGCAGAAAGTGAACCTCGCTCGTCGGCCCGACCGGCGAATACATTCCCCGCGACGCGATTGCACCATCAATCGAAGCTGCCAGCCCCGCGGCAATCGCATCACCCTCGACCAGACGCTCGGCGATGCCTGGAAAGCGCGATTCGAGTTCCCGTGAGATCTCACGCAGGTTTCGTCCCGGGAGCTCCAGCCGATCGACTGCGCCGGTCAAGTCGCGCCATTGGCTGGGAATGTAGACCATGGCCATCGGCTTACCGCGCTAGCTCTGTTTGCCTTTGGTCATCGCCGCCCACAACCGCGGCGGCGACATCGGCAACTCAGTCATCCGCACGCCGGTGGCGGCATAGATCGCGTTGGCAATCGCGGCCGGCGGAGCGATGATCGGCGTTTCGCCCACCCCGCGGACGCCATACGGATGCGCGGGATTGGGGACCTCGACGATGATCGTTTCGATCGCCGGCACGTCCAGCGCCGTCGGCATCCGATAGTCGAGGTAACTGGCGTTTTCCATCCGCCCCTGGTCGCTGTAGACGTACTCCTCGTTCAGAGCCCAGCCGATGCCCTGAACCGCGCCGCCTTGCATCTGGCCTTCGACATAGCTGGGGTGAATCGCACGGCCGGCGTCTTGAATCGCCGTGTAGCGGAGGATCGTCACCTTGGCCGTATCGGGATCCACCTCGACATCGACCAGGTGCGTGCCGAAAGCGTTGGAAGCTCCCTCGGGACTCACGGTCGCGCGGCCCACTACCGGACCGCCCGTGTGGCCAAGCTGTCCGGCCAGTTCGGCGAACGTGAGCCTCTTGTCCTTGTGGCAATAGGCGCCGTCCTCGACCTGCACCTGCGAAGCATCGCATTCCCACAGGATCGCCGCCCGCTCGCGCATCTGCCGCTGGATGTCGAGTGCCACCTCATGCGCCGCCAGCCCCGTGGCAAAAGTCGTGCGGCTTCCGCCGGTCACGTCGGTGTAGCCCACGCTGTCGGTATCGCCGACCCGCGGGTGCACGGCTTCGGCCGTAATGCCGAGCGTCTCGGCAAATTGCATGGCTATGCTCGTGCGCGTGCCGCCAATGTCGGTCGAGCCTTCAATCAGGCTGACCGTGCCGTCGTTGTTCACGTTCGCCGCGACGCTGCTCTTGAGCCCGATGTTGAACCAGTATCCGCTCGCGATCCCGCGGCCGCGGTGCTTGCCTTCCAGCTTGCTCTTCCAGTGCGGGCTGTTTTTCGCAGCTTCGAGTGTTTCGACCAATCCCACGCGCGGATAAACCGGGCCGTCGACGCGCCTGGTCCCTTCCTTCGCCGCGTTCTTCAGCCGGAACTCGAGCGGGTCGATCTCGAGTTTCTCGGCCAGCTCGTCGATCACCGTCTCGCAAGCAAACGCCGCCTGGGTCGCGCCCGGCGCTCGGTACGCCTGAGTCTTGGGCTTGTTGTCGAGCACGTCGTAACCGTCGACCTTCGCATGCGGCAGCTCATAACAACTGAATACGCACATTGCGCCTGGACCAATCACGCCACCCGGAAACGCACCGGCGTCGTAAGCCAGCCAGGCTTCGCCGGCCACCAGCTTGCCGTCCTTCGTCGCGCCCAGCTTGACCCGCATGAACGAACCCGGCGTGGGACCGGTTCCTTCGAAGACATCCTCGCGAGTCATGACCATCTTTACCGGCCGGCCGCATTTGCGGCTGAGCATGGCCGCGACCGGCTCCAGATACACGGCGATCTTGCCGCCGAATCCGCCGCCGATCTCACACGGCACGACCGTTACCTGCGAAACCGGTATCTGCAAGAGCTCGGCCGTTTGGGCGCGTGCGGTGAACGCGCCCTGCGTGGAAGTCCAAACAGTGACGTGCCCGTCCTGATTCCAGAGGGCCGTCGAAACGTGCGGCTCGATATATCCCTGGTGCACGCTGGCGGTCTTGAATTCACGCTCAACGATCACGTCCGCCGCTTTGAAACCTTCTTCGATATTGCCTTTCTCGAAGTGGATGTGCGTCGGCACATTGCTGGGCTTGGACGCCCTCTTACCCATGCTCTTGGTGAACACGTCGTTATGCAACAGCGGCGCGTCGTCCTTCATCGCGTCCATCACCCAGGTGACCGACGGCAGCACTTCGTAGTCGACTTTGATCAGCTTCAGGGCTTCTTCGGCCACGTGTGGATTGACTGCCGCCAAGGCTGCCACGGCGTGCCCCTTGTACAGAACCTTGTCGTGCGCAAGCACGTTCGCTCCCAGGTGCGCAAGGTTTACCGAGCCTTCGCCCAGGTCGGCGATTTTGTCCTTCAGATTCGGCATGTCTGCCCGCGTCACCACGGCCAGCACACCGGGGTGCTTCTCGGCCGCGGAAGTGTCAATCGACTTCACCTTGGCATGAGCATGCGGACTGCGCAGGATTTTGCCGTGCACGATCCCCGCCAGCCTCAGGTCGGCGCCGTAGACCGCGCGGCCCGTCACTTTGTCAGCTCCGTCGTGCCGGATTGGCCGGGTGCCGATGACCTTGTATTTCTTCTGCTCTGACTTGGGTGTCATCGCCGTTTACCCCGATATTCTTGGAGAACCGCCGCTAGTACGTGCCGCTTACTTCTGCCCCGCCATCCGTTTCGCCGAATCCTGCACCGCCCGGATGATCTTGTCGTAGCCCGTGCAGCGGCAGAGGTTCCCTGCCAGTTGAAAGCGTATCGCGTGCTCGCTTGGATTGGGGTCGCGATCGAGCAGGGCCTTGGCTGACATGATGAACCCCGGCGTGCAGATGCCGCACTGCAGGGCCGCGTCTTCCAGGAAGCATTGCTGGATCGGATGCAGATGCGAATCTTTGGAGAGCCCCTCGATCGTCGTGATCTGGGCGCCTTCCACCTCGACCGCGAGCACCAGGCAGCTATCCACCGGCTGGCCGTCGAGCAGCACCGTGCACGCGCCGCAATTGCCGTTGTTGCAGCCTTCCTTCGAACCGGTCAGGCCGAGCGTTTCGCGCAGCACTTCCAGCAGGCTCTGCCGGGCTTCACACAGAAACTCGACCGGCTCGCCGTTAATCGTCGTCGCGACGTGTGTTTTTCGAACCACGAATTGAACCCTTTTGGCTTTGAGCTGACGCTCGAGAATGTGCTACCAAGGATGAATGCAACGGGTTACAAGTGCGGATCCCATTTCTCACCGCGGGCCCGTCGCACCGCGCCGACCAGGGATCGCTCGATGAGCACGCCGGCCAGATGTTTGCGATACTCGACCGTACCGCGTTTGTCGTTGATCGGTTTGGCGATTGCGCTCGCAGCGGCAGCAGCCTCTTTGAATGTTGCCTCCGTCGCGGGCTTGCCCGCCAGCGCTGCTGAGGCATCTGACAGAAACAGCGGCGTCGGCGCCACGGCCGCCAGCGCCAGCCGGGCTCGCTCGATCTTTTCGCCCCTGGCGTCGAGCTGCACCCACGCCCCGGCGCCTACCACCGCGATATCCATTTCATTCCGCGGAATGAATCGCAGGTAGGCTCCCCCGCTGTGCCTGGCCGCGGCGGGAAACTCGAGCTCCGTCAGCAGTTCGCCTCGCTTGAGCACATTTTGTCCCGGCGCCGTGCAGAACTCGGCCACCGGCACAGTGCGCCGGCCCTCGGGGCCGGCGATATGACAAATCACGTCGTAAGCAATCAGCGTCGGAATCGAATCCGCCGCGGGCGACGAGTTGCACAGATTCCCGCCGATGCTGGCTCGGCTCTGAATTTGCCAGCCCCCAATAATCCGCGCGGAATCCACCAGTCCCGGGTAAGCCTTACAGATCGCCTCGTCACCGTAGATTCGATAGCAAGGCACGCCGGCCCCCAGCCGCAGCCCCTTCTCCGTGAGACTGTACTGCATGAGTTCGGGAATCTTCTTCACGTCGACGACCAGGTCGGCCTCGCGCAGATTCTCGCGCAACTGCACGATCAGGTCGGTGCCACCCGTAAGCACCCGGGCACGATTCCCCTTGGCCGCCAGCAGGCTCACCGCTTCGTCCACCGTGGTGGCCGTTTGAAACTCGAAGTCATTCACGCTTACTTCCCCGCCAGGGCCACGGTCGAAAGGGTTTACTGCCGCAAGTCTAAAGCAGCAATCAATATGCAGCCCGTGGAGAGGAGCTGTCAAGCGACGCGGCGGTAGTGTCTTAACAGTGTGTTGGCAGCGACGGCGATCTTTACAAACGGACGATGTTGTACAAGAGCGTCAAGAGCAGGATCACGATCATCGCAGCGAGGGACGAGAAGCATCCAATTTTTGTCTGTCTATTGTCTCTGAGCTGGGCTTCCCAACGCTCCGCATATTCCGCCCATTGTCGGTCGCCTTGTTTGTTCGACTCGATCAGAAGGTCTCTGATTTCCTTAAGTAGTTCGATATGCTCATCGGGTGGCTCCGTGGGGCTTTTGCTCATGGGGGCATTCTAGCAGAAGCAGCGGTGGGCTTTGATCCCCAGTGTGCCAGCCGAGCGCCAATGCCGATGGCGATCGCGGCGAGCAGCCACAATCCACCAATCCCAAAGCTAGTTTTGGTGAAAATCCACTGAGCAACTAGGAACCCAAGCCCGGCACCGGCGAGCACACCCCCTAGATATTTTCGGTCGAGCATGTCTTATCCTCCGCCAGTATTCTAGCAGGGTAGCGGGCGACATTTAAGCGATGAGAAACGCGGATGCTCCGGTATTGGGGACCGCTTGCCACTGAGGCCGATTCTCGCCTCGATTACGCGCCGTGAACGATTCCGGCCAGAGCAATCGCCACGTTGAAGGTCACGCCCGCACACAGAATTGCCGTTCCCACGCTGGCGCTCCAGCGGGCGGCCCAGTCCCACTGGGCGGGAAACGTGTGGTAGAGAATCCACACTCCCAGGCCAAACGCGACCAGCGGAGGTAGTAGCCAAAGCAGTACGTAGCGCGACGTGTGGTCGTTATACAGCGAGACCACGAGTGCGCCATACAACAGGTGCATGCCGACGAACAAGGCAAGTTTGAGCGCGGTGCTGTTCATGCGAGCGTTTGGTTCACTTCGCTTCCGCCAGCGTGCTCGGCTTGCGCACATGCACCATCACCGGCGCGGAGCATTGCCCACCCGCCTGCTGTTCCACCGCAAAGCACAACCGATCGGTCTCAGGCACCCACGCCTCGGCGGTCAAGAAGATCTGTCGCTCGTTCTCGCCCTTGGGCATCATCACTCCGCTTAGGCCGATGTTGTCCACGATGATCCCATGCGGCAGGTTTTGCACCTCGAACTTGATCAGGTCGTCATAGCCGCTTCGCTCCACCTTGATCGTGGCCGTCACTGTCGAACCTGGCGCAATCGTCAATTCCGCCGGTTCCAGCCGCACCAGCAGCTTCGGCTTCTCCGCCAGTTTAAGTCCACCAAAGGCCTTCACGTCCTTAACGACCTCGGAGTTCCCGATCATCGCCTTGGCCTGCACGTTGATCTGTTTGAGCTGTTCGTCCGTCGGCTGTTTCGCATCCGCCGCGGCGAATAACACACCCTGCGCTTCGCGGTGCCCCGGCTGGATCACCACGGGCGACGAGGCCGTAAAGCCTTCCGGCAAGTTCGAAATCTCAACCGTCACCGCGTCATCGAATCCGTCGGTCCGCTCCACCGAAACCGAGAATTCATCGCCGCTGCCCGCCGCCGGCTTATCGCCGCCGCCGACATTCACCTTGAACGCGGGGGCAGGTTGTCGCACGGTGAGTCGATAGCCGTATTCTTCGCCCCTCGCGCCGCGCGAATCACGTACCCGCACCAGGTACTCGCCATCGCCCGGGGCGGTAAACGTCAGACGCGAGTCGCTCCCGATCCTTCGCTGCGCACAGTCGTCGTTCGTGTAATAGATGGGGAACACTGGCAAGCCCGTCGAGATTAACTTCGCTCCCGGCGGATGCGCTTCGACGATGAACGCCGGGGTCTCCACCGCGTGGACCGTCGGACTGGTGTCGTAGTACAGCAACCGCTTACCGCCGTCTCCCTCATAGAACAAGAAGCCGGAGTCCGGCCCGCGCGGTGCGCGGAACAGCCGCACGACCTCGCCGTTGATATAGAGATATTGATTGAGCTGCATCTCCTCCCAATTCACCAACCGGCAATCGCGCGTTACGCTGTCGATTCCTCGGAACGTGACGTTCGAATCGCGCACCGCTTGCAGCAGCACCCGCTCGATCGGCTTACCCGCCGCATCGAGCACTTCGATCACCGTGTCAGTCGGAGCGCCGCGCCGCTGAGCATCAGTCTCGACGATCCAGGTTTCGCCCGCCTTGCTCTTGAAGCGGAAGTAGTCGTCGTCTCCCGCGCCGACTGCCGACAAGCTGCGGCCATTCACCGTACCTGGCACGGCGAGAACGGTGGCCGCTTCGGGCGCATCGTTCGGCTCCACCTCCAGCGATTCGGTGAGCGTTCCCACCAGCACTTTCAGCGGCTGGCGAATACGAAACCTCTGTCCATCCAGAGGCACCTCGACTTCGCCCGCCTGACTCGCGGGAATCGTTACCTTCAAGTCTGCCGGCAGGTTGTAACCGCTGACCAGTACCTCGCTCTCATTGTCTGCCGGCACACTAAGCGGGAACACGGCCGTCGGCACGGCAAGTTCACCGAGCGACAACCGATACGAGTGCTCGCCGCCTCCTTCGCGCATCAGGTCGCTCACCGTGACGATGTACTCGCCGTCAACTGGCGGCTGGAACGCGAGCAGCGGATCGCTGGTCCCGCCGAAATCGTTGTTATCCGCTAGCACCCGCCCCGCTGCGTCGGCCACGGTCAGCACGACGTTAGCTTTGGAGCCGATCGACGCCGCCGCGATCTCGAAGACCAGGCTCTGGCCTGCCTTCGCCTCGAACTTAAAGCGGTCGACATCCCCTTGCGCTGCAAGGACGCCCCACACGCCTGCCTCAAGTGGTGTGACGTCGGCCTCGCCGAGCGCGTCGTTCGGCTCGCTTTCGGCAAGCTGCGGGAGTTCATCCACATACAGTGGCCGCCGTTCACTCTCACCGGCCGGTGATACGACCCACAACTCATACTTCCCGCGCGGCACATTGGCCGCCGGTTGAACGTCCACCTGCAAGGCCTCGTCAGCCCGATCTCCGATGATCGTCACTTGAATCCCATCATGACTGCCCTTCACTGTCGTTGCATCCACCAGGTGCTTTCCGCTGAGTGAAACACGCGTTACGATTCCCTTTTGCACGCCGCGAAACGGCAGCGCCGCCAGTTCCGGCTTCGGCGGCGGGGGAGGCGGAATCAGATCGCCGCTCTGTGCGTCATAGAACGCCAGGCTGCCGTCAAGCCGTCCCACGGCAATCGACTTCGCATCCGGCGCCACGGCCAGCGCCGGCGCCCAGTCGCTCTGCTTCTCCAGCAGCAGCCGCTCGTTCAGCGCCACGGCATCCCAGATCTTTACCGTCCGATCCTCGCCGGCCGAGACCAGCGTCGAGCCATCGGCCGAATACACAACATTCACGACCGGCCCTTCGTGGGCGAATCGCGCATAGAGCATCGGATTCGTGTTTTCCTTGGCTCCGTCGCTCACCTGCCAGACGCGAATTCGATTGTCGGCGCCACCGGCCGCCACCCGCTTCCCGTCCGGGCTGAATGCCACGCAATACTGCTCTTTGGTCGGTTGGCCCAGCGTGTCGAGCCGCTCTCCACTGGCCACGTCCCATAGCTTCACCGTCCGATCGCCGCTCGCACTGGCCAGAATCTTGCCGTCCGGGCGAAAAGCCAGATCGAACACCGCGTCGTTGTGCCCGGTGAGGGTCCGCAGTTCTTTGCCCGAGGCTGCGTCCCACAGCTTGATCTGCTGGTCGTAGCTACCTGTTGCCAGCAGTTTGCCGTCGGGACTGAGCGCTGCGGCGTACACGCTGTCTGCATGTCCCGCGAACGTTGCGACCGGTTCGCCATCGGCAACTCGCCAGATGCGTGCCTCACCAACTACGCCCGGTTCGCCCGCACCTACGACAACCAGCGTTCCATCGGCTGAATAGCGCACGCTGTTGATCCGCCCGCGATGCGGCCCCAGCGACTTGACAACCTTGCGCTCCGGCAGCGAGATCAATTCAACGGAGTTAAACCGCGCCGCCGCCAGCAGCTTACCGTCAGGCGAATAGGCCAACGCCGAGAGCGCTTCGTTCACTTCATCGCGGGGCGTAATCTTCGGCACGTTTATCACGGTCGGGTCCGGCGCCTCGCCGCTCGGTTTCTTGGCGCCCGCGTCAATCCAGGCGGCCAGCTTCGCAATCTCTTCCGGGCTAGGCCGCGGGTTATCTTCCGGCGGCATCGCCGGCTCTTCCTTGCCGGTGAGCACCTTGATCAACCGGCTCTCGGCAGACTTGCCGGGTACCAGCAGCGGCCCGCTGGGCGCCTCGCCCACAATGTGCTGAAACGTCTGGAGCACGAGTTCGCCTTCGCGCTCGGTCTCGTTGTGGCAGCCTGCGCAGTATTTCGCAAACAGCGGCGCCGCATGAGTCGAGTAGTCAACTTGCGCAGCCGGAGCCTCCACAGCGCTCGCCGCGCTGGCGAACAGGCACAAACAGGCTATGCTCAAGAGTAACCGCTTCATCAGATTCTCCGCCCGAGCTTTCGACATTCGAACACCGGCTTGGAAAGCTTAGTGATTGAACAAGAACTCTTTGCTGCTGAGCACGCTCCAGTACAGATCCTCAATCAGCAGCCGCCGATCCGCCCCCGCTTCGGCAAGCGCCGCCACGAGCCGCGACTTCTCGACATCCGTGGGAAAGCGTGCCAGAGCCGCCAGGTACGCGTCGTCGATGATCTCGGCGTCCGAGCGATTCGCCTCGAGCAGCTTCGACAGGCCGTTGTCTTTCGCCTCCAGCTTCTGGTTCAGCGTGTCGCCGTTCGACAGGTGCAGAACCTGCACCATGCTCGGCTCGGCTGTCCGCTCGCATTCGCACGTCAAATCGCGCTCGGGCCGGCCGAACGACTGCAGGAAGTACGAGGCCACGTTGACGTCCGGCAGTTCGATCGCCCTGGTGCCCGGGGCGTATCCGCTGAACTTGGTGTCAGATCCCGTCGCTTGCGAGAGCGCGTCGAGCAGCACTTCGGCCATCATTCGCCGCGGATAGTACCGTGAGTAGAACCGCGTATCGGCCATGTTTCCGGGCAGCGGCTGACTGCTCCGGGCATACGTACTCGACTGGAGGATCGCTCGCATCAGCGACTTAAGATCGTACTTCTGCTCGACGAGATAGTCGGCCGCCGCCGCCAGCAGCTTCTCATTGCTCGGCGGATTCGTGAGTCGCAAGTCGTCGACGCTTTCGACCAGCCCCACGCCGAAGAAGTTGGCCCATACACGATTTGTAATCGCCCGCGTGAAGTAGGGGTTCTCGGGCGAGGTAAGCCACTTGGCCAGATGCGCCCGGCGATCGGCCTCGGCGTCGAAGGCGACCGACTCGCCATCCAGCGGCGTGGGCGGTTGCGGCTTGCCGGTCCGGGGCTGCATCCACTCACCACTGGTGACCGGATAGA
The DNA here is from genome assembly GCA_041741015.1 of Pirellulales bacterium. Taxonomy (GTDB): domain Bacteria; phylum Planctomycetota; class Planctomycetia; order Pirellulales; family PALSA-1355; genus JALHMI01. Next base: position 19,302 of record JBGSKX010000081.1, read on the forward strand.
CCACCCGATTGCCGGTGCCGTTGGCCTCTTTCGACCGCACCCGGGCGAACAGGCTGGCCATGCCGTAATATTGGTCGTTGGTCCACTTCTCAAGCGGGTGATTGTGGCACTTCGCGCAGTTGATCGACATCCCCAGGAACGCAACGGACGTCGTCTCGGCCAGGTCGGGCGGATCCTGATGCAGCACGAAAAAGTTCGCGGCGCCATTCTCCAGCGTACTGCCGGTCGCCGTCACAATCTGCCGGGCAAACTCGTTCCACGGCGTGTTTGCCGCCACCTGGTTGCGAATCCAGCGGTAGTACGACCACATGGCCGGAGGCGCCAGCTTCTCGCTGTTCACCAGCAAGAGGTCGCTCCACTTATACGCCCAGTAATCGACGAACTCCGGCCGAGCGAGCAAGTCATCGATCAGCCGCGCGCGTTTGTCGGGAGAAGCGTCCGCCAGGTAGGCCTTGGCCTCATCCGCGGTCGGCAGCGTGCCGATCGTATCGAGGAACACCCTTCGCAAGAACTCGGCATCCGTGGCCGGCGGCGAAGGGGGCAGATTCAGGCTCGCGAGCTTCTCCAGCACAAGTTCGTCGATGAAGTTCACACGCGGGGCGCTGGCGAAGAGCGACGCGTCGACTTCCTGCTGGTAAGGGACGCTGACGGTGCCGATCACGTTCCAGCTCAAGTACCAGGCCTTGATCGCGGCCTCGCCCTGACCGCTGACTGTTACCAGCCCCCCATCGTCCACGGATGCAACCGATTCGTTGGTGCTGGTGAACTTGGCCCAGCGCGTGACGTCCTCGGTGTGACCGTCGCTGAAGTGCGCCCGCACGATCAATGGCTGCTTGCTGTCGGCCGCGAGCACCGACGCTTCAGGTAGCATCTCCAGCTTCGTGAGCCGGGCGTCGTTCTCCTGCGGACCGGGCGCTCCGGCGGCAATCCACTCGGCAATCACCTGATACTCGGGCGAATCGACGGCAAAGCGAATGCCGCCCTTGTGCGGCACTGCGCCGGTCGGCTTCAGCAGCACCAGGCTGCGCCCCGGATCGCTCAGCACGACGCGCCGAGCCCGCGCCTGGCGCGTCACGTAGAAATAATCCGCCTGTGGATCGAACGCGCCGAGCGAGAGCTTAAAGCCCTTCTTGCCGGCCAGCGCGCCATGGCAAGCGCCGCCATTGCAACTGGCCTTCGAGAAGACCGACTCGACGTGATTCCGGAAGCTCCAGCTGAAGTCTTTCGCAAAGTCGGCGACCGTCACCTTAACGCTCGCGTTGCGATCGCCCACCTTGGCAGTAATCGTCGCGGTTCCGTCTGCCGCGGGAATCGCCATGCCGTTCTCGATCCTCACAACCGCCGGATCGCTGGATTCCAGTATCAGGCCCTCGGTCACGCGGCCGGTCGCCTGGTCGCCGCGGAAGTTTTCCGCGATCAGCGATTGCCGCGCTTTGGGACCCGTGAGTGTGAAGTCGCCCGGCAACAGTCGCAGCGATTCTTCATTGGCCCGCGCCGACGAAAGCCAGGCGGCGACGATCGTCGAGCTGAGAATCACGATTCGCACTACGCGCATCATTTGACTTTGCTCCGCGAAGTGACTCCGACATGTCGGAGCGTCGTGGTGATCAAGCCCCCGGCTTTGCCGAGAGCCCGCATCTGTGTGGGAGGGAAAACTCGTGAATCTAAAACAACTCGTGGATCTCGTGCTTACCCGAGTCCACCAGCGTAAACGGCCGCCCCTGCGGACCCGGCAGCTTCGTTTCCAAATCCAAGCCCAGGCTGTGATAGATCGTGGCCACCACTTCGCCCGGGTCGACAGGGCGCTCGGCCGGCACACCACCAATCGCATCGCTGCGCCCCACGACTCGGCCGCCTTGCACACCACCGCCGGCAAAGTAGCTGGTCCAGCACTGCGGCCAGTGATCGCGACCGCCAGCTGGGTTCACACGCGGCGTGCGGCCAAACTCGGCCAGGTTGCACACCAGCGTGTTTTCCAGCATGCCACGCTCCGACAGATCTTCCAGCAGGGCCGAGTAAGCCTGGTCATACATCGGAGCCACGATGTTCTTCATGCCCTCGATCGACGTGAACGGGCTTGAACCGTGGATGTCCCACGTAATCTCGTTGAACACGGTGAGGAACGTGTTCACGGTGACGAACCGTACGCCCGCCTCGATCAGCCGCCGCGAGAGCAGGCAGCACTGTCCGAAGCGATTCTTGCCGTAACGCTCGCGGACCTTCTCCGGTTCCTTGGAAAGGTCGAACGCGGCCCGGGCCTCGGGGCTGGTCATCATCCGGAAGGCCGCTTCGAAGTTGCTATCCAGCAGCTTGGCGTTGTCGCTGGCTTCAAAGTTTGACACGGTCTCGTCAATGATTGATCGCAGCTTGCGTCGCCGCTCGAGCCGCGCTTCGCCGATCTGCTCGGGCGGCAACAGGTCCGGCACCTTGAAGTTCGGTTGCGAAGGATCGGTCATCAGCGCAAACGGATCGAAGGCCTTGCCCAGGAAGCCCGCGTCCTGGCCGTGCGGCAGGTTACCGCCCGTCGGCCCCATCGGCTCCGGCAGGATCACGTGAGCGGGCAGGTCGCTCTTGCGTCCGCGCAAATATGCCAGGGCACAGCCAACATGCGGCGAGTTGATTCCGCCGGTAAAGAGCCGCCCTGTCTGCAACATCTGGTGGCCAGTGTCGTGCACGGCGGCCGCGGTGTGGAAACAGCTTCGCACGAGCGAGAACTTGTCGGCATGCTTGGCGTGCAGCGGCAGGATCTCGGAGATGTCGATCCCTGAGACGTTCGTATGGATAGGCTTGAACGGGCCGCGGATCTCTTCCGAGGCGTCCGGCTTCATGTCGAACAGGTCGAGCTGACTCGGAGCGCCCAGGTTGAAGATCATGATCACGCTGCGTTGGTCATGATCCTTGGCGACGGCGCCCTGCGCCTTGGCGGCCATCAGCTCGGGTAGCGAGAGCCCAATGGCTCCCAGCGTGCCGACCTGCAAGAAGTCGCGACGCGTGATGCCGTCGCAGGTGTGGGCCTGGCCCTTTCCGGTCACATTCAACATGGGGGTGACACTCGGCGGGGTGGAAGCGGGGAGCGAGCAATGCTAGCTCGCTTGAGACTATCACACCCAGCGCGCAATATCAAGAATCAGCAGCATTTGCGCGCGGTAAGCTGTGGCAATTCCAATGCCCCTGAAAGCCAGGGCAATACCATGCCCTGGACCGGCCGAGCGAGGACTACCGCATCGAGTCGGCAGCACCCGGCTTCGCCGCCTGGACGGCAGGCCTTCCCAGCAGCAGGACATCCTCGTCCTGGCCCACTTGTCGCCGCCGCTCGAGCACGGCCACATCTGCCGGCAGCACCCCGCGCAGTTTTTCGAACTGCCCCTCATTCGTAATCACGAACGCCGCGGCAGTCTGCGAAGCGAAGAACTCGCCCACGTCTTGCGGAGAAGCGAGCTTCTCGACGACCGTATCCGTGTAATACACGTAGCTCGGCCGAAAATGATGGAAGCAACGCACCGCTGCGCGGTCTGCGGGGCCACTCGCGGCAATCGTCGCCGCAAACGCTGGCCCATCCTGATACTCGTCCACAATCGGCGCCAGGAAGCCAAACGTGACGACCCACATCGCCAGCCCTGCCGCAGCCATCGTGCCACAGGCCATCGCCGTTTGCCCGCGCGAACTGGCTACCCATCCTGCCACTCCGGCAATCAGCGGAATCAGACCCATCAGGCCCAAATACCACTGCCCATCGAGCAAGTAGTGCGCGGCAATCGGCAGCCCCACGAGCAAGCCCGCGCCAACTAGCAGCACCACGGACCACGCCAGGCCATACAGCAGCCGTGGCAGGGCAGCCGGTTCGCGAATCCAACTCGCCACGAAGGCGCCAGTCAGCAGCGCAATCGCCGGATACGCCGGAATGATGTAGCTCGGAAGTTTCGTGCTGGCGATCGAGAAGAATCCCACCCAGACGGCCATCCATGACAGTACCAGCACATAGCCGGGCCGCCAGGGATGCCGCTCGGCGAAGTGCCTGCGCACTTGCAAAAAGGTCGGCGACGCCCACACCGACCACGGGAAGAATCCCACCGCAATCGCAATCAGATAATAAAAAATCGGTCCGCTGTGATCGTCCATCGCGTGCGAGAAGCGGCCGAGGTTGTGCACCCCAAAGAACCCAACCAGCCACTCGCCCTCGGTCGCCAGGCCAACCATCGTGTACCAGGGACCGGCCACCAAGAGCACCATCGCCACCGCAGTCAGCGGCCGCATGCTCCCGATCGTCTTCAGCACGTGGATTGGATTAAACACGCGCACGAGCCAGTTCCCGGCGGCAAGGAGCGCGCCGCGAACACCCGGCTCGCGAACAGCAGTTGCTTCCTTCGCACGCACGACCAGCAGAAACAGTCCGATCGAAGCGGTCGGCAGCACGACGCCAATGGGCCCCTTGGTCAGCACGCCCAATCCCATCACGGCATATACGCCGCACCAGCTCAACCAGCTTGGCTCAAAGCGAGTTTGCCCCGCCCACGGCACATTGCGTTCGTTCGCTTCGCCCGACATCGGTCGCGACTTCGCGGTTCCGGCCACAAAGGCCAGCATCGCCAGGCTGGAGAAAAACGTCAGATACGAATCCGGTGTCGCCGCCCGGGCGATCAGCGTAAAGTTCAAGCTTGTCGCCAGTATGAGTCCGGCCCAGAAGGCCGCGCTCGGCGAGAAGATGAGCCGCCCGATGCGATACGTTACCAGCACGCTGCCCACGCCAAACACGGCCGAGAAGAACCGCGCGGCGAGTTCATTGGTACCGAACATTTCGAACCCGAGCATCATCGCCCAGTACATCATGCCCGGCTTGTCGGGAAACACCTGCCCGTTGAAGTACGGCGTCACGGCATCGCCGCGCTCGTACATCTCCTTGGCGGCCTGCGAGAAGATCGCTTCGTCGACGTCCCACAGATGGGTCCCGCCCAGGTTGACGAAAAAGGCCAGGCTGGCCACGGCTGCCAGCACGAGTTGCGGTCGCAGGTTCGAGAGCATCCTTGCTCCAACGTTGCGGATTGAGGGCGGTCACAGTTTGTGGCCAAAGTGTAGGGTTCCAGCCGCCGCATCACCAACAGCAGTTCCCCCTGGCGCCGCAGGGCCGTGACAGCGTTCTAAACCGGCATTTAACCGAGCCGCGCGTTTCTGCTATTCTTCGCCCCGCGCAGTGTCGGAGGTGGACCGGCCGTCGCGCGTGACCGTTTCTGGCAGGAGGCCCGATTCGCTGTGACGAACGATCCCTATCGCGATGCCTCGATTCCGCTCCCACGCTTGCGCTCGATCTCGCAGCTATGGGCATGCGCGGCCCTGCTCGCAGGATTAGGCGTGGCCTGCCTGGCCCTCGACGTTCCACTCGCCCGGTTCGTCGCCGACGACAATTCGCCCGGCTTCCTGCGGAAGATCTGTGGTTTCGCCGAGCTCTTCGGCCATGGCCTGGGCGTGCTCTCGATCTGCGTGGTCATCGCCGTGCTCGATCCCTGGCATCGCTACGCCTTGCCGCGGATCGCCGTCACATCGCTCGGCGCCGGGCTGCTGGCCAACGTCTTTAAACTCCTGATCGCTCGCGATCGACCGCGCAGCGTCGATTTCACCTTGATCCATCGCGGCTTGGAAACCTTTGGCGACTGGCTACCGCTTGCCAGCAACGCCAGCGGAGGACAGGGCTTTCCCTCGTCACACACGGCAAGCGCCGCGGCCTTGGCGATCGTGCTCGCGGCGTTCTATCCCCGCGGACGCTGGCTGTTCCCGGCTTGCGCCGCCCTCGCCGGCTTGCAACGCATCCTCTCCGACGCCCATTTCGCCAGCGACGTCCTGTGGGGCGCGGCCCTGGGCTGCATCTTCGCCCCGCTCTGCGTCTACGGTAGCGGACTCTCTGGACTCTTCGACAAACTGGAAGAGCAGGCACTTGCCCGTCGAGGACACGTCGGACGAATGCATCCACACCGTTCGCGCCCCATGCCAACCCGAGCCAACCCAGCCGCCTGACAGCTCACGATGCGGTCGCGAGCACACCTGCAGCGCATCGAAGCCGCGCGCGAACCAGGACACACCATCTGACATCCGCCGCTCTCTGGCGCCCAGGCGACGCTAGCAGCACGCTGCCCACACCGCGTGCAATCCTCGCCCAGGTCCTGGGCAATCCGCTCGGCGAACCGGCGGGATTCCTGATCAGTCTGGCGCGGCGATTGTCAGATGCACGCCAATCTCGGGCAGCCTCGAGACAGTCGAAATGCGACTCAGTTGCCACGCCCCAGAAACCGGTCCGCATACTGTTCGGCAAGTTGCTTATTCGCGAACGGCATGATCTGGAAGCGGCTCGACGCCCGCACGTTTGGCGGCAGCTTGGCCAGCACCTTTTCTTGGAACTCATGCGCCCCGCTCGGCGACGTGGTCACACCCGCGGTGCGCATGCTGGTGGTGTCGAGCAGCACGACGTAGTGCGTCTGATTGGCAATCGGATCGACATAGGGCAGCGACTGCAAGTGTTCGACAAGCGCCGACTGTAGCTTGGCATAGTCGCCGCCAAAGTGCTTGACGAATGCGTCCGTATGCTGGGTCGCAGCCCGCTCGCCCGGCTCCAGCGGCCCGAGGCTGGCCACTTCGCGCAGATACCGCTGGAACTTTTCTTTCTGCCGTTCGGCCAAAAAGTGCGTAAGCGCCCAGGCGGCAGCATAACCGCTGGAGTTAAGCTGCCCGGCGGCCACGACCTTCTCGACGACTTCGCCTGGCGAACCAGGATTCGCCTTGAGATACCGTCCCAACTCGTACATCCGCAGATCGTGCGGCATTCCCACGCCTTTCCACCGCATCCGCTGGTCGACACTCGTCGGCGCAAAATACTCTGCCAATCCTTCGCTGAGCCACATCGGCCAGCGGCTGAGCCGCTGCTGCACGCCGATGTTGTGCAGAATCTGGTGAATCCCCTCGTGAGCGATCGTGCCGATCGATTGCTTCATCGCAAGTTCGGGCGCAATCTCGACCAGGTCCGACTGCTCGTACATCACGATCCGGTTCGTCACCGAGTTGTAATACGCGGCGATTCCCTCGGGCACGTCTTCATACTTGCGAAATTCCTCCTCGGTCTTGAACATCACGGCCACCAGCGGCATCTCCGGATGGTCGACCGGAATCTGCAACCGCTTGAAGTAGGCCAGAATCGCCGGATACATCGTCTCCAGAATCCGGCTCGTCCCCTTGGTGAAAGCTTCACTCGTGTTGTAGACGTAGACGAACCGTGCCGTGCTGCGCGACTTGAATCCTTTCAGCCCTTCAGTTTCGAGCTGCGCCACGATCTCGGCCTTCGTGGCCGGCTTAAAGCGATCTTCGGTCGTCGGCGCATCGCTCGTGGGCAGCGACTTGAGCCGGCCGTCCGGCAGGATCACAATTCGCCGATCACCGACCTCGACGTGCAGCAAGCCCACCACCCAATTCTCGCCGTCCGTCACGCTCACACGCTGTCCCTGTCCGCGGCGAATCGGCGCATTCTGGGGTATCAGCAGTTCACCGCCGGGTCGCACGCCTGGCTTCTCACGCGGACCTTGGCCTTGAGCGTTTGCGGCAAGGGAGCCCGCCGCCAAAAGCATCCCGGCGATGACCGTGGCCGCGAGGATTCGGCCGGATCTGGCCGCCCGCCGCCGCGGGTATCCATACTTTTTTTCAGCGCCGCTCATGTGCCGAAATCCTCTTGGCAACGCAGGTTGAGCACGGCGAGTCTCTTGCAAAACGAACCAATCTCGGATAGTTGTGGAGGACTTCATTTTAGACCAAACCGACTCCGAATGCCCCCGTGGCGGGTATCCGACTGGCACATTTTCTCGCAGGTTGACCATGGACGAGGCAAAGAGCGAAGCGAAACGGCAACGGGTCCTGATTGTGGACGACGATCAGGAAATCGTCGAAAGCGTGCGTTTCGCGCTTGAGGCAAATGACTTCGACGTGCTCATCGCCCGCGATGGAAACCAGGGACTGGCCATGGCCGAAAAGGAAGATCCGGACCTCGTGATCCTGGACATGATGATGCCCAAACGCTCGGGCTTTCTGGTCCTGGAAAAGCTACGTCGCACGCGCCCGGTGCCACTCCGCGTCATCATGATCACGGCCAACGAAGGCAGTCGCCACAAAGCCTACGCCGAAATGCTGGGCGTCGACGACTACATCCGCAAGCCGTTCGCGATGGACAGGCTCATGGAAAGCGTCAAGCGACTCTTGGCCTGAATCGGCTTGGGGCGCGACTCGCATCATCCTCTCGGACGGCAAGTACTCGGGGCGCGGTCACTCTGACCGCAGAGTGTCTCCGAAAGTGTCCAGAGAACGATCGCCCCGGGCGAACCCGCAACGCGACGATCGGTTCTTAAACCCCGGTAAGTTAAATTTGCCCGCAATTTGCCGGATTATCGCACAACTCCGGCAAGAGATTTGCAGGTGCCTTTGGCAGCAAAGGATTGATTTGGCCCGAAACCCATATTGTCGGTAGCCGTACTGGTGAGCATACTTGGCATAGGGAAGGTTAGGAGATGGTCGCGGCAAGGATCGCACGGCCAACCGTAACATCGCAAGCCCTGCACGAAACGAGAAGTAGGCTTGTAGCATCCTGCCCGCCGCGCCTCGAGCGTTCTTTTCCAATTTCTCTCTCTCCCGGTCTCTTGTAACGCGAATTGTCAGCGGTGCCGCGCTGCGCGCTACGAAAGCCGGACTGCGGCTGTCTGCCCATTCCGTCGCCACGGCATGCCATTTGCGCATGCGCGCGGCAGCGGCTGCGCAGACTCCGCGCGAGCTGACACGACCGACACAAAACAAACGAATTTGAAACGAATAACCAGGTAGCGGGTACCAAAGCAAAAGACATCCAACGATCGAACGACTTTTAGACAGTCCTTAACCACGCAACCAACAGATTTGGGCCGCTCGGCGCGTTTCGCCGCGAAGCCCCTGGCGTACAGGGAAACTCCGGCGAAAGGTGCCATTACAGCACCCTTTCTCGGAGATTCACCATGAACAACGGACGCGAGATCATTTCCCTCGTGGCCGAGCGCCAGGACCTCGACCAGTTCCGCCGCAAGAACTGGGAGGGCACCTTCGAGCAATACCTCGACGTGGTGCGGGCCAACCCCAGCGTTACGCGCAACGCCTTCGAGCGACTCTACGACATGGTGCTGTCCTACGGCACCGAAACGTTTGAAGAGTTCCGCGAGAAGCGTGTTCGCTACCGCTTCTTCAGCGATCCGGAAGACGATGGCCGCGATGCCGTGTTCGGCCTCGACGATTCGCTGTGGCACCTGGTGAATGCCTTCAAGAGCGCGGCGCAGGGGTACGGTATCGAAAAGCGCGTGCTCCTCCTGCATGGCCCCGTGGGCAGCAGCAAGAGCACCATCGCGCGGATGCTCAAGAAAGGCCTCGAACGCTACAGCACCAAGGACGAGGGAGCGCTCTACTCGCTCGGCTGGAACACGCCGGATGGCGTTCATTGGTGCCCGATGAACGAAGAGCCACTGCACCTGATTCCCGAGCGATTTCGCCCGGAAGCTTTTGACCGCCTGAATGCCGAGGTTGAACCCGGCGGTTACCGCGTCAAAGTCAAGGGCGAGCTCTGCCCCTACTGCCGTTATGTGTACAGCGAGATGCTGAAAAAAGTTGACGGCGACTGGACCAAAGTCGTGGCCGACGTTCGCGTCCGCCGCCTGATTCTCAGCGAAAAGGACCGCATTGGCATCGGCACGTTCCAGCCCAAAGACGAAAAGAATCAGGACTCGACCGAGCTCACCGGCGACATCAACTATCGCAAGATCGCCGAGTACGGCAGCGACAGCGATCCGCGGGCATTCAACTTCGACGGCGAATTCAACATCGCCAATCGCGGCATGGTCGAGTTCGTCGAAGTGCTGAAGCTCGACGTGGCGTTCCTCTACGATCTGCTCGGCGCCAGCCAGGAACACAAGGTCAAGCCGAAGAAGTTCGCCCAGACCGATATCGACGAAGTCATCATCGGCCACACGAACGAGCCCGAGTATCGGCGCCTGCAGAACAACGAGTTCATGGAAGCGCTGCGTGATCGCACGGTGAAAATCGACGTCCCGTACGTCACCAGGCTCACCGACGAGATCAAGATCTACGAAAAGGACTACAACCGCGCGACCGTGCTCGGCAAGCACATTGCCCCGCACACGATCGAGATGGCCGCCATGTGGGCCATCCTCACCCGGCTCGAGGAGCCCAAGAACGCCGGACTTACTCTCCTGCAGAAGCTGAAGCTCTACAACGGTAAGTCGCTCCCCGGCTTTACCGAGGACAACATCAAGGAGCTCCGCGAACAGGCCGTCGGCGAAGGCATGCACGGCATCTCACCCCGCTACGTGCAGGACAAGATCTCGAACGCGCTGGTCGGGCATCCCGAGGCTCGCTCGATCAATCCGTTCATGGTCATGAACGAACTCGAAGCCGGCCTGAAACATCACACCTTGATCACCAACGACGAGCTGCGGTCCAAGTACCGTGAGCTCTTGGGGGTGGTCAAGGAGGAGTATGAGAACATCGTGAAAAACGAAGTCCAACGAGCCATCGCGGCTGACGAAGACGCTCTCAAGCGTCTCTGCGGCAACTACATCGACAACGTCAAGGCCTACACTCAGCGCGAGAAGGTCAAGAACGCCTTCACGGGCCAATACCAGGAACCGGACGAACGTCTGATGCGGTCGATCGAACAGAAGATCGACATTCCCGAAAGTCGCAAGGATGACTTCCGCCGCGAGATCATGAACTATATCGGCGCCCTGTCGATCGACGGTCGCACGTTCGACTACAAGACGAACGAGCGACTGTACAAGGCCCTCGAGCTCAAGCTGTTCGAGGACCAGAAGGATTCAATCAAGCTGACGAGTCTGGTTTCGAAGGTCGTCGACGCCGACACGCAGGCCAAGATCGACGTGGTCAAGCAGCGCCTGATCCGCGACGCCGGTTACGACGACGAGAGCGCCACCGATGTGCTGAACTACGTGGCCAGCATCTTCGCCCGTGGAGACGCCAAGCCGAGTTCGTAACGATGTGATTCCGGTAGCCCCCGGCTCCGGCCGGGGTGCCGAGGTCACTCACCAATCCAACTGCCAACATGTAATCGCAACCTCAATCGATAACCGATAATTACCGAAAGGGAAGGGCTCCGCCAGCACTCGGCGCGTCGCCCCCAACAAGCGACGCGGCGGCACTGACGGGTCTAAATCAGCCCGAAGAGTGGGAACCGCCCTATGAGAATCGAACACGACCTGTCGCGATTCAAGCAGATCGTACGCGGGAAGATTCGCCAGAATCTTCGCAAGTACGTCACCAACGGCGAGATGATCGGCCGCAAAGGTCGCGATCTGGTCAGTATCCCAATCCCGCAGCTCGACGTGCCCCACTTCCGCTACGGCAAGAATGGCAATGGCGGAGTAGGACAGGGCGATGGCGAGCCCGGCACTCCCATCGGCAAAGGCGACGACGGTGAAGGTGGCGCAGGAGGCGCAGGTAGCGATCCGGGCCGGCACCTGCTCGAAGTCGAGGTCTCGCTCGAAGAGCTGGCGGCAATCCTGGGCGAAGAGCTCGAGCTGCCGCGCATCGAGCCCAAGGGCACGGCCAACATCGAGCAGGAAAAGTCGCGCTACACGAGCATCCGCCGCAGCGGGCCCGAGTCGCTCCGCCATTTCAAGCGGACCTACATGGAGGCCCTGCGTCGGCAGATTTCGTCAAACACCTATGTGCCGGATCGCCCGCGCGTCGTCCCCATTCGCGAAGACAGACGCTACCGGGCCTGGAACGAAGTCAACCTGCCTGAAGCCAATGCCGCCATCATCTACATGATGGACGTCTCGGGCTCGATGACAGACGACCAGAAAGAGATCGTCCGCACCGCCGCGTTCTGGCTCGATACCTGGCTTCGCAGCCAGTACAAGGGTCTCGAACGCCGCTACATCATCCACGACGCGGCCGCCAAGGAAGTCGACGAGGAGACTTTCTATCACACCCGTGAAAGTGGCGGCACGCGGATCAGCTCGGCATACCGCGTGTGCGCCGAGCTGATCAACCGGACATTTCCCCCCAGCGAGTGGAACATTTATTGCTTCCAGTTTTCCGATGGCGACAACTGGGGTGAAGACAACGAGCGGAGCCTGGAACTGCTCAAGAACGAAATCCTGCCGCACGTGAACCTGTTCTGCTACGGCCAGGTCGAGAGCCCCTACGGCAGCGGCGAGTTCATCCGCTCGCTCGACTTCGCTGAAGATGAACCGCGACTGGTCACTGCCGAAATCGAAAACAAAGAAGCCGTTTACGCGTGCCTGAAGACATTCCTGGGCACCGGAGCCTAACTGCGAGCTCACCATGGCCACTGCCACTTTCGAACCGCTGCCAGCCAACCTGGCCGAAATCCAGGTCAAGATCGAGGGTCATGCCCGCGACTACGGGCTCGACTTCTACCCCACGATCTTCGAGCTGATCGACGCCGACCAATTGAACGCCATCGCGGCTTACGGCGGCTTTCCCACGCGCTATCCGCACTGGCGGTTCGGCATGGAGTTCGAGCAGCTCAACAAGGGCTACACCTACGGTCTGCAGAAGATCTACGAACTGGTGATCAACAACAACCCGTGCTACGCCTACCTGATGCGATGCAACAGCTTCGTCGATCAGAAGCTGGTGATGGCCCACGTTTATGGGCACTGCGACTTCTTCAAGAACAACTACTGGTTCAGCCAGACGAACCGCAAAATGATGGACGAGATGGCCAATCACGGCAATCGGATCCGTCGCTACATGGATCGCTTCGGGGTGGAAGCCGTCGAGACATTCATCGACGCCTGCCTCAGCGTCGAGGACCTGATCGACATCCATTCGCCGTTCGTCAAGCGATTCGATCAGCCCAGCCGCTACGACTTTGAGCGTGCGCACGACGAGGAGGAGTCGACCGGTGCTCCCGGCCGTTTCCACTCCAAGGACTATATGGAGTCTTTCATCAATCCGCCGCGCGTGCTCGCGGCCGAGGCCGACAAGTTGCGCGAACAGCAGGTGAAGAACACGCGGTTCCCGCCAGAACCGGTGCGCGACGTGATGCTGTTCGTGCTCGAAAATGCCCCCTTGCGTCCCTGGCAGCTCGACGTGCTCTCAATCGTCCGCGACGAGGCCTATTACTTCGCCCCCCAGGGCCAGACCAAGATCATGAACGAAGGTTGGGCCAGTTACTGGCACTCCACGATCATGACGCGCCAGGGTCTGGAAGCGGCCGACGTCGTGAACTACTGCGATCATCACTCCGGCACACTCGCCAGCTCGCCGACCAAGCTGAATCCCTACAAAGTCGGCATCGAGCTGTTCCGCGACATCGAAGATCGCTGGAATAGAGGTCGATTTGGCAAAGAGTACGACGAATGCGACGACTGGTCGAAGAAACGCGACTGGGACACCGGCGCTGGCCTCGGCCGGCAGAAGATCTTCGAGGTCCGCAAGATCCACAACGATCTGACGTTCATCGACGAGTTTCTCACGCTCGACTTTTGCCGCCAGCACAAGCTCTTCTCGTTCGGCTACAACCCGGCCAACGACGCTTACGAGATCGAGAGTCGCGAGTTTCCCAAGATCAAGCAGCAGCTCCTGTTCCAGCTCACCAATCTCGGCCGGCCGATGATCTCGGTTCGCGACGGAAACTACAAGAACCGCGGCGAGCTGTTCCTCGAGCACACGTTCGGCGGCGTCGAGCTTAAGACCAGTTACGCCCACGACACGCTGGCCAACCTGTACGCGCTCTGGGGCCGACCGGTGCATATCGAAACCGTGCTCGACGGCACGCGAACGATCCTCTCGTTCGACGGCGGCGAGCACCAAACGGAAAAGTGTGGAGAGGTGGACGAATGAGCCTCAAACAACTGTTACACCAGAAACTGGCCGGCATGTCGCTGTTCTCCAGCGGCGCGCAGTCGGTCACGCTCAACGAGGGACAGCAAGAGCTTGCTTGCGAACTCGCGGCGCTCGATACGCTCGCCTGCTCGTTCACGCGATTGGTGCTGCGTTCGAATGTCCTTATGAACAAGTCGGCCGCTGAACTGAAGACGATTGCCGAAAATCTCTCGGCGAAGCTCACCTACCTGCTCGAGCCGATCAGCCCCATCGAAACGGACGCCGCTGGCTGCACCGTGCAGATGCGATCCAACCCGCCTCAGAAGGAAGCCGACCGCACCAGCTATTACGAGCTGCTCGTCGCTCGGGCCGGCGAGCTTAGCCTGGTGCGCTATTCGCGAGCCGCTGGCGGTTCGCGCGAGATCGTACCCGCCCACGTCACGCGCGAAGTCCTCTGCCGGTTGGCGGGCGACTTGTCCGACGCAGCGGGCTGAGAGTGTGGCCCTTGAAGATCACGGCTCATAGTCCGGCGGAGCTTGCACCACCGGTGCCGCCGCCGCCAGAATCTCTTCCCGATTCCCCGATCGCGGCGGATAAATCCGCACGCAATTGATCGTCTGCTTCGTCCGTTTGGCCTTCTCACCGCGGGCGATTACGTGCCGATCCCAGCCGTTCGTATAGACCGCTCCCCACGGCCCCAGGTCGAGCACAGTCACGTACCAGTCGATCGATAGCGGCAGCATCGGCAATCCCAGCAGGTCGCACACCACGTTGTGTCCCGCAAACCGTCCCATCGGCCGCCCATGCTGGCAACTCATCACCGAGTCATGCACGCCGTCGATCTTCATCGCCGCGACGTCGCCAGCCGCGAACACACCTTCCAGGCCATTCACTTTCAAGTACTCGTTGACCTCCACTCGTCCAAACCGATCGATGGGAGCTCCCAGCGTTTGCGTCAAGGGGTTCGATCGCATCCCGGCACACCAGACCACCGTTGCCGCATCGATCCGCTCCCCTGAATCGAGCATCGCGCCGCTCTGATCCACGCTGACAATCCTCACGCCAGTTCGCGTCTCGACACCGAGCGACGTCAGCGCCTCGGCGATGACCGGCAAGGCGGACTGGCCCATTGTCGAGCCGATGTGGTCGCTGTGATCGGCCAGGACCACGCGGATCGGCGCCTGGATTCCCGCCCGCTTTTGAATCGCCTTCAATCTGCCGGGCATTTCACAGGCCGTTTCGATACCGGTCAGCCCCGCGCCCACGACAAGCACTGTCCAAGTGCCAGTCGCTTGCGGACTTTTCGCGAGTGCTTGCATATGTTCGTTCAGCCGCACGGCGCCGTCGTACGTATCCACGTCGAAGGCATGTTCCGCGAGACCCGGCAGCGGCGGCCGCACCACTTGGCTCCCCAGCGCGAACACGAGCCGGTCGTATGGCAGAAACTGCCTCACGCCGGCAGAAATGACCGTCACCGCACGTCCCCGTGGATCGATCGATTCCACGTCGGCCACTACCAAATGCACGCCAACCGGTTCGAGCACATCGGCCAGGGGCACGCGCACACCTGACAGATCGCTTTCGTAGTTCCGCACGCGAATCGAATGGAACGGATCGCGATTGACGAGCGTCACGCGCACCTGGTCCGGCCCGACCTTGAGTTCGTCCAGCTTCCGTGCAGCACCAACCGCCGCCCACAAGCCGGCGAACCCGCCACCGAGCACCACGATTTCTTTCGTTGCCACAAGTTGATCCTCCGTTGCACAAGCGTAGCACCCCAGCCTCGTGGCTGTCGCCGCCACCGCGAAGCCGTTATGATTGCTGACTGGTTCACCGCCTGGCAATGGTTCGGAGTTTTCGATGTCTCACGGCGCCCCGTCCACCGAAGTTTCGCTGAAGCCCAGCGAAGGCTGGCACTGCAGTCACCTCTACTACCGCTTCAATCGCGCCGCGCTCAAGTCTCTGACGGCTGCCGAACTCGACGCCGGGCGCAAAGCGTTTAACGACGCGCTTTACCCGGGAGATCAGTCCGCTCCGGCCGCAATGCAAACTTCGATTGTCAGCGGTCACAAGGCCGATTTCGGTCTGATGCTCCTCGATTCCGATCCGCTCGTGATCGACGGCGTCCACCAGCAGCTCATGAGCGGCCCGCTGGGCGTTGCCCTCGAACCGACGTACTCGTTCGTCTCAGTGACCGAAGTCTCCGAGTACGTCCCGACGGTCGAGCAGTACGGCCAGCGACTCGTGGCCGAAGGCGAAGATCCGGCCGGCCCCGCCTACGCCGCGAAGCTGAAGGCCTACGAGAGCCGCGAGGTGATGATGCGTAAGCAGCGGCTCACCCCCGACCTGCCACCGTGGCCGGCCACTTGTTTCTACCCAATGAACAAAAAACGCAAGGTCGGCGAGAACTGGTTCACCCTCGACTTCGCCGAGCGCTCGCGAATGATGACCGAGCACGGTCGCACCGGCATGACCTTCGGTGGCAAGGTGACGCAGCTCATCACGGTCGGCCTCGGCTACGACGACTGGGAGTGGGGAGTCACGCTCTGGGCCCGCAATCCCGAGTTCCTCAAGGACATCGTCTACCGGATGCGGTTCGACGAGGCCAGCGCCCGCTACGCCGAGTTCGGCCCGTTCTACGTGAGCTACGTCACGCCGGCCGCGGAGATACTGAAGCACTGCCGAGTGTAAAGCTGTCGCAGCAAAAAAAGCCGGTCGCGGTTTAACAGCTTTACTTCGCTGCCGCCTCGGCTTTCTTCGCCTTCGGCGTTAGCACCATCCGCACCCGCGTGCCGATCGGCGGAATCTTCTCCGTGAACGCGTGATACAAGAGCGCGTCGTTCGACTGGCTGCTCGGCACCGGCAGATCCATCATCGCGGTTGGAAAGTTCGAGACGCAGATGAAGTCCCCGCTTTCGGCCAGGTAGACCTTCTCGCCGGTCATCTCGTCGGTCCAGAAGCCGCTGCCCCCGAACACCCAGGGATGCTCAAGCGCCTTGCCCGTCTTCACGTTCTGAACCCAATCCTGTCCCTTGGCCCGGTGCGCTTTGCCGTCCTTGTCGGTCCAGATCAGCTCCACGTCCACTTCGGTGCCAGTCGCCGGCTTATAGTCCGGCTGAAACTGCACCGGCGCTCCGGCCTCGGCCCCCACGGCCAGCAGCCCCGCATGCACGGCGTAGGCCTTGGTATCGGCGGCAATGATCGCCTCGTGCTCCTTCGTGCCGCGGGGGCAGGACAGCATCTCGAGCGGCCCTTCGCGCAGCGCCACGGTGCCATCGACCACCACCCGTTTATATTTCGGGTCGAGCCACACATCGTACCCCTTGAGCAATCGCTTCATCCCCGGGGGGTCTTTACTCGTCGACTGGCCGCGCGGAGGTAGCCCCTTGAACGGATCGGTGACATTCGTGCGATCTTCCGGGCCGCTTTCGGCCGCGGACTTGGAGTCGTCCGGCGGCTGAGCGCCAACCATGCGCACCGCCAACAGAGCCGCCAGAAAAGTGCACACCAGGGGCACGCGGACGAGCAGCAATCCTTGCATAACGGGCTCGCAACGGTTGGGGGAAAATTTTTACCCGCGGGGACCGCGATAACTCGGCCTCCGATTGCTAAGATACCGACTTCCCATTGCAGCGTCCAACTCAGGCAAGGAAAGGAGTCGCGCTTCGGGGGGCCGCTGCCCGAACACTCGGCAGTTAGCATGATCGCCCGCCCGCAGAGCCCCTCGCAGTTCTTATGGCCACGACTACTTCGACCAAGCGTTCCAAAAAAGCCAAACACCAGCATGCGCCGGCTCACCCGCACGACACTGCCGCGTGGAGCAAGGCCGCGCCCGGCCGCCTGCGCAAGCTGGAGTCGTCTGTTGAAAGCCCCGACGTGTGGGCCGTCTGGCGAAAACACCTTGCCAAGCGCAAGCTCGCGCCGCTGGCCAAAGTCCTCGGCGAGCGGCAGGCCTCACTCGACGCCGTTAGCCCGCGCGCTGGATCGTCGAATTCCACCGACCAGATCGCGCGGCTGCTCCGCCGTCCGGGCGATGCCGATCGCGGCTCGGTTGAGATGGAAAGCGCCGTCTACGCCTGGCTCAGCCGGGCCGAGGTTGCCGCGGCCGATGTTCCATTCGCCGTGGAATGTATCCTCTGGGCCGAAGCGCTCCCCGAATTGGCCCAGCCGCTTTCCGCCCGCGCCTGGTGGCAGCTTGCCCAGCGTCTCATCACGATCGCGTCTGGTGACTCCCCTTTGGCCGATCCGCTCGCCACGCTTTTACTCCACGCCGAACTGCCGGCCACGCTCGCCTACCTGCTCCCAGAGCTGGCCACCGTCGACGCACTCTACGAAACGGCCCGCCGGACGCTCGAAGAATGGTCCGATCAGCGGCTCGACACCTCGGGCACGATTCACGGCCAGCGGCTCGAGCAGCTGATTCCACTGATTGCGTGCCTCGCGCGGGTTCGTGCGCTCGGCAAAGCCAGCGGCCGCAAGCTCTGGAGTTCCGAAGTCCAGAAGCAGCTTGAACTGCTTGTCGAGTTCACCTGGCGGCTCGCGCGTGCGGATGGTTCGCCGATGTTCTCCGTCGCCGACCGCAAGGCTCATCGCAAGTCGCTCCGAGCCGTTCTCCGCTCGTGTAAGCGTCACAAGGCAATAGCCGTTGCTCAGGCAGTCGAAAAGGGCGTCAAGGCAGGCGTGAACGGACTTCCCCCCAGCTCCTGGCAGCTCGAAGACGCTGGCCTGGCCGCGCTCCGTTGCGACTGGCGCCGCCGCAGCCCGCAACTTGCCGTGAACCATAGTTCAGCCGAGTTCAAGAGTGAGCTCTCCCTCGGCAAGACTAGCTTCTGGAGCGGTACGCACTCGCTCGAAGTGCGCTTGGACGGCCGAACGCTCACTACCGATGGCACCTGGGATCAGGTCTGCTGGGAGTCCGATCGCGACATCGACTACCTCGAACTCGAACTGGCGTTCTCCGAGGGCGTCGTCGTACAGCGGCACCTGGCGCTTGCCCGGCACGATCGCGTTCTGTTCGTGGCTGATGCCGTGCTCGGTACGAAGTCCGGCCGGATCGACTATTCGGCCAGCTTTCCGCTCGCCGAGACCGCGCAATTCGAGCCCCAGCGCGAGACCCGCGAAGGGCAGCTCATCGCGGCAGATGGACTTATCGCCCGGGTCGTTCCGCTCGCCCTCAATGAGTGGCGCAACGGCCCCGGCTTCCACGGCTCGCTCGAACTGCACCGCAACCAACTCGTGCTCTCGCAATCCACGGAGGGCCAGAACCTGTTGGTGCCGCTGTTCGTCGATCTCGAGCCGAGGCGTGCGAAACGCGACATCACCTGGCGGCAGCTCACGGTCGGCAAAGATCGCCAGCCTGTGCCCCACGATGAGGCCGTCGGCTACCGCGTGCAGGTCGGTCGCGAGCAGTGGCTCTTCTATCGGGCCATGGGCGGCGCCGCCACGCGCACCGTGCTCGGCAGGAACCTCTATAACGAGCTGCTGATCGGCCGCTTCCATGCGGACGACGGCAAGGTCACGACGCTCGTCGAGATCGAGGCCTAAGCCGATGCCGGCCAGCCGCATCGCCGATAACGTGAAGCGCGTGCGCCAGCGCATCTCCGCGGCGGCCCAGCGGAGCGGACGCGGGGCCGAAGACGTTACACTCGTTGCGGTGACAAAGTATGTCACTGCCGAGGAAACCGCCGCGGTCGTCGAAGCGGGCTGCTTCGACCTGGGCGAGTCCCGCCCCCAGCAGCTTTGGACCAAGGCCGAGGCTCTTGCTCACCTGCCGATCCGCTGGCACCTGGTCGGACACCTGCAGCGCAACAAGATCCGCCGCACGCTACCGCTCGTGAGTTTGCTGCAATCTGTCGATAGCCGTCGCCTGCTGGATGCCTTGTCCGAGGAGGCCGCGCTAGCAGTGCTCCGCCTGCCGATCTTGCTGGAAGTAAACATCTCCGGCGACGCCACCAAGACGGGCCTCAGTCCCGACGAACTCGAACCGCTCCTGGCGCACGCGCTCACGCTGCCGCAGATCGACGTTCGCGGCCTGATGGGCATGGCCAGCCTGGAAGGGGACGACGCAGCCGCGCGGCAGGACTTCCGCAACTTGCGGCTCTTGCGCGACAAGCTTGCCGCCAGCTTCACGGGCCAATGTTCCCTTCCCGAACTTTCGATGGGCATGAGTGGCGACTTCGAAGTCGCCATCGAAGAAGGCGCGACGATGGTCCGGGTGGGTTCGATTTTATTCGAGTGATGGAGCTTTTGGGTGCCACTGCCTGGCTTGCCCAGCAGTGCTCTTCCGTGGTCTTGCCTTGCTGCCTATCTCGTCGCGAATACTCAATTTCAAATTCTGCGTTGAATGCTCCTCCTCGAACCTCACTCCGCTGGCGTCGTCCTTCCCGTGCGAGCGCACGCCGGCGCGCGTCGCAACATGCTCAAGGGCATTCACGCCGGGGCGCTGCAGGTGATGGTCACGCAGGCCCCTGAGAAAGGCAAAGCCAACAAGGCGATCCTCGAGCTCTTGGCCGATACGCTCGGCCTCCGCAAGAACCAGCTCGAACTGCTCTCGGGTGAAACCTCATCGCAAAAGAAGTTCCTGGTCCGCGAGATCACGGCCGAGGAACTTGAGCAACGGATCGCCAATCAGCTTGGGGCGTCCTGACCCGAGGCCGGTTCACTCCGGTACTTCGACGTCCTCTCCACCCGCATACGTCGACAATTGCTGATACAGCAGCATGTCGATGTCCTCGTTGATGAAGTGCACCGAGCCGTCGGCAAACAGAAAGTTGCCGCCGCCCACGTGATCGCTGCGGAAGTTCGGCGTCGTGTGCGGACCGCCCTCGGTCGTTGGGCCCCGTGTCCCGGCGGCACTCTGCAAACTCTTACGGCAATCGTCGAGCGCGTTAACATCCGCCCAGGAATCGGTCACGGGATTCTTGTTCAGCGGTTCAAGCGTGCAGGCCAGAACGCTTGACACGCGCAGGCCTTGTTCCGACTCAGCCAGCGTCGCCGGCTCCATCGCCAGCCAGGCCTGGTACGGACGTCGGGGCATTCCATACTTGTCGGCGCGGCAGGGCCGATGCCGATCGACCACTGCCCCGGTCCGATCGACTAGGTCCCAACTTGAACCATCGGCTCCCTCTCCCACCGCGATGGTCTTCGACAGTCCGTCGGTCACATCCTGCGGCCGCACCGACCAGTTCATGTCGAACATCCCGCGTTCGGATCGCGGAACGCGATTGCCATCCTCCAGCCAACACCGGCACCAGGCGTCGGTCACGCCGCGGCAAAACACGTAGTTGGTCGTGCCGTAGAGCTGGCTCGCTGGATACGGCGCACCTCCGGCAGCCAACAGCTCATTTCGCAACTTGTCCAGAATCGGATTCTCGCCGTCGCTCCAACGGCAACTGTAAAGTGGAATTACTGTCGCGGGCACCCATTTCAACTGCGTTCGCCAGTCCACACCAGAGCGGTATAGCGAATCCAAGCCACCCTCTTCGAAGTACGGAAGGAGAATTCCATGAATCGACTCCTGCGTCTTCGTGGGATCGTCATCGCGCGTCGTCGCGCCCGGCGGGAAATTACGGAAAGCATCGTCGTAAATCGCGAGCCCCATCCCGATCTCTCGGAGGTTACGTAGGCACGCATGTCGGTGGGCTCTGTTGCTACTCGCTTGGATGGCTAGCATCAGCAGCGCCACGAGCAGCAACGCGATGAACGCGACGACCACCAGTTCGGTCCGCGTAAATCCGCGCCGGCAAGACATGGAAGGGCCCTCAACCAATTCGGGAGGTACCCTTTCAATATACCCACACCATCCTGCAATGGGCTGGCAAGGCCCGCATTTTACGAGTCCGCGTTGCTCCGACTTGGCAGCCCAACCTATAATCCCAATATGAGCACTCCGGCCACCGACAAAACGATTCCCGTCATCGGCGAACACATCGTCGTCACGCCGGGCACCTGCGGCGGCAAGCCGCGGATTGCCGGGCATCGGATCACGGTGCAGAACATCGTCATCTGGCACGAGCGAAGCGGCATGTCGCCAGACGAAATCGTGGCCCAGTATCCCCAGCTCTCACTCGCGGATGTTCACGCCGCCCTGGCATACTACTGGGATCACGTCGCCGAGATTCGGGCCAGCATCGCCGACGACGATGCACTCGCCGAACAGCTTCGTGCAAATTCGCCTTCCCTGCTCCAAGAGAAGCTGAAGAAAACGCATGGCGACGATTCGCTTCCATCTCGATGAAAGCGTTCCCGTCGCAGTAGCGGTTGCCCTCAGGCAGCGCGGGATTGATGTCACGACACCTGAAGATGCCGGCCTGAAAGGATCAGCCGACCGCGAGCATCTTGACTACTGTCGGTTGAGCGAGCGTGTGCTCGTTGTTCAAGACACCGATTACCTGGCATTTCACCAGGCTGGCGAAATGCACTCCGGGCTGGTATTCAGCCACCAGCAAACCAGATCGATCGGCGAAATCGTTAAGGCCCTGGCATTGATTTGGGAACTGTGCGACTCCAGCGAGTTCGAGAATCGGCTCGAGTACATTTAGCAAGCTGGCCAAAGCTCGCCCTCACTCCTCGATCTTGATCTCCAGAATCTCGAACTTCATCGTTCCCTTCGGCACGGGAATCTCCACCTTCTCGCCCACCTTCTTGCCGAGCAGGCCCTGAGCCAGCGGGCTCACGACGTTGATCTTTCCTTCGTCGTAGTTCTCTTCGCCGGCGCCCACCAGGATGAACGTCTCTTCGTCGTCGAAGTCGAGGTCCTTGACGACCACGATCGAACCGAAGACCACCTCGCCCTTCGGCAGCTTCGAGGTGTCGACCAGGCTGGCCCGGGCCAGCTTGTCGCGCAGCAGGTTGATTTTGGCCTGCAGCATCCCCTGCGATTCGCGAGCGCCGTGATACTCGGCGTTCTCGCTCAGATCGCCTTCACCGCGCGCCGCCGCCACCCGGGCCGCGGCGGCCGGCATCTCGACGTTCTCCATGTGGTCAAGTTCCGCCTTGATCTTGGCATAGCCGGTACGAGTCATCGGGACCAGGTCTGACATGAGAACGCCCATCCAACGAGATATGAGACTCACGAAAACAAAAAAGGCCCCCGCGAGGAGACCAACCGCCATTTATTCTTATCGAAGCTCGGGGCAGTGTAAACGGTGAAAAGGGACGACTTCGCCACCGCCCACGGCCCTGCCCGCGGTCGTTCGCCGCTACGCTGACGGCGACCGATCCTCGGCCTTGTATACCAACCGACCACAATTCCGGCACACGATTGCCCTGGACATCTGCAACTCGGCCATGTTGTTGGGCGTGAGCTGCTGATAGCACCCACCGCAGAAGTCCCCCTGGGCTTCGGCCATCGCATCCTCGCCTTTGCCTTTGACGAGCCGCTTGTAGGTATCCAAAAAGTCGCCGGGAAGCTTCGACTCGGCTTCCTTCAGTTCGCCTTCCAGCCGCGCTATTTCCGAATCGAGCATGCCGGCCTGCTCGCGAACGGCAGCCGTGGCCCGGGCCACTTCGACTTTCGCGGCCTCGATGTTCTTTTGCTGCTCGGCGATATGCGCGGCCAGCTCGTCGATTTTCTCCATCGCTTCCAGGATCTCGTCGGAAAGTACGCTGCCGGCCATCTGGTCGGCGGCGATCTGATCCTTCAGGGCCTGGTACTCGCGATTGCTGGAGGCCTGATTCAGCTTGACCTTCAGGTCCTCGATCTTCTGCTCGCTCGATCGCAGCAGCAGTTGCTTCTGGTCGCTCCGCACCCGGCCGGCCTTCTGTTCGGCCTGCAGTTTGGACAGTTCCTCATTCTGCTTAGCGAGGTTGAATTCGCGCGCCTTGATCTGCCGCGGCCCGCGATCTTTGCGTTCCCTCAAGTCGCCCAACTGCTTGTGGATCCGATGCAATTCGGCAAGGGCACTGGCACTAACACTCATATGCGTACGTTCCCATCTCGGTAGCTTATTTGAGTGTTGTATTGTATCAGGCCAGCCAGAATTTCCAGGCAAAATAAAAAAGCCGTGGACCGAAAACGGTCCACGGCTTTGAGTTACTTGACATCCACGAGCGGGCATTCTCCCGCCGTTCTCGCCCGCCGCACTACCCCGCCATCCCGCTCAAAAAGCCCTCCAGCTGCTGGCTCCGCACCGGGTGCTGCAGCTTGCGGACGGCCTTGGCTTCGATCTGGCGAACGCGTTCGCGGGTGACCTTGAAGATCCGGCCTACCTCCTCAAGCGTGTAGGTGTATCCATCCCCCAGGCCATACCGCAGGCGGATGATCTCCCGCTCGCGATAGGTCAGCGTCTTCAGCAACCCTTCAATCCGGTCGCGAAGCATCGCTTGCCCGGCCGTGACCATCGGGCTTTCGCTGCCCGAGTCTTCAATAAACTCGCCAAAGCTGCAATCCTCGCTCTCGCCCACTGGACGGTCGAGGCTCACCGGCTGCCGGCCGATGCTCAGCACCCGGCGCGTTTCTTCGACGCTCAACTCGGCCGCGACGGCAATCTCCTCGGTCGTCGCTTCGCGTCCCAACTCCTGCTGCAACCGCTTAGAAACGTTTCGCAACCGCGAGAGCACGTCGATCATGTGCACCGGAATCCGAATCGTCCGGGCCTGATCGGCAATCGCCCGAGTGATCGCCTGACGAATCCACCACGTGGCATAAGTCGAGAATTTGAACCCACGGCGATACTCAAATTTGTCGACCGCCCGCATCAGGCCGGTGTTGCCTTCCTGAATCAGGTCGAGGAAGCTCAGCCCCCGGTTGCGATACTTCTTGGCAATCGACACCACGAGCCGCAGGTTGCCGCTCGAAAGTTGCCGCTTCACCAGTTCGTAATCGGTGTACTGTTTCTCGATCGTCGCGATCCTGTTGCGCAGGCTGGTCGGGCTTTCGAGCGCGGTCAGCATCAGGTCGTGCAGTTCCTTACGCAGCAGGCTTCGCTCGTCCTGGAGCGCCGGCTGGCTCTTGAGTTGCGCGAGCCGGCTACGAATCGCATCCATTCGGCGCGACATCTCCTTGAGCTGTCGGACCAGCGGCTGCACGCGCCGCGTGCGGAGGCTCAGTTCTTCGACCAATGCCAGGCCCTTCCAGCGGCCGCGAATCAGTTGCTTGCGAGCCGTGGCCGCTTGATCTGCCTCGGTCGAGCGGCTGATCAGCTTCTTAAAGTGCTTGCGATTTCGCTCGATCACGTGGTCAAGTGTCGCCAGGTTGTGCGGCATCCGGGCCATGATCTGCTCTTTGGTCAAACGTTCCGTCAGCGAGACCTTGATCGTGCGGTCGAACGGCAACACGCCACTGTTCACGTCCTTCAGAACGCGAACGGTCGCGGCCAGGGCGTAGTTACAGCCCAGTACCGTGCGGCGGAAACGCTTACGCGTGACTTCAATCTTCTTGGCCAGCGCGATCTCTTCGGCTCGGGTGAGCAGCGGGATCTCGGCCATCTGCGTGAGGTACATCCGGATCGGATCGTCGCTCAACTTCGGCAGCTCGCGGGCGGGCAGGGGAGTGAGTCCGCCTTCGCTTTCTTCGGTGCTCTCACCACCCACGACCGTGAGCGTTGCGGCGGTCGGCTCTTCGCTGACCAGTTCGATGCCGGCCTCATCGAGCGCGATGAGCAGGCTGTCGAGCTTCTCGGGGTTGACTGCCTCGTCGGGCAGATAGTGATTGACCTGATCGTAGGTCAAATAGCCTTGGGTCTTGCCTTGAACCAGAAGTGCCTGCAACTCCGGATTGGAATGGTCCACCTGTCAAATCCTCCCTGGGCACGCGGGTGCCCCCCGTTGACATTCGATGGGCCGGACGGCCTGACGACCATGAGCATCGTGCTCTGTCGGTGCCGTGCGAGCCAACCGGCTTAATGGTGCATCCTACCCTTCCGTGGGATCGGAAATGCCCAGCCGGGAACGATCTTCAAGTGCTTGTTGCGCGGCCTGCTGATGGCGCTCTAGCTCCAACAGCACGGCCAGTTCATCCTCCGCGGTGAGATTACTTTGCTTGAGCTGGCTGGTGCGATGGCGAACTTGTTGTTCGCGCTCGCGGCGCTCAAAGCCGGCGAGTACGTCGTGCACGCGAGCTTGAAGTTCCGCGGCCGCCTTGCGGCGACCCGACTCATCAAGTTCAACGAGCATCGTTTTAACCACTGGGTCGTCAATCTCCAACAACAGTCGCGAGAAGTCGGGCACGATTCCTTGCGACCACAATTCCACACATCGCGAGTAGACATCGCGGCACATCGCGCCGTTCACCTGTTCGCGGCGGACCAGTTTGGCAAACCGCTCGACCAGGTCCGGCTGAGCGATCAGCAGCTCCAGCAATTCGCGCTCCAGCGGCTCAATTTTCTCGCGTTTGCTAGCAGGCGCGGCCTGAATTGGTTGCCGAGACGCCGTTTTTCGCCGCATTTGCGTCATCAACTCGCGAACTTGCCCTTCGGGAACGCGAAAATCGGTCGCTAGTCGTTGTAAAAACTTCTCCTCTCTTAACCGATCTTCAACTTGCGTATCTCCCCGCAATCGCGGTGCTTTCGCAATTGTCCCCACAAGCTGTTCGAGCGCCGTCGTCGCTGCATGCAAATCGTTCTGCAAATCGATCGCCTCGGTCGCCGTGTCAAAAGCATGCGTCAACGCATCCGAGGCACTCTCGGTAAGTTTGCGAAACGCGTCGGCCCCGTGCGCCAGCAGATAGTCCGCCGGATCGGAGTCGTCAGGCAGCGTCAGCACGCGCAGATCGACGTTCGCCGATACGAACAGCTCCAGCACTTCCTTGGCTCGCTTGCGTCCGGCTTCGTCGCCATCCAGCACGAGCACCACGCGAATCCGATCGGCGTCGCGCGAGTAGCGCTTCAGAAGCTGAATATGCCCCTCGCCGAGCGCCGTCCCCAGTACCGCCACGCAGTTTTCAAAACCAAACTGATGCGCGATGATGCAGTCGGTGTACCCCTCCATGACCAGCGCCACGCTGGTCTTGCGAATCGCTTCGCGGGCATGGTTCAGCCCATAGAGCAATCTGCTCTTGGAGAACAGCGGTGTCTCGGGGGAGTTCACATACTTGGCCGCGTCCGCGGGCGCCACGCCTGGCAGGATGCGCCCCCCCGTACCGACCGCGCGCGATTGGCCGTCGAAAATCGGAAACATCACCCGGCCTTTGAACCGATCGTAGTAGCCAGGCCCCTGCCGGCGCCGCGCGATGACGCCGATCTTCTCGAGCATCGCGGCGTTGTACGGCGTGCCTTTGGCCTGCTCAAGCAGCCAGCTCCATTCGTCCGGAGCAAAGCCGATCTGAAAGCGCCGCACGTTTTCGACCGTGATGCTGCGGGACTTCACATATTCGCGCGCCGCCTGCGCCGCCGGGTTCTTCATCAAGAAGGCGTGATACTGCTCGTCGACCCAGGCCATCGCCTGATACAGGAGCCGCTTGTCGTCGTTCGCCCCCTGCATGGCAGGCGTCTGCTCCTTCAGCGAGATGTTCGCCCGATCGGCGAGCATCCGGAGAGCTTCAGGAAATTCGATGCCTTCCATCCGCATCATGAAGCTGAACACATCGCCGCCGATGTCGCAGACGAAGCAACGGAAAGACTGCCGCTCGGGATTCACTTGCAGGCTGGGGCGCGAATCGTCATGCCACGGGCACAGGGCCTTGAACCCGCTTCCCTCACGCCGCAGCGGCAAGAAGCTGCCAACCAGGTCGACGATGTCCGTGGCCTGCTTCACCCGATCCTTGATTTCAAACGACAGGCCCGACACCGCTGCGCTCCATCTGGCAAGAACGGCGAGCCAACAGACGGGCATCGCCAACGGTCGATTATAGCCGGCGCGCCGTCTGGTCACTACCTGCCGAACTGCACGGGCCGCTCTTCGACTTGAATCGCCACGTCCTGCGGCTTTCCACCGCGGATGACCTTCAGCGTCACGCTCTTGCCGACCGGTGTCTTGCCGACCAGCATTGAGAGTTCCGTGGCGTCGTGAATCGGCTGGCCGTCCCACTCGACGATGATGTCTCCGACCTCGATGCCCGCCTTCTGAGCCGGCGAGCGCGGCGCCACGCGCGCCACGATAACCCCTTCGAGCGATTCAACACCGAACTTCTCGGCCAGTTCCTCGTTGAGATTCTGGTGTTCCACGCCCAGATATCCGCGCACGACACGTCCGCTCTCGCGCAGCCCCTCGTACACTTCCTTGGCAATCGACGTGGGAATCGAGAAGCTCACCCCCTGGTAGCTGCGTCCCACGATCGCGGTGTTGATCCCTACGATCTTGCCAGTCACATCCACCAGCGGCCCGCCTGAGTTGCCTGGATTGATTGCCGCATCGGTTTGCAAAAAGTCCTGATAGGCACTGGTGCCCTGAAAGCCGCGCCGATTCTTGGCGCTGACGATGCCGAACGTAACGCTGCGGTCCAGACCGAACGGATTTCCCACGGCCCAGACGAGCGAACCAACCTCGAGCGCGTCGCTGTCGCCCCAATCGGCCGCGATCAGACCTCCCGAGTCGATCTTGAGAACGGCCAAATCCGTCGTCTCGTCGAGCCCCACCACCGTCGCCGGCCGGCGCTCGTTGCCGCTCAGGTTAACCATGATCTCGCTGGCGTTTTCGACCACGTGATTGTTCGTGACAATGTAGCCCGCTTCGTCGACGATCACGCCCGACCCCTGGCCAACTGCCTGCCGCGTCGCTCGCGCGCCGAACAGTTGCTCTCGCGATTCATACTCCTGAATCGTGTCGATATGCACCACGCTGGGACCGATCGCCTTGGCTACCACCGCCGACTGCCTTGCAATTTCCGTCAACCCCGGCGTTGGCAACTGCTCCCGGGCCGATTCCACCTGTGCCCGCTCTTTGCCAATCGTCATCGAGTAGTACAGCCGCTCGACAAACCACGGCATCAGCAGAAAGACGATCAGAATCACGAGCAGCGTAAGCAGCCACGGCAGCCCGGAACCGGTGCGCGGCTCTCGATAGGGAGGTGGTGGAGGTGTGACGATTTCGTCCATCGAAGAATTGCAAAAATTGCGGGAAAGCAGGCCCAAGCGGCGGGCCACGCGGGATCGACCAAACCTCCACTTCGAGTATAGCAATCGCCGCGCCGATTCCCTAGCATTCCGGTGTCGCGCTCCAGCGTGTGGAGTGGGATCTGCGAACGATTGCGGAAACGCGCTATGCCGGCCCTCGCAAAATCAAAGTATTTTCCGCCTGCTCAACTCGCCGAGCCCGAGGGGGTCGTCCTCTTCGGCGGCAAGCTCGCGCCTGAATGGCTGCTGGACGCGTATGCGCACGGCATCTTTCCCTGGCCAATCTTCGACGGCACCGATGTCATGGTCTGGTGGTCGCCCGACCCGCGCGCGATCTTCGAGCTTGATGGGCTCCACGTTTCGCGTCGCCTGGCGCGCACCTGCCGTAGCGGCATGTTCGAAGTCTCTTGCGATCGCGACTTTGCCGGTGTCATCGAAGGCTGCGCCACCGCCGACGATCGTCGCTATAACACCTGGCTTTCGCCCCCCATGATCGCGGCCTACACCCGGCTACACGAACTCGGCCATGCCCACAGCATCGAAGTCTGGCAAGACGGCGCGCTCGTGGGAGGCACCTACGGCGTCGCGATCGGCGGCCTATTCGCCGGTGAGTCGATGTTCCACCGCGTCAGCGATGCGTCCAAGGTCGCGCTCGTGCACCTCGTCAACCATTTACGATCCCGCGGCTACCAACTCTTCGACATCCAGCAGAAGACCTCTCACACAGCCAGCCTGGGAGCGATCGAAATTCCACGCGACGAATATCTCGCTCGGCTCGCCGCCGCGCTTGAAGTGTCAGCCACCTTCGGCGATCACCTGGAACATACGCCGCACCGGTCGTAAGTGCGCGTCCATGAATTCGACCACTTCTCGCCCGATCTTCCTTGACCATCGACCGTGCGAATCACTAAAGTGCGGAGAGCAGCGTGTGGTTTGAGCGGCACGTGTCGTGGGGGTCAAGGCAGTGCCGGTCCGCTTGCCGCAATGCTCCAGGGGGATTCCGTCATGGATCGGCGCAGAGCCGCGTTCACGCTCGTCGAGCTGCTCGTCGTGATTGCGATTATCGGAGTGTTGGTCGCACTTCTGTTGCCGGCGATCCAGGCAGCCCGCGAAGCCGCTCGTCGCTCGAAGTGCGTTTCGAACCTGAAACAGTTCGGCATCGCGCTGCAGAACTATCACGACGCGCTCAAGACTTTCCCTCCCGCCGGTTGCGTCGATCCGCGCCGAGCGGCCGACGTCTTCGCCAGCCCGCACGCGATGCTGATGCCGTACTTCGAAGAGACGGCCCTGCACGGTCTTTACAACCAGAAGCTGCCGTGGTTCAAGCAGCGTCCCGAAGTGGCCGAGACGGCCGTCCCCATCTTCAATTGCCCTTCGAACTCGGGCGAAAACCCGATGCAGGACAAGATTTTGCTGCTGGTGATCGACGTGCTCGTGCCCGACAACGTGTTCAAGTCCGATCAATCTTTCGGCACGACGAACTACGCTTTCTGCAAAGGCGTGACGGATGCCTGGTCATTCCCGCCCTACCAGGCCAACAAAAAGGCCCCCTTCAACAGCGAACGCGGCATGTTCGATTTCAACTGGGCCGTCCCCATCCGAAAGATCACCGACGGCACCTCGAAAACAATCGCGATGGGTGAAGGCGCCTTCGGCGACAATTGGCAAGTGTCCGGCGCCACACGCCCCGGCCAGGACCGCTTCGCCCCCGCCACCGGTGTGGCCGCCCAACGCCAGCCGTACATGGCCTGGATCAACGCCGAGCCTTCCTTCCTGGTCGGCCCAGAACTCGGCGTGTACCTCTACTCCGTCGTGGGTTGCACGCTCGAGCCCCTGAACAAGAATCCGGTGACCAGCGCCTGGGTCAACGCCGAAGCGCTCAATACCGACGGTTCGAAGAGTCTGCCTGGCGCCTCGGGCACCAGAACGCCCACGAGTTGCGAGAATCCCGACGACAACTGCGGTGCGCACGTGGCCCCAAACTTTCGCAGCGATCATCCCGGCGGCGGACACTTCCTGTTCGCCGACGGCTCGGCGCACTTCATCAACGAAGACATCGACATGCTGCTGTACCAGCAGCTTTCGACCATTTTTGGCGATGAAATCGTCGATCTGCCGGACTAGCTTTTGCTGACGCCTGATCGGCCCTAGCGTACGGTTGGCCCTGCCGGATAGCATGTTCTCAGCGAGTGCGCCGCGCATTCGCCATCGCCCCCTGCTACCCTCGGCCGCGCATGCCATGACCACGCATTCGACAACCATCCTCACCGTTCGCCATAATGGGCAGGTCGCCATCGGCGGCGACGGCCAGGTGACCCTCAACAACACCGTCATGAAGGCCGACGCCCACAAGATTCGCCGCCTGCTCGACGGCAAAGTCATCACCGGCTTCGCGGGCGCCAGCGCCGACGCCTTCGCCCTGCTCGAACGCTTCGAAGCCAAGCTCCGCGACTTCCCGGGCAACGTCCCCCGCGCCGCCACCGAGCTGGCCAAGGAATGGCGCACCGATCGAGCCCTCCGCCGCCTGGAGGCGCTGCTCACCGTTGTCGACGCGAAACACACGCTCCTGGTGACGGGCAATGGCGACGTCATTCAACCCACCGACGGTGTGCTGGGGATTGGTTCCGGGGGCAACTACGCCGTCGCCGCGGCCAGAGCCTTGGTTGCCCACTCGTCGCTCGATGCAGGCCAGATCGTCAGGCAAGCCCTTCAGATCGCCGCCGGCATCGACGTCTACACGAACGAAAACATCAACGTCGAGGTGCTCCCATGCGCGACCTGACCCCGCGGCAGATCGTCGCTGAACTTGATGCCCACATCGTCGCCCAGCAGGACGCCAAGCGGGCGGTGGCGATCGCCGTTCGCAACCGCTGGCGCCGGCAGCAACTTTCCGAGACGATGCGCGGCGAAGTCGCGCCCAAGAACATTCTGATGATCGGCCCCACCGGCGTCGGCAAGACAGAGATCGCCCGCCGCCTGGCCCGGCTCACCGGCGCGCCGTTCATCAAGGTCGAGGCCACCAAGTACACCGAGGTCGGCTACTACGGCCGCGATGTCGAGAGCATGATCCGCGAACTCGTGGAGAACGCGATCCTGATCGTCCGTGAAACCGAGCGCAAGGAAATCGAAGCCGAAGCCCGCGAGCGAGTTGAAGAGCGGCTGCTCGACTTGCTCGTCCCGCGTCCGCCGGCTTATGAGATCGGCACCGATTCTCCCAACTCGCCGGAGCGCTACGAGCGGACCCGCGAGAAGATCCGCGCGCGCCTGGCGGCCGGCGAGATGGACGAGAGCAAGGTCGAGATTCACCTGGAAAAGAAGGCGGCGCCGATGATGCTCACCGGCATGGGCATTGAGCACTCGGATATCGATCTGCAAGGGATGTTTGAAAAACTCATACCCAAGCAGAGCGTCCGCCGCGAAATGAGCGTCAACGATGCTCGCCGAGTGCTGTTCGAGCAGGAATGCGACGCCCTGATCAATCATGAAAAGGTCCACGCCAAGGCCGTCGAACTCAGCGAGAACCTGGGCATTGTCTTTATCGACGAGATCGACAAAGTGGTCGCCAGCGACGCGCGCGGGGCAGACGTCTCGCGCCAGGGCGTCCAGCGCGACCTGCTGCCGATCGTCGAAGGTACGACCGTGCAAACCAAATACGGTTATGTGAAGACGGATCATATCTTGTTCGTCGCCGCAGGCGCTTTCCACCGTGCAAAGCCCAGCGAACTGATGCCCGAACTGCAGGGTCGTTTCCCGATCCGCGTGGAGCTGCAGGATCTGACGAAGGCCGACTTCGTCCGCATCCTGACCGAGCCGAACAGCGCCTTGACGAAGCAGTATCAGGCGCTGCTCGAGACCGAAGGCGTGCAGATCGTGTTCGAGAACGATGCCATCGAGGCCCTGGCCGAGTACGCGCACCAGGTGAACCAGTCGAGCCAGAACATCGGCGCCCGCCGGCTGTACACGATCATGGAGCGCCTGCTCGAGGAGCTCAGCTTCGAAGCGCCGGACATGCATCGCGGCCGCGTCGTCATCAACGCGGCTTACGTCACACAGCGTCTGGCCGAACTCGCCGCCGACGAAGACCTGAGCAAGTTCATCCTATAGCGCGTTCGCCTCGGAGTCGTGTGCCACAGGTGGCCGCGCGGCGGCTCACCTGTACCGGATGGCATCACAGAGCTCCAAGCCGTGCGCGAGATCGCTTGCGCTGCGGACTAAGTCAGCATCCGCCGCAACTCCGCCAGTCGCGCGGTCGCATTCTCGCCATGCGCGACAAAGTTGAACTCGCGTACTTCAGAACCCATCGGGCTGATCGCCACATCCAACCGGTCGTTCGGCATGCAGCGTTCCATCCGCCCGGCCCATTCGATCAGCACCAGGTTCGGCGGCCCGTAGTGCTCATCGACGCCAAGTTGGTTGTACTCGTCGTCGTCGCGCAAGCGATAGCAGTCGACGTGATAAATTGGCCGGTCGCCGTGATACTCGTGCATCAGTACGAATGTCGGGCTGACCACGTCGGCCCGATTCACGCCGCACGCCGCGGCAATTGCCTGCACCAGCCGGGTCTTTCCCGCGCCCAGCGGTCCGTCGAGCGCAATCACGCCGTCAGGAAAGGCTGCGGCCAGCGCGGTTCCCAAACGCTCCGTGTCCTGTATGTTCTGCGCGCGGAAGGAAAGGGTGCGTGGCATGATCGGCTCTCTCAATAACTACTTAGATATTGGTCTTCGAATCGGTTGCCAGCAAGCCCTTACAAGCTCTCGATCTGCTGACACTAATGTTCGTAGCCGCGAGGAACAAGAGGAGAGCGGCTGCCATCCACTTCGCGCCGCCACAAACGGGCCTTGCCAGCGCCTTCGCCGGCCACACACTCGCCGATGATCGACAGCCCGCACGCAAGCGGCTGCTCCTTGACCAGCTTTTCGGCGGCCTCGCGCGGCATCGCCAGCAGCAGCTCAAAATCTTCGCCGTCGGCGAGTGCATGTTCAAGCGCCGTTGACCCATCGGCCAATTGCGCCGCCCACCTTGCGGCGTCGTCAGCTATGGGTATCTGCGACGTGTCCAAAATCGCCCCGACGCCGCTGGCCTGGCAAAGCCGCCACAGATCGAGCGAGAGCCCATCGCTCAGGTCGATTCCGGCATTCAGTTCAGCGTGCTCTGCCAGCCACAGGGCTTCGCGTACGCGCGGCGTGAAGTCGAACTGATGCCCCAGCCGGCTCCCGCCAAGCTTACCCGTAACCAGCAGCACATCGCCCGGCCTGGCCCCC
This sequence comes from Pirellulales bacterium, assembly GCA_041741015.1. Classification (GTDB taxonomy): domain Bacteria; phylum Planctomycetota; class Planctomycetia; order Pirellulales; family PALSA-1355; genus JALHMI01. The sequence continues at coordinate 53,431 of JBGSKX010000081.1, forward strand.
GAGCGCAACAAGGGCCCGCGCTCGGTAACTTCGCCAAACAGCGTTACACTGATTGCCAGCGGTCCGTCCCAGGTGTTCGTATCGCCGCCGGCCAGCGCCACACCAAACTCTTCGGCCAACGGAACCAGACCCTCGTAAAGCCGCTTCGCCAGGGGCAGCGCTCCCTCGCGCGGCAACGTCAACGCCACCAGGGCCGCCAGCGGACGGGCGGCCATCGCTGCCAGATCGCTCAGGTTCACGGCCAGCGCCTTGCGGCCGATTCGCTCGGGATCGTCCTGCGAAAGCAGAAAATCCACGCCTTCGGTCAGCATGTCGACCGTGGCCACCACGCACTGGCCCGAAAACTCCAAAATCGCCGCGTCGTCGCGAAGACCCAAGGGCGCGCGCACGTCGGCAGACAATCGCTCTTCCAGCCAACGCAAAAATTCGAGTTCCACGGCCCGCCCCACGACGACTGACACTTGGACCGCGAATTCGCCGCAGTCACACCCATCGTGGAATTGTAGTCACCCGGCCGACGGTCAGAAAGGAACGCCACAGACGACGCCCTCGCGGCTACCGCTTGGTCGTCGTAGACAGATGCCCGTAGTACGTCGCTTCGTTCCGCAGAATCAGGAACTTGACGGGCTGGAGCGAGCTGAACTCGTCCGTATTCAGGATGTAGATCACGTTCTCGAGCGAGATCGTTTCCCAGATGTGGATTCCCAGCAGGATGTCTCCCTGGCGAATCCCATCGATCGACGCCGGGCTGTCCTTCTTCACCGCGGTGACCATCAGCCCCCCGCGATACTGCTTCTGGTAGCTGCGAAGTTGCGTGCCCGACACCGGCTGCAGCTTCACGCCGAGTGCTTCCCAAACCCGGTCGGTATCGCTGCTGCGCTTGGGAACCGACGCCAGCACCAGGTCCACTTTCACCGGCTGCTTGTTGCGCTCCACCGATAGCGAGATCTTCTCGCCCACCTGGTGTGCGAGCAGAGCCCGCTCCAGGTCCAGCGGCCGGCTGACCGTGATCGAGCCGATTTGAGAGATAATGTCACCGGCCTTCAGGCCGCTATCGGCGGCGGGACTGGCATCATCGATATTGCCAACCACGCACGAACAACCCGAGGCGGGATCGCACTTGGTCACGATTCCATGCCAGGTATTCGAAGAGCGTTCCCGTTCGGCGCACATCAACTCAGCCGCCACGCTCACGGCCTGATCCGCCGGAATCGCAAACCCGATCCCTTGCGCTCCCTGCCGCACCGCCACGTTGATCCCGATCATCTCGCCGTCGATGTTCATCAGCGGGCCGCCCGAGTTGCCCGGGTTGATGCTCGCATCGGTCTGGATCAGGTCGTTATAACTTTGCGTATCGCTCACCTGCACGCTGCGCGCCAGCGCGCTGATCACGCCCCGCGTCACCGTGTGTTCGTAACCATAGGCATTGCCCACGGCAACGACGTCTTCGCCGATCATCAGGTCGGCCGACGAACCGATCGGAATCACAGGCAGCTTCTGGGCCGTATCGATCTTGATGATCGCCAGATCCGTCGTCGGATCGTGGGCCACGCGTTTGGCGACGTACTCGGTTTTGTCGTACATCGTCACTTCAATCCGCTTCACCCCGTCCACCACGTGATGGTTCGTGAGGATGTAGCCGCGCTCGTCGATGATGACGCCCGTGCCCATGCCGTTGACGTTTTGCGACTCTCCCCGACGGTAGTTATCGTCTCCGGGCGAGAGCGTCTTCTGGCCGTGGATGTTGACGATCGCCGGACGCACCTTCTGCACCAATTTGACGGTGGGCGAGTTCCGCCGTTCGCTGGCCTCGGTTTGCTGGCTACCATGCAGCAGCACGCCGGTCGCCAGTAGCATGATGACAAGTCGAAAGTGGTTGCGCAAACAGGCGCAAGCTGATCGGTCGGGCATGGCGGGAAATGTCCGAAGTGTCGCGCGTCACCGGCAGAAAGCCGGGACTCTCTGGGAATTGCCTGCCCGCTTACGGTCCGTGGGTCCGCCTCTGCGGTGGCAAAGGCGCGGACCTTGGCGGTACGAAACCTAGATCGGTCCCGCGCCGCAAAGTCATAAATGTCGCGTACTTCAGACGGAATAAACGTCCTAGTTTGACGCTCACGTAATCGGCAAATCCGCCGACAGTTCACCCACTTTCCCAGCCCGGGCAGAAACTGGGCAGAAGCGGCGGACTTTTCCGCCGGACCGCGCACGTTGGTGCTGCTAGCCTTCCGCTGGCGGCCGGCCGGCACCGCTGTCACTCGACCGCTTCTTCGAGGTTAGCAACAGCAGTTGCAGCAGCAGAAACACGCCGAGCACTCCCACCACCGCGTATCGCCAGACGCCGAGGAAGGGAACCTTCATCTGCTCGAGCACGCCCACCAGCACCAGCAACATCAACGTCATCAGCAACAGCCCGCATCCCAGCGAGGCCATGGTGCCCTTGAATGTCGCGTCCTCGGTGTAGTCTTCATAGTACAGCTCGATCGTGCGCGACTTCTTCAGGCTTCGCTCGATCGTCTCGGTGAGTTCTATGGCCCGACAGGCGTCGACCCAGTCAGGCGTGATCGGTTGCCTGTCGATGGCCGCTGCGAACTGCGCGAGCACCGCGTCCGCCGAAGTCCAACCTGCGAACTCTCGCCTCTGCGGAGCTCCTATGGTCTGCGTTTCCATCGACCACGGCGCATCAACCGAATCGAGTTCGACCGTCACGCGCCCGCGAGCGCCGGTCAGCGTGATCTTCGCGCCGCAGGCCGCTTGAATTGCCAGCACCGACCAGCGGGCGTCGATCCCTTGTGGCCCATGCATCTGCACCCCGAGCGCCGCATAGTTTGGCACGCCGGGAGCTCCGGCCATCGCCCCCAGTCGGGTCATGTCGCCTGCAATCGCACGGATCACGTCCACGTCGCGGGCGAACTGCCGGTCGACGAGCTGCTTCGTGGAAGTCGGCAGGCAGCGTTCCATCACCAGGTGCTCGGCCTTGCCAATCGGCGAAGCCTCGCCCTGTCGCACGATCTCGGCCAAGGCCTGGACCGCGGGATGCAACCGATCGGCCAGCTCTGGCACGAGCACGGAATTCGTGTCGCGGCGAATCATATCGAGCTCGTAGTACACGAGCATCGAATCGACCACCGGGTGCGAAACCAGTGCCGGCTGTTCCACCTGCACGAGCTTGCGAAGCTGCTCCGTGCGTAGATCCGCATCCGCTCCGCGGGCTACGATCACCGCGTCGAGCTGCCCGGTTTCGAGCAGCATTTCCCAGGAGGAGAACGACCGCACCTTCGCCATGATCGGCGCCAGCCCGCCGGCGTCGTTCAGTTCGGCGGGATTGAGTTCGCAAACGCCCGCCAGCTCAAAGCGAGGGCTTTCCAGCACCGCCATGAACAGCTTGGGCGTGGTTTCGTCCGCGCCCAGAAAGGCAACGCGAATCGTGGCCGGCGTGCCTGTTGCGACATCGCTCATGATGCCGCCTTTGCCGCTTGTGCGTGCACGACCTTGGTCAATGCTTCCACGAAGAAATACTCACCCCACATCACCGATTCGTCGACGCCCAGGTTCTTCTTGGTGTGATACACCCCGTGCTTGAGAATCCCCTCCCAGCCTGGCGTGCCGCTGCCCAAATACTCAGGCGTCACCAGCGCATCAAGCATCGCCAGCGCCGTCTGCCGGTAGATGACCGCGCGATCGACGTCCGTGGTCTGCCGTTCCAGATCCAACAGCGCGCTGGCCGCGATGGCTCCGGCCGAAGTGTCCTTCTGCGGTCCCCAGGGGAGCGGCTGCGAGAGATCGGCGGCAAAGTCCCAGTAGGGCACGTGATCCTTTGGCAGGTGCGTGAGCCAGAAATCGGCGTTCCGCTCGGCCACGTCCAGCCACTGCCGATCGCCGGTGAGCGCATAGACCTGGCTGTAGCCGTACATCGACCAGGCCAGCCCGCGGGCCCAGTTGCTGTCTGCGCTCAGTCCCTGGTGCGTCGACTCCCCCAGAAACTCTCCGGTCTCGGTATTGAACAGGCCTTCGTGCGCCGTCGAGCCGTTCGGCCGGACGATGCGATCGCGCGTCGTTGCGCAGTGAGCGTCGGCCACGCGCCGCAGCTCGGCGTCACCTGTTTCGTTGGCCGCGTAGTAGATGATCGGCACATTCATCATGATGTCGATGAACAGCGACTGTGGCCCAATGAATGAGCACAGGTACTGCCCCTTTTCCTTGAACCTCATGGCCAGCGTGCGGCCGGCCTGAATCAGTACCTCGTGCAAGTGCTTTTCGCCGGTCGCCTGGTACCACGGCCGATACGTGTTCAAAAAGATGAATCCCAGGTCGTGAACATTGCGGTCGTGCTGCCGGTGCTCGAGCAGCTTGCTATAGTGCTCAGCCCGGGCGCGCCACACGGGGCTGCCGGTGCGGCGGAAGAATTGCCACATCATGCCGGCCAGGAACCCGCCGGTCCAATCCGTCCACAGTTCGCCTGCGTGATGCCAGCGCCCGCCGACCGTGTAAATCGGAAAGAAGTCGGGCGAGCGCTCGGTGAGCGTGGCCACTTGTCGCTCGGCAAACTCCAGAACAGGCAGATACTTCTCGGCGTGCGCGTCGGTCATAGCAGCTTGGTTCGCGGGGGCATGGCGGCTGGCAAAGGTACGATCCGCCTCCATCCTAACGAGATACGATGCCCCGACAAGGAGTGTGGCTCGCCGCGCACTGGCACCGCTTAAAACAACACGGGGGCCGGAAGCCACTTGGACTTCCGACCCCCGAGATTGAGTGTCGTCGACAAGCGGTGAACGGCTTACTTGCCGTCCTTCGCGTCGTCCTTCTTTTCTTCAGCCGGGGCGTCCGCGGCCGGTGCCGGTTCTTCCGGCTTCTCGAACACCTTTTCGTCAACTTCGCCATCGACCTTCGTTTCGGTGTAGGTCGTCTCGATCGAGAGGACTTCGCCGATCGCGATCGTCTGCTTGTTGGCCAGCTTCACCGGACCGTAGTCGGCATAGTCGGTCATGCCGGTCACGATCTCGACTTCGCCGAACTGCGGATTGTTCTGCGTCAGCGTCACGCGCTTCAGCAGGTCGTCCGCCTTGTCGATGTACATCTTCACGGGCGGGCGATCCTTGGCCGAGACTTCGAGCACGTAGTAGTCGACGTCTTCAACCTTCTCGTCGTCGAGCTTCTTGGCGGTCGATTCGTCCTGGCCGATCATCAGCAGCGGGCTGACCATCGCGGCCTGCTTGATCTGGATGGCTTCGTCGCCTTCAACGTCTTGAATGCCGTTCATACCATCGCGCCAGGCGGCTTCGCCGGTCCAGCAGTCCTTCTGCACGAACACGGCCAGGTCGAGCGCACGCATGGCCTTCTTGCCGGGGATCACGATCTCCTCGACCGAGCCTTCCATCTGGCCGAACGCGCCGTCAACGGCCACGTCGCCCTTGCGCTCGATTGCCTTCAGGCCCATCAGAGCGGCCTTGCCACCCTGTGCCTTAAGCGACTTCTCGATGACTTCTTCAGCGGTCTGAGCAAACGCGGTCGAAGCCGACAACGACAGGGCTACCCCCAGAAGTGCACAAGCCTTGATCCATTTACCACACGACAAACTCTTCATAGTGATAACCCTCAGTTGATTAGTTGGTTCGTCCCATGCGTCACGCTTTAGCGGTGAGCCCGATTTTGGCGCTGGGGGGGACGCCGCGAGCCCACATGAGCATAACAGGCGGCGGGCCCGGATGCGAATGCTCAATCTTACCCCACGGGTTCGTCCTGGAAACCGTGTCCGCCGAGAAATCTAGCCGCAACCACCGGCGTCCGCCAGACCGCGAAATTACCCGGATTTTCACCCGCCTGAGTCGATCAGATCGAACCCGACTTAGTCCCCCAGCGCTAACAACTCTCGGCGAATCTCCTCCGCCGACTCCGGCCGCACCAGCCGGGCTTGTTCGACGCCATCCTTCAGAAAGATAAACGTCGGCCACAGCTTCACCCGGTAGGACCTGCCCAGCGGTCGGCCCGGCCCATCCTCGACCTTGGCATGCCGCAGGGTCTCATGCCCGGCAATGGCCTCGCGAAACGGCCCTTGCGCAGCCTGGCAGTGCCCGCACCAGTTGGTGCCAAACTCGAGCAGAGCCGGTCCCGTCCACTTTTCCACTTCCTCGCGCGCGAGGTCGGTGTGGGCATATTCGAATTCCGCCATCGAGACATCTCCCAGTCTTTCGGGTCGTTTTGCCGCCGCCACTTGCTCCCCGTCCGCAGGCATTCTACAAAAGCCGGCACGGGGTAACTCCGGCAACATCGCTGAATAATAGCCCGTCGCGCAAGCGAGGGAATCCTGCATGAACGCCATCCTACGACTACTAGCTCTCGTCACGCTCGCGCTGCTCCTCTCGGCCCGTCGTGCGCCAGCCGCCGAATTTCAAGCCGGCGCTGCGGCAATCGACATTTCCCCCCGCACGCTGCCGGCTCTCCGCAACGGAGGCTTCATCGAAGCTTCGAGCAACCGTGTTGACGATCCGCTGCACGCCCGCTGCCTGGTGCTCGCCGACGGCAAGACCACGTTCGCGATCACAATCGTCGATTCCTGCATGGCTCCGCGAGACGTTTGCGACGCCATCAAGCGCCGCGTCACCGATGCCACCGGTATCCCCGCCGACCGGATCCTGATCGCCGCGACCCACACGCACACCGCCCCCAGCCTGATGGACTACTGCCTCGGCTGCCGCAAGGATCCGGCCTACGCCGACTACTTCATCGCCCGCGTCTCCGACGGCATCGCGGAAGCCAACACTCGCCTCACCCCGGCTGAAGCCGCCTGGACCTCGTTCGAAGCGCCCGATCACACGCACAGCCGCCGCTGGCTGCATCGCGCGGACGCGATCGACAACGATCCCTTCGGCGACCAGACCGTCCGGGCGATGATGCACCCGGGCTATCAGAACCCCGCCTACACCGGCCCCGCTGGCCCGGTCGACACGGGCCTCACCGTGCTCAGCATTCGCAGCACATCGGGCGAGCCGATCGCCATCCTCAGCAACTACTCGATGCACTACTTCGGCTCCGGCGAAGGCTTCTCAGCCGATTACTTCGGCGACTACGCCCGCTATCTCGAATCCAAGGCCGGCAAGCCCGACGCCGCCCGCCCGTTGGTGGCCATGATGTCGCAAGGCACCAGCGGCGACCTGCACTGGATGGATTACAGCCAGCCGCAGCGCCGCGATTACTCGCGCGAGCAGTATGCCCGCGAGCTCGGCGAGCTGACGCTTACGGCGCTCGCCGACCTGAAGTACCGCCGCGATGTTCCGCTCGCCATGGCCCAAACGGAACTCGCGCTGGGCCGCCGACTACCGTCGGCAAAACGAATCGCCTGGGCCGAGGAAACCCGCAGCAAGCAAACCACCCCGCGCCCCAGCAATCTGCCCGAGGTTTACGCCGACCAAGCCCTCTGGATTCGCGACAATCCACGGGCCGACCTCGTCCTGCAAGCCGTCCGCATCGGCGACCTGACGCTGGCCGCCATCCCAAACGAGGTCTACGGAATCACGGGCCTCAAGCTCAAGGCCCAGTCGCCCTCCACCGTGCACATGAATCTCGAACTGGCCAACGGCGCGGAAGGCTACATCCCCCCGCCCGAGCAGCACTACCTGGGCGGATACACCACCTGGCCGGCTCGCACCGCGGGATTGGAAACCGATGCCGAGCCGAAGATCGTCGCCGCACTGGTCTCGCTGCTGGAAAAGGTATCCGGCAAGCCGCGCCGCGAGCTGACGACCGACTTCTACACACCCGAGCAGCGCGAAGCACTAAAGGCCGCTCGCGAAGCCGACAACAACCGCGAGAACCGCGGGGCAGGGGAGTGACGGCGGCCTGCACGAATCGAAACGCACCATGCATGATTCCGGACCCACACCCCGCGAGCCGCTCTACACGCCGCGGCTGAACGTGGTGCTCTACCATCCCGAGATCCCACACAACACTGGCAGCGTCGGCCGCACTTGCGTGGCCGCCGGCTGCAAGCTGTGGCTCGTTCGCCCGCTCGGTTTTCGGCTCGACGACTATTACCTGCGCCGCGCCGGTCTCGACTACTGGCCGCATCTCGAATGGGAAGTCGTCGACGATTGGGAGGCACTCACCAGCCGCCTCGCGGGAAATCGCTTCTGGTATCTCACCAAGACCGCGACGCAGCGCTACACGGACGTGGCGTTCAACGAGCGTGACGTTTTGGTGTTCGGCGCAGAGTCGAACGGCCTGCCACCCTCCTTGCTCGAAGCGAACCGCGACCGCGCCATCGGCATCCCGATCCGCCCGCAGGTGCGCAGCCTGAACCTCTCGAACTCCGCCGGCATCGTGATCTACGAAGCCTTGCGGCAGTGGGGCGGGTAGCAATGACCTGATTTTCCAAAGCGCAAAACAATCCCCCGGCTCTCACCGGGGGATTTATCGTTCGTATCGAACTGCAGCAAACTACTTGGCCGCCTGCTCCTTGAAGTCCCCCGCGTCCACGATCACCAGCTTCTTCGGATCGATGTACTTCTTCAGCGCTTCGAGCACGAGTTCCGGCGTCAGCGCGTTGATCCGCTTCTCCAACTCGCTGTAGAACGCCATCGTCCGCTCGGCCTCGAGATTCTCCGTCAGCAGTCCGGTCAGCACTCCATCGTTGGTGCGCGAGACCTGCTGCTGTTGCAGGTATCCCTGCTTGGCCCGCGCCAGCTCCGACGCCGTGACGCCTTCGGTCAGCAGCTTAGTCAGTTCCTCGTCGATCGCCGCGTTTACCTTCTCGATGTTCGTCGGATTGCAGATTGCGTTGATCGTCAGGCTCGAACGATTGTCGAGCATGCCGGCCGAGATGAACGATCCGACGCCATACGACAGACCATCCTTCTGCCGCACCCGGTCGCCCAACCGTGAGCTGAGCGTACCGCCACCCAGGATGTAGTTGCCCATCAGCACGCCGGCATAATCCGCATCCGACTCCTTCAGCGGGAATGCCATACCCGCCATGTAAACCGCGTTGGCCTTGTCGGGCGTGTTGATTCGCGACAGGCTGCCTTGCACGTCCGGGAAGTACTCTGCCGGAATCCGGGTATACGACTTGTTCGTCTTCCAGCCGGAGAGCGCCGTCTTCAGCGCTTCGGTCGCTTCCGTCGGTTCAAAGTCGCCCACGATCGCCAGCTCGCCGGCCTGCGAGCTCAAGAACTCGTCATAGACCTTGGCTACCTGATCGCGCGTCACGCTCTTGTACCGTTCGATGTCTTCCTCTTGCGTCGGTATGTAGCGCACGTCGTCTTTAGGATAGGGCGATACCGCGCGGCGTACCTTCGTGATCGCCAATGCGCCCGGATCGGTGAGCTGCTCTTCCAGTGCCGAGAGTTGCTGCCGTTGCAGGATGTCGAACTCCTCGGCGGGCAGCGTCGGCTCGCGCAGAATCTGCCGCAGAAGATCGAGCACGGCCGGCAGGTTCGCCTTCTTGGTCTGAATCGTCACGATCAACTCACCCAGGCTGCCACCGGCCGAGAGCGTGGCCCGATTCTTATCGAGCTCGTCCTGAATCTGTTGCCGCGTGAGGTTCTTTGTGCCACGCGTCATCAGCACGGGCAGAAAATCGCTCGCCGCTTCATGTCCCTTGAGCGACTTCGCGTCGCCATAATGGAGCACCAGCCGCAAGTTGACGGACTCGCCACGTGTTTTCTTCGGCAACAGGATCCCCTTGACTCCCTCGGGCAGCGAAACCTGCTGACTCCGCATGTCGAGATTCGCCGGGGTCGGATCGAATGCTTCACCCGCCGCGATGTCTTCGCGCCCCTTGTAGTTCTCAAACAAGACAGCCAAATCGGGCGACGCGGGCACCTCGACCTTCTCCGACTTCTCCGACGGCACGAACATGCCCAGCGTGCGGTTCTCGCGACGCAGATACTTGTTCGCCACCTCGGTCACCTCGTCGGGCGTCACGGCCTCGATCCGGTCGCGATGCAGCAGATACAACCGCCAGTCACCCTGTGCGGCCCAGTCGCTCAGTTCCACCGCGATCCGGCTCGTATCCGCCGCACTCAGTTCGCGCTGCTTGATGAGCTGCTGCTTCGCCCGATCGACCTCTTCCTTGGTGAACGGCGTCTTGGTGGCGTTTTCGATCACGTCCAGCATGGTGTCGCGGACGTCATCCAGCGAGTTCTCCTTGCGCACCTCCGCCTCGAAGGCGAATACGCCCGGATCATGGAAGCTGTAGGCTCCGGCCGACACGCTCGTGGCCTTCTTCGATTCGACCAGGGCCTTGTACAGCCGACCGGCCGGGGCAGAACCCAGAATGTTCGCCAGCACGTCGAGCGGCGCCATGTCCTCGTGCGAGCCCGAGGGGACGTGATAGCTGGCCGCCACGATGCCCACTTCGCCCACGCGACGGAGCGTCACCGAACGTTCGCCGTCCTGCGGCGGTTCTTCGGTGTAAGTCTTCGGCAGTTTGCGATCTGGCTTCGGCAGCACGCCGAAGTGCTTCTCCACCAGCTGAATCGCCTTGGCTTCGTCGAACTTGCCCGCGATCGCCAGCACGCAGTTATCCGGCTGATAGTACTTCTGATAGAACGCCTTCAGGTTGTTGATCGGCACGCGCTCGATGTCAGTCCGATTACCGATGGTGTCCTTGCCGTAGTTGTGCCAGTCGAAAGCGGTCGACATGATCCGCTGGTTGAGCAGGTTGCTCGGCGAGTTTTCGCCGCGCTCGAACTCGCTTCGCACAACGGTCATCTCGCTCAGCAGGTCTTCCTGCTTCACGAAGCTGTTCACTAGTCGGTCGGCCTCGAGCTCCAGCGCGAAGTTCAGATTGTCTTCGCTGGCCGGCAGCGTCTCGAAGTAGTTGGTCCGATCGACCCAGGTCGTGCCGTTGAACCGCGCTCCGCGCTCCTGCAGCGCTTTGGGAATGTGCGGATGGTTGGGGGTGCCCTTGAACACCATGTGCTCGAGCAAGTGGGCCATGCCCGTCTCGCCATAACCTTCGTGCCGCGAGCCGACGAGCACCGTCAGGTTCACCGTCACTGTCGGCTTCGATGGATCGGGATACAAGAGCACCACCAGGCCATTGGGAAGCGTGTACTCGGTGATCCCTTCAAGCGTGCGGACCTTCGTGGCCTTCACCGGCTCGGCCGCCGAACCCTTGACAGTATCGGCCGCGGCAGCCGCTGGCTTCTCCACCGGCTTCTCAGCAGTGGCCGCTTTGTCTTGGGCCCGGGTGAGTCCCGCGACCAGCAGAATTGCCAGGCCGCCCACAAGTGCTGCCGATCGGTGAATAACTGCTCGGTGAATCATCGTCTATCGCTCCCTCTCGTGTGCCCGGCGTGTGTTACGCGCCGAACCGCCTAATGATTGAATCGAATGAGTGCAGATCGAGACCGGGTGACGATCCGTGCCCAATTCGGGCCTCATGAACCGCCGATTATACGCATTCCCCCGGGGGGGCAACCCTAGAATCAGCGTCCAGCAAGCATAGCTTACTGGCGCACCGCGACCCATTTGCCCGGCACCTGGGCTACTGGACCATACGCAGGCTTGCTGCCCCCTGTTCGCCGCAGCGGACGCACATGGGACTCACAGCGAAATCGCCCCGATTTCTCGCGGGAATTTTTCGCGCGCGGCGCGGCTCATAGGAATGGCTCACGGTTGCATGGGAACTTCCGCGCACCGTGTGTCGTCCAATTCACCAGAGGCCGGTCTGGTACCTCGCTCACTTCCCCAACTCCTTTCACATCCGAGAACTCCCATGCGTACCCACGTCGTTCGTCCCCTCGCCGGTGCACTTGTTGGCGGACTGCTAATCGCCGGTTGCGCCGAAATGAAGTCGGAAGCCACACTCGAATCCGCACCCGCCTACGCCGCGCCGGCTGACGCCGCGGTGCGAGGGACCGGCGGAACGCCCATGTACGCCCTCAACGAAGAGGGGACTGGCCTCGTGGGTGATACGACGGTCGTTCGTCCCACCGAGTCCAACCGCAAGATCATTTACACGGCCAGCGTCGAGCTAGCCGTCGAAGATTTCAATGGCACGCCCGAACGAGTTGCCGAGCTGGCCCGCAAGTACGACGGCTACCTGGCCGGCTCGAACCTCAGCGGTCAGACCGGCGAAAGCCGCCGCGGCACCTGGACAATTCGCGTTCCGGTCGAACGCTTCGAAGAGTTCGTCAAATCGGCGAAAGGCCTGGGCGAAGTTGTCCGCGCCACCACCGACTCGCGCGACGTCAGCGAAGAGTACTTCGACGTCGAAGCTCGCATTCGCAACAAAACCAAGGAAGAAGAACGCCTGCTTACGCTGCTCGAAGAGCGCCCCGGCAAGCTCGAGGATGTGATCGCCATCGAGCGCGAACTTTCCCGCGTTCGCGAAGAGCTGGAGCGCATGCAGGGCCGGATGCGCGTGCTGGCCGACCTGACGTCGCTGACCACCGTGGAGCTTTCAGTCGTCGAAATCCGCAACTACCAGCCGCCGCAAGCGCCGACGCTGGCCACCCAGATCCGTCGCACCTGGGACGGTTCGCTCGAAGCGCTCGCCGCGGCCGGCAAAGGCGCTCTGCTCGCAGCCGTGGCAGTCGCCCCCTGGCTTCCGCTGGCCGCGATTGTCGTCGTCGCGCCGCTGCTTGTTGTTCGCCGGAAAATGCGAAGCCTGTTCGCCCAAGGCGTTCCGCAGCAAAAGGCAGGCTAACGTTTTGCGAACTGCTCGAGTGCCGCGAGCCTCAGCGTCACCAGGTAAATCGCGGCCTTGCCTTCGTGGCTCGAATAGTAAGAGACGTACACCAGCCCGCGCTCGCGATCGATCGCAAAGCCGGGATAGCTGTTGTCGCCCGCGCTCGGCAGCTTCAGCAGCTCCCGGCACTCGGCCGTTGCAATGTCCAGCCACCAGAGCCGCGTCGTATGCGGATTGGTATCGTACGCTCGACTGCCCGCCAACCAGGCGTCGTCTGCCCCGGGATGGCCAGTCAATTGCACAAAATTCGGCCCGCCGAACCGCTTGTTCGAGGTCGTGATCTGCCAATCGGTATAAGGAGCTTTGGCGCGGCCAACACTGCCGATCTTCGGATTCCCCTCGCCGCGAATCATCGCCAGTAGCGTCCCATCGCTGGTGAACCGCAGCGTCGTCTCGCTCGGCGCGTCAACTGGCACCTGGCTCACATGTTCGTAGTGCACGCCGTCGTTGCTCTTGACCAGTTGCAGCAGGCGAGGCTGTCCCGGGGGCACTTGTTGCACGGCACCCCAGGCCACGCCGTCGTACCACGTGATTCGCCAAAGCCAGTCCGAACCCGTCACGATCGCCTTGGGTAGCTCCACGCGAACGGGCGCCGAAAAGTTCTCGCCATTTGTGTCGGAAAACGCCACGCGCGACTCGACCTTCAGGCGTACCTTGCCGTGATAGGTCGACGCCCCGCAGTTGATCATCACCCGGCCGTCCGGTGTGAGCGACAACTTCGGATCGCGCAGATCGATGTGCTCTTCAGCCAGCAGGGCGATCGATTCCCAATTCTGACGATCGCGCGAGCGGAGCACCCGAACGACGCCGTTGAGCCCATCGTCGCCCGGGACGTGCCCTGAGCCCTCGCGAAAGCTGCAATAAAGCGCCCCATCGTGCAGCAACACATCAGTAAACGCCGCATGTCCCGGTCGGTCCCAGATCCGCTCAAGCGAGACAATCAACTGCTGTGGAGCGGTCTCGCTCGTGGACGGTTCCGCGGCAAGGCCGCGACCGGCGCACGCAAACAGCATCGCAATCGCAAATAGTCCGATTCGTCGCATGATGTCGACCTCCCAGTTGCAACCTACTTCACCAGTGTCCGATCGATACTGCCAATCGTGGGCCGGCCGCACAGCGCCATGTCGAGATCCAGCTCATCACGCAGCGTCTTGAGCACCTTAGCAACGCCCGCCTCGCCACCCACGGCCAGTCCCCACAGATAAGGCCTGCCCACCAGCACCGCCCTTGCGCCCAGGGCCAGCGCCTTCAGCACGTCGCTGCCGCGGCGGATTCCGCCGTCAACGAACACCTCGACCTCGCCGCCCACTTCGTCGACGACTTCGACCAGCGCCTCGGCCGTCGACGGCACACAGTCGAGTTGCCTGCCGCCGTGATTCGAGACGACGATCCCGCTCGCGCCATGTTCGACCGCCAGCCGCGCGTCTTCGGCCGTGAGCACACCTTTAATCACCAGCGGCAGTTTCGACAACCCACGCAACCACTCGACCGCTTCCCAGGTGAGCGACGAATCCCAGATCGTCGAGATGTAGTGCACCAGCGCCGAGCCGTCGGGCGATGCTTCCATTTGCTCCAGGCCCACGCCTTCCAGATTCTTCCAGCACATACCGTGGGGCAGGGCGAAACGATTCCGCGTGTCGCGATCCCTGCGGCCGACCAGTGGCGCATCGACGGTCAGGCATAACGCCTTGTAGCCCGCCGCGGCCGCGCGCTCCACCAGCCACTGCGTCACGTTGCGATCGCGATAGCAATACAGCTGAAACCAGCGGTTTCCCTGTGGCGCTGCCGCCGCAACTTCCTCCAGGCTGTGTGTCCCCGCCGTGCTCACGACTTGCATAATCCCTGCCGCCGTCGCCGCCCTTGCGACCGCCGTCTCTCCATCCGGATGTGCCATCGAATTGAACGCGCAGGGCGCCGTCAGGATCGGCATCGAAACGGGTACGCCCAACACGGTTGTCGACAGGTCGCGCTGGGCAACGTCGACGAGCACGCGCGGCCGCAGACGAAGGCTCTGCCAGCCGGCGCGATTCTCACGGACCGTGATCTCATCGCCAGCGCCGCCCGCGTAGTAGTCGTACACGAGCTGCGGCAAGCATTGCTGCGCCGCCTGCTCGAAATCGTCGAGATTCACCGGATCCATCAAAGCGTCCAGCAGAGTTTCGATAGTTGCGTGCTAAGTTTGCCCTAGGCTAGCAAATGCGGCGATTGCGCCCTAGCGGTACCGCGCGGCATTTCATAACCCGAAGCGTGACAGGATTTTGCGCGATCGGTCATAAGGGGTTGCGCGAAAAGGAGTTGGCCTTCAACATAGTCGTCGTCCCAAGCATCACCAAAGGAGACGACATATGGAAGGCCAACTCTGGAAGGCGATTGTGATGGTTCTGACGCAGG
>JBGSKX010000082.1:0-5883 GCA_041741015.1 Pirellulales bacterium
GGCCGCGCCGGCGCCGGGGGCTGAGGCCACGCCGCTGCCGGCTTCGCTGCCGTTCACGATCGAAATCACGCAGCGGGCTGACACCCTGACGGCGATCATGCTGGCGATGGTCACGTTCGTGTCGTCGCTGGTGGCGATCTATGCCGGCGGATACATGCACGGCGACCGCGGTTACTGGCGGTTCTTCTGCTACATCGGCCTGTTTGTGTTCTCGATGACGATGCTAGTCTCGGTCAGCAACTTCGTCCTCTTGTACGTGTTCTGGGAAGCGGTCGGTCTGTGCAGCTACCTGCTGGTGGGTTTCTGGTATCAGAAGCCCGAGGCGGCCGCGGCCGGCAAGAAGGCGTTCCTGGTGAACCGGATTGGCGACTTTGGGTTCGCCCTGGGGCTGTTCCTGATCTGGACGACCTATGGGACGCTGAACTTTCACGATGCGAACGGGGTGGCCGGCGTGCTGGGGCAGACCCGGCTCGCACAGCCTTCGCTGATCGCGGGCTTCAGCGACAGCTATGGCACGATCGCCACGGCGATTTGCCTACTCTTGATGCTGGGGGCCTGCGGCAAGAGCGCCCAGTTCCCGCTGCACGTCTGGCTGCCGGACGCGATGGAAGGCCCCACGCCGGTTAGCGCCCTGATTCACGCGGCGACGATGGTCACGGCCGGAGCCTACATGGTGACGCGGTGCTCGCCGCTGTTCTTCGCCTCGCCGGACGCCCAGCAGGTGGTGGCCATCATCGGCGGCACGACGGCCGCGATTGGCGGCGTGATCGCGCTCACGCAAACCGACCTCAAACGCGTGCTCGCCTACTCAACGATCAGCCAACTCGGCTACATGTTCCTGGGCCTGGGACTGGGCACGATCGCCGGCATCACCTCGGGCATGTTCCACTTGTTTTGCCATGCGTTCTTCAAGGCACTGCTCTTCCTGGGCGCCGGTAGCGTAATGCACGCGATGGGCGGGGTCATCGACATGCGCCGCTTTGGTGGCCTGCGGAAGCTGATGCCGGTCACGAACTGGACGTTCCTGTTTGGCTGCCTGGCACTCGGCGGTGTGATTCCGTTCGCGGGCTTCTGGAGCAAGGACGCGATCATTGCGGCGACGTACGAGCGCGGCGTGCTGGAAGGGATCGCCGTCTACAAAGTGTTGTATTGGGTCGCCACGATCGTGGCATTCCTGACGGCGTTCTACACCTTCCGGGCGTACTTCCTGACGTTCTACGGCGAGGAGCGGATTCCGCACGAGGCGGGGTCTCATGCTCACGAATCGCCGCCGCAGATGACCTGGCCGCTGCGGATTCTGGCGATCTGCTCGCTCGTGGTCGGTGCGTACTTCACCTGGACCGGCGGGTTTGTCGACTTTCTGAGCAAGACGCCGTCGCTGGCATTCGCTCCCCTGGCGGCCACGGCCGCGCATGGCGAGCATTCGCACGAAGCGCATCAACTGGTGAGCATCGTGGGCACGGTGATCGCGCTCACGGCGATCGGCCTGGCGGCGTTTTTGTACCTGGGCGATCACACGTTGATCGGCAAGATCAAGCAACTGTCCGGTCCGCTGTATTACCTCTCGTACGGCAAGCTGTTTTTCGATCCGATTTACTACGCGGCGTTCGTCTGGCCGTCGCTGCAATTGGCGAAGCTCAGCTACTGGTTCGATCGCAACGTGATCGACGCTCTGGTGAACTTCGTGGGACGCGTGCCGCCGTGGCTGGGAGCGCTGCTGCGGCCGCTGCAGAGCGGGCTGGTGCAGTTTTACGGCGTGGCCATGGTGTGGGGCGTGTTGGTGTTGATCGTGACACTGCTGGTGTGGCCGGCCCTGGCGGCAACTTTTGGAAACTAACGCAGGCGAAGTTCCACTCGCGAATGCAACGCGACGGATGACTTAAGCGGAGAACTGGTTCTTTGGACCCGATGTCGACACTCTTGCTCGTGACGATTCTGCTGCCGGCGATCGGCGCCGTGGTCGTGTGCCTACTGGCCGACCAGGGTGCGAGCGGCGCCCGGCAGACGGCGCTCGTCACGTCGATTCTGACGCTGGTGCTGGCGACCGTGCTGGCGGCGAACTTTGACCCGCCCGCCGATCCGGCGGCTCCGTTTGCCGCTTCCGCGATGGAGTGGCTGGGACCCTCGTCGCACATCAACGTGGAATTCAGCCTGGGGCTGGATGGCCTGAGCATCTGGATGTTCGCGCTTTCGGCGCTGTTGCTCTTCACCTGTGTGTTGGTGAGCTGGGAAGCGATTACCGATCGGCCGGCCGTGTTCTATAGCCTGCTGTTGCTCCTGGGGAGTGGCATGCTGGGTGTGTTCGCCGCGCGCGACCTGATCCTGTTCTACATCTTCTTCGAGTTCACGCTGATTCCGCTGTTCTTCCTGATCGGCGTGTGGGGCTCGGAAGACCGGCGCTACGCGGCTGTGAAGTTCTTCCTGTTCACGCTGGCCGGCAGCTTGCTCACGTTCCTGGGCCTGCTGACGATCGTGCTCTGGAATTACAACCATTCCGACGCCGGCCAGATGACGTTCTCGATTCACGAGCTGACGGCCGGGCTGAACGCGCATCCGCTGGCACAGCCGTATCAGTTGTGGGTGTTCCTGGCGCTGTTCGCCGGGTTTGCGATCAAGGTACCGCTGTTCCCGCTGCACACGTGGCTACCGCTCGCGCACACGCAAGCGCCGACGGCCGGTAGCGTGCTGCTGGCGGGCGTACTCTTGAAGATTGGCACCTATGGTTTCGCGCGGTTCAGCATTCCGATGCTGCCCGAGGCCACGGCGATGTGCATTCCGTGGATCCTGGCGCTCTCGGCGGCGGGGATCATCTACGGGGCGCTCGTGGCCCTGGTGCAGACGGACATGAAGCGGCTGATCGCCTACAGCTCGGTGAGCCACCTGGGCTTCGTCATGCTGGGGCTGTTTGCCCTCACTTCGCTGGGCGTCGAAGGCGGCGTGCTGCAGATGGTCAATCACGGCCTCTCGACCGGCGGACTGTTCGCCATTGTGGGCATGATCTATGAACGGTATCACACGCGCGAGATCGCCCAGTTCGGCGGCCTTGCCCGGCGGACGCCGATCCTGGCGTTCTTCTTCCTGTTGTTCACGTTTTCGAGTATCGGCCTGCCGGGCATGAACGGCTTTGTGGGCGAGTTCATGATCCTGGCCGGCATGTTTCAAAGGGCCTGGACCGAGGCGCCCGAAGGCTTCGAGCTGCTATACAAAGTGATTGCCGTGGCCAGCGTGTCGGGCGTCGTGCTGGGGGCGTGGTACATGCTGTACCTGGTGCAGCGAGTGTTCTTTGGTCCGCTGCGCGAGCCACCGGTGCACGGGCATGATGGGCATGGGCACGACGAGCACGGCCATGCAGCGCATGCCGATCCTGGACATGGCGGGCACGATGATCATGGACACGGCGCGGTCGACACGATTCCGCCGAGTTCGATTCGGGACCTGTCGTTCCGCGAGATCATGGCCGTGGCACCGCTTGTGGTGTTTATCTTCTGGATCGGTTTGCATCCCGAGTTCTTCCTGAGCCGGATGCAGGCGACGCTGGAACCGATGACCCGGAATGCCCAGTTGGCGGTGGAGCGGATGTACGGCGACCCGGCCGCGATCGCCGGAGATTCAAATCAAAATGAGATTGAGCGAGTAAGCCTGCTCGCAGAGGGAGTACCCGCGCGTGACCAGTGAGACGGCTTATCTGCTGTTGCCGGAAATCATCCTGATCCTGGCCGGCACGCTGATCTATTTGGGCGGAGCGTTCGCGCCGGGCAAGTCGGCGTGGGCTGCGCTCGCGGCGCTGGTGATTCTGGCCGCGGGCGGAGCGCTCGCGCAGCAGGGGACGACCGAGACGGTGCAGAAGGCCCTGGAGACGGGCACGATCAGCGGCCCGCTGACGATTGACTGGTTTTCGGCGGCCATTCGCTACGGCGTGCTGGCCGTGGGACTGGTGTTCGCGCTAGTCGGCTCCCGCTGGGTCGGCGAGGGTGACCAGTCCGAGTTCCAAGGCTCGCTGCTCATGATCCTGGCCGGGCTGATGCTCGTGGCCCTGTCGAATGACCTGGTGCTGGTGTTCGTCGGACTGGAGCTGATTTCGATTCCGACGTACGTGATGTTGTACCTGGGCAAGGGGACGAACCTGCTCGAGTCGGGTACGAAGTACTTTTTCCTCAGCCTGCTTTCGAGCGCGCTGATGCTGTACGGGTTCAGCTTCCTGTACGGCGTGGCCGGCTCGACGAGCCTGATCGACATTCGCGAGACGTTCGCCAATCCGGATGCGGACGCCGCGCGACTGATGTCGTTCGCCCGGCTGGCGCTGATCCTGATTTTCGCGGGGCTGGCCTTCCGGCTCACCGCGGTACCGTTTCACTTTTATGCTCCGGACGTTTATCAGGGGACGAGTAACGCCAACGCGGGCATCCTGGCCGTGATCCCGAAGATTGCAGCCCTGGCGGCAATCGTGCGGATCATCTACGCCGGCATGCCGGGCCTCGAGCAGATTGGCTGGCAACTGACGCTGGCCGTGGCGATGGTCACGATGACGCTGGGCAACCTGCTCGCGCTGTGGCAGACAAACGTGCGGCGGATGATGGCTTATTCTTCGATCGCGCATGCCGGCTACATGCTGATCGGGCTCTCGGTAGGATTCGCAGCGGCCGGTGGTGCGGTCGTGGCGGAAGGGTTGGATGGGGTCGGAGCGACGCTGTTCTATATGCTGGTGTATGCGGCGGCGACGGCGGGCGTGTTTGCCGCGCTGACGTACTTGAGTGGCGAGCGGCGAATCGTCAGCACGCTGGATGACCTGGCGGGGCTGAGCTCTTCGCATCCGAAGACCTCGGCCGCGCTCGCGCTGTTCATGTTCTCGCTGGCCGGATTGCCGCCGCTGGCCGGCTTTTGGGGCAAGTTCACGCTCTTCACCGGTGCGCTGAGCGTCGATGCCAGAAACCCCGAGTCGGGAAATCTCTGGCCGTGGTTCGTGGCGCTGGCCTTGGTGGGTGTGATCAACGCGGCGATCTCGGGTGCTTACTACTTGCGGCTGATCGGCGTGATGTACTTCCGTAGCGGAGACACTGCCCCTGAAGCGGGTGGCGGTGCCGGAGCCGCGCTGGCCACGGCGCTTTGTGCGCTGGCCGTGATCGGCATCGGGGCGTATCCCGGCCCACTGGTCGAGGCAGGCAAGAAGGCCAGCCGGGCGGCACGGGATGTTTCGCCGGAGATGCTGGCAGGGGATCGAGTCCCCGCAAATCAGACGGCAGTCGTGAAGCCACTGCCGGGGCTGCGGAAAGCAGAGTTCTAAAGGCCGCGGTTCTTGCGCGGTCGCGGAAAGGTGGTCCAGGGGAAAGTATTCCCCTGGCTTTGCGAGCCTTTTTTCTGCGGCGAGAGGCATGCCGTGCTGGCAGTTTTGTGGTGCGCACTGGCCTGAGCAAGTATGCTTACGGTAAGGGCGGAGCTACCACGAGAGGCGGCATGTCTTTTACCAACGACGCGGCAGCCGAACTGGCCAGGTTCCTGGACAGCGGCGCCACTCCCATCTACGTCCTCGACGAGGATCGCCGGATCGTCTTCTGCAACGCGGCTTGCGCTGCGTGGCTGGGCGTGCCGGCCGATGCGCTCATCGGGCAGAAGTGCAACTATCACACGCCGGCCGATGAGGTCCCAGGGGGCGAACTGGCGGCGCTGGCAGCGGGGCTCTGCCCACCGCCACTGGCCTTCGCCGGGAAGTCACTTTCGGCCAACGTCACTTGCCGGCGGCCGAACGGGCGAGTCAGTCAACGGAGCGGACAGTTCGTGCCGCTCGCCCACGGCGAAGACGAAAGCTCGCCCGTGGTGGCGATTCTGGAACGAGCGGACTGCCCGGCCGAAGCTGCTAAGGCCGACGGGCCGCTCGACGGCAGTTCG
>JBGSKX010000083.1:0-10003 GCA_041741015.1 Pirellulales bacterium
GCCGGCCGCGTCCCACAGTGCGACCGCGTCGTCCGACACGAGTGTCCCATTGGCGAGCGAGCAGCCGCTGGCCGCCGGTTTGTACACGCCGACCTGATAGCCGGCCTTGACGAGCGCGGCGGCGATCCGCGCGCCGACATAGGTCTTGCCTATTTCGGTGTCGGTGCCAGTAATAAATAGTCCACGGACCGGTTTTCGCGTCATAGCTCTTAAGGTACCATGTCGCCGATGAACAGCACAAACAAAGCCCACCAGCCACGCGAAGCCGGCACAGTGACCGTCGCGCTGGTACAAATGACCGGGCACACTTCGAAGCAGCAGAATGTCGACAAGGCGGTCCAACGAATCGGCGAATCCGCGGCAGCCGGCGCGAACGTCGTCTGCCTGCAGGAGCTCTTCGCCGGGCAGTACTTCTGCCAGAGCGAGGATCACGTCCGCTTTGACGAGGCCGAGCCCATTCCCGGTCCCACCAGCGAGGCCATCGCCGCCGCTGCGAAGGAACACGGCGTGGTCGTCATCGGCTCGTTCTTCGAACGCCGCGCGCCGGGGCTGTATCACAACACGGCCGTGGTGTACGACGCGGACGGCTCGACCGCCGGCGTTTATCGCAAGATGCACATCCCCGACGATCCGTTGTACTATGAGAAGTTCTACTTCACGCCGGGCGATCTGGGCTTCGCGGCGTTTGATACGCGTTTCGGACGCATCGGCGTCTGCGTGTGTTGGGATCAGTGGTATCCCGAGGCGGCCCGGCTCACGGCGCTGGCGGGCGCGCAGATGATCTTCTATCCCACGGCGATCGGTTGGCTGCCGAACGAGAAAGAGATCTATGGCGCAAGTCAGCACTCGGCCTGGGAAACGATGATGCGAAGCCACGCCATCGCCAACGGCGTGTTCGTCGCCGCTGCCAATCGCACCGGTCCCGAGGGAGAACTCCAATTTTGGGGAGCGTCGTTCCTCTCCGATCCCAACGGCAACGTGTTGGCCCGGGCTTCGCACGACAAGGAGGAAACGCTGCTCGTGGAGTGCGATCTCGGCAAGATCGATACGGTGCGCACGCACTGGCCGTTCCTTCGCGATCGGCGAATCGACGCCTACGGCAACATCATGAAGCGCTACGTGGATTAGAATGCCCACACCCAAACAGCTTGGATATCGTTGGCCGGCCGAATGGGAGCCGCACGCCGCCACGTGGCTGGCCTGGCCGCATAAGCCGGAAACCTGGCCCGGCAAGTTCGAGCCGATTCCCGCCGTCTGGCAGAAGCTGGTGCAGACGCTCGCGCGGTTCGAGCCGGTGCATATCTGCGCCGGCGGCGAGGCAGTGATGGCTGAAGCTCGAAAGCTCGTGGGCGATGTTCCCAACGTCACGCTGCACGACATCGCGACAAACGACGTCTGGGCTCGCGACCATGGCCCGATGTTTCTCTCGGGCCGCGCAGAGCCCGCACTCGTCGATTGGGAGTACAACGCCTGGGGCGGCAAGTATCCGCCGTTCGACCTGGACAACGCCGTGCCCGGACAAGTGGCGGCGCTCACTGGTCGGCGGATGTATTCTCCCGGCATCATCATGGAAGGCGGAGCCCTGGAAAACAACGGCGCCGGCACGATTCTGACCACCGAACCGTGCCTGCTGAATCCCAACCGCAACCCGCAGCTCAACCGCGAGCAGATCGAGCAGTACCTGCGCGATTATGCCTGCGCGGACAAGATTCTTTGGATCGGCGGTAGCGTTGAAGGGGACGACACGGACAGCCACATCGACGAGTTGGCTCGCTTTGTCGGACCGTCGACCGTGGTTGCCGCTCTGGAAAGCGACCCGCGAGACGTCAACTATGAGCCGCTGCAGGAGAACTTCCGCCTGCTGCAAACGCTCACCGATGCCCAGGGGCGGCCGCTGGAAGTGATTCCAATCCCGATGCCGCGGCCGCTGTTCTACGACGAGCAACGGCTGCCGGCCTGCTACATGAACTTCTACATCGCCAACGGCGTGGTGCTCGTGCCCGTGTTCGATGATCCCAGCGACAAGGTGGCACTCGACACGCTTGGTCGACTCTTTCCCGGTCGTGAGATCATCGGCATTGAAGCGATCGATCTCGTCTGGGGCCTCGGCGCATTCCACTGCATCACGCAGCAGCAACCGGTGTAGAATCTTTTCTCTGGGTGCCACTGCCTGGCTTGCCCAGCAGTGCTCTTATCTGATCTTGGCTTGCTCTCTCACGACCGGTTGATGTTACTTCGCGAGAGGTAACCCTTAACTGGTGAGGACACAGCAAGCCAAGTTCATAAAGACAGGCACTGCTGGACAAGCCAGGCAGTGGCACCCAGAGCGAGAGCGATTCAGCTACTTCACATAGAACAGTGCCAGCCGACCGCCAAGTTTTTCGCCCTTGGCTTTCAGCGAGAGCGACTTTCCGAAGCTGACCGGCTCGAGCACGAGGAATCGCCAGCCGAGCGCGTCACGATGTCCGGCGAGCGCGGTGAAGTAGTTCTCACCCTCCCCCGGCCGGCCCCAGAGCGGATCGAGATCGTCCATTGCCCAACCGTCGACCGGCTGTCCATCGACCTCGAGACCTGCCAGTCCCGTCGTTACACCCTCGGGCTGTTCGTAGCTGAGTGCCACCCAACGGCCTGCGCCACCCGTGGTCACCAGCGGTTTATCCGCGGCGCCGGCCGGTTCGTAGATACCCCGCAGCCGAGCCCGCCCTGCATAGTCCGCGCGGTTGGCGTCGGTGGCGCGATCGACGCTCATTGAGAAGCCCACGCCGTCGATCTTTTCTGCGCCTCGATTGCGAGCGGCCACGACCAGCCCATTGCCGTACGGCATCGCCAGCAGGTTGGCAAAACCTCCTTGCTGGGTCTGGACCATCGTATTGAATTCGCGCGACTTCTCGCCGCCGAACGCAGGGAACAAGAACCTCGCCGGCGCGGCAATGGCCGGAATCGACTCGCCATCTACGGTAACTTCGATCCACAGGTTGTCGTTCGCCAGCGTCTCAGCACTCGCGTTTAGTCGCAGCCAGTTCACCAGGCCCGCACCGTCCAGCCTGGCCAGCTCCACGGTCGTGCCAGGCTCGATTGTGCGCGGTTCGACGTTGATTCTCTCATAGATTTCCGCTTCGCGGAGCTTACCGCCTTGCACGCCTTGATGGCGATAAGAGATCGACTCCAGCAGGCCGCGTGGAATTCCCGGCCGCTCGACCGCGTAGCTCTCCACGACCAAATCTTGAGGGAACGTCACGTAGTTCAATTGATAGCGGACATCCAGCGGTTCGCTTACGACGACCTTCAGGCTCTTGGCGTACGGCAGACACATCAGCGTGGGATGCTGTTCGTGGGCCACGCCAGGCACGTGCTCGAACAGGTGTTCGGCAGCGCAGTCAATCCGCGGTGTTTCCTCACCGTCGAAATAGAACTTCAACCGGCCACCGGGGAATTCCTGCCAACAGCGAACCAGGGCGCCCGGCCCGGTCAGCTCGGCCAGCACGTGTTCGCCCCCCTTGGGCGTCGTGATGCTGACTGTGCCCGACGTGATTCCATCTTCGCGGGACAGCCGCTCGGTGTTCATCAGCCGGTCGAGCACGGCGTACGCGCCGAGTTCCTTCGAAGGCGCGTACCATGCGTCGAGTCCCATGCCTTCCGGCGCTTCGTGGACGTAGATCTCGCGGAAGCGCACCCGGCCGCCATGATCCTGCAGGCCGAGCCAGCCCTTGAGGTGCCGGTGCTTCACTTCCGGCAGCTTTGACGTGTTCGCGTGCTGCACTAGCTGGCCGTTCACCCACGCGCTGATCATCCGGCCGTCGGCCTTGATCACCACCCGGTTCCACTCTCCGGACTTGTCGGCCCTGGTGAGCGGTGGCAGGTTGCCATAGATCGACATTGTGCTGTCTTTCACCAGGCCCGGCCGATCGAGGATCTGCAGCTCCATGCCATCGCCCGAGGGCCAGCCTCCCTGTGCGGTGCGAATTGCCACGCCGGAGTTGCCGCCTTTGGAGATCGTGTATTCGAACGACCAGGTGAAGTTCGCATATTCCTCGTTCGTTCGCAGGTAGTGCAGCCCGGTGTGAACTGGCAGCGGCAGAATGTGCCCATCCTCGACCTTCCAGTTGCCTTTGTCGTTGTTCACATGCCAGCCCACCAGATCACGGCCGTTGAACAGCGAGTTTCCGCGAGGCTCTTCGAGCGTGAGATTCGTTAGCGACGCTTCGCCTGCAGGTACAGCGAGCGAGAGCCCAAACCGCCGATTGCGATCGATCTCGACTTCGCTGATCACGCGACCGTCGACGATCACGCTGAGCTGGCTGCCGAAGCGGCGAATCTCGGTCTTGTGCGGGGCCTCGACGCTGGCGGCTTCGAGCTTCGATCCGGCGGAAAGCGTCTTGTCGCCGTCGCGAATCGCGCCGCAGCCGTCACCTTCGGCGAGTGTGATCGAAAGGCCCGGACCGCTGGGCACGTCCGGCAGGCCGATCGTCCACGCGCCGCCGCCACGCACGTTCCAGTCGAGTCGCAAGGCAAAGTCGCCGATTGTCCAGCCGCTCAACAGCGGCGTCGACTGCGCGTTTCCGGTCAAGCGGCCGTCGCTGATGATCCAGTGCGCGGGCGCTTGCGAACCATGTTCCCAGCCGGCCAGGCTGTCCGGCATCAGCAGGTTATTGCCGGCCGATTGGGCCTGAACAACCGAGGTTGCGATTGCGAGCAGGCAGATGATTAGACAGGTTCGCCGTAGCATGTTCATTACCGAGTATCCTCTAGAATTCAATCGCCGCTGAAGCAATGGCGTGCGGCGAGGTTGCGCATCAATGTGCCGAAAGCATGTGTTAGAAACCCAAAAACTCTTCGAGCGCTTCGCGCATCACGTTTGGATCGGCGTCTTTGCCCGTCCAGATGTGAAACCCGATCACGGCCTGATTCACCAGCATGCCCAACCCGTCGAGCGTCTGGCAGCCGCGGGCCTTCGCATCGCGCAGCAGCCGCGTCTCCGGCGGATTGAAGATGACGTCTGCCACGATCATGTCGGACTCCAGCGTATCGACGGCGAGCGGCACGCGAGCCGCGCCGTCACCCAGGCCGATCGAGGTGGCGTTGATGATTACCTCGGCCTCGGGCGAAACCTTGTAATCGCCTTCCCAGCGGACGAACTGGGTTGGGACCTTCACCTGATCGTTGATCAGTGCGGCCAGTTCCTGTCCGCGCGATTCATTGCGATTGACGATGGTCATCACAGCCGCGCTTGCCAGCGCCACTTCGACGGCGATCGCTCGGGCTGCGCCACCTGCACCCAGGATGACAACGTTCTTACCCGCCGGATCGCAAAGTTCCTTGAGCGATTGGACGAAACCCTTGCCGTCGGTGTTCTCGCCCACCAGTTCGTCGCCGACGCGGTTGACGCAGTTCACGGCGCCCATCAGCGTGGCCGCGTCACTGGTGCGATCGAGATATTGAATCACCTCGACCTTGTGCGGGATGGTCAGGTTGCAGCCGCGAAAGCCCATGGCCCGCATCCCGCGAATCGCGTCGCCGAGGTTTTCCGGCGCGACTTCCAGCGTCAAATACCGCCAATCGAGTCCCACTTGCGCAAAGGCCTTCTCCATCATGTATTGCGTGGGGTTGCCGGCCACTGGCTGGCCGAACACGGCGACGATTTCTTGAATCGCGGGATGAGTCACGGCGGGCAGGATCCTGGAGGGGCGAGACCATATCGCGGCGGACGCGCAGAGTGCGATGCACGGCGAGTCTATCTTGATCGACCCAGCAGGCGATTGCAACGCCCGGTACCCCGTATGGTCAGTTGCGGACTACGGCAGCCAGACCGTTGATTTTCGGGCAGTTTCGCCCGTGGCGCCCGTGCGACGGGCCTTGATCCGCACGTACGGCGCCACGTAACCGCTGCGATGGGCGAAGGTGCCAGTCGCCGCCGTCGGCTCGGCGTGCACCGGCTCGACGAGATCCTCGATTACGAATCCCGCGCGGCACATCCCGCCGAGCAGTTCTTCCCAGCGGTGAAGATATTCGAGCGTACCGGCTTCGCGGTGCGAACTCCCTTCGACCGGTGGCAGCGGACCCGTGCGATAGTACGGCTCGATGAGTTCATAGCCGCGCGGGCTTGGTTCGACGTTCGCCTGCAAGCTGGTGGGCGTTTTATGCTGACTCACGTACAGGCCGCCGGCCGTAAGCACGCGGGCCACCTCGGCGAACACGCGCCGGACATCCGGCACGTAGCAGGTACTGACCGGATGGATTACCAAGTCGAAGCTGGTCGGTGCGAGCGCCGAGAGATCGTCCATCGAGGCCTCGACTGTGCGAACGGCGAGCCCGCGTTCAGCGGCCACCTCGCGATCGATGGCGAGCATCTCGCCGCTGATATCGACGACGGTCACCACGCCGCCGGCCGCGGCATACAGGGCGCTTTGCCGGCCACCACCAGCCGCCAGGCAGAGCACTCGCTGTCCGCGGATGCTGCTCCCCAACCAGCCCGAGGGATCGACCGCGGCCAGCGGATTTTTAAACTCCTCATCCGGCGCGGGCTTGGCGAACCTCGCACCCTTCTGTGCTCGCTTGTCCCAGGCCTGGCGATTGTGTTCGTGCGCGGAGCTCATCCGCTTGATTGAACGATGCGCAAGGGGCCGTTGTCAATTCAAAACGCAGCTCACTCGGTATAAGATTACTGTCCAGCTATCGGTCCTGGAGCGTTCAGCCCTATGTCTCGACGAGTCCGAACAAAGAGGCCGATCGCCGCCTTGCGGTTGTTTGCCGGCGCGCTCGGATGGTCCCCGCTGCACGCCTATCAGCACGAGTTTCCGGAGGGAGTCGAGGGCGCGCGGACAATCGCGTGGTATGAGTCCGGCCTCAGCGACAGCGGACGCGCCGATTTATTTTTGCAAATCAACGAGCATTCGATTGGCGCCGTCCAGACGTATGAAGCTGCCGTCTATGCGCCCCGGTTCCGGCTCTTCACTGGTTGGCAGAAATTTCGACTAACGGATGATCTGCAGTGCGATTCGAGCGAAGCGGATCGACTGCACAGTTTGCTGCATCGCGACTGGTACGTTTCGCTGGCCGCCAGGCGCAAATTCAGGGCCAGGCATCCGGAGTGCGCGGGCTACTCTTGGAAGCGTATTCGCGAAGTTCAGTCGTTACGCTAGTCGGCGCTATCGGTAACAACGCCGGGTGCCACTGGCGGATTGCCCGGCAGTGTCGAGAGCAAGGCCAGGCCACGGGAGAGCACTGCCGGACACGCAAGCAGTCGCACCCTCCGCTTAACTGCTCCGCTTGCGTCGCCGCATTGCCAGCAGCGCCATCGCGCCCGCGACCGCCAGCACCACGGCCCCCGGTTCCGGCACAACGTTGATAACCCCGACCGCATCCAGATCGAACCCGCCCGAGGCGAATGCCGTCGGATACGGATCGTTGACCGGATTGCCGAGTGAATCGACATTCCCCAGTGTGAGCGAGCCAACAACGTCGATGATCCGCACGAAGTTGATCTCGTTTGGATCGACTTCTGGCGACAATCCTGCGATGGCTGCCAGGTCGAACGGCGTGCCGAAGCCCGCGCGATACTTGCCGGCCAGGTTGTCGACGTTCGTCGGATCGACCGGGTCGAAGCTGCCGACCTGCGTAGCAACGGACGTCAGTGAGATGGCTGGAAACCGCACGAAGTCCAAGCCGTTGGTGCTCACCTCGACGAAGGCCAGCTCGAGGAACTCATCCGCGAAGCCATTTTCGAATACGGCAAAGTCGTAGCCCGGTCCGTTGGCGATCGCTTGCGCGAACGAGAGCGTGATCTGGCCGCCATCACCCAGGCTGACGATCGGCCCGCCATTGGCCGAAGTGGCATCCGCCGGCCCCAGTGCATTGACGCCGCTACCGAAGCTGGCGAGCGCTCCAGCCGGATTGGCGATATTCTGCGGCCCCCGCACCAGGTTCTGAAAACCGGTCGCCCAACCGACGAACGCCGGATCACCCGCCGCGATGGCCGTCGAACCCGGCTGTCCTGCTGCCGGAGCAAACGGCCCCGCCACTGCCACACCTGAACTCAACATCGCTACCAACACACCCAACGCGCGCATCTTCATCGCAGAAGTCCTCTCTGTTGAAAAAAATGAATCGAATCAGAATAGCTGGCGGCTTAACCTCGCCGCTTGCGCCGCACGGCCACTAACGCCGCGGCTCCGGCCAGCATCAGGGCCCAGGTTCCCGGCTCGGGCACATGGAACATCGACGCGGGATAAAGACCCTGCCAGTTACCGCCAAAAGTGGTCACCAGCACTAGGTCGTTCACCGGATCGTAGTCCAGGTTGGTGAACCCGCCGTTGTCGTAAAAACTCACGTTGCCGTTCTGATCGAAGATCGTAAAACCGTTTGGGCCGCCCACGAACAGCACGCCGCGAGCATCGAAGAACATGCCAGCGCCGCTGTTGTTGTCGAGCGAGTTGAACAGCTCTCCGCTGGTCCACTCGAGCGGCGTGCTGGCGGCGAAGGCATCTTCCAGCGCCGCCTGTTCGAACCGTCGCAACTGACCGCGCTGCGGGCCAAATCCGATACCGACGTACAGTCGGCCCAGCGAGTCGATTGCCATCGCTGAGCTCGCGCCGGGAATACTGTCGATCAGCGGGCTGTTCGCGCCGTTTGCGGCGTTGAAAACCGAGACGCTGCTAGCCGTGAACGAAGCATTCCCCTGGTCGACGAAATACAGCTCGTTACTGACGCCGACGTTCGCTGCCAGGAACCGATCCTGATAGGGCACGCTGCCGACCGCCACGTTGCTATTACCGCCGGCCGCGGGAATCGTGAAGATCTGCCCCGAGTGCACGCCGCCCAGAAAGCCGCCCGCGCCGTTGCCTGCCAGCAGCATGCTGCCGTCGCGCGAGAAGGCCAAGGGGCCCGCATCGGCGCTACCGGAGCCGACGTTGCCGATTGCCGTGAAACTGCTCGAGAGCGGCGCGTCTTGCTTGAGAATCTGCGCTCCGTTCCAGACGTACATCAGCCCATCGCTGGGGCCGAACGCCGCGGACACCGCGAACGAGTTCGCGCTCGGCAGCGGCAGCGTGATGTTGATCGGCGGGGCGGGCAGAATCTCGGCGGCCTGCGTCGTAAGTAGTTGCGAAAGCAACACGACGGAACTCAGCACTCCGGTCAGAACACGCTTCATCGATGGGATCCTCACGGTGATTATCACTAGTAGTTGTATGGTTCGTGTCAGGTTGTTTTGGGCATGGTCAGCGCTCAGGCCGCTCCGTGCCAACTTCGTCTCCATTGCGCGTGCACATGGCCGCGATGATTTCCAGCTCCGTCTCCTCGTCCGTGAAGCGCACCGATCCATCGCAGAACAGCAGGTTCACGCCGCGCGGATGATCGCACCAGATCTCATTGTCCGCCCAGCGATACTGGGGCAGCGCCTGATTGTTGATCGGGCCGCTGGTGTCGAAGATGTTTTCGCCGTTGGCCCATTCGCCGGCGTAGCTCGCGCCGCGGCCCGTGTCTTCCGAGACGATCAACGTGTGCGAAGTGCCGTCGGTGATTTGGCGAATCGCGATCGGCTTCTCGTACACGAGCACTCCGTTCATGTACGGCTTATTGAGTCCGCTGAAGCCGAAGTTCCCGCCGTAGTCGGAGAAGGCCAGGTCGTCTCCCGGGTTCCACGCGCCGTTGTTGTTCACGTCGCCGGTCGTGGGCCCTTTGCGGTCGGAGGCGAGGAACGCCGTGCTGGGGCAGAACAGCGTCGCGATGACGGTTGAGCCGGCGCGGCGGTTCTCTTGTTTGTTGAAGCCTTTCGACAGATCGAACTGCTCGTAGACTGCGTTCTCTTCGATGAACGGCAGCAGGCACACGATCCACGAGAGCTGCTTGCCCTGCGGATTCGCGCCTGTGCGGCGATCGATGAGCCCCGGCGGAAACGAGCCGGCGGTGTCGTGATAGTTGATGAGGCCGACGCCGATCTGCCGCAGGTTGTTCGCGCACTGGCTGCGGCGGCCTGCCTCGCGCGACGCTTGCACCGCCGGCAGCA
>JBGSKX010000084.1:0-8417 GCA_041741015.1 Pirellulales bacterium
TATTCCTGGGGCATCAACCGCGTGCGGCAGGAGCTCGACAGCGTGATGTCCGCGGCGTTCGAACGCGTCTGGTCGCTGGGCCAGGAACGGAAAGTCAGCCTGCGTACCGCGGCCTACATGCTCGGCATCGGTCGCGTGGGCCGGGCCACGATTCTAGGAGGTATCACGTGAGCGACGGCGAACAAACGAACATCCTTAAGGCCTGTGCTGACGTGCCGGCCTTTCAGCAACTCGACGACGACGAGTGCAGCCAACTGTTGGCGATCACCAAGCAGCGGGCCTTCGCGCCCGGCGAGCAGGTCATCGTACAGGGCAAGCGCAGCCAGCAACTGTGGATCCTGCTCGAGGGCAAGTGCGAAGTCGTCAGGCACAGCGAGCACGACGGTTCGCTCGTGCTCGCGCAGCTCGAGCCGCGCAGCGTATTCGGCGAGATGTCGTTCTTCAGTCCGGCTCCGCACTCGGCCAGCGTCGTCGCCAAAACACAGGTCCGGCTGCTCAGCATCAGCCGCATGGACTACGACGAACTGCTGGCCGGCGGCAATCTGGCCGCCTATAAAGTCGCCTACAACGTGGTGCAAAGCCTGGCCCACCGACTCAGGCGAATGGACGACTGGGTGGCCGAACTCACCGCCGGCGACAAGCCGGACGGCCAGGCGAAGGAAAAGCTGCCCGAGTGGCACGAGTTCCGCAAGAAACTATTTGAGACGTGGAATCTATAGCGCGGCACGCCGGGGGCCGCTAGTAATGCACGTCCGCGCCGACGGTGACTTTCATTTTTGGCGCCGCGGCGGCGACCTCCACCAGGATCTCGCAGGCCCGGGCCGTGTCGGCCTCATCGACGTCCAAATGCGTCACGGCCCGGACTTGCTGGGCGCCAATCGCCAACATCAGTACGCCCCGTGCTTTCAGCTTTTCGCAGAATTCGGCGGCCGTCCCCAGACGCGTTTCGACCTGGAAGATTACGATGTTCGTATCGACCTCCTCGCCGACGAGCTTGAGTCCGGGAATTTCCGCGGCGGCTTCTCCCAATCGCCGGGCGTTCGCATGATCCTCGGCCATCCGCTCGATATGGTGATCGAGTCCATACAATGCGCCCGCCGCGATGATGCCCGCCTGCCGCATGCCGCCACCGAAGAGCTTGCGAATTCGCCGGGCCTTCTTGATCTGATCCCTTGAACCGGCCAGCGCCGAGCCGACCGGAGCACCAAGCCCCTTGCTGAAACAGATGCTCACGGTATCAAAGTGCTGAGACCAGCGGCGCGCGTCGATGCCCGAGGCAACGACGGCATTGAACAGCCGCGCCCCGTCGAGATGCGTCAGCAAGCCGTGCTGACGCGCCCAACTGCAAATCGACTCGACGACTTCGCAGGGCTGAATCCGCCCCGCCCCGCGGTTGTGCGTGTTTTCCAGGCACACCAGCCGGGTCCGCACCAGATGCTCGTTGTCGGCGCGGATCAGACCGGTTAGCTGCTCGAGTTGCAATACCCCATTGATGCCGTCGACCGTGCGGGCCGCCACGCCGCTGAGCTGCGCGTAGGCAGCCTGCTCGTAGTTATAGATGTGGCAGCCTCCTTCGCAGATGAACTCATCGCCCGGGTCGCAATGCACGCGAACGCCGATCTGGTTCGACATCGACCCCGAGGGGACGAATAAGGCCGCTTCCTTACCGAGCAAATCGGCCACGCGCTCCTGCAGGGCATGCACCGTGGGATCTTCGTCGAAGACGTCGTCGCCGACCGGAGCATTGGCCATGGCCGCTCGCATGCCGGGGGTGGGTTTGGACAGCGTGTCGCTGCGAAAATCGAGGACGCGGTCGGACATGTTCGAGTTCTCCGCGGGATGGGCAACCGAGACAGGGCTTTTCCTTGCGCCGGCGGCGGGCCAGAATGGAACGTTTGGCTATCAGGCCGCGTCGGGCTTCAGTCATCCTAACCCTACCAAACGCGGCTGAACAGAGCATGGAATTGACGCCGCCTGCGTGAACCTGACACACTCGGCCCACGTCCCATCTACGGGAACAGCCGCACGCATTGACCACCCGAGCTGCATGACGAACCCCAGCATCAACATCCCCCGCATCGATAGCCGCTCGAGCGATGCCCGGGCGGCGCTGCTGCGGCTGCGCGAGTCACTCAGTCCGCGCGGCAACATCGTCAGCGAGGCCGGCCGCCAGCGGACCCGCGAAGTCTTCGGCGAAGAGCTCACGCCGCAGCAAGTGGTGGAGCACATCTGCCGCGATGTGCGCGAACAGGGATTAGCCGCCGTGCTCGACTATTCCCAGCGGATCGACAAGGCCGAACTAACCGCCAGTACCATCCGCGTCGAACCTGATAAGCTCGCCGCCGCGCACGCCAAAGCAGATCCCAAGCTCATCTCCGCAATCCGCCGCATCCGCGAAAACATTCTCGAGTTCCAGACCGCCCTCGTCCCGCGCGACGTGCGCATCGAGCGTCCGCACGGCAGCTATTTGGAGCAGCGATTCCGGCCGCTCGCCCGTGTGGGCATTTGCGTTCCCGGCGGCGCGGCGGCGTACCCTTCGACCGTGCTGATGACCGCCGTGCCGGCCCAAGCGGCGGGCGTCAAGCAACTCGCGATCATCGCCCCGCCGACCCCCTTCGGCGCTTACAACGACGATCTGCTGGCCACCTGTCACGAGATCGGCGTCAGCGAGGTCTATCGCCTCGGCGGAGCGCAAGGTATCGCGGCCCTGGCCTACGGCGTCGAAGGCCTCCCGCGCGTCGACAAGATTGTCGGCCCCGGCAACATGTTCGTCGCCCTGGCCAAGAAGACCGTCTACGGCGAAGTCGACATCGACTCGATTGCCGGACCGAGCGAAGTGGTGGTGATCGCCGATGACACCACGCGGCCCGACTTCACTGCCGCCGATTTGATCGCCCAGGCCGAACATGCGCCGGGCGCGAGCATCCTCATCACCTGGAGTGCAAAGCTGCTCGAAGCGACTGCCGCCGAACTCGCCAAGCAAACGGCGCACCTCTCGCGCGGCGACCTGGCCAGGCAAAGCCTCGAACAGTTTGGCGCGCTGGTGCTCGTGCGCGATCAGGCCGAAGCCGTCACCCTCGCCAACGAGATCGCTTCCGAACATTTGCACATCGCCGTTGATGAGCCCGCTGCAATCCTGGCTGGCATTCGCGATGCAGGCGCCGTGTTCGTGGGCAACTACACGCCAGTCGCCGTGGGCGATTACGCTGCGGGCCCCTCGCACGTGCTTCCCACCGGCGGCACAGCCCGGTTCGCGAGCGGACTCTCGGCCCGCGATTTTCTGCGCAGCCACAGCGTGATCCACTGCACGCGCGAGGGACTCGCCGCACTTGCCGACGACGTCCGCACGCTGGCCGACAAGGAAGGACTCAGCGCGCATCGGGCGAGCGTCGACGTCCGGCTAGCCGGCAAATAAAAATCATCCCTGCCATACGCGATACAAACATGTCCTACTTCCGCCCTGAAATCGAGCAGATGGCCGGCTACGTGCCGGGCGAGCAGCCGCAAGGCGGCAAGTTCATCAAGCTCAACACCAACGAGAATCCTTATCCCGCCTCCTCCGCGGTCGGCCGCGCCATCACCGCCAGCATCGAGCGCGGGCTGGCCAAGTATCCCGATCCGCTGGCCACCGGCTTCCGTCGCCGGGCGGGCGAAGTCCTAGGCGTCGATCCCGATTGGATTCTCTGCGGCAACGGCAGCGACGACATCCTGACGATCGTCACCCGCGCGCTCGTCGGCGCGGGCGAGTGCCTGCGGCTCCCCTACCCCAGCTACATCCTCTATCGCACGCTGGCCCAACTGCAGGGCGCCCGAAGTGAAGAGATCCGCTTCCAAGCCGACTGGTCGCTGGCCGACGACTTCACCCAGGTCAGCCGCGATACGAAGCTCGTCTTCCTGCCCAACCCCAACAGCCCCTCGGGCACGGTGCTTCCGCGCGAGCGCATTTTGGAAATCGCGGAGCGGCTCCCCTGTCCGCTGCTGGTCGACGAGGCCTACGCCGACTTCGCCGATACAAATTGCCTTTCACTCATCGCGAAGAGCGACAAGATCATGGTCTCGCGCACGCTGAGCAAGTCTTACGCGCTCGCCGGACTGCGGTTCGGCTTCCTCGTTGCTCAGCCACACCTGATCGAGCAGTTCACCAAGGTGAAAGACTCCTACAACGTCGACGCGCTGAGCATTGCCGGCGCGACCGCGGCGATCGACGATCAGGCCTGGCTCCGCGAAAACGTCGCCAAGGTTCGCAAGACACGCGACCGGCTCACCACGGGAATGCGAGCCCTGGGCTTCGCGAGCGTCGATTCCGAGGCCAATTTCGTCTGGAACCCGCACCCCGAAATTCCGCTCAAACCGCTCTACGAGCACCTCAAAGCCTCGCAAATCCTGGTGCGATACATGGATTATCCGGGCTGGGGGGACGGGCTGCGGATTTCGGTCGGCACAGACGAGCAAATCGACGCCTGCCTGGCCGTGCTCAAATCCAAGATGTGAAAGAATTGAGGATGGCAAGTACGACTTCGCAAAAGCCCAGGGAATGCCTTCCCTGGGTTCGAGCTGCCACATGATTCAACAACCCAGGGAAAGCATTCCCTGGGCTTGCCCCTGATTAACCACTGAGCACTAACCTCCTTTCCCCCATGTCCCGCTCCGCTTCCATCCAGCGCAAGACCGCCGAGACCGACATCCAGCTCGAGCTCAACCTCGACGGCTCCGGTTCGTCGAACGTCGACACCGGCGTCGGCTTCCTCGATCACATGCTCACGCTGTTTGCCAAGCATGGCGTGTTCGATCTGAACGTGAAGGCGGTGGGCGATCTGCACATCGACCAGCACCACACGGTCGAAGACGCCGGCATCTGCCTGGGTCAGGCCGTGAAGCAGGCGCTCGGCGACAAGCAAGGCATCCGCCGCTACGGGCACTTCACGCTGCCGATGGACGAGACGCTCGTGACCTCGGCCGTGGATCTCAGCGGCCGGGCCTACCTTGTCGACCGCGTCGAGTTCCCCACCAGCAAGATCGGCGAATTCGATACCCAGCTCGTCGAAGAGTTCTGGCAAGCCTTCGCCGGCAACGCGCTGTGCAACCTGCACCTCGTGTTGCACCACGGCCGTAACAGCCACCACATCAGCGAAGCTGTCTTCAAAGCGACCGCGCGGGCCCTGCGCATGGCCGTCGAGCACGATCCTCGCTCCCCCGGCATCCCGAGCACGAAGGGCAGCCTGTAGGCAACCGGCCTACTCGTTGACGTAGATCTCAAGAAACCGCGCCAGGCGATGAAAATCACTGTCCGGATCGACGAACCGGACCATCGTCACCAGCGTGTCCGGATCGATCAGCTTCTCGAACGGCACGTAGTTCAGGTCGAGCTGCCCTGAGACCGAGACCATCACGCCGTCGAGGCCTTCTTCGACCAGGGCCCGATAAGCGCCCACACCAAGCTGGCTCCCCAGCATCACGTCGAACGCATGCGGCCTCGCACAGCGGGCTTCATAGCCGAGCTGCAGGCCCGTGATCTTGCGCTTCTTGCCGGTCTGGTTGTGGTACTCATCGGCGATCAGCTTCGAGAACATCCGGCTCAGGTTGAGCTGCGAAATGGCAATGTGCCCGTGCTCGTCGCGCGAGACACCCTGCAGGTAGCTCGTCGGCAGAAACTCGGCCAGGCCCTCGGCCATCACGATCACGCCGAACTCCTTCCGCTCATCCTCGCGGGCCCGCATCGTCTTGACGACGCGTTTGACCACCTCTTCGACGTTCATGATCGTCCGTGTACGGCGTTCGCCCGTCGTCGGGTCGACTGTCTCCTCGGTCTGGCGGTACTTGCCGTTCACGTCTTCGACGCTGATCACAAAGCTGGCTTCGCCGGCAATCGCGGCGCCATAGGCCAGCCAGCCCGCGCTGCGTCCCATCGTCTCGGCCAGAAAATATGCCCGGCTGGCCTCGGCGTCCGCCAGCAGGTTGCGAATCTCGCCTGCCAGCGTGTCGACCGCCGTGAAGTACCCAAATGTGAAGTCGATGCCTGAATAGTCGTTGTCGATCGTCTTGGGCAGATGCACGACCGGAATCCGCGGCCCCGGCTGGGCGCGGTCCTGGTAGAGCTTGAACTTGTTGGCCGTCTTCAGCGTGTCGTCACCGCCAATCGAGATCAGCGCGTCGACGTCGAGTGCGCGGAGCGTCTGATACACCGACTTGAGCGGCGCAACCCGTTCCGGATCGTTCAAATGCGAAGGATGCGAAACGTTCTTGCCGGGGTTCGTGCGGGCGGTTCCGATCAGAATGCCCTGCGAGTTGCGCGTCCGCCGGAGCACCGTGTGGTCGAGCTGCAAATAGTCGCGCCCCTTCTCCAGCGGCTTGTCCGCATCAAAGTCCACCAGCCGCGAGTAGCCATTCATGATGCCAATCACCTGCAGGTCATTCCGCAGGAAACTGTTGGCCGCCGTCGAGATCACGGCGTTGGCCGCCGGCGCGGGACCACCCGCAAACAAAATCGCAACCTTGCGAATCGAAGTATCAACCTTCGGAGGACGAGAAAGCGTCATGGGGAGCGTAAACCACACAAGAGGGATGTTCGAGATGGCAGCCGCCTAGGCCTCCGATGCACTTCATCGCGGCCGTCTGCCCTCATCCGCCCTATTGTGTCAGTCCGCTGCGTTCCACGAAAGTGGTGTCCACGCGGCCTTCCACAAACGCGGCATGGCGCAAGATTTCGCGATGCAGCGGAATCGTGGTCTTAATGCCCTCGATCCGCAACTCGTCGAGCGCTCGCAGCATGCAGTCAATCGCCTCGTTACGCGTCGGCTGATGCACGATCAGCTTGCCGATCATCGAATCGTAATGTGGCGAAACCGTGTAGCCCGGGTGCGCGTGCGAATCGAACCGCACGCCGAAGCCCCCCGGCACATACATCTTCTCGATCTTGCCGGGCGACGGCTGAAAATTCTTGGCCGGGTCTTCCGCGTTGATCCGGCACTCGATCACCGCCCCGCGCGGCACGATGTCCGCCTGCGTAAACGGCAGCGGTTCACCCGAGGCCACGCGAATCTGCGACTTGATCAGGTCGATGCCCGTAATCATTTCGCTCACGGGATGCTCGACCTGAATCCGGGCGTTCACTTCGATGAAGTAGAAGTTGCCGGTCTGGTCGACGATGAACTCGACCGTGCCCGCATTCGTGTATCCACAGGCTTTGACCAGCCGCACGGCCGCTTCGCAAATCGCCACCCGCGTTTCCTGCGTCAGGTGCGGCGAGGGGCTTTCTTCGATCAGCTTTTGATGCCGCCGCTGGGTCGAGCAGTCTCGCTCCCACAGGTGTACCACGTTGCCGTGATGATCGGCCAGCACCTGCACTTCGACGTGCCGGGGATGTTCGATGTACTTTTCCAAATAGATACTGCCGTCGCCGAAGGCCGCTTCTGCCTCGGCCGCGGCTTGCGACAGCGCGCTCTTGAGGGCCAGGTCGTTCAGCGCCACGCGCATCCCGCGCCCGCCGCCGCCGGCGCTAGCCTTGACCAGCACCGGAAAGCCGATTTCGTGGGCGATCCGCATCGCTTCGCTCTCTTCGCGGATCAGCCCGTCGCTACCCGGCACCACGGGCACCTTGGCCTCGCGGGCGAGCTTTCGGGCGCTATTCTTGTCCCCCAGCCGGGCCATCGCCTCGGGCGTGGGACCAATGAAGTCGATCTTGCAACTGCGGCACACCTCGTTGAAGTGCGCGTTCTCGGCCAGAAAGCCGTAGCCCGGATGGATCGCCTGCACGTTGCCGATTTCGGCCGCGCTGATCACGCGATCGATCTTGCGGTAGCTGTCCGAGCCTTTGGCCGGCCCGACGCAGAAGGCTTCATCGGCCAGGTCCAGATATGCCGCGCCGCGATCCGCTTCGCTGAAAATGGCCACGGTTTCGACGCCCAGCTCCCGGCAGGCACGAATGATCCGCAGCGCGATCTCGCCGCGATTGGCTACCAGGATTCTCTTGTACATCGAACGGACTCGTTTCTCGGGCGAAGTCTTCTCAAGCTCTTGATGGCGGCCGAAGCTGGTCATGCCGCGCGCCCGCCGGTGATCCACTCGCGAGGCAAGGCGCGACCAGTCCGCCGCGTTTACTTACTGGGATCGATCTTGTACAGCGGCTGCCCGAACTCCACCGGGGCCCCGTTCTCGACCAGGACCTGCACTACCAGGCCCGACACTTCGGCCGGAATCTCGTTGAAGACCTTCATGGCCTCGATGATGCAGACCGTGCTGGTGGGGCCGATGTGATCGCCCACCTTCACAAACGGCGGCGTCTCGGGGCTCGAAGAGGCATAGAACGTACCGATCATCGGGCTCTTGATCTCGACCAGGTTGGCGTCCGAAGCCGGTGCCGCGGCCGGAGCGGCGGCTCCCGTTGCCGGAGCGGCAGGCGCGGCGGGTCGGGCGACTTC
>JBGSKX010000085.1:0-2297 GCA_041741015.1 Pirellulales bacterium
CGACTCGCGCGGGCGCATTGTTCGGCGCGGGCGTGGGCTTCACGGCGGGTGCAGGCTGCTGGGTCACGCTCGGAGAACTCCAGCCCGGCGGCGCCACGACTTGCACCATGCTGTGACACTTGGGGCAGGACAGAATGTCCCCGATGACCGATTCGTCTTTGACGATCAGTCGCGCCTTGCAAGTGGTGCAGTGGATGGCGAAGAGTTCCACGGGCGTGTGGTCCGCTCTTGGATTGGAGTGCGGTGGTCCGCGCTGTTCGCGTTGTGCCTGACGCGCGTGCGGACGAACTGCTGCGACGGGTGCTTCCTTGAGTCTCCAGTATAGTGTCCACGGCAGTGTCCACCGGTGGATGCTAGCGATTTTACCGCCTTTTTCGGCCGAGTGGGCCCAGTTAAAAGCCCTCGGCCGGCTGCTCGCCGCGGCGATTCACCGCGGAGCGAGTGGTGACGAAGATCGTAGAACGGCCCGCGGCGTCGGTCTTCAGCTGGTAGACGAGCTTGCCGTCGGGATTCGCCAGCATGAGCAGCTGGCCGAGAACCTCGGCGGCTGGCTGCTGGCGGGCCTCGAAGTCATTCAGCGATTGATTGCGCGTGATGCCTTCGAGCTGCAGGTCGTTGCCCTGAATAATAATCGGCAGCTCGATCTCGCGGGCCAGAATGCCGAGGGCTCCTTCGAGCGTTTCGCGGGGGAAGCTGAGCGTAACCTTGCGGCTGAGGGCTTCGGTGGCGGAGATTGTCTTTGTCGGTGCGGCGGCGGAGGCGAGCGACGCTGATTGCGGGACGTGCTCGGAGAGTGCCAGCTCCGAGGCAAGCAGCAGGTTGTGGGCCGCCACGCCGGGAAGGTAGGCCGACATCACGAGCTGCCGTGAATCGAGGCCACTGCGCGTGTAGTTACGAGCTTCGCGGAGCATTGCCGGAAACTGCTTGAGGACGTCGGCGGCGTGTGGCCGGGGCTGTACCGCTGCGAAGTGGCTTTCCAACTGTTCGGGCAGCGTTTCCCAGCGCGTGCGCAGCTCGCCCAGCACGACCGATGGCTTGCGGTCGACGGGAGCAAGGGCGCGAAGCTCGACGAAGAGGTCGGTGTCAAGATTGGCGCTCAGCGACACGGCCTCGATGTCGGGGCCGAGAAAGGTTCGCAGTGGCCCAAGCAGCGGGGCAAGCTGGCCGGCAAGCAGCGAGCTGCCATCGGTGAACACGAAGCCCGGAACGGCCAGAAGCGTGAACGTGCGCTGCGAGTCGCTCGCGGCGAGCAACTGTTCGAGGCTACTACGTAGCAGCGGCGGACCATCGAGATCGAGGATTTCCGGCATCCAGGCCGTGGTGCTGACAACCACGGTGCGTGCTTCGCCCTCGGGCAAATAAAACGCCGTTCCGTCGCGCTCGAAGTATCGCTTGCCGGCGTGTTCGACGGGCACGGGATCGCCCCAGGCTTTGACGAGCGCGGCCTGATCTGCATCGCCGGCGAGAGTTGCCACGTACGAGGCACGCGGAGCGAGCGATTCGTCAGCGGCAAAGGCCACGACAAGCTGTTCGACCTCGGCCAGCGTAACTCCCAAGGTGCGGTGCAGGTGGTCGAGCCGCGATTCTGCCGCGGGCCCGAGTGCGGCGATGATCTTGGGACCTTCAGGGTCGTTCAATAGGTCGTAGGGTCGCCAGACAAAGATGACCTGCGCGCCGCTCGGCAGATAGCGCAGTTCCAGTGGCGCCCCATCCGTGGGCGACTCCCACAGCGTGCGGCCGTCGTCCTCGATGAGGTTCGAGGTGGTGGTTTCGACGGGCGGCGCGGCAGCGTCCGCGGGCTCGGCGTTTACGGGGCTCTCGCCGATCGGCGGAGGAGGCGTTGAACTGGTGGTCGAAGTGGTCGGCTGTCCGCCGGAATTTTGATACAAGACGACGCCGATCGCCAGGACAAGTATGGCCGCGGCCGCCGCACCGACGAGCCACCAGACTCCGCGCGGAGGCGACGGTTTGCGTGGGGTACGCACCGTCGATCCGGCCGAATCCGTGACGACGAAAGGCATTTCGCCCGCGCTATTTTTGGAGTTCGGCTTCGCTTCGTCAGGCAGGTCGATGACGATCGAAGGTGCGGGCGAGGTCGCGCCAGCGCGCGGGCCCGGTTCGTCTTTGACGACAGGAGTACCGGCCGACTTGGGATCCGGACGGGTCTGGCTCGCTGCACGTTTGGTTGTCTCGCCAATTGCCGGCGTGGTCGGGGCGGGATCGCTGGCCAGGGGAGTCTTGGCGGGAGGCTGCCTGGGTGTGGGAGCAGGCGCGGCGCCCTGTTGCTTGGGCGGTTC
>JBGSKX010000086.1:0-2797 GCA_041741015.1 Pirellulales bacterium
GCGGCGAAGGCTCGCCCAAGGGGGGCAAGTCGAAGACGCCCGCGCTCGACAGCTTTGGCCGCGATCTGACCGAGCTCGCTCGCCAGGGCAAGCTCGACCCGGTGATCGGCCGCGAGAAGGAAATCGAACGGGCGATCCAGATTCTCAGCCGCCGGACGAAGAATAACCCCGTGCTCTTGGGCGAAGCGGGCGTGGGCAAGACGGCCATCGTCGAAGGCTTTGCGCAGCGCGTGATTGAAGGCAACGTGCCGGAGCTGCTCGCGGATCGGCGGATCGTGGTGCTCGACCTGGCGATGATGGTCGCCGGCACGAAGTATCGCGGTCAGTTCGAAGAGCGGATCAAGGCCGTGATGAACGAAGTGCGCCGGGCGAAGAACACGATCTTGTTCATCGACGAGTTGCACACGCTGGTTGGAGCCGGTGGCGCGGAAGGCGCAATCGACGCATCGAACGTGCTCAAGCCGGCCTTGGCCCGCGGCGAAATCCAGTGCATCGGCGCCACGACGCTCGACGAATATCGCAAGTACATCGAAAAGGACAGCGCTCTGGACCGCCGCTTCCAGGTGGTGATGGTCGAACCTTCGACCAAGAGCGAAACGGTCGAGATCCTCAAGGGGCTCCGCGATCGGTACGAACAGCATCACCGGGTGCAGATCACCGACGACGCCCTGGTAGCCTCGGTCGAGCTCTCGGGCCGGTACATCACGGGACGCTGCCTGCCGGACAAGGCGATCGACGTGATCGACGAGGCCGGTGCTCGGGTGCGGCTGAAGGCGATGACCCGTCCGCCAGATCTCAAGGAAATCGACACCGAGGTGGAACGGCTGAACAAAGAGAAGGAAGAGGCCGTTGCCAATCAGGACTTCGAGCGGGCCGCGGCTCTGCGCGATCAGGCCGACAAGCTCAAGAAGAAGAAACAGAACATCACCCGCGACTGGCGCGAGAAATCGCGTGAGGCCGACGGCGTGGTGGACGAGGAAGTGGTTGCCGAAGTGGTCAGCAAGATGACCGGCATTCCGTTGACTCGGATGACGACCGAAGACAGCATGCGCCTGATGCAGATGGAAGACGATCTGCATCGCCGCGTGATCAGTCAGCAAGAGGCGATCAAGAGCATCTCGAAGGCGGTGCGGCGGAGCCGCAGCGGTCTGAAGGATCCCAAGCGTCCGACCGGATGCTTTATTTTTGCCGGTCCGACGGGCGTGGGCAAAACCTTGCTCGCCAAGGCGCTGGCCGGATTCATGTTCGGCGACGACG
This sequence comes from Pirellulales bacterium, assembly GCA_041741015.1. Lineage (GTDB taxonomy): Bacteria > Planctomycetota > Planctomycetia > Pirellulales > PALSA-1355 > JALHMI01. Next base: position 1,258 of record JBGSKX010000086.1, read on the forward strand.
ACGCGCTGATCCAGATCGACATGAGCGAGTACATGGAGAAGCACAACGTCAGCCGATTGATCGGTGCTCCTCCGGGCTACGTCGGCTTCGAAGAAGGCGGTCAGTTGACCGAGAAGATTCGCCGCCGGCCATACGCCGTGGTGCTGCTCGACGAAATCGAGAAGGCGCATCCGGACGTGTTCAACATGCTGCTGCAAGTGATGGAAGAAGGCCGCCTGACCGACAGCTTCGGTCGGAACGTGGACTTCCGCAACGTGATTTTGATCATGACCACCAACGCGGGCGCTGAAGCGATCAAGAACGAAAGTTCCTTCGGCTTCCAGGCTCCGGACGACGATGCGTCGTACGACAGCATGAAGACCCGCGTGATGGAACGGATCGAGCGCGTGTTCCGGCCCGAGTTCCTCAACCGCGTGGACGACGTGATCGTGTTCCGGCACCTGACGATCGACGACCTGAAGCGGGTCGTGGATCTGGAACTGGGCAAGGTCCGCGAGCGGCTGGAAGAGCGCGGCCTGAAGCTGCAACTCAGCGATGAAGCCAAGAAGTTCCTGATCAAGAAGGGCTCGAACACCGATTTCGGCGCGCGTCCGCTGCGTCGGGCGATTGAGAACTTCGTCGAGGATCCGCTCAGCGAGGAACTGCTCAAGGGCGAGTTCCAGGGCAAGGATCTGATCGTGGTCGACGTAAAGGAAGTCGGCGATAAGAAGCAACTCTTCTTCGACGCTCGGGTGACCGAGGGAGAAGAGGCGGTGGCCGCTGGCGGCCCGGCCGAGAAGCCGGCCGAGTAAGCAGCCACGACGAAAACATGTTCAGGGTGGTTTGAACAGACCGCCGTCCGGCCAAGCGCCGGACGGCGGTTTTTTTGTTGCGGGCCGTCGCGGGAGCGAGTGATTGCGATCGTAGCTTGCTCATCGATGAGAGAGATGACGGTGGCACCCAGGGCCGATGTCGGTGATAGCACGCCGTCGCGCGTACTCGACCGGACCTCTATAATGAAAGCGTTCAGCCAGTTCGCCCAGCTTGCGCCGGCGTCAGACTTGTGGTCGACCGGCAAAGTTTCCTCAAGCGGTAAGGTAGCCGCGACGAAAAACTAGAGAGAGGGCCGCACTCGGTGCGCGCCCGGTCTCTACATTTGCCAGCACTTACGACTTATGGCCACGCAACCCGCGACTCACGACAGCCGACCGCCAGGCTTCCTGGAAGCCGCCGCCAACTGGATTGCCGGTTTGGGCGGGCTGGTGATGAATTGGGTGATCGCGGTCGAGGACGTGATCGAGTTCTTCTTGCGGATGGTGGGTTGGATTTTTCGACGACGTCCGCGGGCCGATACGCTGCTGCCGAACTTTTACCAGGTGGGCGTGCTCAGCCTGCCGGTGGTTGCCCTGACCGGGACGTTCATTGGGATGGTGCTGGCCGTGCAGAGTCACGCCCAGTTCCGGCAACTGAACATGGAAACCCGGCTCGGCGCGGTGATCAACATGTCGCTGGTGCGGGAGCTGGGGCCGGTGCTGGCGGCCACGATGCTCGCCGGCCGCGT
>JBGSKX010000087.1:0-12202 GCA_041741015.1 Pirellulales bacterium
GCAGAGGGCCAGGACTTCGCTATTGTCCGTTCGCGGGGCGAGCGGGAGCCCCATCCAGACGTCAGCCGCTGCGGGTTGCTCGCGGTCGAGAACGTCCGCCAGCAGCGAGTGTGGAAGTTGGCGGGGACGGCCGGATTCCCCTAGATTGAGCCAGCCGCCATGCTCGAAGCGGGCCACGGCGGCGTACTCGGCCGCAGTCGCCTGGACGACGATCGGCAGGCTAAGGGCCAAGAATGCGGCCGTAGAATCCGCTGCCACGCCCGTCCTCAGGAGTTGCGCTGATTGCTTATCCCATTGAGCTGTTTGGGTTTCCGGCGATTTGTTGGCGGATCCTGGGGTCGTTGCCATGGGATGTCTGTCCTTTTGTGACAACTTCGACGGGATTGGGTTGGGCTTAATTGATACGACCAATGCGTCTGTCGAGTTCATTTGAATACTACTCGTGTCCAGCGGGAAGTCAAAATGATTTTAGTTCGCGCCCTGAGGTGTCCGCTCGACCCGCCCGGGCAAGCGAAGTTGAGCATTCTGGCTTAAAGCGGTATTCTTGGCCTTTTCGCTAACTGGCCAGCCAAGCCGTCGCCGCAATCGGCCAATTCTGCTGCCGTCGCGGACACGAGAATAAGGAGATTCGGATGGGCGCATTTGAAGGCAAAAAGGGACTTATTCTCGGCGTGGCCAATGACCACTCGATCGCCTGGGCGATAGCCCAGCGGGTGATGGAAGAAGGCGGCCAGTGCGGGTTCACCCATCTGCCCGATCGGCCGGATGACGAGCGGCAGCGCAACCGCCGCCGGGTCTCGCTGCTCACCGACAAGGCGCCCAACGCGAAGTTCCTGGTTCCGCTCGACGTGCAGAACGACGCCCAGATTCAGGAGGTGATGGCCAAGGCCGGCGAGGAGTTCGGCAAGATCGACTTCCTGCTGCATGCGATCGCGTTTGCTTCGATGGACGATTTGAAACGCGACACGATCGAAACCAGCCGGGCCGGTTTTTTAATGGCAATGGAAATCAGCGCCTATAGTCTCATCGCCGTGGCGAATGCCGCTCGGCCGGTCCTTGCCGACAACGCCGCGATTGCCACGATGACCTACTTCGGTGGCGAGAAGGCGGTGCCGGGCTACAACGTGATGGGCATCTGCAAAGCAGCGCTCGACTCGGCGGTGAAGTACCTGGCCTTCGATCTGGGGCCGCGTGGCATTCGCGTGAACGCGCTGTCGGCTGGTCCGTTGAGGACGCTAGCTGGTCGTGGCGCCGGCGTCGAAGACATGCTGCAGTTCTATGAGAAGATGGCGCCGATGGGCCGCAATGTCACGCACGATGAAGTCGGCCGCACGGGTGCGTTTCTGCTGTCGCCGGACTCCGGCGGCATCACGGGCGAGATCATGCACGTCGACTGCGGCTACAACATCATGGGCACGCCAGGCCGGCTGCTCGACGAGTACCGCAAGTAAACCGCGAGAGCGCAGCAGCTTGAGCACGCCGGTTGAAATCGCCATCGCGGTGGTCGAACGTGACGGGATGTTCCTGATTGGGTTGCGTCCCGCAGGGGTACCGCTGGCCGGGTACTGGGAATTCCCGGGCGGGAAGCTGCAGCCCGGCGAAGCAGCCGCAGACGCCGCGGTGCGCGAGTGCCTGGAAGAGACGGGCCTGCGGGTGAAGGTGCAGAGTGATTATCCTGCAGTGGACCACAGCTACGCGCACGGCGAGTTGCGGCTGCGATTCTTTGCCTGTGCGCTGGTACAAGAAGCCGAGCTCGCGGCCGACTCGCGCTTTTGCTGGGTGCCGCGCCGCGAGTTGTCGAACTACGCGTTTCCGCCCGCGAATCGCGAACTGCTAGCGGCGCTGCAATCGCGGGATTGCTAGCGACTTTTGTGAGAACTGCCCTAGCAACGTTTTCAAAAGCTGGGGTAAAACTTGTAAAGTTTGACGGCTCCGCAGCCGCACGATGGGGCTCCCCTCCAGCCGTCAAATAAAGCGAGCAACCGTCGCTCGTTCAATGAGTTAGCCAACCTGATCCGCCTGCCAATTGAACAACGGCTCAAAAGTTGCTTCACCGCGCCCGGTCGTGGTTGCAAGGACGCAGCCCGAGTTCTGCTAAGAGAGGAGCTTGTCGAGCATGGATGCTCTCGTGATGCGGTGCGCCGTTCTGGCGTGCGCCGTGGCCTCGATGGGGGCCAGCTACCGAACGGCCAATTTCATCATTGATGCCCCCACGCCGCAGCAGGCCCAGCAGATTGGGCAGGCGGCCGAAAAGTATCGTCGGGAGCTGGCGCTGGAATGGCTCGGCAAGGAGATGCCCAACTGGGCCCAGCCGTGCCCGATTCAAGCCCACGTCGCTCCGAACCTCGGCGCTGGCGGCGCCACCAGCTTTGAATTTGCGGGTGGCGAAGTTTACGGCTGGCGAATGACGATCCAGGGTTCGCAGGAGCGGATTCTGGATTCGGTGCTCCCGCACGAAGTCACGCACATGGTGTTCGCCACGCACTTTCGCCGTCCGCTGCCCCGCTGGGCCGACGAAGGCGCCTGCACCACGGTCGAGCACGACAGCGAAAAAGCCAAACAGCAGCAGATGCTGATCGAGTTTCTGCACACCAACCGCGGAATCGCCTTCAGCAAGATGTTCGCGATGCGCGAGTATCCGCGCGACGTGATGCCGCTTTACTCGCAGGGTTTTTCGCTCGCCCGCTATCTGATCGCCCACGGTGGCAAGCGGAAGTTTCTGGCCTATGTTGGCGACGGCATGCGCGACGAAAACTGGTCGCGGGCCACGAAACAGCATTACGGCCATGAAAACCTGCTTGTGCTGCAAAACACCTGGCTCGAATGGGTCCGCTCGGGCAGTCCAAAAATCAGCACTCCCGTCGAGGCGCCCGAACTCGTGGCCGCCAATACTCCGCTGCCTGGCCCGAGTGATGCGACGCCGCAATCGCGCGTCGAGGCGTTCCCGCCTGAGTCGAGTGAGCAGCTTGCCAGCGTAACGGGGGGCGGCAGCGTGTATGAACGGGCTCGCAGCGGCGGAGCCTTGCCAGACGCCGGTCAATCCGATTGGCAACCGCGTGGTGGAGCGAAATCGCCGGCCACATTGGCCACGGCCACGCAACCGGGACCGAGCGGCATAGAACTATCACAACCAGGGCCGCGCGTCGAAGCACCGCTCGACAAACTACCTGGGCCGGCCTATCAGGTCACGCGACCTCAAGAGATTCAGCGTCCGCGACAAGTGATCCTGGAATGGAACCGTCCGCCCGGAAGTGACGGGGCTCGAACCGCTTCGCGCGGATTGCCCGGCCCGTTTTAGATTGCAGATCATGTAGCTCTGTGGGCCCGGTCGTGCATGGCGTCGCTTCATCCGGAATCACTGACCTCGGCCACAGCTTACGGCGCGACGAACAGGAACCGCGTGAGGTGATAGAACACCGGCGCGGCGAAGCAGATCGAGTCGATGCGATCGAGCACGCCGCCGTGTCCGACGACCAGCGTGCCGTAGTCCTCGACGCCGCGATCGCGCTTGATGGCGGACATGGTCATGCCGCCGGCAAAGCCCATCACCGCAATTACGGCCGAGATGCCGGCCGCCTGCCAGACGTCGAAAGGCGTGGCCCACCATAGTGCGGCGCCAATCAGAGACGTGCTGGCCACACCACCCAGGAAACCTTCCCAGGTGCGGCTGGGACTGATGGCCGGCGCAATGACGCTGCGGCCCAGCAGTTTACCCCAGGCGAATTGCAGCACGTCGTTGAGTTGAACCAGCAGGACGAAGAAGAACAGCAGCCGAGCCTGTTGCCCTTCGAAGCCGGGAATCTGGAGGCTCAGGATGGCCGGCGCGTAGCTCAAACAGTAGACGCAGATCATCAGGCCGGCTTGAATCTTGGCCACTCGCTCCAGGAAGCGTTTGTAGTCCCCCGCCATTGCCACGCGTGCGGGGATGAACAGGAACGCATAGACCGGAATCAGCACGCTGAACAACAGGCCGTAATTCTCCACGCCCAGCACGACAATCAAATATTGTAGCGGCGTGAAGACGATGAACACCCAGAAGAGCGCGCGATGGTCGCCCAATCGCGTGGGCGTGAGCGTGATGAATTCGCGCAGGGCCCAGAACGAGATCAAGAAGAACACGATGACCGTAGCGACGCGCGAGGCCGGCCCCAGCAGAAACGCCGCCGCCAACACGGTACACATCAGCCACCAGGCACGAATTCGCAGGTTGAACGCCTCGACAAGCGCCGGGTTGATCCCGATATCGCGCGAGTATTTGAGTCGCTGTCCCAGGCTCGTGGCCACGAGCAGGATCGCGAGCACACCGCCCACCAGGCTAAGAGTTCTGACGTCGAACATCCGGTTCTATCTCGTCGGGTGGGGTTAGAGGTCTTTGAGTCGCTTGACGGCATCGCGAGCCCGCGTGAGAAAGTCGTTTTTGGCTTCGCCCTGTTCCAGGTACATCGGCGGGCCGAACGTCACCAGGCTCAACAGCGGCACCGGCAGAAACTCGCCACGCGGCAGCACGCGATTCAGATTCTCAATGTGGACGGGGACCAGTTCCAGGTCCGGCCGCTTCTTGGCCAGATAGTACAGCCCGCTCTTGAACGTTTGGATCTGTTCCTCGGCGTTACGGCTCCCTTCGGGAAACAGGATCACCGAATACTTTTGGCCAATCTGGCCGAGGATCATGTCCACCGGGCTCTGGTGGACTTTGATGTCCTTGCGATCGATGAGCATCGCATTGAACGTGCGGGCCATGAACCGCCTGACCGCGCCCTTCTCCCAGTATTCCTTGGCCGCCACGGGGCGCGTCAGCGCTCGCACGTGACTGGGAAGCGACGCCCAGAGAACGATCGAATCCAGGTGGCTGGTGTGATTGGCGAAGTACACCCGCTGGACGGTGTCCGGCTGGCAATCGATCCAGCGCACGCTAGCGCCGCTCAAGATGCGGGCAACGATGGCCAGGAGCGTGGAGGTCATCTTGCGGCTGGACGGTTCCCAGGGAAGTTGCAGGCTCGGCGAAGTGGCTTCAAGCGTAAGTGGCATATTATCTTGCGCGGCGTGGTCGGGATAGGGCCCAGGCGGTTATGGACCGTCGGCAACTTAGTTGCCGGCCGAGCCTGCGTGGGCACTTTCTCGCGAGATTCCCGCCCTCGAAAACGGTGCCAGGAACCTTTTCTCAAAAAAGGTTCCTGGCACCGTTTTCGTCAGCGAACGGTGGTTGTTGGGAAGGGGACCTCGATGTCGCGTGGTTTGGCGCGCTGGCGTGGCGCGAAATGTTGAACTTTGCTCTCGTAAATCGTGGCCAATAGCTCCTCGTAGCCGGAAACCATCGCTTCGAGCGACGACCGCTCGCAGACTCGCTCGCGTCCGGCCCGGCCTAGCCGAACGGCAAGCGCTGGGTCTTGGAGCAATCGCAGGATCCGGTCGGCCGCCAGCACCGAGTTTCCTGGCTCGACCAGGCAGCCGGTCACGCCGTCGATCACCGATTCGTCGATCGAACCGACCCGCGGCGCGACGACGGGCTTTCCGCAGGCCATCGCCTCCATGATCGAGACGGGGCTGGCTTCCATCTGGGACGTGAGAACGAACACGTCGAGGACGCTCAGGAGTTGGGGAATGTCAGACCGATTGCCGAGGAACTGCACGGCGTTCTGCAGGTTCAGTTCGCGCGCTAGTCGCTCGAGCACCGGGCGTTCCGGCCCGTCGCCGATGATGAGAAACCGCGCTGCGGGGACTTTCTCGCACACCAGGGCGGCGGTGCGCAGGAACAGCCCATGATCTTTCTCGGGACGGAGCGCGGCGACGATACCCACCAAAGGAGCTTCGGCCGCGATGCTCAAAGACTTTCGCACCAGCTCAGGATCGCCGCAGGCCGTGAAGCGCCGCACGTCGATGCCGTTGGGTATGACGTGCACTCGGTTGGCCGGAAACCCCTCGATGTCAACAAGGTGTCGGCCGTGCTCTTCGGCCACCGCAATGAACGCATCGGTCCAGTGAGTCAGCAAGCGCGAGCGATTCGGCCGCTCAATCACGTCGGGCCAACCCGTCGAATGAATTGCCGAGCAGATCACCGGTACGCCGGCCAGCCGCGCGGCAAAGCGACCCCAGAACATTTTGTCGCCGGCTCCGACGGTCACGATTGCGTCGACTCGCTCGCGCCGGAGAAGTCGCACGAGCCTCGGCAGGACCAGCAGATCGTACTTGCCGTGGATCAGTCCGCTGTAGGCAGGCAGCTCGCGGGAGAGTTCCTCGCCCAGCGGGCCGAGCGACTGCAGGCAACACAACAGCGGCGTGAATCGCGACTTGTCCAGCCGCCGCGTCAGGTTCACCAGCAGCGTTTCCGCTCCGCCGACCGGCATCGAGCTGAGCAGGAACATGACTCGCAAAGGGCCACGGTCTTCGAGCGGCAGAAGTTGGCGTTTGCTTTTCATGGCGAAGACGAGGCTAGTGTGCGATGCCGGCGGGAAAAATACGACGCATGGCGGTGCCAACTCGATCCAAGCCCGCGCGCAGCGATTCGAGGAGTTCTTGCTTCTCATCCGCGTGCAGCAGCCGGTTGGTCGCCAGGGCAAGGAATCCCACGACGCCGAGCGCGGCAAGCGCCGGCCAGGGACCGAGACACAGCCCGCCGATTGCCAGCGATGCGATCCAGGTGCCGGCGTCGATTTGCATGCCGTGTCGACGACTGAATTCGTAAGTGAGCAGCATTGCCGCGAGATTCGAGACCGTGGTTGCCCAAACCGCGCCCGGCAGGCCATAGGCCGGCAGCCACAACAGGTTGAGCAGGACGTTCAGAATCAGACCCACGAGCAGTGGGAGGTTGCTGAGTGCTGCCCGTTCGGCGCACCACAGGTAGTTCTGAGCGACCGCGAAGAGTCCGAACCAGGCGCAGTAAGCCAGTGTGCAAGGGAGCACGTCGAGGCCGCCTTGGAACTTGTTGCGGAGGGCCACCTCGAACAGCGGAGGCGCAACGAACAGCACGGCGGTCGAGGCCGCCAGTAGCGTGATCGCCAGGAGCTTCAGTGCCAGGTTCAGCCGGCGGACGACGCTATCGCGGCGGCCGACTTCCCAATCGGTCGTCAGGTGCGGCGTAATCATCGAGGCGAACAAAGCCGCGACGCCCACGAACAGCAGTGGAATGATCCGCGAGCTGTGATAATTGCCCACCTGCCGCAAGGCTTCGTCGGGCGACATTCCGCTGTGATGAACGATCATGTAGCGATCGACCAGGTCGAATACGTTCGAGATCAGGTTGGTGACCCACATCCAGACGGCGAACGGAAGCAGACGCATCCAGAAGTCGCGCCGGCGCTCGGTTGCTGGTTCACAGGATTCGGAACGCACCAATCGGCTGAGCCAGCCGATGGAGACTGCTGCGGCCAGAAGTGTGGCAAGTGTGTAACCGATAACGGCGCTCGTCGCACCCTGCGGATACACCGAAAGCAGCACCAGGCTGATCGCGGCAAAGCCCAATCCTTGGGCGAACTGCAAGGCCGTTACGACGCGGTACATGCGGACCGCGATGAACAGCGCCGTGAGAAAGTTGTGCAGGATCACCGCCACCAGGCAGGCGGCGAGCCACACGGTGAGTGTCGTTTCCGTGCGGGTGCCGAAGACGAGTTCCGAAAACCACCCGCGGGCGAAGAGCATCGCGGCCAGGGCTACGACCGAGGCAACAGCGGTGACGATGGCCGTGCGGCGAAGGAACACATGAAACTGACCGCGCTGGCGGAAGTACTCGACGTAGCGCCCGAACGAGCCGGGCAGGCCCAGCACGACCAGCGGAGCGGCGAGGTTCAAATACGCGAACGCCATGTCCCATTGGCCGAGCTCTTCCAGCGACAGCCAGCGGCAGAACAGCACGCCGCGCAGGAAACCGATCACTCGCTGGGCGACCGTCATCGACAGCAGGATTACGACGCTGGCGGCCAGGGTCTCGGCCTGCGGGGCACGGACGGACGATTCCAGCTCCAGCGGCTCTTGGAGGACCATGCTCATGCGAGCGCCTCCGCCGGTTCGCGAATTTCCGACTCTTTTGCCGCGGCCGTGCCAAGTGTTTCATCCGACCACCGCCGATCGCGTCGGCTGGCACGGAGCTTCCGCGGATCGAGCGAAAGCCAATTTCGCAGGCGGACCAGTTCGTCATCGGCCCCGATACGCTGGATCTGAAAGCAGTCGTCGCCAGGTAAGTTGTAGCCGCCGTACGCCGAGCAGGCTCCGTCGTATGTGCTGCGAGCGACGTCCATTGCCTCGCGACCGAGGTTTACCTTCTGCCCGTAGGGAAACGCGAAGTACCGCACGGGCCTCCCCGTAATTTCCTCGAGTTCGCGCTGGCCGATCTGCAGCTCTTCCGCGAGCATTCGCGGGTCGGTGGCTCGTCCAAGGTCGGCATGCGTGCGCGTGTGGGCGCCGATGTCGATGCCGGCCGCGGCCAGATCGCGAATCTCGGCTGGCGTGTTCGGTGCACACGGATGGCCGAGTTTCACGTCGTGCGGAAACGGCCGGCCGGCGAGAATGTTGTGACTGGTGACGAAGTACGTGCAGGGGATGGCGAGTTCCAGCAGCAGCGGCAGCGCGCGGCGCGAATTGTCGGCGTAGCCGTCGTCGAACGTGATCGTCACGGCGGGGCGATCATTGCGCGCTGAGCGGATTCGGCGCTGACCCTCGGCCAGCGAGATCATCTCGAAGTGGCGCTTCAGCCAGCGCATCTGCTGCTCGAACGCATGCGTCGAGATCGTCCAGGGGTTTGCCCTGTCATCGGCGACGCGGTGATAAAACAGGACGGACCAGGGGGCCTTTCCCGCGGCGCACAGGTGCGCGAGGCGCCGCGCGCGGAGCGGGTAGGTTCCGCCGGCATAGAGGTTCAGCAGCAGTCGCTTCCAGCGAGTCATCAGTGCTATTCCGTGTTCCTGTTGTCAGCGAAGGAGGCAGCGCGGCGCCGCTGGCATGCACTGGCTGGAATGCGAGGAATTCGCAGTCCGCCGCGGCTCGTAAACTCTCCCTTACGCTGCACGAGAAGCAAACACCCTGGCGCGATCCTGGGTGAGGTTTCGCAATTGGCACGCGCGCTACTGTTGCAAAAACGCAACATCCCGTCGCGGAATCGCCGCGTTGCGAACGGCCAGTTGTGTCGAATTTGCCGGGTGCGCGTGCACGCCAGAACAGCGCGCGAAAGCGTAACGTAGGAGTTTGATGCAGGCGAATTGCATCGCCGAGCAAAGGCACTCGGTTTGCATTTCCCTCGCATCTCATCTCGCACTCCATTCGCACATCCTGGAACTGCAACCCATGTCGCATACGCACCCGGTGATTCACCCTCGGGACGTGCTGCAAACGATCACCAGTCATAAGCGGTTGCTCGTGGCGCCAATCGTCGTGTTGACCGCGGTGGCCGTGGGCTATGCCATCGTGCGTCCCAAGACCTGGGAAGCGGCGCAGGCCATGGTGGTGCGCAGCGAATCGAGCGACACGCTCTCGCGGCTGGGCCGGGCCACGGAACTCGAACAGATGAAAAGCACCCAGGAAACGATCCTGGAACTCGCGAAGAGCCGCGATGTGTTGCTCGGCGCGCTCCAACAGGCTGGCCCTGGCAGCGAAGACAACGCCGCGAACTGGCCGAATGAGAAAGCGCTTGAGGCGCTGCAGGATAGCGTCGCGGTGGAACCGCCCAAGGGGGCTGAATTCGGCAAGACGGAACTGTTTTATCTCAAGGTGAAAGACCACGACCGCACCAGGGCAACCGCGCTGGCCGGGGCGATCAGCACGGAGCTCCAGTCCCGCCTGGCCAACATGCAGAAGGCCAGCTCCGAGGGCTCGATCAAGGAACTTGATCGCTCGGTGACGCTGGCCCAGGACGAACTGTCCGAGGCCACCAAGCGGCTGAGCGCGATGGAACAGCACGCCGGCAACGACCTGGTGGAGTTGCGAATCCTGACCGAGTCTCCCTCGGGCGATAGCGACTTGCGGCGCAACCTGGTGGAACTTGAAAAGGAGCTGCGGGTGCACAAGGCCGCGCAGCTCGAGAACGAAGAATCGCTCCGGCTGCTGAAGGAAGCGGAGAGCGATCCGTCGAAGCTAATGGCGGCCCCGAGCCTGCTGCTCAAGTCGCAGCCGGCGCTTGCGCGGCTGAAAGACGGGCTGGTTGACGCTCAGCTGCGCAGCGGTCAGGCGTTGGGCACGATGTCCGAGGATCATCCCATGGTGCGGGGAGCCCGCGAAGCCGAACGTGTGATCCGCAATCAACTGCACGACGAGATTGCCTTGGCGATCAAAGGCGTGGCGGCCGACCAACAGGTCGGCGCCGATCGGATCAAGTCCGTCGAGTCGCAGATTGCCGAGGTCCAACAGCGATTGTCGAGGTTGGCCGACATGCGTGCCGAGTACGCGAATCTTTCCGATGCGGTCAAGAGCCGCAGCGAAACGCTCAAGGCCGTTGAGCACGAACTGGCCGATGCCAAAGCTCGCAATGCCGCGGCGAACGCGACCAGCCGACTGAATCTGGTCGGCACGCCCGACACCGGCACGCGACCGATCGGTCCGGGGCGCTCGGTGATTGCCGCGGGCGGACTCGGCGCGGGATTGCTGGTCTCGGCAGCGATCGCCTTCCTGCTGATTCAACCTGCGCCGACGCCCACGTCGGTGGCGGCTGTTGTCGAACAACCAACCGCAGTCGAAGCAGTCAACACACTGCCGACGCCAGTTCCGCTTGCAGCCGTCTCGCCGCCAACCGCGGAACCGGTGGCCGAACTGCCGATGCTTCGGCTGGCTGATGAGAACTCGGCGAAACCTGCCGGTCGTTTGTCGCTCAGCAAAGCCTTGCAGCGCGTGGCCGGTTAAGGAACGCAGGAGAAAGGAGACGACAATGAACGCCACATTACTGACTGATCCGCTGCTGCCGAGCGATTCACACGATGATCTGCTGGTCATCAGGCCCGAGTCGTTTCAGGGGTCAATCGTCGATGCGACCGAGCACGAGCCGCAGATCCGTCCGGTGAGCGATCAGAAGGTTTCGCTCGCGCTGGAACGTTTTCGCCAGGGACTACCAATCGTTGAGCCGCTGGGGAATCAAAGCTGGTTCTATCTTGCACTCAAACGCGTCTGGGACATCGCCGGCGCGCTCTTCCTGATTGTGGTGCTCTCGCCGATCCTGCTCGCGACGCTGGTTATTCTCACGATCACCACCAAGGGCAAGCCGCTGTTCATTCAAGAACGCGTTGGCTACTGCGGTCGGCGGTTCCGAATGATCAAGTTCCGCACGATGCGACTCGACGCCGACAAACTGCAGCACCTGGTGCAGAACGAGAAGGACGGCCCGATCTTCAAGAACCGCGTCGATCCACGCGTCACGCGAATCGGACGCATTCTGCGCAAGACCAGCATCGACGAGATGCCGCAACTGTTCAACGTGCTGGCCGGGAGCATGGCCCTGGTCGGACCGCGCCCGCCCGTGCCCAAGGAAGTCGAGAAGTATGAACCCTGGCAGCGGCGGCGACTGGCGATCAAGCCGGGACTGACGTGCCTGTGGCAGGTGAGCGGCCGCAGCGAAGTAGCCTTCGAAGACTGGGTGCGGATGGATCTCTGGTACGTGAAGAACCAGAACCTGAAGACCGACGCCAAACTGCTGGCAAAGACACCCACGAGCGTGGTCTCCGGCCGCGGGGCGTATTAAGAGCTAGAGTTGCGCTAGCGGGGAGATCTCTCATGTCAGGCAGCGTCTGTGCCGCCAGCGTTCTCGAACTCGATCAGCTCGCGCCCACGCGTGCGATTGCTACCGCTCGCGTTCTGCATGTGATTAACGGCGAGCACTATTCGGGCGCCGAGCGCGTGCAGGATCTGCTGGCGCTGGAACTTGGCCAGTTTGGGTTCAACGTCAGTTTTGCCTGTTTGAAAGAGGGCAAGTTCGCGACGACTCGCCGCGCGCAACGCGCCGAGCTGCGCACCTTCCCGATGAACTCGCGGCTCGATCTGCGGCCCGCCTGGGAGCTGGCGGCCTGGCTGCGGCAGGAGCAGTTCTCGCTTGTTCACACGCACACCCCGCGGGCCGTGATGGTTGGCCGGCTGGCAGCTTGGATCGCGCGCGTGCCGCTGGTGCATCACGTTCACACGCAGACGCACGTCGAGGTGGGGGGCCGACGGATGAGCCGCCTCGGGGCCGTCGTCGAGCGGCGATGCCTCTCCCTGGCGACGGGACTGATCAGCGTTTCGGAGAGCATCTCCC
>JBGSKX010000088.1:0-39148 GCA_041741015.1 Pirellulales bacterium
TGTGGTCGCCGCTGGTCTGTTCGCGCAGGCGGTTGTTCGCGTCGCGGCGGCGGCGATCGAGTGCCGCCTTTGGCGGACGCTCGGGTATCAGGCAGTCGCAGCCACTTCCGATCAGATCCTGCCGACCGGCTTGCTCCAGTGCCTTGCGGACTTCGAAGTAGTTTTCCGGCTTGAAGAACTGCAATAGCGCTCGCTGCAACTTGCGGTCGCGCAGATGCCGGGCAATGTAGACCGGCTTCTTGGTGTGCGGATCGAGGCCCGTGTAATACATGCAGGCCGCGATGTCGAACGGGCTGGGAATGAAGTCCTGCACCTGGTCGGGCTGGTAGTGGTTCCGCTTGAGGAACAATGCCAGGTCGATCATCGAGTCGACCGTGCTGCCCGGATGACTGGCAATGAAATACGGCACGAGGAACTGCTTTTTACCGGCCCGCTTCGAAGCCTGCTTGAATTCGCGGTCGAACTTCTCGAAGTCCTCGGGCCCCGGCTTCTTCATCAGGGCCAGAACTTCGTTGTCCGTGTGTTCCGGGGCGACTTTGAGCGTGCCGCCCACATGATGCGTGGCCAGCTCGCGCATGTACTCGCGGCTGCGGCGGGCCAGGTCCATGCGAATGCCCGAGGCGACGAAGACCTTCTTCACGCCCGGCTCCTCGCGGGCCGCTTTCATCAAGTCGATGAGCGGCCCATGGTCGGTGCCGAGCAGTTTGCAGATCGTGGGATGCACGCAGCTCAGCCGCCGGCACTTGGCTTCGACCTCGGGCCGGCTGCAGCGCATCTCGTACATATTGGCGGTGGGACCGCCGATGTCGCTGATGACGCCTTTGAATTCCGGATCGGCCGTCATCTGGCGGATTTCGCTGATCACGGAATCTTGGCTGCGGCTTTGAATGATCCGGCCCTCGTGGGCCGTGATCGAGCAGAACGTGCAGCCGCCGAAGCAGCCGCGCATGATCTGCACCGAATCCTTCACCACCTCGTAGGCCGGGATGCGGCTCTTGCCGTAACTGGGGTGCGGCTTGCGGGTGAACGGCAGGCCGTAGACGCGATCCATCTCGCCTTGCGCGAGCGGCAGCGCCGGCGGATTCACCACGACGCACTCGCGGTCGTGATACTGCACTAGCCGGCGAGCGTTGTGCGGATTAGTTTCGTTGTGAGAGACCTTCGTCATCTCGGCAAAAGCCCATTTGTCGCTGGTCACTTCCTCAAAGCTGGGAAGCGTAAGCGTGTTCTCGGTCGGCGGCGATTCCTTCGCGCCCAGGCGATAGGCCGCGCCGCGCATGTCGCGCAGGTCCTTGACCGTCTGGCCGTCGCGCAGCCGCCGGGCAACTTCAATGATGCCACGCTCGCCCATCCCGTAGACCAGGAGGTCGGCCTTGCAGTCGAGCAGGATCGAGCGGCGGACCTTGTCGCTCCAGTAGTCATAGTGGGCAATCCGCCGCAAGCTGGCTTCCACGCCGCCGGCGATGACTGGCACGCCGTGATACGCCTCGCGCGAGCGCTGACAGTAAGCCAGAGTGGCTCGGTCCGGACGACGGCCGATCGCGCCATCGGGACTGTAGGCGTCGTCGTTTCGCACTTTGCGGTTTGCCGTGTAGTGGTTAATCATCGAGTCCATGTTGCCCGCGCTCACGGCGAAAAACAGCCGGGGTTTGCCGAACGTGCGCCAGGCCTGGCAATTGTGCCAGTCGGGTTGACTGAGGATCGCCACGCGAAAGCCCTCGCTTTCGAGCAGCCGACCGAGCAGCGCCATCGCGAAGCTGGGATGATCGACGTAGGCGTCGCCCGTCACAAACACGATGTCGACCTCGTCCCAGCCGCGAGCCGCCATCTCGGCACGGTTCATCGGGAGCGGCGGCGTGCCGCGGCGCGCAGCCGGCGGCGCTGGCACGTGATCCAGCACGGGCAGCAGCGAGGTCGAACTGAACACGGGCGTGGTCATGGAATCAGAGCGGGATCGCAAGGCATCGGAATTCAACCAGCAAGGTAGCTCCGTATTCTATCACCTGGGGGACGTTCGGACTTTGGCTCCGGGCGGATTTTGAGGCTGGATCTTCGCCATATTCGGCGGGCGGCGAAGGTGGGGGCATTGTGCCGGGCTCTCGAAAAGCTATGGTTGTGTTAGGGGATGCCACCCGTTTATTCAACCAATTCTGCCAAAAAGCGCAGCGTTTCCATGACGGACAATCCTCGGGCAAACAATCCGCAACCCATGTCGCCGCGCACCATCCTGGCGCTGATCATCGGCGGGCTCGTGCTGTGGGGCCTGTATATCGCCGCCGGGGTCATCTGGTACGGACTCAATCCGCTAGGCGGTGTCGTCGTGCTGGTTTGCGTGGCGATCTTCGTGGGCTTCTGGATGCTGCTATTGCGCACCCAGAAGAAGCAGAACGGGCCGTAGCGCTGCTCTGTCGAGCCCCCGGCTCTGCCGGCGGGGTTCTTCTGCCGGCACTTCTATGGTGCTATCCGCTGCGCCGCAAAGAGTTAACGCGGAAACGCAGCCCTCTGCCAGCATCGACCCCGCCGCGGTCCAACTGCGTAGAATGAGAGTGCGGATCCGAGATTGTTCCCATTGGAAGGTTGGTGGATAATCCGCGCCGCAGGTCCCCGATCAAGTTGCGCAGAACGAGGAGACGCCATGGCCACCGAGATCACTGCAGTCCGTCCGCTCCGTCCCGCCGCTCCGGCCGCGGTCACCGGCATGTCGATTGGCGACTACCTGATTCACCGCTTGCAGGACTACGGCATCGGCCACGTGTTCGGCATTCCGGGCGACTACGTGCTGAACTTCTACGCGATGCTCGACCGCAGCCCGATCGAGGTGGTGACCACCACGCGCGAGGACTGCGCCGGGTTTGCGGCGGATGCTTATGCGCGCGTGCACGGGATGGGCGCGGTCTGCGTTACCTACTGCGTGGGCGGCTTGAGCCTGGCCAACAGCGTCGCCGGCGCCTATGCCGAGAAGTCGCCTGTGGTGGTGATCACCGGTTCGCCGGGCATGAAGGAGCGACATAACAATCCCCTGCTCCATCACCGGGTACGCGATTTTCGGACGCAGTACGACGTGTTTGAAAAGCTGTGCATCGCGGGCACGGAACTTTCCGACCCGCAGACGGCCTTTCACGAGATCGACCGCGTGCTGCACGCAGCGGCGCGGTTCAAGCGTCCGGTGTATATCGAAATTCCGCGCGACATGGTCGGCGTGGTTCCCGAGATGCCGCATCGCTTTCAGGACACGCACATGGCCAGCGATCCCGATGCGCTGAAGGAAGCCGTGGCCGAGGCCGAGCGGTGGCTGAATAGCTGCGAGCGGCCGGCGATTGTGGGCGGCGTGGAACTGCACCGGTTCGCCTTGCAGGATGAGCTGCTGGCATTGGCCGAAGGATCGCAGATTCCGATCACGACCACCGTGCTCGGCAAGAGCGTGATTTCGGAGACGCATCCGCTGTTTGTCGGCCTGTATGAAGGAGCGATGGGGAACGACAAGGTCACGCAGTTCGTCGAGGACAGCGATTGCCTGCTGCTCCTGGGCACGTTCATGACCGACATCAACCTGGGCATTTACACCGCGAACCTCGACCCCGGCAAATGCATTTATGCCACGAGCGAGCAACTGCGGATCCGGCACCATCACTATCACAATGTGCTGCTGGTCGACTTCATTCGCGAACTGGCGGCCAGGCAGCCGAAACCGCCCAAGCGAACGATGCCCGACCTGCCGCATCGCGTGGAGAAGTTCGTACTGAAGCCGGAGCAGCAGATTTCAATCACGCGGCTGATGCGCCGGTTGAACGAGACGATCGACGACGAGACGATTGTGATTGCGGATATCGGCGACTCGCTGTTCGCGGCGAGCGAACTGGTGATTCGCGGCCGGACCGAGTTCATCAGCCCTGCCTACTATACCTCGATGGGCTTCTCGGTCCCTGCCACACTAGGCGCACAAATGGCGCGGCCCGACTTACGAACCGTGGCAATCGTCGGCGACGGCGCGTTTCAGATGACCGGCACGGAGCTGTCGTCGCTCGTGCGGCATAAGTTCCCGTCGATCATCATCGTGCTTGACAACGGCGGCTACGGCACTGAAAGGTACCTGCATCCCGGCACGTTCGAGTTCAATGAGGTCCAGCCCTGGGCGTATCACAAATTGCCCGAGGTGTTCGGCGGCGGAAAGGGTTACCTGGTGAAAACCGAAGGCGAGTTTGACGCGGCGCTGCGGGCGGCCTGGGCCGACATGACCGGACCGAGCCTGATTCACGTGGTGCTCGACCGAAACGATCACAGCCGGTCGCTGGAGCGACTGACCGAGAAGCTGAGCAAGCACGTCTAGAAATCAGAAGTGCGCGGCATGGAAGCACTGGCCGGCAAAGTGATTGTGATCACGGGGGCCTCGAGCGGGATCGGCAGGGCGCTCTCGCTCGAGCTCGCGCAGCAGAAGCCGAGGCTGGTGCTGGCGGCGCGGAATCGCGAGCGGCTGGAAGAAGTCGCTGCACTATGCCGCAGCCAGGGAGCAGAGGCGCTCGTCGTGCCGACGGACGTCACCTCGGCCGAAGCGTGTCGTTCGCTGATCGAGGCCGCAGCGCAGGATTTCGGTGGGATCGACGTCCTGGTGAACAATGCCGGCGCAGCAATGTGGGCTCGGTTCGACGAGCTGCCGGACGCGCGGCGACTGGAAGAGTTGATGCAGCTCAACTATCTGGGGAGCGTCTATCCGACGCACGCTGCCCTGCCCCACCTGAAGCGTTCCCGCGGACTGATCGTGGCGATTGCCAGCATCTCGGGACTCATCAGCCCGCCGCTTCTCTCGGGCTACGCCGCCAGCAAGCACGCCGTAATCGGGTTCTTCGAGTCGCTGAGGATCGAACTGAAGGCCAGCGGCGTGGGCGTGACGATCGTGGCACCTGACTTCGTGCAGTCCGAAATCCTGTCGCTGGCGACCGGCGCCGACGGAAAGTCGCTCGGCGATAGTCCGCTCGATCAGTCGAAACTGCTTTCGGCCGAGAAGTGCGCGAAGAAGATCGTCCGTGCGATCGAGCGACGCAAACGGCTGGTGCTCACCAGCGAGCGCTCGGCCTGGGCACGGTGGGGAATGCTTTTGGCCCCGAAACTAGTGGACCGGATCGCAGCCAAGATCGTGGGTTTCCGCGGATAGTAGAATCGCTATTGGGGCTCGCCGCTGGCTGCCGCTAAGATTCGCGCTTCCACCGGCCAAGACCAACTGCTAGCACCCGTGAGATCCCCGTGAAGAAGCTGACGAGCCCCGGATCGCAACCTCGAATTCTGATCGTACGTTTGAGCGCCATCGGCGACGTGCTGCATGGAATGCCCGTGCTGTGTGCGCTGCGTGAGGCGCTGCCGCAGGCGTTCATCGGCTGGGTGGTCGAAGGCGTTTCGGCGCAACTGCTCAAACATCATCCCGCGCTCGACGAGCTGATCCCCGTGCCGCGCAAGTGGCTGAAGTCGCCCAAGACAGTGCTCGGCCTGCGAAAAAAGCTCCGCTCGCTGAACTTTGACGTCGCGATCGACATGCAGGGGCTGACCAAGAGTGCCGTCGCGGCGAGACTGTCCGGAGCCCGCGTGCGGATCGGATATAGCGGCGTCGACGGCCGCGAACTGAGCATGTGGCTGAACAACAAGCTGGTGGAACCGACCGGCACGCACGTGATCGAACGCAATCTGGAACTGCTGCGGCCGCTGGGGATCAGCAATCCCGCGGTTCAGTATCGCCTGGAGGATACGCCCCAGGATCTGGCCACCGCCGAGCGAATGCTCGCGGAGTTGCGGCTGGCCGAGCGCTTTGCGGTGATCAACCCCGGGGCCGGCTGGCCGAGCAAGGTCTGGCCCGCGGC
Organism: Pirellulales bacterium; assembly: GCA_041741015.1. Lineage (GTDB taxonomy): Bacteria > Planctomycetota > Planctomycetia > Pirellulales > PALSA-1355 > JALHMI01. The sequence continues at coordinate 5,847 of JBGSKX010000088.1, forward strand.
GCGGTACGGCGACGTGGCGAAGTTCCTTGGACGGCAGCACGGTGTTAAGTCACTGGTCGTCTGGGCCGGCGATCAGGAAAAGGCCTGGGCCGAGCAGATCGTCGCAGGATCGGGCGGTCACGGCGTCATCGCGCCGAAGACCTCGCTCCGCGAACTGGCGGCGCTGTCGCGGAAGGCCGTGATGTTCGTGGGATCGGACACGGGGCCGCTGCACCTCGCCGTGGCAGTGGGCACGCCCAGCGTGGGGATGTTCGGTCCGATGCCGGCCGAGCGGAACGGTCCGTATGGGCCGCTGCACGTGCCCGTGCAGAAGGTATGCCTCACGGGCAGCAGCCGCGAAAAGCGCTCGGCCGGGCCGGAGTCGATGGAAGCGATCAGCGTGGCGGACTGCTGCGCGGCGTGTGAGCAAATTCTGGGGCGGCGTGAGCTGCGAAAGACGGCGTAGGGTGGCACTGACAACTCGCTTGTCAGTGGGCCCTGGCCCAAGAGGGATCAGGCAACGCGGTCCCGAAACAAAGCTCTCTTCTCGTGACGCTGTCCCTGAACCCTCTGGTGCTGCGCACACCGACAACAAGTTGTCGCTGCCACCCATGCACCCGCAGGGCAAGCGGGCCGCCCTACTGCTTCAGCTGCTTGCCGTACAAGTACGGATTCATCGACGGGTCGTTGTACATCTTGAACTGGAAGTAGACCTTCAGCCGCTTGCGGCCGGCGAAGATATCGTCCAGCAGTTCCTCGAGCGAGTTCGACAGGTCGCGATGCTGCTCGTTCACCACGGCTAGCCGCGTGCGAGCCTTCTCGCGGTGCTCTTCGCTGGCGTCGCTCCGGTCGATCTGCTCCTGCATGTGGTACTGGCGGAGCGAAAGGATCGACAGCCGGTCAATCGCACTGCCGGGAGTCTCCGTGTTCTGGCGAGCACCGCTCTGGGGCTCGATCTTTTCGGCCGCCAGCATTTGCAGGAAGAACGCGTCCAGCTTTTCAATGCCGTCGTTGCGCTGCTGGTTGTAGCGGTCGATCGCCCGTTTCACCTGGGCGATGCGGTCGTCGCCCACGTCGGGGCTGCGGGCGATGTCCTCTTCGTGCCAGAGCAGGTAGTTGAACGAATGCTGCTGGCAGACCAGGTGCAGCAGGCCGTCGTAAGGATTGGCCACGTCCTCGGTGTGCCACAGGGCCACGGTGCGCGCGTGCAGGTCGGTGATCTCGGGAACATTAATCCGGGGTGGCATCGGCGGCTCGGCAGGTTTCAAAGTTGCGAAGAATTCCAGCAGCGCGGACGATTCTATCGCACCAGGGGCAATGCCAACAACCGCGGTTCGCGGGACGTCGAAGCTTCACTGATCTAGGCCCCCCGCGGTCGGCGACCTAGAATGAAAAGCATGACCGCCGCCGCTCCTACCCAACACGCTGCGAAGTCGACCGGCCAGAACGCGCTCCTGGCCGCGGTCGTGATCGGCGGTGCGGTCGTGATGGGATACTTGCTGTTGTTTTACGACGGCGCACCGGCGGCCCCCGCCGCGGTGATACCCAGCCGGCTGGACCTGGAAGATATTCCGTTCAACGGCCAGCGGGCGTTTGATTACCTGGAGCAAATCTGCGCGATTGGTCCGCGCGTGAGCGGTTCCCCCGGCATGGCCCAGCAGCAGAAGCTGCTGACCGATCATTTCGAAAAGCTGGGCGCGAACGTCCGCCGGCAGGAGTTCCGCGTGCGCGATCCACTCACCGGACAGCCGGTCTCGATGGCGAACCTGATTGTCGAGTGGCATCCCGAACGGAAAGAGAGGATCCTGCTCGCGGCTCATTACGACACGCGGCCGTTTCCGGATCGCGATAAGCGAAATCCTCGTGGCACGTTCGTCGGTGCGAACGACGGCGGCAGCGGCACGGCGATCCTGATGGAGCTGGCCCACCAGATGCGTGATCTGCCGGGCGAGCTTGGCGTCGACTTCGTGCTGTTCGATGGCGAGGAGTACGTGTTCCAGGAGGGACATCCTTACTTCATTGGCTCGGAGTGGTTCGCCTCGGAATATGCCAGCAGCAAGCCGCCCTACCATTATCGTTGGGGAATCCTGCTCGACATGGTCGGCGACGCGAACCTGCAAATCTATCCGGACACGCACAGCATGAAGTGGCCGGACACACGTCCGCTGGTCAAGCAGGTCTGGGACACCGCCAAGCGACTAGGCGTCAGCGAGTTTTCGATGCAGCACCGCTGGGACGTGCTGGACGATCACATCCGGCTGCACGACATTGGCGGCATCTCGTGCATCGACATCATCGATTTCCACTATCCCTACTGGCACACCGAGCAGGACGTGCCGGAAAAATGTTCGGCCCTGTCGCTGGCTAAGGTAGGCTGGGTGGTGCAAGAATGGCTCCAGGGCGCCGTGAAGAAGTGACCGGCCGGGATGTCTGGCGCTGGTGACCGCAGCTGAAGTCGTGAGTTGAAACGAGCATGGATACCTTCTCCGCCTGCATCGCCTTCGGCCCCCTGGCGATTTACCTGTTCCTGCTGGGGCTCGTGAATCTCTCAAGGCGGCCGCTCGTCATCAACGGCACGCGCGAAACGCTCTCGCTGGGCCTGGCGCTCGCGGGACTCGTAATTGTCGGGCCAATGCAACTCTTCATGCCGCAGGAAGCCGCCGTGCGGTTCGGCCAGTTCATCTGGCTGCTTCTTGTCGGATTCTACGTCCTCTCGGTGACGCTGCTCATTCTGCTGAGCCGTCCGAGACTGATCGTCTACAACATCTCGCCCGATGAACTGCGGCTCGCGCTCGATGCGGCCGCTCGGCGCGTCGATCCGGACACGGCCTGGACCAGCACCGCGCTGAGCCTGCCGACCTCGCGCGTGCATTTGCACATTGAACCGTTTCCGCCGCTGGGGAATATCGCCTTGCTGGCGACCGGCGATGACCAGAGCATTGGCGGTTGGCGGCGGCTGGAGTATGCCCTGCGAGATACGCTCCGCGAGACAACCGTCACGCCCGGAGCCTACGGCCTGTGGATGTTGCTCATCGGCGCGATGATGCTTGCGGGGCTCACGTTCTGGGTCGTCGACGATCCGCAAACGATCGCCCAAGGGCTGGAGCGGATGCTCAGTCCTTAGCCGGCGTCTTCACCCGGCGTTTCTTCTCTTGCCGCTCCGCACGTGCTTGCTGTTGTTCTTCTGCCGACAAGAGCGCAAAGCGAATGCGATACGCCTGATGCCCGGCGGCAAGCTGTTCGGCATAAAGCGTGTTGAGCTCCGCCCGAAGTTTCTCGGCCGATTCGAAGCCGTCGGGCACCGCGTCGGCGTCGGTCAGCGCGTCGACTTCGATCGGCTCGATCGACAGCACGCGAATGTAGCCCGCGCCGGGGATGTAGCTCCGCTGGCCAGTGCGCATCCGGCAATGATTCCAGAGCCGGATGGTCTGGGTCTTTTCGCCCGAGCGGATGGCGTCCATGAACTTCTTTTTGAAGAGCAGCATGGCGGGTTCGGTGCGGAAAGGCAGTGGGCTACGGCTTGGGTTTCTCGGCAGCGGGCGTTCGGTCGATCCAGGCGGCGAGCGCCACGGCAAGTTGCGGCACCGCGGCCGGGTGCTCGTCGAGGATCGGGCTGGCAGAACGCAGACAGCCTTGAGCTCGCTCGGCATACTCGGGTTTCTTCAGGGCCTCGCCCAGGTAGAGCAGATTGGCGGCCGAGACCGAGGTGCCGGCCGGCGTCACACCATCGAGCTGCATCTTGCTGCGGGCGAAAAGTTCTTCGTGACGGCTGGAAGTGTAGAAGAATCCGCCGGTCTGCTCGTCCGCAAAGAGCGTGATCTGCTGGTCCATGAGGTTGGCGGCAGCAGCGAGCCACTTCTGGTCGCCCGTCGCACGATGCAGCGCGATCAGCCCGTCGATGAGGAATGCGTAGTCGTCCAAGTATCCGGGAATCTTGGCTTCGCCGCCGGCATAGGTTCTCAGGAGCTGGCCCTGTTCGTCCTGCAGTTTGGCGAGCACGAAGTCGGCGGCCTTGGCAGCGGCGGCGGTGTACTCGGGCTTCTTCAGCACGCGTCCGGCTTCGGCAAGTCCGGCGATCATCAGGCCGTTCCAGCCGGTGAGAATCTTGGTGTCGGTAAGCGGTCGCTCGCGCTTGTTGCGCATCTCGAGCAGTTTCTGGCGGATCGGCTTAAGCTTCGCGTTGAGTTCGACTTCAGTGAGGTTTCGCGATTTGGCGGCCTCAGCCAGGGGCACCTTGAGCAGCGGAATGTAGCGGTCTTCGAAGTTCGGCTCGCCCTCAAGGCCGTAAACGCTGGCGAAGAGTTGGAACTCCTCAGGCGTTAGCGCTTGTTCGACTTCCTTGCGATCCCAGACGTAGAAGTGCCCTTCCTTTCCGTCGGTTTCGGCATCGAGCGCCGAGTAGTACGCCCCGCCCTCGTCGCGCATTTCGCGATTCGAGAACTCGATGATCTCCTCCGCCGCGAACTGATACTCGTCGCGCGGGTCGAGTTCGTAGGCCAGCGCATACACGCGCAGGAGCTGGCCATTGTCGTAGAGCATCTTCTCGAAATGCGGCACGCGCCAAAAGCGGTCGGTGCTGTAGCGGTGGAAGCCGCCGCCGAGGTGATCGCGAATGCCCCCCTGGGCGACTTTGCCGAGGGTGAGGGCCAGCATCCGTGCGGCGGCATCGGCCCGCGCCTTATCGACCTTGCCGTCGCGGCCGCGGCGGATCGTTTCCAGGAGCAGTCGCAGATTCGGCGGCTCGGGAAACTTCGCCTGGCGGGGATTGTCAGGGTTGAAACCGAATCCGCCGTACTCGCTGTCGAACTGAGCGGCCAGCGCATCGGTCGTGCCGCCGAACAGCCGCTCGTCGAGCTTCACGACGCGCAGGATCGGCTGCTGTTTGAGGCTTTCGTTCACATAGCCGGCCAGCGCGTCGCCGGTCTTCTGCCATTTGGCCGGATCGGCTTTCCAGGCTTCGAGCACCCGGTCGAGCACGGTGGAGAAGCCGAGCATGCCGTCTTTGTCTTGCGGCGGAAAGTAAGTGCCGCCCATCAGGGGTTTGGCGTCTGGCGTGAGAAACATCGAAAGGGGCCAACCGCCCCCCTGCTTCGAGCCAACGAGTTGCAGGTACGCGTGCAGGGCCTGCATGTAGATCTCGTCGATGTCGGGCCGTTCCTCGCGATCGACCTTGATGCAGATGAAGTTCTCATTGAGCTTCTTTGCGATGTCGTCGTTCATGAACGACTCGCGTTCCATCACGTGGCACCAGTAGCAACTCGAATAGCCAATCGAGAGGAAGATCGGTTTCTTCTCGCGCTTGGCACGCTCGAGTGCTTCGGGTCCCCAGGGATACCAGTCGACCGGATTGTGCGCGTGCAACAGCAGATAGGGGCTGGTCTCTTTGGCCAGTCGATTCGTGTGCGCCGGCTTGTCTTCGGCAGCGCCGTGCGAGATCAAACCAAAGATCGCGACCAAGTGAACGACTGCGAGGCGAAAGGTTTGAGTCACCGGTGCATCCCTTCGGGAGGTGAATGAAGCTAGTCGCGCGGCCCGGGCTGAGCGCGAGAACTGGGGCGCGGCGTGTGGCTGGCATCGAAACGGAGCGAGCCACCCCTCGAGTCCCCGCTTGAGTCGTGGCCCGCCGATTCTATCGTCGGACCGCCGGGGGACCAATCGCCGGCGTCACTTTCGCTGCTCGCCGCGGCCGGCGGCTGGTAATCGGCCAGCAGCGTGATGCAGCCCACCGTGAGCCGTTCGCCCGGTTCGAGCAGCACGGCCTCTTCAGCCAGGCGCAACTCGCCCACGAACGTGCCGTTCAGCGAACCGAGATCGCGGACCATCAGCCGGCCTTCGGCTTCGAATATCTCGCAGTGCTGCCGGCTGACCAACGGATGGAAGAGCGTGACGTCGGTGGTGCGGCTGCGGCCGACGATGGCAGGCAGATGCAGTTCGATCTGCCGCGTCTGTTCTTCGCCGCCGATGACTCTGAGTTTTGCTTGCACGTGACGCTCCACTGACCGCGAGCGCTCGTGCGCTCGCCCAAACGGCAGTTGGCCCCGCGCGGCTCCCCGCACCCCTCACCTTGATCGCGCCCCGATTATAAGTTCGCGGCGGGTGAATCGCCAACGTGGAACGGACATTCGACTTGTGGGCTGAAACGAGCAGTATTCTCAGGTTCTTCGAGCCGGCCGGCGGCCGACTCGCCTGTTCGAGCCGCGACGGGAGCCCTACAATGGCGCGCAGCGATGCCCGTTTCGAGATCGATTTCCCGCGGAATATCCCCTGTCTTCGGATAATTAACACTGTGAAGCAGCTATTGAGTGAAGCGCAACTGCGGGCCGGCGTGGCCCGGTTGGCTGCGGAGATTCGCCGCGACTATGCCGGCGGCTCGCTGACAATCCTGGGCGTGCTGACCGGCAGCCTGGTGGTCGTGGCCGATCTGATCCGCGAGCTCGACATGCCCTTGCGGCTGGGCGTCATCCAGACACGCAGCTACCGGGGCGCCGATACGCGGCCGGGTCAGCTCGAAATCAACTGCGCGATGTTGCCCGAGATTCGCGGGCGCGACGTGCTGCTGGTCGACGACATCTTCGACACCGGGCGGACGCTGTCCGCGCTTCTGGTTGAGATGCAAAAGCATGACCCGAACTCGATTCGTTCGGCGGTGCTGTTGCGCAAGGAGGGACGCCAGGAAGTTGAGATGCGGCCGGACTACATCGGCTTCACCATTCCGGATGCGTTCGTGGTGGGCTACGGACTCGACTATCAGGATGCTCACCGCAACCTGCCGTACCTCGCCGAGCTCGAAGATGAAGACTTGCAGGCCGCGGCCGAGCTGGCAGCCACGGCACGCAGCGGGGCGGCGAAATGAAGCGGCGCGTGTTGCACGTGATCTCCACGCTCACGCGCGGCGGAGCCGAAAAACAGCTTGCGCTGTTGGCCGCACAATTGCCCCGCGATGAATTCGACGTGCACGTGTGCGCGATCTCGCGCGGGGGACCGCTGGAAAAAGACCTGCGCGATGCCAGCATTCCAGTCACGGTGATCGGCAAGCAATGGAAGTACGATCCGTTGGCGTGGTGGCAGCTCCGCCGGCACATCGCGCGGCTCAAGCCCGACCTGGTGCAGACCTGGATGTTCACGGCCAACGCTTACGGCCGCACCGCGGCGCGCTGGGCCGGGGTGAAGCACGTCGTGGCCAGCGAGCGGTGCGTCGACTCCTGGAAAGGCTGGCTGCAACTGGCGATCGATCGCAGGCTCGCGCGCAAGACCGAGGCGATCATCGCCAACAGCCGCGGCGTGAAGGAGTTCTATGTCGCCAGTGGAATCCCGGCCGAGAAGCTGGTCGTCATCGAAAACGGAATCCTGCCCGCTGCGCCGAGCGACATCACGCACGACCAGCTATGCGACGAGTTGGGCATCCCGCGCGGTGCACACCTGGTCGGCGCGGTCGGACGGTTGTGGCATCAAAAGCGAATCAAAGATTTGATCTGGGCGGCGGATCTCCTCAAGGTGATTCGCGCCGACGTGCACCTGCTGATCATTGGCGAGGGCCCGCTGCGTGAGAGTCTGGAAGAGTTTCGCGACGCCTGCCAGATTCAGGACAAGGTGCACTTTCTGGGAGCGCGGAACGACGTGATGCGGCTGATGCCGCATTTCGCCCTGCTCTGGCTGGCCAGCGACTACGAGGGACTGCCGAACGTCGTGATGGAGGCAATGTCGGCCGGTGTGCCCGTCGTGGCCACGGACATTCCCGGCACGCGCGACCTGGTAGTCCACGGCGAAACCGGCTTTCTCACTTCCGTCGGAGATCGGGCCAACCTGGCCCGATTTGCCCACAAGCTGCTGGAGGATCCGGCGATGCGAACCAGGTTTGGCGCGGCGGGGCGCGAGCGGGTGGAGACCGAGTTCAGCGTCGAGCGGATGGTCGCGGCTCACGCCGAGCTATACCGACGGCTGCTGGGCTGAGATAATTGGTGGCGTACACTTCAGAGAGTCTCGAAGTGCCTATCCGCCCCTCGTCATTTCAAGAGCAGCCATGTGCGGCATTGCCGGCGCCATCTGGACCAACCCTGCGGTGGAAGTCTCCGCCGACGTGCTGGCGCGGATGACCGAGGTGCTCACGCATCGGGGTCCGGATGATTTCGGCGCATACACCAGCGTGCTGAAGACGCAGGCCGCGGCGGGAATTTCGCCCGGCGTCGCGCTGGGGCATCGGCGGTTGTCGATCATCGACGTCGCCGGCGGGCATCAGCCCATGTCGAACGAAGACGGTTCGGTATGGATCGTCTTCAATGGCGAGATCTACAACCACCGCGACCTGCGCCGCCGGCTGGAAGGCGCGGGACACCAGTTCCGCACGCATTCGGATACCGAAGCGATCGTCCATTTGTACGAGGACGAGGGGCTCGACTTTCTCCAACACCTGGACGGGATGTTCGCCCTGGCGATCTGGGATGCGCGCCGCCGCAGGCTGGTGATCGCCCGCGACCGGCTGGGAAAGAAGCCGCTCTACTATCGTGCGGAAGCCGACCGCCTGCTGCTGGCCAGCGAGCTCAAGAGCCTGCTCGAAGTGCCGGGAATCCAGCGCAGCATTGATCCCCGCGCGCTCGATGAGTACTTCACGCTGCAGTATGTGCCGCATCCGCGCACGATCCTGCGGGGGTTCAACAAGCTGGCGCCCGCTCACTACGGCGTGTTTCAGGACGGAACGTTTCGCACGGAGCGGTACTGGCAGCCGGACTTCAACCTGGAGGTTGAACGCCCTTTGGCCGACGCGGCAGCGGAATTGCGCGAACTCCTGACGAAGGCGGTTGAAGCTCGGCTCGAAGCCGACGTGCCGCTGGGAGCGTTTCTGTCCGGTGGCGTCGATTCGTCGCTGATCGTCGGACTGATGCAGCAGTTGAGTCGCGAACGGGTGAAGACCTTTTCGATCGGCTTTCCGATCGCCTCGTACGATGAGTCGCAATACGCGCGCCAGGTGGCCGAGCGACTGGGAACCGATCATCACGAGTTTCGTGTCCAGCCGCGCGCGGTCGAGGTGCTGGAAAAGCTGGTCTGGCACTACGACGAGCCGTTTGCCGACAGCTCGGCGATTCCGACGTACTACGTTTCCAAATTGACGCGAGAGTTCGTCACGGTTGCGCTCACGGGCGATGGCGGCGACGAACTGTTCGCGGGCTACGACCGCTATCAAGCCGTGCGGCTGGCGTCGTATTTGGATCATTTGCCGGGGGCGGTGAAGTCACTACTTGCGCGACCGGGAATCGCTGGCTGGGGGCAAGGCCGCCCGCAACGGTCGCTGCTCAGGCGTTTGGGTCGCTTCAGCGAGGCCTTGAACTTCGGCCCCCAGCGGCGATACCTGGAATGGGTCTCGATGTTCAACGAAGCCCGCCGGGCCGAGCTCTACAGCGATGAGCTCATCGGGCAGCTTCCAGATCACGATCCGTTTGAGTTTCTCTCGGATGCCTTTGGCCGGGTGAATCGGCGCGATCCGGTCACGGCGGCCAGCCTGGTGGACCTGGTCACTTACTTGCCGTGCGATCTGATGACCAAGGTGGACATCGCGTCGATGGCGAACAGCCTGGAGTGCCGAGCCCCGATGCTCGATCACCGGCTGGTGGAGTTCGCGGCCGCGCTGCCGGTGCACTACAAGCTGCATCGCGGTCGCGGAAAGCGGATCCTGAAGCTGGCCTTTCCGGAATTACTTCCGGACAGCGTGACGCGGCGGCCGAAGATGGGTTTTGGCGTGCCGCTTGCACAGTGGTTTCGCGGCGAACTGCGCCAGTACGCTCACGATGTGCTGCTCGACGAGCGAGCTCGCTCGCGCGGGTATTTTCGCCAGGGCGCAGTCGAGCGCCTGCTGACCGAGCACGACTCGGGCGCGTTCGACCATGGCTATCGGCTGTGGGGACTGCTGGTCTTCGAGCTGTGGCATCGCTGTTGGCTCGATGGGCACAATCGTGCCAAGCTGGTCGAAACCATCCGCGCCGGATAATCGCTAGGCCGTGCTTCACCCCGCCACAGTGCTACAAGCGGAAGTGGTGAGTGGCATTGCAAACGCACGATCTCGCAGACGCTGAATAATCCCATCGGGCACTAGAGGCCTTTAGCCACCCTTGCCGAATGGATAAGATGCAACGACCGGCATTTGCAGGCCTTCAAACGGCAGCACCCATGCGGAGATAGAGCGGCATGAAGAGCAACGTCCTGGCGGTGGTCCTGGCGGGAGGCAAAGGAGAACGGCTCGAACCCCTCACGCGCGATCGGGCCAAGCCGGCGGTGCCTTTTGGCGGTGGCTACCGGATCATCGACTTCACACTGTCGAACTGCATCAACAGCGGGATTCGCAAGATCTTGGTGCTCACCCAGTACAAGGCGATGAGCCTCGACAGGCATATCAATCTCGGCTGGCAGCGGCTCTTGTGCCGCGAGCTGGGCGAATGGATCGACGTGGTGCCACCACAGCAGCGCATCGACGAGCACTGGTACCAGGGCACCGCGGACGCCGTCTATCAGAACATCTATGCGCTCGAAAAAGAGCGGCCCGAGTACGTCGTGATCCTGGCCGGCGACCATATTTATAAGATGGATTACGGCCGGCTGGTCGACTATCACATCGAGAATAACGCCGATCTGACGGTGGGCGCGCTGCGGGCTCCGGCCAGCGAATCGCGGCACTTCGGCACACTCCAGATCGACGAGAGCGAGCGGATCATTGGCTTTCAAGAGAAACCGCTCGAACCGGCCACGATTCCCGGCGACCCGGACCATATCTTCGCCTCGATGGGCATTTACGTCTTCACGGCACGGTTCCTGTTTGAGCAGCTGTGCCTGGACGCGACCAAGCCCGGCAGCCGGCATGACTTCGGACACAACATCATTCCGGCCGTGATCGACACGCACCGCGTGTTTGCCTTCCCGTTCCGCGACGAGAATCGCAAGCAGGACTCGTATTGGCGAGACGTCGGCACGCTGGACGCTTACTTTGAAGCGAACATGGACCTGGTGTCCGTCGACCCGCAACTCAACATGTACGACGAGCACTGGCCCATCCGCACTTATCTGCCGAACTATCCGCCACCGAAGTCGGTGTTCGCGGAGGAGGGCCCGAACGCCCGCCGCGGCCAGGCGCTCGACAGCATCGTCTGCCAGGGCTCGATCATCTCGGGCGGCACGGTCGAACGTTCGATCCTGGGAACGAATACCCGGATCAATAGTTTCGCGCACGTGCAGGATTCAATCCTGTTGGATCACGTGGACATCGGCCGGCATGCGCGTGTGCGGCGGGCGATCATCGACAAGCACGTTCGGATCCCGCCCGGCACCGAGATCGGTTTCGATCACGACCAGGATCGAGCGCGGGGGTTCATGGTGAGCGAAGGGGGCGTGGTCGTGATTGCCAAGGCAGACGGCGTCGACCACTTCAGCGAACCGGCCTTGCTCTATCGCTGAGCACCTGATCTAGCGTTAATTGGTCAACCGGAAACCGAACTGGTCGCCTCGCGTCCACGCTGATGATCGTCTCGGTGCCCGCACTCGCGGGTCCCCTTGGCCGAGTGCTAGAATCGGCCCATCCCGGGTGGGTGCCCGCTCGCAAACCATAAGCAGCGCCACAACCTTGGGAAGTGCCGAGCAATTCCTCTCCCGGTTTGGAGCGCCCCCCCACTATGTTCCGCGAAATTGGCGGATTCTTTACGCACTTGTTCGATGTCGAGGGCTTTCCGCCGCGCTGGTATTGCGGAAGCTGGAGCGAAGGCCACGGCTGGCTGCACATTATCTCGGACCTTGGCGTCTGGACCGCTTACCTGGCGATTCCACTGGTGCTGTGGTACTTCGTGCTGCGCCGCCGCACGCTGCCGTTCCGGTTCATGTTCGTGCTGTTCGGAGCCTTCATCATCTTCTGCGGCACGACGCATCTGATGGAGGCGATCATCTTCTGGTGGCCGGCCTATCGGCTGGCCGGCCTGATCAAACTGGCCACCGCCGTCATTAGTTGGGCGACCGTGATCGCGCTGGTGCCGCTCGCCCCGAAAGTGCTCGGCATGCGCACGCCCGAGGAACTGCAGGCGATCGTCGAGGAGCGAACCGCTCAGCTCAACCGTGAGATCGAGGAACGCAAGCGGACCGAACGCGAACTGGCCCGGCAGCGTGAGCTTCTGGAGGTAACGCTTTCCAGCATCGGCGATGCCGTGATCGCCACCGATACCGAGAAGCAGATCACATTCATGAACCCGATCGCCGAGAAGCTGACGGGCGTGACCAACGCCGAGGCTAATGGGCAGCCGCTCGACGATGTGTTCCGGATCGTCAATGAGAACACACGGCAGCCAGTGGAGACTCCCTGCGACGCGGTGCTGCGTGAAGGCGTGATCGTGGGGCTGGCGAACCACACGGTGCTGATTGCGACGGATGGACGCGAAACGCCGATCGACGACAGCGCGGCGCCAATTCGAGACAGCGAGGGAAGCGTGTTCGGCGTGGTGCTCGTGTTTCGCGACGCCACGGAGCAGCGACGGTATGTGGAAGCCCAGGAGCGGTTGGCCGCAATCGTCGAGAACTCGCAGGACGCGATCATCAGTCAGGAGCTGGAAGGCAGAATTCTGAGCTGGAATCAGGGAGCTCAGGGGCTGTTCGGTTTCACCCCGGAGGAGGCCGTGGGCCGGCCGATCGAGATCGTCGTTCCGCCGGACATGCGCAGCGAGCATCAGCAGTCGATGCAGGCCCTGCGGCGCGGCGAGCCCGTGCAACACATCGACACGTTCCGGGTGCACAAGGACGGGACGCGGCTGGAAGTCTCCAGCCGGATCTCGCCGATCCGCGGTGGCGAGGGCCAGGTGATCGGCGCTTCGAAGATCTCGCACGATATCTCGGCCCAGAAACGCAACGAACGCGTCCTCAGGCTCTTCTCCGACGCCGGCACCGTGCTGTCCGCCCTTTCGGAAGAGGCCAGCATGCTCGAGCGACTGGCGCGATTGACCGTGCCGCTGTTTGCCGACTGGTGCGTAGTCAGCATGATCGATCCCCACGGAAAGGTCCAAACCGTGGGCCGGGCGCATGGCGACGCGTCCAAGCAAGGCGTGCTGGACGAGTACCTCGCCAAGTACCCCCTGGATTGGAATCATACGTCGATCACCGTGAATGTCCTGCGCTCGGGGCAGTCGGAGTTGATCAGCGACATGCCCGCGGCGGTGCTCGACGCATTGGCGACGGACGAGCAACATCGTGAGCTGCTGGGGAAGCTCTCGCCCCGGTCGGTGTTGGTGGTGCCGATCGCGATTCGCGGCAAGACGGTGGGAGCGATCTCGTTTGCCCTGAACAATTCGTTCCGCCGCTACTCGGTGGATGACGTATCCGTGGCAACCGAACTTGCGCGCCGGGCGGCCACGGCAATCGAAAACGCCCGGCTGTATCAAGAGCTGCAGGAAGCGCAGCGGCAGAAAGATGACTTCCTGGCGATGCTGGCGCACGAGCTGCGCAATCCACTGGCGGCGATTCAGTATGCCAACCAGATCGCACAGCTCTCGCAGGCGCCCAGCGAAGAAGCCCGCGAGACGATCGATCGGCAAGTCAAGAGCCTCGCCCATCTGATCGACGACCTGCTGGACGTCTCGCGCATCACGCGAGACAAGATCCACCTTAAGAAAGAGCACATCGATGGCGCGTCGCTCGCGCGGCGGGCGGCCGCGAGCATTCATCCCGTGATTGCAGGTCGCAAGCACGAACTCGAGGTGGATATTCCCCCGCAGCCACTGCCACTCCTGGTCGATCCGACGCGGCTCGAGCAGATTCTAGTGAACCTGCTGAGCAATGCAGCCAAGTACACACCCGAAGGAGGCAAGATCGCGCTGCGATGTTTTGCCGAGGGGAATCAGGCGGTGTTTGAGGTCGAGGACAACGGTATCGGTATTCCCACCGAAGCGCTGCCGCGCGTGTTCGAACTGTTCACGCAGGTCGACCGTTCGCTCGACCGTTCGCAAGGCGGCCTGGGCATTGGCCTGACGGTCGTGCGGAGGCTGGCAGAAATGCACGGCGGTAGCGTGTCGGCCGACAGCCGGGGCTTGGGGCAAGGCAGCGTATTTACCGCGCGATTGCCACTCAGTGACACGCCGCTGGACGCAGGCGAGCCGCGAGCAAAGCCACCACTAAGGACGCAGCCTCGCCGCATTCTCGTGGTAGACGACAACGTCGATACGGCGAACAGCGTCGCCACACTGCTCAAGCTGGCGGGACATGAAGTCTCGCTGGCACACGACGGCCTGGCGGCGATCGACGAGGCCAAGAAGTCGCGCCCGGAGATCGTGCTGCTCGACATTGGTCTGCCAGGGCTCGATGGCTATGCGGTCGCGCGCACCTTGCGCGATCATCCCGAGTTGGCAAAGGCGAAGCTGATCGCGGTGTCAGGCTACGGTCAGCCGGAAGATCGCCGCCGCGCGCACGAGGCCGGCTTTGACGAGCACCTGGTGAAGCCGGTGGCTTTCGACAAGCTGCTGTCGCTGATCGGTTGAGCTCGCGAACGCAGCGCAAAAAAAAGGCCCCCGGAAAGGCTGTGTCCCAGGGGGGCAGAGGACACAAACCTTTTCCGGGAGCGATTGGACGCTCGGCAAGCCGCTGATCCGGAAAACAGCTACTTGCAACGCACGCAGTTGTACGCGAAGCGTACTGCCCGCATCCTTGCTGGCAGATTCCGCTTCGTGGTCCGCAGCAACTCCGCGTTTTGGACACGCTTCGCTGCCGGTGCAGACCCATCCAATTGGACTGGAGTGTATTGCTCGCGATCGGCGGCAATGTGTGGCGGATCGCTTGTCCGCTCGACTGATTGCCCCCGACGTGAGGCGGGAGAATAGGAGAATCGCCACCAGGGGTCAAGGGCGGTTTTCAGCGGTTTTCCGGCCAATTTCCGCACTCTTCGCACAGCTCGCGAAACAAAAACAAAAGCGGCCCGAGAGAACTTACTCTCGGGCCGCTTGAATGGATTCTCGAACCGCATGAGCCCGCTGATTTAACGAACCGCGGGACGCTGCGATTGGTTGCCGCGCGGGGCCGGAGCCGGGCGACGGGCGGTGTTAGCCGGCGTCTTGCTCGGAGCGGGCGCGGCCGGAACCGCAAGCGGCTCAAGCTGACGCGGCGTTTCGATCACCACACCTTCAGAGTGCGAGAGATCGGCGGACTGCACCACGCGACCATCTTCGTGCCACCAGGTCCAGCGGCCGGTCGGATTGCCATGGGCGTATTCGCCTTCGATTGACTTCTGACCATTGGCGTGCCACCAGGTCCAATCGCCATCCTGCTTGCCGCGGTCAAAGGTGCCTTCGAGGGCTCGCTGACCGTTCGAGTGCCACCAGGTGAACTTACCCACCTGCAGGTCGTGTTCGTAGGCGCCTTGCAATTGCATCTGACCGCTGGGGAACCAACTCGTCCAGGGACCGTGCTTTTCATCCTTGCCACTCTTCACCGTGGTCAGGAGCTTGCAGGTCCACCAATCGTCGGGCGTGTGCTCGACGTCCTTGGCGAACAGATACACGCCTTCGGACTTCTTGGCTTTGCCGTCCTTGTAGTACGCGGTCTTGGAGGCAATCTTACGGCCTTCTTCGTACTGTTCCTTCACTCGGACCGTGCCGTCCGGAGCCCATTCAAAGTAGTCACCCTGCATGTCGCCGTGGACGAAAGTCGCTTCGCGCATCTTCTTGCCGTTGGTGAACCACCAGGTCGAAGTGCCGTTGCGCTTGCCCTTTTCGAAGGACCACTGGCTGATCTTGCGGGTCTTGCCATCGTAGATCGTCCACTGGCCGTCGAGCAGATCGTTCTTGAACTCGGCCTGCGAGATGAACGGTCCGGGGAACAGCGAGTAGGGCGCCTTCGAGAGAATGTTGGCTTCCTGCACGCTGCGATACCAGCGAATCCAGACGCCCGTGCGATTGCCGTACTCGTACTGACCCTGGACTTGCAAGTTGCCTCGCTCGTCCCACATCTTCCACGATCCGTGGTTGACGTAGTTGCCGGCGGCATCCTGGGTGGTTTCGCGTTCGATGCGAATCGAGCCGTTCGGGAATCGTTCCTTGATCAACTCGGTGCCGTCTTCGGCCGGAGCGTCGTCCTCGCTCGACAGCAATTCATCGGACTCGTCCGTCTCGTCCATCGCGACGGGTTCATCCTCGGCCGGCTGATCCAGCGGCTGGGCGACTTCGTCGCCCGCGGTGTACGGATAAGAATCGGCGGTCGACTCTTCTTCGTCGGCAGGTAGCTCGACAACGTAATCGGCGGCTTTGGGCTCGTGGGCTACCTGCACGACCGGCTGGCTGGGCTTGCGGCCGTCAGCGGCTTGCGTGGGCATTGCCGAGACCAGCGCCATTCCCAGCGTCAGCGGCGTGATCCAGTTCGTGGCGCGTAACATTCCGCACTCCTTTGCTAGCATGAATATCTAGCACCGTCCCTGTATTGGTGCTAAACGGTCCTTGCCGGAAGTATCGGCAAAACCGCCCCGGCCGCTTGTGGGGATTTTGCGGAGAGAGCGCAATAATTGGTCGTCTGACAACCAGCGTTCCAACCAGCAACCGAAATCGAGCCGCGACGGACGCCCGCTAGTCGTTCGCGCGCAGGGCATCTTTGGGCTTGGCCGCCACGCGGCTCGAGACCCGCCGTGGACCGTAGGCCAGGCCGATCCAGCCGTCTTCGACCGTGAATTGCGTAATCTGCAGGTCCTTCAGTCGCTGGTCACCGGTGATCGATTCGGGCAGCAACCGCAGATCGCGATTCTTAGAGAGAACCTTCGAGAAGATTGCCCGCAGCTTGAATTCGATCTTGCCGCGCATCGACTCACCATCGAGGCGCAGCGAGTACTGCGGATTGGAATCCCGTTCGAACAACGGGGTGAGCGACTCGAGCTTGGGGACATAGTATGCCCGAACCTGAAAGTCGTGCCAGCGGCTTCCCTCTTGGCGGAGTTCCTTGATCGCGAACGTGACCTCCAACCGCCCGTCCACGGTATCGAGCCGCACGGCGTCCCGATCGGCGAACGTGATCCGCACCTTCTCTGGCAGGTCTTCCTGCTTGGCCAGATCCGGATTGCCAAGCTTATCACCCACCCAGGTGAACAGTTCGGCCAGTTCGAACCGCCGGCCTTCGAGGTCGAGCGACTCGAGCATGTTATTGATGGCCGATTGATGCACTTGCACACTGAACCAACTGTCCGACGGTGCCCGCGGGCGGGGCGTGAACGCTCCGAGCTGCTCGTCACTCCCCAGCCGCAATCGCGCGGCGATGCGCTCTTCGGTCGTGGCCAGCGAGATCGGCACGAGCTCCAGTCCCAAGCGGTCGAGCGCGGCACCCTGCCCGTCTCGCATCTTGCGTTCGGTTTCCGCCAGGCGAGTCTGCACTTCGCTGTCGAGCTGCTGCAAGGCGCGGGAGGCAATCTTGAATTCCGTCTGGCGGCGGGCCTGGCCCCGGGCCTCGTCGTGCTGATTGCGAGCGATATTGCGGACGACCGAACCCACGATCGGCACGCCGTCGTAGTCGGTCTCGAGCGCGACCAGGTTGTTCCAGTTGTTCTCCGCTTCGGCGACCGCTGGCCAGACAAACAGCCCCTGCGGGCCGAAGACTAACAGCTTGCGGACCAGGAACGTCGACTGACCCTGGTTGCGCAAGCGAACTGGCCCCGCATCCGAGACCGTGTTGGCCGCCACGGTGCCGTGCGCTTCCAGCCCGATGCGAATCCGCTGCGGGTCGGGCACGAACAGCACCGAAAGCTTGGTGAACGTGCTGCTGTGGCCGCGGACCGGAACATTCACAACCGTGTCGCGCACCGGGGCATCGATGCGACCGGGCTGCGGAACGAGGCGATTGGCCAGCTCGCTGCTGACCGCCACGCGCAGGTTGGCGTTGCGATAGTGCGTGTCCAGATGCGAGGCCAGCTCGCGAGCGGAATCGCCCTGGAGCGCGAGCAGGTTGCGGTAGCTGGTGACCACAACCGCGGCATCGCTGGAGCGTCCGCTGTATTCGAGCTCTTCGAGATGCGTCAACAGCTTGTCGCCGTCAAAGTCGGTCGCGAGCCACGTCTGGAGTTCAACTTTCAATTTCGCGAGCGGTCCGTCGGCAATGAACTTGCGCTGCTCCCGCGAGAGCTTTGGTGAATTCAGCCGGCTGATCGTGCGGCGGGCAACCTCGCGGCGCAGGTCAAGCGAAGCGCCATCCGACGCGGCCGACTTAAGCTGCGCCAGTTCGAGATACTCTCGCCAGGCCGCTTCCGCGGGATTGCCGGCGGAAAGCGCTTCGAAAGCGCTGAGCTGATTGCGAATGCGTGTGGCTGCCTCCTCGGATGACGGGATACGCGGCGGTTGCTCGTTCAATTGGGCGATGGCTTCCCAAATGTCGACCCAGCGCATGACACCGTAGCGTGCCCGCGATGCCTGCGATTCCAGCGAAGTGTCCGCGCCCGGCTGCAAGGCGTCACGCGTGACGATTTGCTGTAAGTCGGCCAGTATCTCGCGCTGCGCGGCGGGATCGGTCGCAAAGCACAGCTCGTTGATTAATTGATTCGCACGCGGAACCCAGACGAGGTGGGCGTCTTCGTGCGCAAGCTCGGTGAGCTGCGCGAGTAGCTTTCGCGGCAGTGGCCAAGTGGGTTCGGGCTCGGCGGGCGTCTCCTCGACGGGCGATTCAACGACCGGTGTTTCCTCCACCGTCGGCGGCTCGGCCGAGAGCGGTGATTCGGGCGGCGTTTCAGCCTGCGGGAATTCTGGTTCGGCGACCGGCGCCGGTTCGACGGGGGCATCCAGCCGCGGCAGAGCCGCCAGTTCGTCAGGCGCCGTATCGAAGACAGCACCATCGAGCGGCGAATCGTCGTCGAGGCGAAAATCTTCGGCGAAGTAGGGCGCGGGAGGCACGAGCAGCGCGGGCAGGACCTCGGGGGCGGCCGGGCCTGCAAATGGCTGGGCAAACTCCAGTTCCGCCTCGCGCGGCGCAAGCTCCGAGGTGTCGGTCGTTTCCAGGTTGATCGGCGCGGGAGGGTCTGTCTTGGCGGTGCGCACCAGAGCCTGCGGCTTGGGCGACAGACTGCGCTGCGCGCGGCGTTCCCAGGCGCGGGGCGCCGTCAGGCTGAGCAGGAACAGGCAACCCAGGATGCCCAGGTACGGCCAGATCGGACTCGACTTCGACTTCTTCTTCATGCACGCCACTCCTTGAAGGCGGGGTCGTCCTGACACCCCCGCGCAACTATCCGCGAGCCAAACGATCGGACCGCCTGCCGGCACGCCGGAAAACGGCGAGCGGGGCTAGGCGACCGTGAGCACGAGCGCACCTGGACCGTACGATCGTCCACTTTCATAGAATCGGTAGACTCCAGAGCCGGAGTCGATTGTTTGTTCGGCAGCTTTTGACAGTCGAGCGGTGCGACCCGAGAGATTGCGCAAACTTTGCGGCCAGCGGGCCGGCAGTTTGAACTGGGCGGGGGGCAGCCCTAAGATGGGCGCTGCCGTCCTTCTTTCTCCTGCGAGCTGCAAGCGACCATGCGCTGGCCCCTGCGATACCAGATTCTCGTCCCTTTCGCCGGCACGATGCTGGCAGTGGTGGCGGTCGTCAGCTCGCTGGACGCGGTCCTTTCGGCTCGCCGCAGCCAGCAACAGATTGAAGGGCAGCTTGGTGAGGTCGCCCGCACGCTCGAGGCGGCGAACTTCCCACTTACAGACGCCGTGCTCAAACAGACGCGCGGTCTGGCCGGAGCGGATTTTGTGCTGGCGGACCGACAAGGCCAGCTACTGGCGGCCAGCCGGACAGACCTGTCGTCCCAGACGTTGGCAGAGTTTCCGGCAGCAGGCGAGGTAAAACTCGATCGACCGCTCGTGCTCGCCGACGGCACGTACCTGCACGCTGCGGTCAGTCTCGCGCCGCATGGACTAGCCAGCGATCCGCGTGTTCTGCACATTCTTTATCCGCAGGACGATCTGCGACTGGCTCGCTGGCAGGCTGCGTATCCTTCGCTGGTCGTGGGCAGCCTGGCGCTTGTGTTCGTGGCGGTGCTGGCTACGGCCATTGCCGGGCGGATGAGCCGGCCGATCCTGGAACTGCGCCAGCAGCTCGGCCGCCTGGTGCGCGGCGAGTTCCAGCCGCTTTCGGTGCCCGCGAGAAACGACGAACTCAGCGACCTGGTTCGCTCGGCCAACTCGCTGGGGGAACAGCTCGAGGAAATGCAGCGCGTCATCAAACGTTCCGAGCGGCTCTCGCTGCTCGGCCAGTTGAGCGGTGGCCTGGCACATCAACTCCGCAACAGCGTCACGGGCGCAAGGATCGCCGTGCAACTTCACCAGCGGCACTGCGCGGGACGCGACGCCGAGAGCCTGGAAGTCGCGCTGCGGCAACTCACGATCACCGAGTCGCATTTGCAGCGATTTCTGTCCGTGGGACGTCCCTCCGCGCCGCAACAGGCAGAGTGCGACATACAGCAGTTGATCGAGGAAGTCGTGACGCTCGTGGCGCCGGCCTGCAAGCACCAGCGGGTAGCACTCAAGTTTTCCTCCGCGGATGGCTGCGAAACTTCGCTTCCCGCCGATGCGGAACAGTTGCGGCAAATGCTGATGAACCTCGTGCTCAATGGCATCGAGGCGGCCGCACCGGGCGGCTGGGTGCGCATCGAACTGGAAGAAGAGCCCTCGCTCGTGCGGCTGCGCGTGCTCGATAGCGGTGCGGGGCCAAACGCCGAAGTGGCCGATCGCCTGTTCGAGCCGTTTGTGACCGGGAAACCGGAAGGCATCGGCCTGGGACTGCCCGTGGTGCGGCAGATCGTCGCGGCCCACGACGGCACGGTGCGATTGCTGCCCGGAACACCCACGAGCTTTGAAGTCACACTGCCGCGCGGCCCCATGGCGGAAGGACCGGCACCCGTTCCGGCCAAAGCAGCCGGCGCTACCAACACCTAACTCTGGAAACGAGCGATGAGCCACGTCCTGATCATCGACGACGAAGAGAGCATCTGCTGGGGACTGAAGCGCTTGCTGCAAGAGTCGGGGCATTCGGTTGCCACGGCCTCGAGCGCCGAAGAAGGTCTCCAGCACGCCCGCCGCAAATCGCCCGACCTGGTCGTGCTCGACGTGCGTCTGCCCGGAATGGACGGGCTCTCGGCCATGCAACCGCTCCGGCAATGCGCCGGCGATGTGCCGATCGTTGTGATCACGGCCTTCGGCAGCCTGGACGTTGCCGTCAGCGCAATGCGCAACGGAGCGTTCGACTATCTGACCAAGCCGTTCGATCTGGAACAGGCCGCCAGCGTGATCGATCGCGCGCTTGCGCATCGGCCCATTCCGAAGGACACGGCCGCTGCAAGTGACGATGCGATGCACGCCGAACTGCTGGGGTCCAGTCCCGCGATGCAGGAAGTCTTCAAGCGGATCGCGCTCGTGGCGCCGTCGGACGCCTCGGTGCTGATCACGGGCGAAAGCGGCACCGGCAAGGAACTGGTGGCCCGGGCGATTCACCGACATTCGCGTCGTGCGTCCGATCCGTTCGTTCCGATCCACTTAGCTTCGCTCAGCCCCACGCTGGTCGAAAGCGAGTTGTTCGGTCACGAACGGGGTGCCTTCACGGGAGCCGAGTCGGCTCGCACGGGGCTTTTGGAGCTGGCCCAGGGGGCCACCGTGTTTTTCGATGAAGCTGGCGACATTCCGCCCAGCGTGCAAGTGAAGCTGCTGCGTGTGCTGGAACAACACGAGGTCACGCCGGTCGGCAGCGCGCAGCCGCGGGCGACAACCTTCCGCGTGATTGCCGCAACGAACCGGCCGATCGATTCACAGCCGGAAGCCTTGCGGCAGGACCTCTACTTCCGGCTGGCGGCATTCGAGATTCATCTGCCGCCGCTGCGCGAGCGAATGCAAGACATCCCGCTGCTGGCCGAAGCTTTCCTGCGACGAGCACGCAGCGAAACGAGCACCGCGACGAGCTTCTCGCTCGAGGCCATGGAGGAACTGTGCCGCCGCCACTGGCCCGGGAATGTCCGCCAACTGCGGCATGCCGTCGAGCATGGCCTGCTGCTCGCGCGCGGCCGGCAGATCGAGCTTGAACATCTGCCTCCGGCCGAACCCGAGTCGCACGTGACCGTGGGAGACGACCTGCAAACAGCCGTGCGGAATTGGGCTCAGCGACAACTCGCCAGCCGGGCGGCCGAAGGGTACATCTACCAGGAGTTTCTGGCCCGGGTGGAACCGTCGCTGTTCGACGTGGTGCTGGAGCAGACGACCGGCAATCGCGCCGCGGCGGCCGATCTGCTGGGGATTCATCGGGCGACGCTGCGCAAGAAACTGGCCAGCAGCGACGAGTCGTAGGCGAACGAGCTTAGCTCACGACTTGAGACACACGGCGTTCACGACTCGACAAGCACCGTGTCTTCGTGCTCATAGGCCGGCGCACAGCAACACAGGAACACCAGCGTCTCGCTGCCCGTATTCGTGATCTCGTGTTCCACGCCAGGCGGAATCGCGATCGCGTCGCCTGGCCCAACGTTCTGAACATCGCTGGCGATTCGCATCCGTCCCTGGCCGCTGAGGATGTAGTAGATCTCCTCGGTGTTGGGATGATAATGCGGCGTGGTGCTGGCCCCGACCGGCAGCCGTGCTTCGGCGAGGCTTTGCTTCGCAATGCACGAATTGCGATGCGCGAGAAGCTCGCGAATCTCGGAACCGTCTTTGGTCGTGAAGCTGGGGACGCGGTCGCGGTTGCGAATGTCCATGATTGCGAGACCTCTGAAGAGCGAAGTTTACGGCTTGCGGCCGATCGCAATCACGGCCGGCAAGTATGGGCGAACATCCCACGAGAGCGACTCGGGAAGCAGCTCGCTGTTGAACCTGGCGTCGAATTCCACCACAAACACACTGCCCGGCGGCGAGCGGTCGATGAGCGACTGAATGAGCGTGAGCATGTCCTGCTGCCGCTCGAGATAGAACGCATACGGCGGCGAGCAGAATACCAGCCACGGCTGATCTCCCTCGAACTTCGCGTGCGGAACCCAGAGGAAGACGTTTCCCGACTCGACCAGGGTCCGCTCGGTAACGCCCAGCAGTGCGGCATTCTGGCGAATCACCCTGGCCGTGGGAAAGTGCTGTTCGTAGAAGGTGGCTCGGGTTGCCCCGCGACTGAGGGCTTCGAGCCCCAGGGCGCCGGTTCCGGCGAACAGATCGATGGCTTGCCGGCCGGCGGCGTCGGTGCCAATCAGGTTGAAGACGGCCTCGCGGACGCGATCTTTCATCGGCCGCGTGCGTAGATCACCTGTGTAGATGAGTTTGCGGCCGCGGAATTCACCGCCGATAATCCGGACCGATTCGGCCGCGGTTCCGACGCCCGAAAGTCGGTCGTGGGTTTCCGCGGGATTCTTTCGAGCGCGCGCCAAGGCAGATCCTGTTGAACATCGTTATAAATGGCGGCCGACCGGGACGGTGTCCGTGCGAGCCAGGGGCTACGTTTGTAGCGGGACTGTCTGATATGCTAACTATACCTGATCTCTGCTGATGGCGCTCACCCCCATCCAACCATCCTTCCCACCAGGAAAACATATGAAAACCCGCCTGATGATGTGTGGTTTTGCCCTGTTCGCGGCCCTGTTTACGCACGTTAAACCGGCCCAAGCTCAGGCCGGCGCCGAGCCGGCCGCGGCCACGGCGGCCGACTTCCCGAAGCTCTACGCGGAATGGAAACAGCATTTGACGCGTTTCGCCCAATTGCGGCAGCTCTTTCAGACGGATCCCAGCGCCGACAAGCAGAAGATACAGGCCGAGGCCAAGCAGATTGCCGATCAAGTGCAGGCGCTGATGCCCCAGCTGGTCGAATCGGCCAAGCTGGCTTATGCCGCGGCCCCGAACCAGAGCAAGGAACTCAACGAGTTTCTGGTGGCCGCCCTGGCGGACGCCGTGAACAGCGACGACTACGAACACGGCTCGGAACTCGCCAAGCTGCTCATCGCCAACAAGCTCGAGAATCCGAACCTGGATATTCTGGCTGGAATTGCCCTGTTCAACACCAACGAGTTCGAAGCCGCCGCTGGGCATCTGCAAGCGGCCAAGGACAAGAAGGCCATCAATCAGGACGGCCTTCGACTATTGGACTCTGTCGAAGATTACAAAACCAAATGGGCCCGCGAGCAGAAGTTTCGCGCCGCCGACGCCAAGGCCAACAATCCGCGCGTGAAGCTGGAAACCTCGAAGGGGGACGTCGTCATCGAACTCTTCGAAGACCAGGCGCCCAACACCGTGGCCAACTTCATCAGCCTGGTGGACAAGAAGTTCTACGATGGACTGTCCTTCCACCGCGTGATTCCCGGCTTTATGGCCCAGGGTGGCGATCCCAACGGCGACGGCTCTGGCGGTCCCAAGTACACGATCCCCGACGAAGTGGCGAATCCCGATCATCGCGAACACTTCCGCGGGACCTTGAGCATGGCCAAGACCCAGGCTCCCGATTCGGGCGGGTCACAGTTCTTCCTGTGCTTTGTGCCGACCCCGCACCTCGACGGACTGCACACGGTATTCGGCCGAGTGGTGGAAGGGATGGACGTCCTGGCCAAACTCACCAAGACCGAAGGCGTGCCCGGCAAACCCACGCCGGACAAAATCGTCAAAGCAACCGTGATCTCGAAGCGGGATCACGCGTACGAGCCGAAAACGAAGCCCGAGTAAGGCTCAAAAACGGCAATCCGGGCGCGACGCTCGATCACCTAAGTCCCCAAACGGCTCGGGCTTCTGAATAAGTAGCTCGGGCCGATTTTTTGCGCATCGCGTGGAGATTACGCCCGCTTCTGCACTGCGCGTGCTGGGTTCTCGCTTCAGCGGCGGGTCAGTAGAAGTAATTCTGATGCTGAAGCAGGTCCGTAAGGAATACCACAAGTCATTATGAATTATTGATTTGCGCTCTCACGAATTGGTCTCGAATGACCCGCGAACCTGGATGACGGCCGCTCGCTCTGGTCTTAGAAAACTGCTTGACGAAAGTAGCTAAGGCGTCTAGGTTAGCATGTTCGCCTTGAATCCTGCGTTCGCTCTCTATTTGAAAATATTATCGGGCCTCCTCCGCCATGCACCTCAAATCACTGAAGGTCTTTTGCGATGTCGTGGGCTGGCGGAGCTTTTCCCGGGCCGCCGACGAAAACGGCATTTCCCAGAGCGGGGCGAGTCAGGTCGTCAATCAACTCGAACGCCGCCTGGGCGTGAAGCTGATCGACCGCTCGAAACGGCCGTTTGTGCTCACACCCGAGGGAGAGACCTATTACGAAGGCTGTCGCAAGCTGGTCCAGCGGTACGACGCCCTGGAAGACCAGGTCCGCACACTGCACGAGGAGGTTTCAGGCCGCGTGCGCGTGGTGTCGATCTACTCGGTCGGCCTGCATCACATGAGCCGGTACCTGCAGCAGTTCTTGGCGCAGTATCCGAAAGCCAACGTGCGGCTCGAGTACCAGCATCCACACCGGGTGTTCGACGCGGTCGAGAAGGACCACGCCGACCTGGGCCTGATCAGTTATCCCCGCGCTTCGCGGACGATCGAAGCGATCCCCTGGCGCGAAGAACCGATGGTGCTGGTCTGTGCCCCGACGCATCGGCTCGCCGAACGCGAGCGGATCAGTTTCGCCGACCTTTCTGGCGAAAAGATGATCGGCTTTGACAGCGACCTGACGATCCGTCGCGAGATCGATCGCGTGCTGCAGATCAACGACGTCGAAGTCCGCGTGGCCATGGAATTCGATAACATCGAGACGATCAAGCGAGCCGTCGAGATCGATGCCGGCGTGGCCTTACTGCCCGAGCCGACCGTGCTGCGCGAGGTCGAGGCGAAGACGCTGGCGATGGTGCCGCTGGACAGTGATGAGCTGGTTCGCCCGCTGGGTATCATCCATCGCCGCGGCAAGGAACTGGGGAGCACGACCCGGCGGTTCATTGAACTGTTGCAAGCCGCGGGGCAGCAGGCCTGCCAGACTTGCGCGCCGGAAGAGAATGTTGAGCACACGTGGAACGGCAACGGCGCTCATCACCCTGAAACGGCCCAGGCAAACGGTACGGCCGAGACGACTGAACAAGAAACTGAAGATGGGCTGCATGCGCGACCGCGTCGCGTGGCACGCATCAAGGCGAAGTAACGAAGCGTAAGGGAATCCGCCATGGAACAACACTATCCCCAGGGACCACCGCCGGGCCAGGGCCTGTACGACCCCGCGAACGAACACGACGCCTGCGGTGTCGGTTTCGTCGTCAATATCCGCGGTGAAAAGAGCCACCAGATCGTGCGCTCGGGGCTCGAGATTCTCGTGAATCTCACCCATCGCGGCGCGTGCGGTTGCGATCCGCTCACCGGGGACGGGGCGGGAATCCTCACGCAGATTCCGCACGACTTCTTCGCCGCCAAGGCTGCGGAGCTGGGCATCACGCTCCCCGCGCCGGGTGAGTACGGCATCGGCGTGGCGTTTCTGCCGTGCGACGCCAAAGAGCGCGCCATCTGCGAAGCGGAATACGAGAAAGCGATTGCCGAAGAAGGCCAGGTCTTGCTCGGCTGGCGCGATGTGCCGGTCAACAACGGTGTGCTGGGCCCAACGGCCCTGGCGGTCGAGCCGACGATCCGGCAGTTCTTCGTGGCCCGCGGCAAGAAAACGCCGGCCGACATGTTCGAGTGGAAGTTGTTCGTGATTCGCAAGCGACAGGCCAATGCGATCATGAACAGCGACCTCGCGCAGAAGAAATACAACTACACGCCGTGTCTGTCGTCGCGGACCATCATTTACAAGGGCCTGTTGCTGGCCGACCAGGTCGAAACGTTCTACGACGACCTGGCCGACGAGCGGTTCGTCTCGGCGCTCGCGCTCGTGCATCAACGCTACAGCACTAACACGTTCCCCACCTGGGACCTTGCGCATCCGTTCCGGTATCTCGCGCACAACGGCGAAATCAACACGCTCCGCGGCAACATCAACTGGATGCACGCCCGCGAAAGCATGTTCGCCAGCGAGAAATATGGCGCTGACCTGCACAAGATCTTCCCGGTCTGCCGCGCAGGCGCCAGCGATTCGGCCGTGTTCGACAACGCGCTCGAGTTGCTCGTGATCACCGGCCGCTCGCTCCCCGAAGCCATGTCAATGCTCATTCCCGAGCCGTGGCAGAACCACGAGAGCATGAGCGACGACCTGCGGGCGTACTATGAATACCAGT
Organism: Pirellulales bacterium; assembly: GCA_041741015.1. Taxonomy (GTDB): domain Bacteria; phylum Planctomycetota; class Planctomycetia; order Pirellulales; family PALSA-1355; genus JALHMI01. The sequence continues at coordinate 32,972 of JBGSKX010000088.1, forward strand.
CGTGCCTGCTTGAGCCGTGGGACGGTCCGGCCTCGATGGCGTTTACCGATGGCACCGTGATGGGCGCCCTGCTCGACCGCAACGGTCTGCGGCCCAGCCGCTACTGGGTCACCAAGGGCGGACTGGTCGTGATGGCCTCGGAAGCCGGAGTGCTGAACATTCCGCCCGAGGAAGTCGAGTACAAAGGCCGCTTGCGACCGGGACGGATGTTCCTGGTCGACACCAAGCAGGGCCGGATCATTCGCGACGATGAACTAAAGAAGTCGCTCTCGTCGAAACGGCCGTATCGCGAGTGGCTCGACAAGAACCTGCTCTCGATCGACGATCTGCCCGAGGTTGCGCCGGTGAACGGCCATCTCGATGAGCCGATTCTGAAGCTGCAGCGGACGTTTGGCTACACGCTCGAAGACCTCAAGATCCTGATGGCGCCGATGGCGCTCAGCGGCTACGAGGCCATCGGCTCGATGGGCAACGACACGCCGCTGGCCGTGCTCTCCGATCGGCCTCAGTTGCTCTACAATTACTTCAAGCAGTTGTTCGCCCAGGTGACGAACCCACCGCTGGATGCGATTCGCGAGGAGATCATTACCTCGCTGGTCACCACGATCGGCAGCGAAGGCAACCTGCTGGAAGAAACGGCCCAGCAGTGCCGGCTGTTGCGGCTCGACCAGCCGGTGCTCACCAACACGCAGCTCGAGCGGCTGAAACAAGTTGAACTGGATCGCCTCAAGAGCCGCACGCTGAGCACGCTGTTCCCGCGCAGCGAAGGTCCCGAAGGACTCAAAAAGCGGATGGACAGCCTCCGGGCGGAAGCTTCGCAGGCGCTGGCCGATGGCGTGACGATTTTGATTCTCTCGGATCGCGGCGTAAGCACCGACATGGTGCCGATTCCGGCTCTGCTGGCTACCAGCGGCGTGCACCATCACCTGGTGCGCGAAGGCAGCCGAACCCGCTGCGGACTCGTGGTCGAGACGGGCGAAGCTCGCGAGGTGCATCACTTCGCCCTGCTCACCGGTTACGGCGCCGGCGCGGTGAATCCTTATCTGGCGTTTGCCACGCTGCGACAGATGCAGAAGGAGAACTATCTGCCTTCCGACTTGCCGTACGAGAAGCTCGAGAAGAACTACATCAAGGCCGTTGGAAAGGGCCTCCTCAAGGTGATGTCGAAGATGGGCATCTCCACGCAGGCCAGCTACCGCGGGGCGCAGATCTTCGAAGCGATCGGCCTGAATAGCGACTTTGTCGACGAGTACTTCACACGCACCGCGAGCCGCATTCAAGGCGTGGGCATCGACGCCATTGCCGAGGAGGCAATCCGCCGGCACGAACACGCTTATCCGCGGAACGAAGTGCCGCAGGTGCTCGACCTGGACGTGGGCGGACAGTATCAATGGCGTCGCAAGGGCGAAGCTCACATCTTCAGCCCCGACGTGATTGCCAAGCTGCAACACTCCACCCAACTCAACAGCCGCGACGACTTCAAGAAGTTCTGCCAGTTGATCGACGATCAGCAGAAGCAACTCCTGACGCTTCGCGGGCTGCTCGAGTTCAAGTATTCTGACAAGTCCATTCCGATCGATCAGGTCGAGCCGGCCAGCGAGATCGTCAAGCGCTTCGCCACCGGAGCCATGTCCTACGGCTCAATCTCGCGCGAAGCACACGAGACGCTGGCCATCGCGATGAACCGCATCGGCGGCAAGAGCAACACGGGCGAAGGCGGTGAAGACCCGGTTCGCTTCACGCCCGACGCGAACGGCGACCGTCGCAGTAGCGCCATCAAGCAGGTGGCCAGCGGCCGCTTCGGCGTGACGAGCGAGTATCTCGTCAGCGCCCGCGAGCTGCAGATCAAGATGGCCCAGGGCGCGAAGCCCGGCGAAGGCGGCCAGCTCCCCGGCCACAAGGTCGATAAGGAGATCGCCCGCATTCGCTACAGCACGCCGGGCGTGGGTTTGATCTCGCCGCCGCCGCATCACGACATCTATTCGATCGAAGACCTCTCGCAGCTCATTCACGATTTGAAGAACTCGAATCGCGACGCGCGAATCTCGGTGAAGCTCGTGGCCGAAGTTGGCGTCGGCACCGTCGCCGCCGGCGTGGCCAAGGGTAAGTCGGACGTGGTGCTGATCAGCGGATACGACGGCGGCACCGGCGCCAGCCCGCAAACCTCGATCAAGCATGCCGGCGCTCCCTGGGAGCTCGGCCTTGCCGAAACGCACCAGGTCCTCGTGCTGAACGACCTCCGCAGTCGGATCATCGTGCAGACGGACGGCCAGCTCCGCACGGCGCGCGACATTGCGATCGCCACCATGCTCGGCGCCGAGGAGTGGGGCATCGCCACCGCGGCGCTCGTCACGGTGGGCTGCATCATGATGCGAAAGTGTCACCTCAACACCTGCCCGGTGGGCATCGCCACGCAAGATCCCGAGCTCCGCAAGAAGTTCGCCGGCAAGCCGGAGCATGTGGTGAACTACTTCTTCCTGCTGGCCGAAGAGCTCCGCGAGATCATGGCCAAGCTCGGCTTCCGCACGATCAACGAAATGGTTGGCCGGGTCGACAAGCTCGATACCCGGGCGGCAATCGATCACTGGAAGGCGAAGGGCCTGGACTTCTCGAAGATCCTGCACAAACCGCAGGTACCCGACCACATCAAGACCTACTGTGCCGAGCCGCAGGACCACGGGCTGGAAGGTTCGGTCGACGTGACACTGCTCTTGGAGCTGTGCCGTCCGGCACTTGATCGCGAAGAGCCGGTGAAGCTCGACCTGCCGATTCGCAACGTGAATCGCACGGTCGGTACGATCCTGTGCAGCGAAGTCACCAAGCGGTACGGCCGCGGCGGCTTCAAGAACGAAGACACCATCCAGCTCAATTTCCGCGGCTCTTCGGGCCAAAGCCTGATGGCGTTTGGCGTGCACGGCGTGACCGTTCGCGTCGAGGGCGATGTGAACGATTACTGCGGCAAGGGTCTCTCGGGCGGAAAGATTATTGTCTATCCGCCGCGCGAGAGCTCGTTCGTGCCGGAAGAGAACGTGATCGCCGGCAACGTCGTGCTATATGGCGCCACCAGCGGAGAGCTCTATCTGCGTGGCATCGCGGGTGAGCGGTTCTGCGTTCGCAATAGCGGCGCAAATGCCGTGGTCGAAGGGGTCGGTGATCATGGTTGTGAGTACATGACCGGCGGCCGGGCCGTGGTGCTTGGCAAGACGGGACGCAACTTCGCGGCCGGCATGAGCGGCGGCATCGCTTATGTGCTCGACGTCGATGGCACCTTCCCGCCGCTGGTGAATAAGGAAATGGTCGAGCTCGAGGATCTCAGCGATCCCGCCGATCAGGACACCGTGCTCACCATGATTCGCAAGCACGTCGAGTACACCGGCAGCTCGCGCGGCCAGTGGGTGCTCGACAATTGGGACGACGTCAGCAGCAAGTTCGTCAAGGTCATGCCGACCGATTACAAGTTGGCTCTCAAGAAACTCCAGGAAGAAGCCCAGGCCATGCAAGCCGGCGGCGTCGAGGTGGCACATGGGTGAAGTTAACGGGTTCATGAAGTACGAGCGGGTGTACGTTCCCAAGGAACCGGTGCCCGATCGCTTGAAGCACTACAACGAGTTTCTGAAGGTCATCTCGCCGGAAGAAATGCGCACCCAGGGTGCGCGCTGCATGGATTGCGGCATTCCGTTCTGCCACACCGGTTGCCCGCTGGGGAACATCATTCCCGACTGGAACGACCTGGTGTATCGCGATCAGTGGCACGAGGCCATCGAGCGGCTGCATGCGACGAACAACTTTCCCGAGTTCACCGGCCGCGTGTGCCCTGCCCCGTGTGAAGCGGCCTGCGTGCTGGGCATCAACGAAGATCCCGTGGCCATTAAGCAGATCGAAGTCTCGATCGCGGACCGCGCGTTCGACGAAGGCTGGGTTCTGCCCGAACCGCCCGAGTCGCGAAGCGGCAAGAAGGTGGCCGTCATCGGTAGCGGCCCCGCGGGCTTGGCTGCCGCCCAGCAGCTCAATCGCGCCGGGCATTCGGTGACCGTGTTCGAACGAGCCGATCGTCCGGGCGGGCTCCTGATGTACGGTATCCCCGACTTCAAGCTCGAAAAGTCGCGCGTCTGGCGGCGAATCGATCAGATGAAGGCCGAAGGCGTTGAGTTCCGCACCGGCGCGAACGTGGGCGTGAATGTCCCGGTCAACGAGCTGCGCGAGAAGTACGACGCGATCCTGCTCACCGGCGGCGCCACGCACCCGCGCGACCTGGCCATCCCGGGCCGCGAACTCAAGGGCGTGCACTTCGCCATGGAATTCCTTCCGCAGCAGAACAAGGTGAACCAGGGGGACAAGCTCAAGGAGCAAATTGTCGCCACGGATAAAGACGTGATCGTGATCGGTGGCGGCGACACCGGCAGCGACTGCACGGGCACGTCCAACCGACAAGGCTGCAAGAGCCTCACGCAGTTCGAGTTGTTCCCGGCGCCGCCGGACGTGGGACAATATCCGCGTGCGATCGAACGTCCTAAGAACACGCCGTGGCCCTATTGGCCGGTGATCTTCCGCACCAGCACTTCGCACGAGGAAGGCTGCCAGCGCGAGTTCAGTATCGAGACGAAGGAGTTCATCGGCGACGACGCCGGCAATCTCACCGGGCTGCGCACGGTGCACGTCGAATGGGTGAAGGACGACGCCGGTCGGCTCAGCCCGCGCGAAGTACCTGGCAGCGAGAAGATCTGGCCGACGCAGCTCGTGCTGTTGGCGATGGGTTTCCTCGGACCCGAGAAGCGCGGTGCGATTGATGAACTCGGCCTCGAACTCGACCCGCGCGGCAACGTGAAGTGCAACGCCGAATACATGTCGAGCGTCGACGGCGTGTTTGCCGCGGGCGACATCCGCCGCGGACAATCGCTCGTCGTGTGGGCGATTCACGAAGGCCGCGAAGCCGCCCGGGCCGTCGACAAGTACCTGATGGGCGTGACGCACCTGCCGAGCGTGAACGCCGGCGACTTCGCGTGGAAGTAATCTTCTGATCGACGCGTTATCCGCGCGCGGTCTCCACGATTTCTGAAGAACCCCCCCGGCAAAGCCGGGGGCTCTTTTCGTTAATGCGATCCATCTGCAGCCCCGGGCTTTGCCGGCGAGGTTTCTCCCGTTCACCGCCATCCTGGCGAGCACTTATCCACCCCGCGCGCACCTTTTCCTCGCCACTGCGTAGAAAAAACCGACACGCCCCGGCAAGCGCGTGCCGGGCACAATCGTTACTACCGGAGACACGTGGCAACAAATCGGCGGGACATGCCGATTCTTTCGAGCAGGGAATATCGCCAAACAGCGAAAGCTATAACGCTCCCGTGAAGAAAACCGACCGCGGGTGTCGAATATAGCTGGTGAAGGGCAGTTTGCCGGTCAGGCAAAGCTTGGCGGGCAGACAGTCGCGGTTTTTGTGGCAGGCGGCCCGCAAACGCGAACCGAAACTGAAGAGGCATTCCCATGCACGAAGGACACGCAAGCCAGGTCCGAGTCCTGGCGATCGACGATCATCCGGAAGTTCTCAGCGAAGTAGCCCGCATCCTGCACCGGCTGGGCTACGAATGCCTCAGGGCGAGCGGGCTCTCGGAAGCCGCGACTCAGCTCGATCACCACGCTCCGGACCTGGTGATTGCCGACGTGAGCCTGGCGCGGCACGGCATCCAGGCTTTCTGCGACGAACTTCGCCGTTCCTGCGAACTAGAAGTCGATGTGCCCGTAATGTTCTTGTCGTCGATGCAGTCGCCCGACATCATTCGCCGGGCGGACGCCGGCGGCGGCACCTACTACCTGCGAAAGCCGTTCGACGCTCCGGTCTTCGTCGAGCTGGTCGAACGGACGCGTCGCACGCCGCGGCCACACCATATGGTCGCGGTCGAGACGGCCACCGTCTGACACAATCGAATCATCACTCCGTAATCTCCAACCGACGGAACGAGCGAGAGGCCCCCAGGGAATGGACTTCCCTGGGGTTTCTTTTTGCGCCAAACTGCGGCGCAACTGCGTCGCACGCCTTTTCATAACCCGACGCGTGACAGGATTTTTCATCCGTTGTCGTAAGTCGTTGTAATATTTCGGCGGAGGGCCGTGAGGACGAGCTTGGCTTGAACCCAGCGGCGGACTCGGCGGTGGGTTCGAACCCACGGCGGCAAGTGCGTCAAT
>JBGSKX010000089.1:0-42497 GCA_041741015.1 Pirellulales bacterium
GATTCCGGCGGCACCTCGATCCCAAGCGTATCCGCCAACGCCGACCAATTGGCCGCGGGCTTTGCCGCCACAGGTTTGCGCTCGGCGGCCTTCTTCTGGCCTCGCACCGGCGCGGGCGTTGGCTGTGGCGCGGGCGCCGACTGCTCCTGCTTGACTTCCGCTCCCAGCGAAGCGGCTAGATCATTCCAATGTGAGCTACTCATAAACGGTCGTTGCGAGCCGAATGTATTTGTGTCGCTACTGCCCAATCCGCGCAGGCAGCCAAACCTTCAGTATAAAGCTTACTCCAAAAGCTGGAAAGCCACGCTAAAAGCAAGTTCCTTTGGCCTCGGCTGACCCCGACCCGTACAATTCCGATGGTAATCACACCCCACTCGTAACTTCAGCTCGAGGGGACTCCCTATGAGCACGACTCGTCCCGCCATGGCCCCCGGCACGGGGCAGTTTACCGAACAGGTACAGATTTCCGGTCACATCATCGACAGCCTGATCCTGCCGAAGGTGCTGGATATCATCACCGCATCCGGCGGAAACTTTCGCTTAGAGCGCATCACGATTGGGCAAGCCCGGCAAGATCCGAGCTTCGCCGTCATCGAGGTCAGCGCACCCACGGCGGAACTGCTCGACGAGATCCTGGCGCAGATCAGCGATCACGGTGCCATTCCCACGGCGCAGCAAGATTGCCAACTTGTGACTGCCGACATGGACGGTGCCTTTCCCGAGGGCTTCTACAGCTCGACCAACCAGCGCACCGAGATTCGCCTCGGTGGCGAGTGGATCGAAGTAGAAGACCAGGAGATGGACTGTGGCGTGATGGTCGATCCCGATGCGTCGCGGGCAAGGTGCGTTCCGATGACGGAAGTCAACAGCGGCACACAGTGGGTCGTCGGCCATGCGGGCGTCCGGGTGTTCCCCACCGAGCGAACGGGCGAGCGGCAAGGGTTCGAGTTCATGTCCAGCGGAGTTTCCACGGAGAAGCCCAAAGGGGTGGCCATCCGTCAGATCGCGCAAGAACTTTTCCAGAACCGGCGGTCTGGAAAGCAAAGCCTGCTCGTCGGCGGACCTGCGATCGTGCACACCGGCAGCGTCGAACATGTGGCACGGTTGATCCGCGGCGGATACATCAACAAGCTGTTCGCCGGCAATGCGCTGGCCACTCACGACATCGAACAGGCGCTGTTCGGCACCAGCCTGGGCGTGCACCTTGATCGGGGCGATGTGGTCGAAGCGGGGCACGAGCATCACCTGCGGGCAATCAACCGGATTCGCCGCGCCGGAGGGATTCGCCAGGCCGTGGCCGAGGGAACCCTGAAGTCCGGCATCATGTACGAATGCGTCCAGGGCAATGTCGATTTTTTGCTGGCGGGCAGCATTCGCGACGATGGACCGCTGCCCGAAGTGGTGACCGACGTGCTCGAAGCGCAGCGGCTGATGCGCGAGAAGAGCCGCGGCATTTCCTTCTGCCTGATGATCGCCACGGCATTGCACTCGATTGCGGTGGGCAACCTGCTGCCGGCCTGGGTCAAGGTGGTGTGCGTGGACATCAATCCGTCGACGGTGATCAAGCTCAGCGATCGCGGCTCGATCCAGACGGTGGGACTGGTGACAGACGTGGAACCTTTCCTGCGCGCGCTGGTCCAGGAACTGGAATTGCTCGAACGAGGCGCGACATGACGGCCGAACCGCGGCAATTCGCCGCCGAAGTCCAGGCTGAGCGATTCGATCCTCACGATCCGCGGCCGCAGATTCTCATGTGCCCGCCGGACCATTACGGTGTCGAGTACGAAATCAATCCGTGGATGAAGCGAGATCAGCCGCCAGATCATGCTCTAGCGGTGCGCCAGTGGACCGATTTGCGTCAAGTGCTGAGCGATGCTGGTGCGAAGATCCTCTTGCAGAAGCCGGTTCGGGGGCTGCCCGACCTGGTCTTTACCGCCAACGCGGCGATGATCTATCGCCGCGAGGCCATGCTCGCGCGCTTTCGCTTTTCCGAGCGTCAGGGCGAAGAACAGTATGACGCCCAATGGCTCCTGGCGAGCGGGTTTCACTTGCACCGCTTGCCAAACGACGTGTACTTCGAAGGCGCTGGCGATGCACTCTTCTGCGGAGACACGCTGTTTGCCGGCTATCGGATCCGCAGCGATGTTCGCGGCCTGCAGCAAATCGGCGAGTTGTTCCGCTGCCGGGTCATTGCACTCGAACTCGTCGATCCGTACTACTATCACCTCGACACGTGCTTTTGCCCGCTCGCGCCCGGCATGGCGGTCTACTTCCCCGAGGCGTTCGACCAGTACGGCCGCGACGTGCTCAAGGAGTTGGTGCCTGAACTGATTCCAATTGCCGAAGCCGAGGCACGGCGATTCGCCTGCAATGCGGTGGTGGTCGGGCGGACCGTCGTCACGAACACCGGCTGCCCGAGCTTGCATCGGAAGCTCACGGAGCTCGGCTTCACACCCCGCGAAACGCCGCTCGATGAGTTCACCAAAGCCGGCGGCAGCGCGAAGTGCCTGACTTTGCGTCTGGATGGCGAGGAAGCGGCCAAGTGGAAGTCAGCGTAGCGACCGTCGGCTAGTTATTCGCCTGGCGTGTCATGAACCAGCCGTTATCGGCCACATAGAACAGCGGACGATAAGGATTCGTCCAACTGTCGCGCCGCGTGTAGCCAGGATACCAGACGAAACTAATCGTGAGGTTCCAGGTTTCCTTGACGTTGTTGGGCACGCCTTCGTCGTTGCGCGACAGCAGGTAGTTGCAGTTGGTCACGAGTGCGGTCCGCGCGGTCAAGTGCACCGTGGCATCGCCACCGAAGATGCCGTCGCCGTGGCTGCTCAGACCGCCCCACGTGCGAACGAAGGTGCCGTTGCAGGCTTCGTAGCGATAGAAGATGTTGTACTGGTTCGTGGCCTCGAAGCTGTAAAGCGTCCAGGGATTATCCGGAATCTGCCCCCAGTGCGTGCTGGTATTGCCCACGAACGCGCCCCAGAAGCCAATCTCGTGCCCGTGGTACACGTAGCCGATTTCGCCGCGGACCTGAGTCAGGTCCATCTGGATATAGAAGTCGTCGCGCAGGTAGTCCAGCACGGCCCCGTACTGCCAGCCTTCGCCGCATACGGCGCGTCGAAACGCTCCGGTCGTGACGAAGAACTGTGCCCGACGGTGGCCGAGCGGACCGGTTCGACCGGCGAAGTCGCTGCCGATATAGTTCACGCCGATCTGATAGCCAAAGCCCTTTGCATCGATCAGCGGCATGCCCCAGTTGCCACCGCCGTGGTAGCCGAAGTTGCCGTTCACGCCTTGATCGACGGGACCTTTGAAACCCTGCTTGCCAGTAAACAGGCTGAAGTTCTCCTTGTACGCGCCGTTCCGCGCCAGGCAAGCCGTATTGCGCATCCAGTGACGAATCGGTCCGCCACTCATACAGTTAGTGCAACTGCCATCGTCGCAGCACGGCATCTGAGCCATCGGTTCGGCAAGGAACTCGCCGCCGCCGCTCATCGGCTGCGGCTGCAGTGTGGGGTCCATCGTCGGCGGACCGTCGTAGTAGACGTCACCCTGCACGGGCCCGCCGGGTGGAAGCTCCTCGGCAAACGGGTCGAGAGGCTGGCCTGCAGGAATCGGTTCCGCTGCTGCCACCGGACGAAGGAAACTGTCGCGCCGTGTTACTTTGGTCGCTTGCCGGGCCTGGGCTTCTGCCCGCAGGCGATCGGCCACGCGCATCCGCGGGATCGAATTGTACGAAGATTGGTTTGCGGGCTGCTGCGGCGTACGAGCAGTCGAAGATACCTGCCGGGCCACATGCCGAGCGGGACCTGACATCCGCGGAGCCGGGTCGTCTCCGGCATAGTTGAAGCTGGCCTGACCGGCTCGGGGTTCAGCTTCGTACCGGAAGTTCTGGGCGCGCGCAAACTGGGTGGCGATCCCCAGCACGATCATGACACCCAGCAGGTGCCTGCGCAGCGCAGTATGCATCACGACTAACCCGGTTCGACATGGCTCCCCCCTTGGATCCATGAGCAGGCGCACGCTGCGCCCACAGAGTCAGGCCTAGTTATCGGAACTGCCGGACCGGAACTTCTTCTAAAACCGGAAAAGTTTGCGCAGACAGCTAACTCTTCCCGCTAGCATTGCCGTCATGCGACGCTGGCTATCGCCGTGCCAGTGGCTATTTCAGCGCGCTTACCAGGGCCTGGTCGAGGTCGTCGCGCAGGTCCTCGAAATCTTCCAGCCCCACACTCACCCGGATTAGACCGTCGCTGATGCCCACGGCCAGCCGGTCCTCGCGCTTGTAGCTGGCATGCGACATCGAGGCCGGCTGCTCGATGAGCGACTCGACGGCGCCAAGACTCACCGCCAGGGCGAAAAGCTTCGTGCTCTCAACCAATCGCTGCGCCGCCTCGTAGCCCCCTTTGATCTCGAAGCTGAGCATCGCGCCAAACGCGCCGTCCATTTGCCTGGCCGCAATCAAACGCCCCGGATGACCTGCGCGGCCGGGATAGTTGACCCGCGCCACTCGCGGGTTATCGGACAGCCAATCCGCGAGCTGCGCCGCCACGCGCGACTGCTCGCGCACCCGCAGCTCCAGGGTCTTCAGTCCCCGCGTACAGAGGTAGGACTCCAGCGGGCCCATCACGGGGCCGGTCGCGTTCTGGATGTAATACAACTTGTCGTAAAGTGCCTTATCCTGCACCACGAGCGCACCACCAATCAGATCGCTGTGCCCGCCAATGTACTTCGTGGCCGAATGCATCACGATGTCGGCGCCCAGTTCCAAGGGCCGCGTCAGCGCCGGCGTGGCGAACGTGCTGTCAACCGCCAGCAGCAACCGATGCTGCCGGGCGACTTCCGCGCAGGCCGCAATGTCCGTGATCGACATTAGCGGATTGCCGGGCGTTTCGATCCACAACAACCTGGTGCGCGGCGTAATTGCGGCCTTGGCCTCGGAAAGGTCACCGCTGGTTTGCACCAAAGTGACCTCGATCCCGAGCCGGTTCATGACGTTGTGCAGCAGGCGATAAGTCCCACCGTAGATGTCCCGCCCGGCGACGATATGATCTCCGCTGGAGAGCATCATCGTCACGCAAGTCGTGGCGGCCATGCCCGTGGCGAAGGCGAGCGCATGCGTGCCGCCCTCCAGATTCGCCAGTGTGGTTTCGAAACTCTTTCGCGTTGGGCTGCCGCTCCGGGCGTAGTCATACTCCTGAGGCACGCCGGCCTTGGCCTGCACGAATGTCGATGCCAGATGCAGCGGCGGCACGACCGCACCCGTGGCCGGATCGGGCTCGTTGCCGACGTGAATCGCGCGCGTTCGAAACTTCATGCGATGGTTCCTCGAGTTACCCTTCCAGGGCCTGCTTCAGATCGGCCACCAGGTCTTCCGTGTTTTCGATGCCGCACGACAGTCGAATCATGTTATCCGGAATGCCGAACCGCTTGCGATCTTCGACCGGCATCTCGTAGTAGCTCATCACCAGCGGCTGTTCGATGAGCGACTCGACACCGCCCAGGCTGGGCGCAATTCGCGGAATCTGCACGCGGTCAACGACGTCGGCCGTAGCTCGCCAGTCGGCGTCCTTGATCAGGAACGTCACCAGGCCGCCAAAGCCCCGCATCGTGCGGAGGGCAATTTCGTAGTACGGGTGCGACGGCAGGCCGGGATAGTAGACCTTCTCGATCCGCGGGTGCTCGTGCAGGAACTCAGCCACGGCCTGGCCATTGGCGTTGTGTCGCTGCATGCGCAGCTCGAACGTCTTCAGACCGCGTTCGAGCAGGTAGAAGTTGTGCGGCGAGTTGACTGCCCCGGTGATGCCCCGAAGTTTACGAACCGGTGCAAGCTGCTCCTCGGAGCCAACGATCACGCCGGCCAGCAGGTCATTATGCCCGCCGAGATACTTAGTGGCCGAGTGCAGGACGTAGTCCACGCCGGCCCCGATCGGCTGCACGTTGAACGGCGTGCCGAGCGTGGCGTCGATCAGCGTTTCGACGCCGTGCTTGCGGCCGAGTCCGGCGAAACGCTCGAGATCGACCACGCTCAGATGCGGATTCGTGGGCGACTCGCTCACCAGCAGCCGCGTGTTCTTATTGATGGCCGCTTCCATCGCGTCGTAGTCGCCTGCCGGCACCTGGTGCGTAACGACGCCAAACCGCGCCATGTGCTTGGAACAGAACTCGCGAGTGCGGTGGTAACACTCGTCAAAGAAAATCACCTCATCGCCGCTGTTGAGCTTGGCCAGCAGCAAGCCCGCCACGGCGGCCATGCCGCTGGAGTACAGCACCGCGGCTTCCGCGCCGTCGAGCGCCGCAAGCTTGCGTTCGACGACCTTCTCGCCGGGATTGCCATAGCGGCCATATTCTTCGCGCGGGAGTTTCTTCTCGATGAACTCGATGACCGCCGCCGTGTTGGCGAAGGTGTAGGTCGAAGCGCAGAAAATCGGGTCCGTGATGGAACTGGCTTCCTTCTGGCGTTCCTCTCCGGCATGCACGCAGGTGGTCGAGATACCGCGGGCGGTTCCGTTCGCGCTGTCGTTGGATTTCATGTTGCCCATGGGGGGACTTTCCGGTTGCAGGTTCGTCGTGACGGCGGGCGGTTTATGCCGCCTGGTACTTGCGGGCCAGGCAAAGCATCGCGGCCGGAAACAAAAAAAGCCGCGACACTGCCCCAATGCAGTCGCGGCTCACCTGTTTCAAGATGAAATCGCCCCGGGCTCGTTTGAGCCCTGACCGGTCAGGCTGGCTTCAGCCGTCCGGTCCTGGACGATGGCACTTTAGCAGTCAGGCTGCAAGCGGCCGCAAATCCCATCGACGAATTCTAGCTTGCCCGCTGTCCGACTGCAAGCAAATGACCGAGCTTTACTCGCGCAAGCCGGCGGCGGTACAATAGATGCAATGCCAGTCGACATGGCTCCAGGCAGTAAAACTCCAGGCGAATTGGGCGGCCTAAGGAGAGCAAACGTGGCTCGACGATTCGTGCGGCTTTTGACGGGCGTGCTGACGCTCTGCTCGGCCACATTGTTGCCTGCGGCGACACTATTGGCCGCCAACGCTCCCATGGCGGATGTACCCCGCGCGACCCCCGAGCAAATTACCTCGCTGGTAGAGCAACTCGGTTCCGCGGAGTTCGCCGAACGTGAGCAGGCTTCTCGCGATCTGGTGGCGATCGGCATCAGCACGCGAACCGCGCTCCAGCAGGCCGTGCAATCGCCCGACGCGGAGGTCCGACTTCGGGCACGAGCCATCCTGGCCACGGTGCTGTCGAGCGACTTCGAACAGCGTCTGGAGGCGTTTGCCCTGGGGGACGAAAAGTCGCGCCTGACATTGCCGGCCTGGGAAGAGTTTGCCGCGGTCTATGGCGATCATCGGGCGGCACGACAATTGTTTGTCGAGATGCAACGTTGCGAACCGGAACTCCTGGAAGCGGTTGCGGTCGGGCCCACGCAGGCCACCTCTTTGCTCAACGACCGAATGCGCGAGATCATCGACGGCCGCCGCGATTCGCTCAACAATCTGGGAACGCTGGCCACGCTCCTGTTCGTCGGCGCGGCGGAGGGGGTCGAAGCCGGAGAAGATGGCTGCCTGCATGTGTATCCCTATGTCGTGCAGGCGACCTATCGCGGCAACCTCAAGTCGCCCATGTGGCCGGGGCTGCTGAAAAAGATGGTCGGCCGCTGGATCGCCCGCGACACCACGCCCGCCATGACAAACCAGAACCTGACGCTGGCCGCGCAGCTCGAACTCAAGCCAGAAACGATGTCGATCGCCAGCCGCGTGCTGGAAGCAAAGGACAGCCTGCCCGGCTCCAAGCAACTCTCGATCATGATGATCGCTCGATTTGGCGATAAGGGCGAGCTCCCGCTGGTCGAGAAGTACCTGAAAGACGCGACGGTGCTGGGGCAGGTTCAAGTGGATGATCCGCCGCGACAGGTCGATCTGCAGATGCGCGACGTCGCGTTGGCGGCCGCCTTGCACATGAGCGGTCAGAGTCTGCGCGAGTACGGATTCAACAACGTGCAGGAGTACGCACCCACCGTCTTTCAGGTGGGAACCCTGGGGCTCGCAGACGAAGAGTCCCGAATCGCCGCGTTCAAAAAGTGGACTGAGTGGCGGGCCGAGCACTCGGATTGAGCCCTCGCCGCAGGCTGGCCCCAACGCATTGACGACAGCGCGCGTCATCAATACCGCGATGCTGGCGGTAGCGCGACAGCATCACGCTTGATTCTCGCTGAGAATCGCGCAAATGCCCGCTGGGTTCTCTTGACGCGGCGGACGTTTTCTTCGACGATCCCGCCCCCCAATCCCACGTTGCCCTCTTGAAGGCGCGGCTGACTTCCGCGGCTCGAAAGGTCTCTCCGATGTTGTCCTGCCTGCTCACTCGCCGAACCTCACTCCGCATCGCGCTGCTCGTCGCCCTGGCCGGCCTCGCGCAAGGTTGCAACTCTCCCTATCGCTCAGAGAAAGGCGCGCTGTACGGCGGACTCGGCGGCGCCGGCCTCGGTGCAATCGTCGGTAATGCCGTCGGCAACACCGGCGCGGGCGCTGCCATCGGAGCCGGTGTCGGTGCTCTCAGCGGCGCCGCGATCGGCGGCAGTCTCGACGATATCGAAGCGCAGAACCGTGCCGAGATCGAAGCCCGCATGGGCCGCCCTGCCCCAACCGGAGCGGTGACGATTGCGGACGTAATCTCGATGACCCGCGCCGGCGTGAGCGAAGACGTCATCGTCCCCTTCGTCCAGTCGCACGGCATGGCAGCGCCGATTCAGGCGCAAGATTTGATCGCCCTGCAACAGCAAGGCGTCAGCCCGCGCGTGATGCAGGCGATGCAAGCGCCGCCACAGGCGGCAGCGGCCCCGATGGCGTATGGACAACCCGTGATGGTCGGTCAGCCCGTCATGGTCCCGGCGCCAGTCTATTACCCCGCGCCGTGTTATTACCGGCCTTATCCGCGGCGGGGTGTTTCCTGGGGCGTGGGATTCGGCGGCCCGCTGTAATGTAGCAGGCACACGCCGTGTGCCGTCGAGTAGTGGAGAAAGGCGGTCCATTTCCCATGCCTTTGCCGTTCGCCAGCGTTTCGTCGGTTGAGGCGACCCACGGGCGTGGCTAGCATGAAGTGATGCACCATGCCTCACGCCGCCCCCCTGCCTTGCCGCTCGCATTCCCGCTGACTCGCTCCGCTGCGCTCCTGTGCGCGTTGTGGCTCGGTATTGACGCCTCGGCAGCTCACGGCGAAGACCTCGGCATTCGTGTGCCCGAGGGATTCGAGGTCACCCGTTACGCCGACGACGCGCTCGCGCACGACATCTACTCGATGACCATCGACGCGAAGGGGCGAGTGGTTGTCGCCGGCGCCGGCTACGTCAAGATCCTGCACGACGACGACCAGGACGGCCGAGCCGATCGCGTGACGCTCTTCGCTGAGCTGCCCAAGAGCGGCGCTCACGGGATGTACTTCGATGGGCCCGATTTGATCTGCACGGGCGACAACGGTGTGCACCGCCTTCGCGACCGAGATGGCGACGACCGCGCCGATGGAGACGTGGAAACCTGGACCAACCTGAAGCATCCCGAGCATGGTGCGAACGGCATCATCCGTGGTCCGGATGGTTGCTATTACCTGGTTTGCGGAAACGATGCCGGCATCTCGGCCGAACATGCGGTGCTTGCGACCTCGCCAGTCAAGCAGCCGCACTCGGGCGGAATCGTACGATTCTCGCCTGAGGGAAAACCACTCGACATTTACGCCCACGGTTTCCGCAATCCGTACGACATCGACTTCACGGCCGCGGGGCAGCTGCTCACGATCGACTCCGACGGCGAACGCGACCATCATCTTCCCTGGTACGCGCCCACGCGGCTGTTCGACATTGCTCAGGGTCGCGAGCATGGCTGGCTGCTCAAGGGCTGGACTCAGTCCTG
Organism: Pirellulales bacterium; assembly: GCA_041741015.1. Taxonomy (GTDB): domain Bacteria; phylum Planctomycetota; class Planctomycetia; order Pirellulales; family PALSA-1355; genus JALHMI01. The sequence goes on from JBGSKX010000089.1 coordinate 9,907, forward strand.
GAACCGGCCGGAATCATTCTTCGACAACGTCGAGCGGGCAGCGGAGTTCGGACGCGGTTCGCCAACGGGGCTCGTGGTGTATCGACACAAGCAGTTTCCTAAACGTTATCGAGGTGGCGGGTTCGCCGCCTGCTGGACGTTCGGGCGAATTTACCATGTGCCGCTGATGCGCGATGGCGCGTCGGTTTCCGGTCAGCCCGAGACGTTTCTGGAAACGACCGGCGACGTCGGTTTCGCGCCGTGCGATTTGGCGGTGGGGCCAGATGGAGATTTGTTCGTCGCCATTGGCGGCCGCCGCACACTGGGGAGTGTGTTTCGGATTCGCTACCTCGAGCCCGAACAGTCGATCGGGGGTGCGTCGACACTCGCTGGCGTGCTGGAAGCGAATCAGCCGCTGTCTAGTTGGTCGCGCGCCGGCTGGGTGTTTCGCGCGAAATGGCTCGGCGCGAAACCGTTCGCCGACTATGCCGCGGACGAGCGCGCACGCAGCTCGGCTTCGCGCGTGCGGGCGATCGAGGTGCTGGTCGAAGTGTTTGGAGGTGTTGAACCGGAAACAGCCCGCAAGGTCATGGCCACGGCCGATCCAGCGGTGCGGGCACGCCTGGCCTGGGCACTAGGCCGCGGCGCGGCGGATGCGGACGTAGTGCCGATGCTTGCCGAACTCACGAGCGACCCGGATTCGCAGGTGCGCCGGTTTGCTTGGGAAGCGCTGGCCGCGGGTGAAGCGATCGACCCCGCCGCGGAGCTGCAACCCGATTGGGCCAGAGGTTTGAGCGACCCTTCGCGGCGGGTCCGAACTGCAGCGATCGACGTGGCCCGCGGAGTGGGGAGTGAAAGTTACCGCGAGTTTGCCGCAAAGGTCCGCATTGCGGCCGGAGCGGTGCGATTGCGACTGGCGCATTTGCGGATCGAACTGCCGCCGCCTGGGGCTGACACCCGCGCGCGGCTGACCCCCGAACAGATGGAAACGTGTGCGGCGATCATTGGCTCGCCGTCGCAGGAGCTCGCCGTGCGGCTCGAAGCGGTTCGCCTGCTCCAACTCGCGCTGGGTGACGTTCGCTTGCTGGATAACGCCGCCGAGGTTTATGCCGGCTATCAGGCCAAGGCACTCTATGCCGTACCCGATCGGGTTCGACACAAGCTAGTGCTCAACCTGTCGGCGTGTTTCCCTAGCGGAGATGATGAGCTGGATCGCGAGTTGGCGCGGCTGCTGGGCATGCTGACGGCCCATCCCGATTCACTGCGGGCGGCCATTGCTGCCAAATGGAACGAAGACAGTCCGGTCGAGGACGATCTGCACTACCTGATCGTGGCTTCGCTGCTGGCAGGCGAGCGGCAGGGTGATTTCACAAAAACCGCGGCAGGCGCCTTGCTGCGGTTGCACGGCAAGTTGTCCGAGGCCGGTGAGTTCACCAGCCGCAACTGGCCGTTTCGGGTGCAGGAAGTCTTCGAAGAGCTAGTGCGCCGCGATCCGGCATTGCCTCGGGCGATCGCCGAGAGCGCAATCCTGGGCCACCCGGGACACGCACTGTTCGTGCAAGAATTGCCTGCGAATTTTCGAGCCGCGGCTCTCCGAAAGGTATGGAATGCGGTGCTGGCGGCTGGTCAGGAGCCATCGCCGGAGATGGTGGCGCTAGCCGGCGAGCTGCCGGCAGCCGAGGCCGCAGCGCTATTGCGTCCGCAATGGGAGCAAGGTGCGCTGCGCGATGCGGTGATCTTGCAACTGGCCAACGATCCCCAGCCTCTGGATCGCGCGAAGTTCGTCGAAGGCTTAAGTTCCCCGCAGCCGGAAGTGGTCGAGCGCGTGGCCTATGCCCTGCCGGCACTCGGGGTGCGCCATAGCACCGATGAACTAGCCGCGGCCCTGCGAGCGCTTAAGCAAGCCTGTTCGCTCGGCAAGCAGGCCGAACCTCGCACTGCGCTGATGCGCCTGTTGGAGTTTTGGACCGAAGACGGTGCAGACGTCGAGTGGGATCCTGATCCAACGAAGCAGTGGATCGGTTGGTACAACCTGTTCGCAGGTTACTATCCCGCCGAGTACGCGCGGCTCGCGGCCTCGACCACGACCGATCTGGCCGCATGGCGCACGCGGCTGGAGTCCATCAATTGGGACGCGGGCGATGCCAACGCCGGCCGGCAGGTCTTCGAACTGCGATCCTGCCACCGCTGCCATCAGCAGAGCGGACATCTCGGTCCGGAGCTGAAAGGCGCCGTCACCCGCATGTCGCGCGATGACCTGTTCACCGCCATCCTCGATCCGAACCTGGAAGTCTCGCCCACGTATATGACGACGCTCATCGCCACCGAGAGCGGACAGGTGTATCATGGCCTGATCGTGTACGAGTCGCCCGAAAGCACGCTCCTGCAGACCGGCCCGGATACGACAGTCCGGATCACGAGTACTGAGGCGACGGCGATGCGGCCGAGCAGTCAGTCGCTGATGCCCACGGGCCTGCTCGATCCGCTCTCCGATGAGCAGGTGGCCGACCTGTATGCTTTCTTAAAAACGTTGGGCGATCCGAACCAGAAATAGCCGCGTGAAGTAGCTGATTCGGGAACCAGGATGGAACCAAAGATGCCAGACGACGCACCTCAATCGAATGCCACTTCGCCACCCACAGAAAGGCTACCGATCGGTGCTCGCCTGCCCGGGGTCGCACGCTGGTTTCCGCTGGCGGTGATTGCGTTTGAAGCCCTGGGACTCGGCGCCGCGCAGTATCTGGGAAGCAACGAGATCGTCCCACCGGCCGAGATCTTTCTGACCAAGATGTCCATCGTCGCGCTCGGCACGATCCTTATCTTCCTGTGGTTCGTGGTCCTGTCACCCGCCCCGTACTCGCTCCGTCGCCGCGTCGGCATCGTGGGCGGGGTGCTCGCCGTGCTGCTGTTCGCGCTCGTGCGAATCGAAAGCGTTTCAGGCGACATTGGCATGAAGCTCAACTGGCGGTGGGCGCCGCGAGCTGACGAAACCCTGCCCGATGCCGCCACTGCCGCGGCCGGCGGTGAAGTCGACTTGCGCACCACATCGGCCACCGATGCTCCGCAATTCCTTGGCCCCAATCGCACGGCCGTGTATCCCGACGTCACACTCGCGCGCGACTGGAGCGCCGAGAAGCCGAAGCTGCAGTGGCGCGAACCGATCGGCGCCGGCTGGTCTAGTTTTGCCGTCGTGGGCAAGTACGGTGTCACGCAAGAGCAACGCGGCGGAGAGGAACTCGTCACCTGCTACGACCTCGATAATGGCAAACTCCTGTGGGCGCATGCCACCCCGGTTCGCTTTCACGAAACCCTGGCCGGCATCGGGCCCCGCGCGACTCCGGCGATCGACGATGGTCGTGTTTACGCCCTGGGAGCAACCGGATTTCTGCATTGCCTCGACGGCGCGACCGGCAAGCCGATCTGGCAGCACGACATCGTCGCCGAGACCGGCGCCACGCCGCCGCAATGGGGCAAGAGCTGCTCACCGCTCGTGCACGATGGATTGGTGATCGTCAGCGCGGGCGCAGCCGGCGGTAAATCGCTCCTCGCCTACGACAAGATGGACGGCAAACTGGTTTGGAGCGCCGGCGACGACGCGTCCAGCTATTCATCGCCAACATTGATGTCCCTGTGCGGCGTGCCGCAGATCGTGATCGTCAACGCCACGAAGACCAGCGGCCACGATCCGGCGACCGGGAAGACACTCTGGGAGCATGCATGGCCTGAAGATGGCGCCGCTTCGCCGAACGTCGCCCAGCCGGTGCTCATCGAGGGCGACAAACTGCTGCTCACCAAGGGCTATGGTGTCGGCGCCACGCTCTGGCAGTTCAAGCTCGACGGCGACAAGTGGACCATCGAGCCGCTATGGAAGAACAACAATCTAAAAACCAAGATGACCAGCGCCGTCGTACACGATGGTCACGCTTACGGCCTCGACGAGGGAACGCTTTGCTGCCTGGAGCTGGCGACCGGCAAGCGGAAGTGGAAGCGAACCCGCTACGGCCACGGCCAGGTGCTGTTGGCCGGAGACCTGCTCCTGGTGCAGTCCGAGAATGGCGAAATTGCCCTGGTCGAGCCTTCGCCCGAGAAGTTCACCGAACTCTCGCGACACTTTGTCGTATCGGGGCAAAGCTGGAACTACCCTGTGCTCATTGGCAACCGGCTGCTGGTGCGAAGCGAGCAGGAGGTTGCGTGCTACGAGCTGCCCGTGGCGTCGCCTTCGCCGGCGGCCGCGGTTTCGCCCTGAGCACCGAGCGAGCCGTTCATCGACGGCACAACGATCTGTTTGGCCGTCGGGATCGGTTGCTCAAGCAACCAGTCCTCAAGAATGACCTGCTCCACGGCCGGGGCACGGAGCAGCGCCGTTCGCGAAGGAAGCACCGCCGTGAGCCACGGCCGGCGCACCGCCCTGGCCATTGCTCGCAGGCCGAGTTTGTTGAGTGAGTTGCCTGTGAGCTGGGCCTGCACGTTGTCACGCAGACGATTGAACGTCGCCGGCACGAGGTTCGGGCCTGGCCCGATATGGATCACGGTCTCCGCGCCGCAGGCCAGCGTCTCGTAAACCGCGTCCCACAGTCGCTGCGGGTGATCGACCCATTGCAGCAACAGGTCGCGAGCATTGAAGTCGTTGTAGTTCGCCTTGCCGCTCACCAGCGAGAAGACCGGCGGATCGGGCTTGGTAAATCCGCCCGGCAGCGTATGGGCCATGACGCCGAGGCGATTGGGGATGTTTCGCTGCCAGACGAGCGGCGTGTGCACCGGCGGCCACTTGTCGTGGTTCTTCCGCAAGTAAACCCGTTTCGGAAACACGTCGTGCATCAACTCGCTGAAGCGATCGATCGTGTGATTCTGCCCCAGCAGCAGCACGGTGTTCGGCGCCAGGAACGAAGAGATGCCGATCACGCCGGCGCCTTCGCTGCTGATGCGCAGGCACAGCCGTTTGACGTCATCGAAGTCGAGAATCGGCCCGCGCGAGAAGAGTACGCCCATGGTGACGTTCTCGGCCAGCGCCACGCAATCTCGGGCAATTGCCAACGGCAATCGCAGCGCGTGCTGCATCTCGAACACGCCCGAAGCGATGAGTGCGGTCAGCTCGCCCAGGCTATAGCCGAACACGAGTCGCGCACGGCGGTACTGGACGTCGTAAAACTCTTCCAGGATTTCAAGTTGGGCCAGCGAGGCGGCCACAATCAGGGCAATCGCCTCGTGGTACGAATCGAGGTCGGTCTCCAGGTTCGCCTTGACCCGCGCGAGCAGATCGACACGCTGGCCCATCGCGTCCGAGGCGATTTCGCCGGCGTCCCGCAGATACCGTTCGAGCGTCGGCCCGAACCGGGGATGGGCTAATAGCTCGGTGCAGCGCCCCAGATTCGCGGTGTTATAGCCGCGAAATGCGACGGCGAACTGTCCGAAACGGTCGCGAGGGGTGCTGGCCATCGGGTGCAGCTCGAAGGTGATCTTGCGGCGCTGGAGAGTCGGCTGGAGGAGAATCGCCGCAATGCCGTCGGGCGATCCCCTTCTATAATACCCAAGGGTGGCAAGATGTCTTACCCCGATCCGCCCCAAACCGAGGTCGAATTCGCGGCTTGTGGCCGTTACAAACGGACACTACAAACAAGCGGCCCCCTGGGGGCCGTCGGAGTCTCAGCTTTCCTCGTGGAATTTGCATGAACGCGACACCATTCGTGGCCGTGGTGACCGGCTCCTCGAGCGGCATCGGCCGAGCCATGGCACTTGCGCTGGCATCTCCCGGCAGCGCCGTCATGGTGCATGCACGCCGCAATCGGGTTGGCGCCGAAGAAACCGCGGCGCTCATTCGCGACCTTGGCGCGGACGCGCACGTGTTGCTGGCTGACCTCGCCGATCCAAGCTCGCATGCACGGCTCGTCGACGAGGCCTGGAACTGGCGGGGACACGTGGACAGTTGGGTCAACAATGCGGGTGTCGACGTCCTCACTGGACCGGCGGCCGGCTGGTCGTTTCCAGAGAAGCTCGCCGCGCTCTGGCAAGTGGACGTCGTCGCGACGATGGCTCTCGCGCGCGAAGTCGGTGCCCGGATGCGAGAACGTGGCAGCGGCACGATCATCAACGTCGGCTGGGATCAGGCCGAGCAGGGTATGGCCGGCGACAGCGGCGAACTGTTTGCCGCCGTAAAGGGCGCCGTGATGGCGTTTAGCCGGAGCCTCGCCGCCTCGCTCGCACCGCAGGTGCGGGTAAATTGCGTTGCGCCCGGTTGGATCAAAACCAAGTGGGGCGACGGCGCCTCCCAAGCTTGGCAGCAGCGTGCCATGGGCGAATCGCTTCTCGGCCGCTGGGGCACGCCCGAAGATGTTGCGGCCGTCGTTCGATTTCTCGTGTCGCCCGAGGCCTCGTTCGTCAACGGACAGATCATTCCCGTCAACGGCGGATTTCGGCACGCATGACCGCCCAGCCGCAAACGCGCGAACACATTCACTTCGTCACGGGGCGATTGGCCGAGCACTCGCTCCGCAGGCAGCTGGCCGATCTCGCCCCGCGCGTCGGCTTCGACTACTCGGTCGACGTACTAGGGATCACGGTTGCCGCGCTGCTCACGACCGATTGGATCGCACCGCGGCTGAAGGCTCCGCCGAATGCCAGCCGCGTCATACTGCCAGGCCATTGTCAGGGTGAACTCGCACTGATCGAACGCGCTGCAGGAATTCCGGTCGAACTCGGTCCGCGCGATTTGCGGCGGCTGCCGGAGTACTTCGGCCAGCAGGCCCGCGATGCGAGTTACGGGACCTACGACATCGAGATCATCGCCGAGATCAATCATGCCCCGCGCCTGTCGCTGACAGAGATTCTGAGCACAGCCAGCAGCTTGCGGGCCGACGGCGCGAACGTGATGGACGTGGGTTGCGATCCCGGCGATGCTTGGTCCGGTGTAAGCGATTGCGTGCGGGCACTCGTGGCCGAGGGGCATCGGGTCTCGATCGACAGCATGAATGTTCGTGAAGTCGCGGCAGCGGCAGCGGCTGGCGCGGAGCTGGTTCTGAGCGTGAACAGCATGAACCGCGAGGCAGCGCCGGACTGGGGCATCGAAGTCGTCGCAGTGCCGGACGAACCTTCGCGGCTGGAGACGCTCGATGAAACGATTGAATACCTGGCCGCGGCCGACGTACGGTTGCGAATTGATCCGATCCTCGAACCGCTCAGCTTCGGGTTCGCGGCCAGCCTCGGTCGATATCTTGACGTGCGCCGTCGCTATCCCGATGCCGAAATGATGATGGGGATCGGCAACCTCACCGAGCTGACCGATGCCGACTCCGCGCCGATCAACGTGATGCTGCTGGGCATCTGCCAGGAGCTCGGCATCCGCAGCGTGCTCACGACGCAGGTCATCAACTGGGCTCGCAGCTCGGTGCGCGAGTGCGATCTGGCGCGGCGACTCGTCTACTATGCCGAGTCCCAGCGAGTTTTGCCAAAACGTCTGGAACCGCGGCTCGTGATTCTCCGCGATCCGAGTGTGCTTGAAACGTCGTCTGCCGAACTCGACGAGCTCGCAGGTCTCGTGAAGGATCACAACTACCGCCTGTTCGCAGCCAGCGAGGAGATTCACGCGGTCGCGGCGGGGCTGCACTTGCACGACGCTGATCCGTTTCGGCTCTTCGAGCGGCTCCAGGCGCATGCCTCGCGGCCAATCGACGCCTCGCATGCGTTTTACCTGGGCTTCGAGATGGCGAAGGCGCTGACGGCCCTCACGCTCGGCAAGAATTACCGGCAAGACGAGGCCCTGGACTGGGGATTCTTGACCCGACTGGAGGAGTTTCATCGTCTCGCCCGCCAGCCGTACTCGGCCAGTGCCCCAGCGCCCGATGTTGCAGTGCCCGAACCTCCGGAAGGCCCCGCGAAGTGACCATGCCTGACGTGCTCGTCGAGCCTTACGATCCGAACGTCGATCTGGAGCGGGCCTTCGCGCGGCTTTCGATGCGGCCGCACGTGCTGTTTTTGGACAGTGCTCGCCGCCACCAGACGCTGGGGCGCTACTCGTTTCTTACCTGCGATCCGTTCGATTACTTCGAAGTCCCGGCCGATGGCAGCGACGCTCTGGCCCTGTTGGCCGCAAGAATCGCTCCCTTCGCAACTCCCACGCTACAAGACCTGCCGCCGTTTCAAGGTGGCGCCGCGGGACTTCTGAGTTACGACTTGAACCGCTCCCTGGAAGGCATTCCCCCGCCGGCGATCGACGAGTTCCAGACCCCGGCATTGGCCATTGGGCTGTACGACGTGTTGTTGGCGATCGATCACGTCGAAGCAAAGGCCTGGATCATCTCGCAGGGCTTCCCGGAAACCGAACCCGCCAGCCGTCGCGCTCGCGCCGAGTCGAGGCTCCGGCAGTTTCGCAAGTGGTTGGAGACCGACGAGCCCGTTGTCGCGCCGATGTCCCAGCTCGCGCGACTGCCCGTCAGCGAACTGTCGCTGCAGTTCCCGGTGCCTGGCCCCGAGGGTCTTTCCAGCAACTTTTCGGCCGAGGGCTACCTCGCGGCGATCCGGCAAGCGATCGAGTACATTCACGCCGGAGACATCTTCCAGGTGAACATTGCCCAGCGGCTGTTGTATCCCGCGTTCGGCAGCGTCGTGGAACTCTATCTGCGATTGCGTCGCCGCAATGCCGCGACGTTTGCTGGCTACTTTGATCTGGGACGCACACAGATCATCAGTGCGTCGCCCGAGCGGTTCCTGCAGTCGGTTGCCGGAGAAGTCGAGGCCCGCCCGATCAAGGGCACGCGCAGCCGCACGGCCCGTCCGGAGGCCGATCTGTTCTCCGGCGATGAATTGCTGCAAAGCGAAAAGGACCGCGCCGAGAACGTGATGATCGTCGATCTGTTGCGCAACGATATCTCGCGCGTCTGCACACCGGAGTCCGTACGCGTGACGGAACTCTGCCGGCTGGAGTCGTACGAGTTCGTGCAGCACCTGGTCTCGGCAGTTCGCGGCCGACTCGCCCCCGGCAAGTCGGCGCTCGATTTATTGCGGGCGGCGTTCCCCGGCGGTTCGATTACCGGCGCTCCGAAAATTCGCGCGATGGAGATTATCGCTGAACTGGAGCCCACGGCCCGCGGCGCCTACTGCGGATCGCTGGGATATCTTGGCTTCGACGGCACGTTGGATACCAGCATTCTGATCCGCACGATCACGTCCGCGCGGGGCTGGTGGCAAGCTCCAGTCGGCGGTGGTATCGTGGCCCAATCGATTCCCGAGCGAGAATACGAAGAGACCTGGCACAAAGCGACGGGCCTGATCCGCGCGCTGCAGTAGCCGTTCGAGCCGCAACCCATGATCGTTTTGATCGACAACTACGACAGCTTCGTGTTTAACCTCGCTCGCTACTTCGAGCGGCTGGGCCAGCACACGCTCGTGGTCCGCAACGATGCGATCACCCCCAGCGAGATCGCCGCGATGCGCCCGCAGGCAATTGTGATTTCGCCGGGCCCCTGCACGCCCAACGAGGCCGGCTGCTCGGTCCCTGTGATTCGCGAGCTTGCAGAAACGATTCCAATCCTCGGCATTTGCCTGGGGCATCAAGTGATCGGCGCCGCGTTCGGCGGGCGCGTCGTACGAGCGGCGGAGCCCATGCACGGCCGAACATCGCGGGTGAGTCATCATGGCCAAAGCATCTTTGCCGGGCTGCCGTCGCCGCTCGTGGCGTGCCGCTACCATTCGCTGATCGTCGATCGCGAATCACTACCGGCCGAACTGAAGGTCACCGCCTGGACCGATGACGGCACGATCATGGGACTCGCGCATCCGCGACTTCCCGTCGTTGGCTTGCAGTTTCATCCGGAGTCGATCCTGACCGACCACGGCTTCGCACTGCTCACGAACTTTCTGGAACTGGCCGGCATACCGCAAGCGGGCCAGCCGCCGTCGATCGCCGATGAACGCGCCGCGCCGGAAGCGGCCAGGCCGCTACCCACGACTCCGGTGACTTTCTGATCCGGAATGCAGACAAGAGACAAACCCGTGACACTCGACGGACGACTGATCCTGGAAGGCCTCATGACCACGCTCTCGGCGGATGGCGCGGTCAACATTTCGCCGATGGGCCCGATCGTCGACGAGTCGATGACGGAATTGGTCCTGCGCCCTTACCAAACCTCGACCACCTACCAGAACCTGAAACGCACGCGGCAGGGCGTGTTCCATGTAACCGACGACGTGGAACTCATCGCCCATGCGGCGCTAGGCCAACCCGCGCCGCTGCCGCCACTCGTGCCGGCCCAGGCGATCGATGGCCAGATCCTCACCACGGCCTGTCGCTGGTACGCCTTACAGGTCCGCACGCTCGACGATTCTCAAGAACGCACCGAAATCATCTGCGATGTGGTCGATCGCGGGACACTGCGCGAGTTCTTCGGCTTTAACCGCGCGAAGCACGCCGTGCTCGAAGCGGCCATATTGGCGACGAGGGTGGCGTTTCTACCGGCTGCTGAGATTCGGGCCGAAATCGCGCGGCTGCAGAGCCCTGTTAAAAAAACCGGCGGACCGGAGGAATTGCGCGCGTTTGAGTATCTTGCCTCGGAAGTTGAGCGGCGTCTTGCCGCCCAGACTCATCAGGCCGGGCAATAGTCGCAGGTATCGAGCGCGTTAGAATTGTTGATATGCCACGCACGATTGAAATCACGACGCCCAGCCGACTGCACTTTGGCATGTTCTCATTTGGTCGGACCGACGTGCGCCAGTTTGGCGGCGTTGGCGTGATGATCGATCGGCCCGGAGTCCAGTTGCGGATCGCGCCGGCCGCGAAGTTCGCGGCCACCGGACCAATGCAGCAGCGGACCGCTGCGGTCGTCGATCGGCTGAGCAACTGCTGGCAGTTGGCTACCCCGCCGGCTTGCCAGATCGAGATTCTCAACGCGCCACCGGAACATGCCGGCCTAGGAACGGGGACTCAGCTCGAGCTGGCAGTTACGGCCGGCCTGAACGCCTTCCGCGGTGGAGGTCTGCTCTCTGCTGAACAGCTTGCACAGTTTTCCGGGCGCGGTGCCCGCTCCGCCATCGGCACTTACGGCTTTTTGCTGGGCGGCCTGTTGCTGGAAAGTGGCAAACTGCCTGGCGAAGTACTCTCGCCTCTCGAACAGCGCATCGTACTGCCTGAAGAATGGCGGTTTGTGGTGCTTGTCCTGCCCGGGGTGGGCCTGGCCGGCGAAGCGGAACGCCGAGCATTCGGCAGTCTGCCTTCCGTACCGCCTGAGGTGACCGTCTCACTGCGAGAGGAAGTCGCCACACAATTGCTTCCGGCCGCACTCGACCGGCAGTTCGACCGGTTTAGCGAAAGCCTCTATCAATTCAATCGCGAAGCGGGCATGTGCTTTGCCGCGAGCCAAGGTGGTCCGTATGCGAGCAGGCAGATCACCGACCTGATCGAAAAGCTTCGCAGCGAAGGCGTGCGTGGCGTGGGACAAACCTCCTGGGGCCCTTCCGTTTTCGCGCTCGTCCAGAATGAAGCCATGGCCCAGGAAACCCTGGGTCGCTTGTCCTGCACCTTGCCGCCTGACACCACTTGCCTCATCACTCGTCCCGCCAACGCCGGCGCAATCATCAACATTACTGAAATGTAATGAAGCTATCTGCCGGGACGTTACTCTATCGCCAGGGCGATCAAGGACTGGAAGTCTTGCTGGTTCATCCCTCGGGCAACTACAATCGCCGCGCACCGTGGAGCATTCCCAAGGGGGAACCGGACGCAGGCGAGTCGCTCGAAGCCGCGGCCCGCCGCGAAACGCTCGAGGAAACTGGCATCTTCGCCGGCGAACTACTCCCCTTGGGATTCATCGATTACACCCGCAGCCGCAAGCGTGTGCACGCCTTCTATGGCCCCTGGCCGCAGGGCGATCCCAGTTGCTGCTCATGGGAAGTCGACCAGGCGAGATTCCTCCCTCTCGAAGAAGCCCGCAAGTTAATTCACCTCGATCAAAGAGTGCTGCTGGATCGACTCGCGGAAGTTCTCGTCGCTGAGTGAAGTCCGCGGCCGTCGCACCATCGCAATTCGTGCACACGTATGCTAATATCGCGCCAACCCCTAATTCACGCAGGAGTTAGTCCCCCCCCATGTTGACGCTCGAAGACCAGATCGTAATCTCGTTGCGCAGGATCAGCCAGGCAATCGATACCTGGTCGCGACACATGCTACAGACCTACGGTTTGACCTCTCCTCAGCTCGCGACGCTGCGCGAGATCATGGCAGGCAAGAATGTCTCGACCGGCACGCTTGCCACGGCATTACACCTCAGCCAGCCGACCGTCACTGGCATTTTGACCCGGCTCGAGCAGCGCGGGCTGATCGAGCGAGTACGTTCCGAGGATGACCGACGAAGCGTTCTGGCCACCGTGACCAACGAAGGCCGCGAGTTGGCGTCGAAAGCGCCCCAACTGTTGCGCGATGGTTTCTGCCAGGAACTGCGGCAGCTACCGCTCGATGAGCAGGAGCGAATTCTGCGCACCCTTGAGCGGGTGGCCGAAATGATGCACGCCCCCGAAGTCGGCGACGTGCCTTATCTCTTCAACGAATAAGCGCTCCAACCGGAGCGACCGCACCTGGCGCATCCTTCAATTGCACTGTTGCGCGGCCGAAGTTCTCGCGAAGCGGCGCGGAACTTCCTGCCGCGTCTGAACTTTTCGCTCCCAGTTGGGCGCACGAGTGCTAGATACAGTTAGATGCCTGTGCGGGCATATTACCCACCATTCGTTCGGACGAAGGTCCCATGCGACGGCACTGGCACTTGCTGAAACGGCTGATCGGGAGCGAAGACGGTCCCACCGCGGTCGAATACGCCGTCATGCTCGCCTTGATTCTGCTTGTGTGCCTGGTGGCGATTCGTACCTTCGGCACAACCACCAGCGAGTCAATTCGCAACTCGGCGAACTCGATCGCCAGCTAAGCGAACCTTTCGAGCGCTCTATTTAGCTTCAAGCCGCTGGATCTTGATGTCGCGCAGCGCCGCGGTCGTCGAGAACGACGAGATCCCCAGCGGGCGAGAAAGCTCGACCTCGGGGCGAATCGATATCCGCCGTCCTTCGGTTTCCACATCTGCCATCTGCTTGTCGTCAAGCCAGGCCTCGATCTTGCCTTTGGTCACGCGAACGCGGATCTTGTGCCACTTGCCATTCTCAAACTCCTGGTAGCGGGTGGTTTCATTCTCCGAAGCATCGAATCCATCGAGGCTCGACAGCCCGATCACTCCCCCTCCCCAACCGCCGACAACAAACGTGCATGGTTTGTCTCCGACTGGAAAGGTCAGGCCGCAGAAAAAATCGCTGCCGTTCACCCGTTTGGCTTCGAGCGAGATCTCATAGTCCATCTTCGGATACTCACCCGTCCAGGTGATGCCGGTCATCGGATTGCCGGCCCGGAGGATGATCTGGCCGTCTTCGACTTCGACGTCGCCTTCGCCGCCGAACTTGGTGGACTTCCAGCCCTCGAGCGATTTGCCGTCAAAGAGTTTTGTGGTGGCCGCTTCGGCGGCGAAGACACGCGAGCCTTCCGCGACGAGCGTCACAAGTGCCAGAGACAGGCAAATTGCAGGAGAAATCCGCATCGAAACTTCCTGAAGGACCGGGGGAACCGCTGCCCGCGGGAATCGCTCGCGAGCCACACGGTAACCATACTGCGTAGCCCCGACCGGAGCAAGAAACTGGCTGGGGCCAGGCAATTCGCCCCCTTGGTCCTCGCCCGCCAGGAACTAAAATAGGGTTTCTCTCTCCGGCTCCCGCTGCGCGGAGCTGATCAGCCAACCCTTGAGTCAGCAGGTCAGGAAAAGCCAACCATGCCTAGCATCCTCCGTAACCTTACCGCGGCGCTGTCGGCCGCAACGTGCGTCCTAGTTTCCGCCTCTGCGTTTGCCGTTCAGTTTCCGGATAAGAACCTCGAAGCCGCGCTGCGAACCATGGTCTTTGAGAAGCGTACCACCGCGGATGAATTGACCGAGGACGATCTGCGAAAGATCTCGACGCTCGAGGCCAAGGGACGCGGGATTCAGAATCTGGCCGGCATCGAGCACTGCACGAACCTGCTACTGCTCGACCTCTCGAACAACGAGGTCACGGACATCGGGCCGATCAAGTCGCTCAAGAATCTCCAGTCGCTCACGCTGGCTGCCAACAAGATCGCGGACATCGTGCCGCTGATGGAGCTCGAAAAGCTCCAGTACCTGAACCTGCAGGGGAACCAGATTCGACTCGTACAACCCCTGAGTGGGATGACGAAGCTCTCGGCCTTGTACCTGGCCGAGAACCAGATCGAAAACGTCGCTCCACTGGCGGGGCTCACGCGTTTGTCTTCTCTCGATCTGGCCAAGAACAAAATCAGCGACATCGCACCGCTGGCGAACATTCCGCGGCTCAACGTGCTGAAGCTGAGCGACAACGCGGTGGAAGACATTCGCCCTGCGACGGAACATCCGCCGCAAAGCATGTTGATTATTGAGCGCAACAAAGTCGCCGATCTGAAGGCCCTGGTCGAAGCCGCCAAGGCCGACGCCGAGGGCAAGAAGACTTTTGCACCGTTTCTCAGGCTGTATCTGGAAGGCAACCCGCTCACCGAAACCGCCAAGGGTGAGCAGCTCGCCGAGCTGAAAAAGAGCGGCGTCCGAATCGAGAACTAGCTTGTCGCTCAGTGCGGCGGTTCGACTACGATCGCTCCCAGGGCGAGCGTGGTTCGTTCTTGACCTCGCGCGGCTGCGATGCTTGACGACTCCGCGCAGACGGTGGAACCGCCTGCATGCCCGGTGGATAGTTTGGCTGCGGCGAGTTGAAGCGTTGCGGCTGCCGGCGGCTCGAAGCCTGGGGCGTCGCGGTTGGCGACTTGGCGCGAGCCTCAACGCCAGGAGACGTGACCGCGCGCTGCTGCGGCTGGGCACCTTGCACCCGCGTGCGGGGATTCCAAGCTCCCTGTTGCGGAGCCGCCTTGCGCTGCTGTAACTGACGCTGTTCGAACTGTCGTTTTTGCAGTTCGCGTTGCTGCATCTCACGCTGCTGGAGCTGCCGCTGCTGCACTTGCCCCTGTTGGCGCTTCAGTTTCTCGAGTTCACGCTGGCGGAGCAACTGCCACTGTCGAGCCGCGTCCTGCTCGGCGGGTGACGGAGTCTTCGATTTTGGCTGCGTGATATCGCGCAGAGCATCCGTCGATCGCTGCCACAGGTTCCGCTTCTGCGGTTCCGCCTCCAAGCGATCGTGCGCGCTGTTGCCGACAGGCGACTCCCCTTCGAGCAACAGCGACGGGCCAACTGGCGAATTCAGCGGTGCTGGAGCACGAGGCGGTGGCGGAGGGGCCGGCAGCCGCAGCGTCCCTTCCGTAACCGCGCCGTCCGACTCTGGCCCGTTCATCGGCCGTCCGTTTTCGTCCAGCGGCGTGATACTGTCGTCGATCGGCAGCGATTGCTCTGCGATCGGCAGCGGCGCCTCGTCGACCGGCAGCGGCGCCTCGGCGGGCGAAGGTGTTGGTTCGACCTCTTCGATCGTGGGCGCGGGATCGCTTGGTTCCAGGCCCGGCAGCAGTGGGCCATCCTGAGCGAGGCTCGCTGGGGCGAAAGTCAGCAAGGCAGCCAACACCAAGGCCGGCACCCCGTGGAGGGCTGGCTTCATCACGCGGGAGTTCTCCTAACGGACGAGTGGTCGCCGACCTGACCGCCTGGCGGCAATTCCAGCAAAGATCTCTTCGACGGTTCCCCCCCGGGCAAATGCGGATTCATGGCACGCCCGTCAGAACCGGCTTTTTCGCGCCGCGCTGCCACCAGAGAATTCGCAGGCACGCCGCTTGCATTGCTAGCATTGCTAGCACGACTTACGTTACTGTTAGGGAAGCGAATCATCCGCACAACTCGCGGCCAACCGTGCCGAGGAATCCGCCATGGCGATGCGTTCGAGCTGGAAGGGGTATTTGAAACTGAGCCTCGTCTCGGTGCCGGTTCAGGCCTTCAATGCCACGGCGTCCAGCGGCGGCGAGATTCACTTCAACCAGTTGCACTCGGTCTGCAATAGCCGGATCAAGTACCAGAAGGTCTGCCCGATCCACGGCGAGGTGAGCAAGGATGAGATCGTCCTGGGTTACGAGTACGCCAAGGGGCAATACACGATCATCGACCCCGACGAAATCGACAAGCTGCGCACGGAGAACGATAAGGCGATTGAAATCGAAGAGTTCATCGCCCCCGACGCGCTCGATCCGATGTACCTCGACGGGCGGAACTACTACCTCGTGCCGGATACCGCCGTCGGACAGAAACCTTATGCCGTACTCCAGGAGGCGATGGCCAAACGCGACCGCTGCGGCATCGCGCGCGTGATCTTCTCCGGCAAGGAGCAAGTCGTCATGGTTCGCCCGCTCGATGGTCTGCTCTTGATGTCGATGCTCACCTACGACGCCGAGCTGCGCAAGCCCGAGGCATTCGCCGACGAAGTCCACAAGCCGGAGCTCTCGGCCCAGGAAGTGAAGTTGGCCGAGATGCTGATCGACGCCTCGACGGCAAAAAAGTTCGACATCGCCAAGTACCGCGATTTATACACCGAACGCCTTACGGAATTGATCAATGCCAAGGTCGAGGGCAAGGACGTTGTGGCACCGCCCGCCGACGAGGAAGTGCCGGTCATCAACATGATGGATGCGCTTAAGCAGAGCCTGAACCGTTCGGGCAAGCAAACTGCCGCGGCCGCGAAAAAACCGAAGCCCGCCAAAAAAATGGCAACCAGCAGGCGACAAACGGTCGCCAAGAAGCGAAAATCATCTTGAGCTTCTCGGGTATCTGCATGAAGCGCGGCGTTTGAAATGTACTCGCCGCGAAGGCAACGGAGTGTGTGCGTGGTCCAACCTCTTGCGAGCACCGGCATCCTGCAAGGCCAACAAGTGGCCTTAGCTGGCAGACTCGCCTCGATGACCGCCCGCGAAGCCGAGCGACTCGTCCAGTCGCACGGCGGCCGCTTTACGCGGCGCATATCGCGTGAGACAACGCTGGTCATCGTTGGCCGCGACGGCTGGCCCCTGGCGCGCGACGGTCGACCCACGCCCAAGCTCCGCCGGGCCTTGGCGCTGGCCAAGCAGGGCCTTCCGATCGAAGTCATCCCGGAAGAAGAACTGCTCACGCGGCTGCACTGTTCGCACGGACGGCTGCAGCGGCACTTCACCCTCCGCGAACTCGCGCAGATGCTCAGCGTCCCACTGGCGCGGCTGGAGGTCTGGCTTCGCTCGGGCCTGATCAGTCCGACTTCGGAGTCCGACGGCATTCGCTATTTCGACTTTCAGCACGTTGCCGGCGTGAAGAGCCTGTGCGAGCTCGTGCGCAGCGGGATCACGACCGCGCGGCTGAGGCAGAGCCTGTCGCGACTGCGCGGCTGGCTGGGCGACCTCAACGATCCTCTGTCGCAGCTCGTGTTGCTGGACAACTCGCGCCAGCTTGTGGTGCGACTCGACAACGGCCAGATGGCCGAACCCACCGGCCAAATGCTGCTGGGCTTCGAGGCGGAACCGGCCCAACCGGCGCCGGTCGTCGTGCCCTGGACGGCCAACCAGCGTTCGGCCACCGAGTGGTTCGAGATCGGCTGCCAGGCCGAACAGCGCGAGAATTTCCAGCAAGCCGTCGACGCCTATCGACAGGCTCTGCTGATGGGCGGACCTTCGGCCGAGATATGCTTCAATCTCGCCAACGCACTCTGTTCGCTCGGCGATTATGCCCGGGCCAGCGAGCGCTATCGGCAAGTGCTTGAGCTTGATCCCAACTTCTGGGAAGCCTGGAACAACCTGGGCACGGTTCTTACTTATGACGGGGAGAACGAAGAGGCCATTGCCGCCTATCGCCGAGCGCTGAAACTGCACCCACTGTATGCCGACGCCCACTACAACCTGGCCGACACGCTCGAAGATCTGGGCCGCGCGGAGGAAGCGATCGAGCACTGGCGAGCCTATCTCGATCTTGAACCGCGCGGCGCCGGCGCTCAATACGCGGTCGAGCGACTCCACGAATTGATCTAGGGATTACTAGTTCGCCGCTGAACCTGTTGCCACGGGTTCCGCCAATTCTTGCTCCTTCGCGGCCGGCGGTTTGGCCGGCTTTTTGAGCAGGTCGGCGCCGTCCTCGGGCGGTCGGGCCTTTTCGGCCTGTTCCTTGAGCTTTTCCGTTTCACTGCACAGACCGCCTTCGGCAGAAGTCGAAACGGCCGAGCCGCTCGCTTCCTTGGTAGCTGGGGCACGTTTCGCGGCTTCCGGCTTAACACGCGGACGCTCTTCTCCGTCGGTCATCTGAATCGGAACGCCGCGTGGAAACACGATCTCGCGAGCCGCGTCGGGCATGGTGATGCCGTCCTTTTCGTATCGTTGCTTCACCAGGCGTATCACCGATGAGCGAACTTTCTCCCAGCTATGCTCGCCAACGTGGACCCAGTAATACACTTTCAAAGTGACGCTTGACGCATCCAGCGATGCGGCCAGCACCATTGGCTCGGGGTCGGACAGCACCGCCGGATGTGAGTTCAAAACTTCCATTGCGGCTGCCTGGGCCCTCTCAATGTCAACGTCGTAACCGACCCCCACCAGGAATTCGTCGCGCCGATTGGGATTACTCGTATAGTTGACGATCGTGCTCTTGTAGATCACCGAGTTGGGAATCTGCACGTGGTTCCCTTGAAAAGTCATCAGCACGGTCGAACGAATCGTCATCCGCTGAACAATGCCCATTGTCCCATTCACTTCCACCACGTCATTGTTGCGAAACGGCGTCTGCACGCTCAGGAAGATGCTGGCCAGAAAGTTCTCGGTGATATCGCGAAATCCGATACCCAGCACCAGGCCGATCAGGCCCGTGCCGCCGAGCACGGTGAGCGCGATGCCCGTAAGGCCCGAGACATAGAGCACCACGTACAGCCCACCCAGAAAGACGAACACACCGCCGATCCAGGCGGTGATGTTGCGCAGCAGTTGGCTGCCGAAGCGATTGCGAAGCGCAAACTGCAAGAACACGCGCGTGAGACGCGCCGCGATAAAGGCCAGCAGGATGATGCCCAGCGAGAACAGAATCCAGGGGAGTTGGCGAGCGCTCTCGCGCCACAGCTTCCCCATCCCGGCAAAGGCAGGCCCAAAATCCCAAGCGCTGCCGGGCATCACGTCGATCAGATTGACCACCGCCACCACCCCCTCGGTGCCCCGCGCAAGTTCGCCCGCCCAGGCTCTACGCTCATCGCTCGTCGTTTGCCCGCGTAGAAAAGCAACACCCTCTTGCACGGAGACATCGGGTTCGTAAAACCAGTTCGGCGTGGCTCCCAGGATTCGCTCGAGCCGCCGGGCGATCTGTTCATCCCGGACCTTGGGCTCGACCTCCACCTGCGCGGCCGGCGCCTCCGGCGGAGCTTCCTCGCCGGGCGGCTGAGATTTTTCTGCCGCTTCGCTACTGCTCGCCCCCGGCACAGGAAGCTGGGCCTCGGCGATCGAAACGAATGCAAACAGTGAGACGACCGTCAGCAGTAGACAATTCGTAGGTTGGACGGTTTTCATCCAGATCATGGCATTCGTGCTTTGGGATTCTGCGAAATCGCCGCAAGCTGCGACTTTCCGGCGACCGTTGCCGGTTGGCGCACTTGCGAGTGCATATCGCGCGCCGAAGGATCACCGCGTCGCTCGGCGGGCCGGTTGTTGCCCCGCCAGTGGACGGCTAGATTATGGCTTGACCGACGCCGACTCCCCGCCGCTCAGGCCGACTGTCGCGGCACGTCATAAGCTGACTTTCTCCGTTGATACTCCGAGGTCTTCATGGCTCTGCGTTACGGCATCGTGGGTGGGGGTTTCATCTCCGCGTTTCAGGTCAAGTCGCTCCGCCAGGTGCGCGGTGTTGAGGTGGCGGGGCTCGTCTCGCGCAAGCCTCCCGAGGCGCTGGCCGCCTACGTCCGCGAGAACGGTCTCGGCGAAGGCAAGATCTACAACAGCATCAAGGAGATGGCGCCGCACGTCGACGTGATCGCCATCTTCGCGCCGAATTTTCTTCGCGTGGCAATGGTCGAAGAGCTGGTCGAGGCCGTCAAAGCCGGGGCCAAGCTGAAGGGCGTCATTTGCGAAAAGCCGCTCGGCCGCAACCTGGCCGAGGCGCGCAAGCTCGTCGAACTGGTCGAAAGCGTGAAGCTGCCGCATGCGTATTTCGAGAATCAGTTGCACATGAAGTCGATCCAGGCGCATCGCGCCCAGCTCGCGCCAATCATGCAGGCGATGGGAGCGCCGGTGCTCGCCCGTTCCAGCGAAGAACATGCCGGCCCGCACAATCCCTGGTTCTGGGATCCGGTCCGACAAGGGGGCGGTGTGATGAGCGACATGGGTTGCCATTGTCTGGCCGTGGGCTGGTACGCCCTCACACCGCCGGGCAAGAGCCCCATGTTCCTCCAGCCGCAAAGCGTGATGGCCGATCTCTCGCTGCTCAAGTGGGGCCAGCCGCGGTGGAAGAAGGAACTGCTCGAGCGGCACGGCGTCGACTACGGCAAGACGCCGGCCGAGGACTTCGCCACCGGCATGGTGACGTATAAGAATCCCGAGACGGGCGCCATCGTAAAAAGCCAGTTCACCGTCTCCTGGATGTACGACAAGCAGGGGCTGCGGCTCGCGCTCGACGGCATCGGGCCCGGCTATGCCTTCGAAATGAACACGCTTCGCTCGCCGCTAGAAATTTTCATTGGCGACGTCGCCGCCGAAGGGACTGCCGACAGCGAGCTCGCGCTCGAGAAGTCGCAGTCCACTCGCGGCCTGCTGGCCGTACACAGCAACGAGGCGGATCTCTACGGCTACAACGACGAAAACGAGGACGCCGCGATCGCGTTCACGACCGGCCGCAAGCCAATGCTCGATTGGAACTATGGCGTCGAGATCGTGCGGCTCACGATGGCCGCCTACATGTCGGCCGAACGCAAGGCCACGGTCGACCTGACCGACCCGGCCACCGCCCGCGAACTGGAAACCTACGTGCCGTTGATCCAGCAAGGCCGCGGGGCCGAGGTGCTGTAAACACCTGCAATAAGCGGTTCCGGTCCTGACGAATCTGAGGAATACGGCCGCCGATCAGGCGAGAGCCTGAAATTGCTGGTTGGCAGGCCGCGACGTAGAATTCACCGAAACGGTTCCCACCGTCCAGCAGCCGCTATTTCAGCAAGTAAGGATTCGTCACGATGTCTCACGAGCGACCTGAGATCGAGAACTGGCTCAGCGAGCGCGGTTACCCGCCGGAAGCGATTGCGAAAATCATGGAGCGACTCGATCGGTTCGACGACAAGGTCACTCGCGAAAGCCTGTTCGACGCGATCTCGACGGGCGAAGTCGACATGAACGCGCTGATCAAAGAGGCGCTCGCGGAATAGTTGCCGTGGCCGCATAGCAGCCCGACTCGCGATTCGAGGGTGCATCATCCTAACCCGGCGCGTAAGCGAGGATGAACCTGTTCGCCGTCCGGCCTCGCTCACGCGTCGGGTTGCGATTCACCACTCTACCCCCCTGCTCCCTCGCCGTTCACGGCCAGTTGTTCTTCCGACAGGTGGAAGTCCACCACCAGCGGCAAGTGATCGCTCGCCACTTTCGCCAGCGCCGTGCGCACCACGCGAGCCTGCTTCACGAACACACCGCCCCGAGTGAACGCTTTGTCCAGCGAGCCCATCGGGAAGTACGCCGGAAACGAGCGGAACCGAGAGATCGGCGCGGTCACCTGGGTGAAACTGTGCCGGGCGAATGGCCCCGCCCCGAGCGTGTTCCGCCAGTCGTTGCAATCGCCGGCCACCAGCACGGGCAGATCGCCCGCCTGGCGAAACAGGTGATGATTGAGTAGGTGATCGACCTGCCAGTGACGTTCCTTTTCGGCCAGGCCCAGATGCCAATGCACCAGGTGCAGCGGCCCTTCGGGCGTTTCGACGATGGCCAACTGCGCACCGCGGGCCTTCTTCCCCGGCATCCGCAGCGAAATCTGGTGGCACGAATGCAACGGCCAGCGTGAAAGGACGCTATTGCCGTAGCTGCCCACCTTTAAGCGGACGGTCGTCTGCCGCAGCCGGGCGACGGCATTGAAGTGCTGTGCGAGCAGGTCGCACTGATCGTGAAACCGCGACCGCCGGCAATTGCAGTCGACTTCCTGCAGACAGATCAGGTCGGGATTTTCGGCCTCGATGACGTCGATCACCCGATTGAGATCGTACCGCCGGTCTCGCCCGCCAATTCCCTTATGGATGTTGTACGTCAGCAGCCGCATCTTCAAGTGCTTCCCCGGTCCCCGAATCCCCGCTCTCTGCATTTTACGCTGAGACTTGGCCTGTCTGCGAGGCCGGGCCGTAATCCCGTAGAGCCACAGGCCCCCAAAGTATGTTACGTCGCAAGTCCCATCGCAGGTTCAGACGCTACTACGCCGCGGCGTTCTGGCACGGGCCCCGACGGCTGCGTTCGGAGTCCGGCAGGGGAAGACTTGTGCCAATCGCGTCACCTGGCGTCCAACAACTCGTTGGGCAATCTCGAACGCATCAACTCAAACAACGGCGATGGCACGGTGACTGTTGCTAGCGGAGGCGCGCCGACCGTAAGCATCGGAACCTTCTGCCAATAGAGCGTTGCCTGCTCCAGCCGCTTGAAGTCCTGCCACGGAATTCTGACGGTCTTTCGCCAGACGTTCAGGTAAAGACCCTCGTCGGCGATTCCCACGGTTACGCAACGCTTATAGACCACGGCCCCAATCTGGAGCGTCTGGCGCTTGTGAACCTGACCTTGGGCCGGGCAAGGAGCCGGATACTCTTCCACCAGTCGCCGCCAACCACCTTGATGAGCACCAAGACTCCTGGCAACGAACTGAATCAGGAACACGAGGCCAGCGATCAGGCTAGCCAGGAGAAAGGTGCCGACAAGGATGAGCAGCAGTACGGCCCATACGTCCATTATCGTTGGTGCTCAACCAAGTCTTTCAAGTTTCTCTTTGATCTTCTCTGCCTCAAATACGATGTCGTCAGCGGCGTCGTGAATCTCCGAAGTTGCGGCCAACAGCTCTTGCCGGTCTTCTCTCGAAAGGCGGATCGGTGCCGGCACTCCTTCGGGCGCGATCTCATCAACGAAGTGCTTGAGGCTCTCGAAGTCTTTCTTCAAAAGTTCGAGGGAGGCCCTTAGTTCGACCTTAAGACTGCTGGCGGTTGGCTCGGCGGGAACCGTCTCATCGGACATGTGCTACCTCAATGGGAAGGCGCTGCTCTGCACTCAGCGGCTCAATTCCGTCAGAACTTCCAGCGCAGCTGCAGGGGCATCGTCAGCGATTCCATTCAAGACAGCCTTTGCCATCTCTGCTTCGAAGCCACCTGAACTGTCGAACCACTCTTCCCGCTCCTGCGGCGTGGCATCAACCAGCCATTCGAAGATGGAGAGCATCCGAGCATTCTGCTCTGAAGGATTGTTCTCGTGTTCGACTTGCCACCATGCGGCCGCTTCCCGCAATAGTCTCTCATTCATGCCTGGGCACCTCGAAAGGACGTAACTCGTTATCCCAACGATCCTAGCAACCAGCGGTTTTTTTGACCAGTTCAGCGCATGATTCTGAACTCGTCCCAACAATTGTGATCCAGCGTGAAAGCAGTGACCAGCGAGCGCTATCCGCACATCATCATGCGTTGCCGCACACCTTCACGATCACCTGCAAGCTGAATCTGCTCAGCCCATGGCCTTTAGCTGTCACTCGCTAGTCGGTATGCAAGTTGCTTTGGTACTAGGCGGACCTCGATTCAGATTACCGACGACCAGGAGACAACACCGTGAAAAAGCTGGCATACCTCAGTTTGCTGATGGCGTTCGTGGCGGCGCACTCCGCACGAGCCACGATGGCTGACACCCCGGAGTCCCCCAAGGACGCCCAGCAGATCGTCGTGCATCTATCGCACTTCACTGACGATCTGCATCGCTGCTTTATGGCGGTCAAACTCGGCACGTTAATGCAGAAGTCGGGCGCTCAAGTCACGTTGTTCCTCGATCTGGAGGGAGTGCGGCTCGCCGAACGACGGCAAGACCTCGATATGACCTGGGGTTCGAATCCAACCACGCTGGCTAAGCACTATGAAGACTTCACCGGGGCTGGTGGGAAGGTGCTTCTGTGCCCGCACTGCGCTCACTCGGCACACATTGGCGACATGTCCCTGAAGCGGAATGCGGAAATCGGCTCAGAGCAAGTCCTGGCGAAAATGCTGCTCGACGCTGACAAGATTCTGGACTACTGAGATTCACGCTGCTCGCGGCCTGCTCTTTACAATTCTCCCGCAATGAGGAAAAGATGATCCACGAAGTATCCGGCGACATTCTTCTCACGAAGGCCCAGGCGATTGCTCACGGCGTCGCACCGAACGACCACTTTGACCAGGGGCTTGCCGCAGCCTTGCGTGAGAAATGGCCGATGATGTCCAAGGACTTTCGCCACTACGCCCACCAAAGCCATCCGAAACCGGGCGAACTTTGGTCGTGGGGTGGCTTCGGTGCTCGAATATTCAATCTGATGACCCAGGAAGGTGAGCACCATCCGGGCGCCAAGCCGGGCAAAGCGACCACCGCCAACATCAATCACAGCTTGCGGCGGCTTCGACACGAACTGGAGAAAGGCGACATCAAGAGCATCGCCTTGCCAAGACTGGCGACCGGTGTCGGTGGACTCCAGTGGTCCGAGGTTCTGCCACACATCCAGGCCAATCTTGGCGACCTGGATATTCCAGTGTACGTCTACACCCACTATCAAAAGGGCGTGCAAGCCAATGAGCCGGGCGTATAGTGTACGACCTCAGATGCCGTGAGGGGTGAAGCAACGTGCTCGGTAAAGTGCTGCGTTTGACCCCGAGGAGACTTCTCTTGATCGTCGCCGCCTGGGTGGCGTGTGTCGTATTGCACAACGTCATCTATGCTGTGTTTCGAGATTCCTTTGGTCCGAATGGCGATGAGCCTTTCTTCTTTCTTCTGGCAGTCGTGGTGATCCCGCTCTATTTGGTCGTGTCGGCGGTCTACACCGTCGTGCAGCTGGTTCGACAGCGTAGCCGTTGAGCAAAACAGCTCGACATCGTCACTTGAACGACCGAACTCGGGGGGCATTGAACACCAATCCTGATCCGAACTCAGAGAGCCAAGCTTGGTCGGCAGAATCAGTTTCTCTTACAGTTCCCATGTCGAGCCACAGCAGCAGCAGCGGTATACATCCTCCCGCTCCGGTTCACCTGGAATCCGAGTGTAAAACTGCATCGCCAATTGCTTGCAGTGAGGGCACGCATAGGTCGGTCGGCTCGGATCGAGCACGGACAGCCAATCGTCTTCCCTAGTCGCCGGAAGGCCACGCCGTGGTTGCTCAGTGATTGACATGTAGTATCGCCGTTGTGCTGCCGATAAACGCAATTGCCAACACGCCGCTTCGTCTGGCGGACTGCCTCAGCCCGCTCGGTTGCTGCCCCGCTTGAGCGTGCTGTTTTTTTTGAACGCCCGCCGTTCGTCGTCGACTTCTGCCTCCCGACTAGTTCGAGGCTGCCTGCTTCGCATCCTCGCTGGACGCTGCCAGGAACTTTTCGAGTTCGGCTCGCAAGATCCGCACATCGCTTGGAGCGTCAACTCCCAGGCGAACCCGACCGCCTTCGAGCCGGATGACGCTGACCTTGATGTTGTCCCCGATGGTGATCGTCTCCCCTATTTTTCTGCTAAGCACCAGCATCCCCCTGCCCCCCCATGATTGAATCGAACCACACCCAAATACATGTCGTGATTTCACGACATGACGATACCTGAAAGCAAAAAAACTACTTCCCTTTGCCGAATCGCTCCTCGATGCATTCCATGATGTCCGCCAGATGAGGTTCTGCGATCTCGTAGTAGGTGTATCGCCCCTGTTGGGTTCGCGACAGAAAACCACAATGTTGCATCAGGCGGAGATGTTCGGATGCAACGTGGCTGGGAATCTCGCACGACTCGGCTAGTTCCCCCACCGAAAACGTGCCGTTCAGCAGCAGTTGCACCATGCGGAGTCGCACCGGGTGCGCCAACGTCCGCAGGCACTCGGCTGCTTTAGCCAGCACTTCCAGGTCGAGCACCTTGACTGCACGGGTCTTCATTTATGTCAATGTATCGTGAGCTCACGACCCGTCAATCCCAGCCTTTAGCAATCGGATGCGCCCCACTCTTTCGCCCAATTGCCTGCTGCGGCGGGTTAGCCGTCCAAGGCTGAACTATCTGGCAACCCCGCCGAATGCCAAGCTATCACTTCGATCCTTATTGACCTGCCCGCACTTTCGGCGATACAGTTCGCCACCTTTAAGATCGTTGAAGTCCATAAACTGGGCGTGGGGTCGAACATGTTCAAGTTGGCTGGTTTGGTCACTTTGATTGCAGCATCTTTATTTGTTGCTGCGAATTCGGCACCGCCTTTTTCTAGCGACCCCGCCAAGGTCGTTTTTGACTTGCCGTTGACCGTTGAATGTCGAGACGTCTCGCCGGCGGGATTTGCCGAATCGAATCCTACGCTCAAGGTCATCGAAGCCAAGTTTCGGGTTT
Organism: Pirellulales bacterium; assembly: GCA_041741015.1. Classification (GTDB taxonomy): domain Bacteria; phylum Planctomycetota; class Planctomycetia; order Pirellulales; family PALSA-1355; genus JALHMI01. The sequence continues at coordinate 36,395 of JBGSKX010000089.1, forward strand.
CCGCCAGAATCGTGGCGGGAGTTGAATCGGACGTGGTGGATTTCATGTACATCATCGCCAGTCCCGACCGGAAGATGAAATTCCAAGACTACCTGCCGAACACGATGCTCGAAAGCGCGGTGGCGGACGATCAGATCGAGATCACCGACACCACCGAGTACAGCAAGGGCGGAAACATCGGTGCCACCGTGGGCTACCAGGGAGTTGGCGGCGGCTTGTCAGTGAACAAAGGAACCAAGCGCACGCGTACGAACCACTACAAGGAGATCGCTCCCCGGGCGCTCGTCATTGCCAGCGGAACCATCGATCATCAGCACGGCGTGTTTTTCAAGCTGAAACCGTCCCGGGCGGCTTCTCTGGAAGGCGCCGCAGAATTCACTTTCCTGGCGACCGTTCCGCATTCCTGGAGGGGGGGCTGGTGCACCATCTCCTGCGGCGCCAGAACCAGGTCGAAATCCCTATTTTCTCGCAGCAGCGTGGTGCCTGCTGGCGTCGCTCAATCGCAAGTCGGACTCTATCTGAAGGGCGATGCCGAGGCCAGTGAACTCGCCGAGGAGCTTAGTGAGGTCCAACTTCGGTATGCCGATATCCTGGCGGATCAATTGGCGAAGGCGGGGTTGTTGGATGCGATGTACGACGCTGCTTCAACAGGTCACGCGTCATCCTTGTGTGGCGTCTTCAAGACCGCCTCGGGACGCTGGACCCTAGACCCAGGACAGCGCCAACTCGAAAAGGCGCACAGCGCGGTGCTCAATGCCCAGGAACGCCTCGAACTGCTTTCAGAATAGCAGCAGTTGCCGAACACAGCCTTCGCACGACGAGTCGTGCATTAGCCGGGCAGGCAGCCTCGCTGCCGCGCAGCGAACAAAGTAGTAAGCACACGCCGTGTGCTGTAACTGAAGCGGAGAAAGCTCCGCATCGAGAATGCCCAACTCAACAACCAACTGACAATGGCAAGCTCTTTGCTGCTGCAGCGACGGCACACGGCGTGTGCCTGCTACTTTTCGGCAGCCAGTATGGGCCGCATCTGAAAAAATCGCATCCCGATTCGCCCTTGCCCGCGCGTGTGGCGTGCTGCCGGCGCAACTCTTTCAGATCCAACGCACTCGCGTGCGCACGGCGCACACCGCCCACGTGTCCACCGAATCTAGAAATCAGGCCAGGAGTTCGGATATGGTACGTTCAGATGAATGTGTACAGAGCACCCTATGGCCGCCTCAAGGCCACGCCCATGCAGACGCACTTGAATAAATGGAGAAGCCGCACAACCCGAAACCCAGTGCAAGGGGGCGTGTGTGTGGCGCCGAAACAGCATTTGCACGACTTTCTAAGCGCACACGAGCGAAAACCCGAACGCTTAAAAACAGCCGAGAAAAAAGAGTCCGACCTCCTCATCCGCGCCGCTGCTTGCGACGCCCGTGGAAGGGGGTTAGCCTAAGACCCAATTCCCTGCTCAGGATCACATGCCCTCGCCTTGCCGCTATCACCAGGAGTTACCACCTTGAACACCTCTCGACGCCACTTGCACCGCAAGCTTGCGGCATTTTTCGCGCTCGCACTGGGGACATTCACCTGGCCCGTGCTGGCCGCCGAATTGCCGGCCAGCGACGCCGTTCAGCCCGTGAAGTTGTTCGAAGTCGACAACTATTGCGAAGGCGTCGTGTTCGATGCCGACGGCCGGGGCTACATCTCGCACGGCAAGGTGCTTGTCGAGTTCATGCTCGACGGCAAGAACAAGGTCTGGGCGGAAACCGGCGCTCCGAATGGGCACAAGATTTTGGCTGACGGCACGCACCTGGTTTGCGACGCCAGCCGGCACGCCGTGCTGCACCTGGCGGCCGATGGCAGCCTGCTGGCCAACGCCTCGGACAAGTGCGACGCTAAGCCGCTACGCGGGCCGAACGACCTCACGCTCGATACGCCCAATGGCGGTTTCTATTTCAGCGATCCGGGTGAATCGAGCGACGTGAACCCAATCGGCACCGTGCACTATGTGGACAGTCAGGGCAAGACGCATCTCTGCGACAGCAAGCTCGCCTTTCCGAACGGCATCGCCCTGACGCCCGACGGCAAGAAGCTGTATCTGGCCGAGAGCAAGAAGAACCGCGTCCTGGTGTATGACGTGCTGTCGCCAGGGAAGATTGGCAACCGCAAAGTGTTCGCCGATCTGCCGACGAAGGATACCTCAACTGGCCAGATCGACAATCAGCCTGACGGTATGTGCCTGGACACGGATGGCAATCTGTATGTCGCGCACTACGGAATGAAGCAGGTGCAGGTGCTGGATCCGACGGGCAAACTCGTGCGGCGCTACGGCGGCGGCAATGTCACGACCAGCAACGTCGCGTTTGGCGGACCGAAGCGCGATCAACTGTTCGTCACCGGCGGTCTTGGCGCCGAGGCCGGCGGTGGCGGATTGTTTCGACTCGACTTGGGCGTTCCGGGGCTCGATATCCTGCCGAAGGCCGAGAAGTAAACCGGCGTCGAGAAACTATGCGGGGCTTCGCTTCCACATCGAATTAACAACTTAGAAAGAACCCACATGTTCCGCAGCTTTGCAGTACTCGTGATTCTTCTTGCGTTCGGTTCGCTAGCCGTTGCCCATGACGTCTACGAACTTGGCCCCGACTCCAAGCGTCAGGACGGCGTCCCCGAGGGAAAAGTCACCAAGCATGCGTTCACCAGCAAGCGCGCGTTTCCCGGCACCGAGCGGGAGTACTGGGTGTACGTTCCCGCTCAGTACAGGGCGGACGAACCGGCCTGCGTGATGGTGTTTCAAGATGGTCAATGGTATGTGGACGGCGAGCGTGACTTTCGTGTGCCGATCGTGTTTGACAATCTGATTCATAAGGGCGAGATGCCGATCACGATCGGCATCTTCATCAACCCGGGTAAGATTCCTGGTGCTGTCGACGGATCGGGTCCACGTGAGAATCGCAGCTTCGAATACGACTCGGTCAGTCCGCAGTACGCGACGTTCCTGGAGAAGGAGATCCTGCCGGAAGTTGCAAACAGCTACAATCTCACCGATAAGCCCGAAGAACGGGCGATCTGTGGGATCAGTTCGGGAGGGATCTGCGCCTGGACCGTGGCCTGGGAGCGGCCGGACCTGTTTCGCAAGGTGCTGAGCCACGTCGGCAGCTTCGCAAACATTCGCGGGGGGCATGTCTATCCGGCGATCATTCGCAAGACCGAGCGCAAGCCGCTGCGAGTGTTTCTGCAGGACGGCGACGAGGATCTCGATAACGTGCATGGCAATTGGCCGCTGGCAAATCAGGAGATGGCCGCGGCACTCAAGTTTGCCGGATACGACTATGTGTTCGAGTATGGGCACGGCGGCCACAACGGCAAGCACGGCGGAGCGATCATGCCGGAGTCGCTCAGGTGGCTGTGGAAGGATGTGGTTGAGTCACGGGCAAAACCGTGAGCCTGGACCGTTCGAGGCCGTGCCGGCGTGACCCTTGCGGGACTTCGCAATTCGCATTAGGCTTGGCGGCCAGATTTCAGGCATGTCACTCCATGCCTTCCCCCTAAGCGGAACGGTCCTTTAATGCAGCGATCGGACTCTCACTCTCAGGTTTCGACGCCAGCGACGCAGGGTACCAGCGGTTGGTACAAGTGGGCCGTCGTCGGAATGCTGTGGTTCGTCTGCTTCTTCAACTATGCGGATCGGCAGGCGATCAATGCCGTATTGCCGCTCTTGGGAAGCGAGTTTGATTTCACCAAGGAGCAGCAAGGATATATCGCCTCGGCGTTCATGTGGGTGTATGCCCTTTCCGCACCCCTGGCTGGCGGCGTTGGCGACCGCACCTCGCGGAAGATGCTGATCCTAGGTGGGCTGTACGTGTGGAGCATCGTGACGGGATTCACCGCCGCTTGCTCCAAGCTCTGGCACTTTGTGTTCGTGCGTGGTGCCGAAGGGTTCGGCGAAACGTTTTATTTTCCGGCTTCGATGTCGCTGGTGAGCGACTATCATTCCAAACGCACACGCAGCCGGGCGATGAGCCTACATCAGACGAGCGTTTATGCCGGTACGATCGGCGGCGCTTGGTTCGCCGGGTGGATGGCTCAGACAACTGGCGATTGGCGCTATCCGTTTGCGATCCTAGGCGCTGCGGGCGTGCTGCTTGGGATTGTGTTGGCGTTTTTCATCCGCGAGCCGCAGCGAAACGAGGCTGAACGGCGCGAGGCTGGTGAACTGGATACCGTGCATCCCACGATCGAGGCCGGCGCGAACGCCAATCGCGGGTTTCTGGCGGGGGCGCTGGCTACATTTGTCGATGTATTCAAGTTTGGCCTTGAGCTGCTGCTTAACCCAGCCGCACTGTTTCTGGTGCTGGCCTTTTGCGGTGCAAACTTCGTGGCTTTTGTATTTATCACCTGGATGCCGACATTCTTGTATGAGAAGTATGACTTGAATCTGGCCTCGGCCGCCTTCTCCGCAAACTTTTTCATGCAAGTCGCCAGCATGGTTGGAGCGATCGTCGGTGGATTGTTGGCCGATCGCTTCTCGCAGCGATTCGCTGGCGGACGGAGCATGGTGCAAGCCCTGGGGCTAATGCTCGGAGCCCCGTTCATCTACTGGGTGGGCGTCACGCCCGAATTGAACACGGTCCTGGCGGCGATGACGTGCTTCGGGTTTGGAAAGGGTATTTACGACTCGAACATCTGGGCGTCGCTGTATGACGTCGTACCGGCTGAGAGCCGAGGCAAGGCCGTGGGATTCACGAACATGATTGGTTGGCTGGCGGCCGGCGTGGGCGCGGCAGTACCGGGCGCGTTGGTCGACCGCGGCTTTACGATGAGCGGGATTCTATCGTCAACCGTGCTCGTTTATATCGGGATTGCGGGACTGCTGCTCGTGGCATCGCTGCTGGCCGCACGGCGTGCGGGACGTAATCACACGGCTGCTTGAAACCAGTATAAATTCTCCGACTGAGCTGGGGTTCGCAGCATTTTGCTTGCTACCGGAAATCCCGGGAGCGCGCTGCCAAGCCGCGAAGTCGTTCGGAAAGATCTTCCAGCTGCGTGACCAGGACGTGAATCACCTGACCTTGACGCTGTAGCCGTCCATGAGCGATGAGCGCCGTGGCGGTACGGGCCGCGCGATAGAACTTTTGCCATACGTCTTGCCGCACGATGAGGTTCGCCTGACCGGTTTCGTCCTCGAGCGTGACGAATGTGATGCCCTTGGCCGTGCTCGGACGCTGCCGCATCAGCACGATGCCTGCCACGCGGATGTGCTGATTCGCGGCGTGTGTTGCCAGTTTTTCGGCCGGCAGAATCTCCCAGGCGTTCAGATCCTCTCGCACGAATTGCATCGGATGCGCCTTGAGTGAGAGGCCTGCTGAGCGATAGTCGGCCAGCACTTGTTCCTCAAGCCGTAGCGTCGGCAGTGGCACCACAGGCTCGTCTTCGGCCTCGAGCACATCGAAGAGTGGCATCGATCGAGGCTTCTTTTCCTCGGCCAGCGCCTGCCAGAGCGCATTGCGGCGATCGAGTGCGATGGAAGCGAACGCATCGGCCTCGGCCAGTCGCGTCATAACCGAGCGTGTAAGCCGCGTTCGACGAGAGAAATCGTCCCAGCCGGTGAATTCCCCCCCAGACGCCCTGGCGGCTTCAATTGCCCGGGCCTGCGTTTCAGACAAACCGCTAACGAAATGCAGGCCGAGACGGATGGCAAGTTCGTCCTCCTCTTTCCTGCCCTTCTTTGTTCTTTCCAATGTCGTATCCCAATCGCTCGCATTCACATCCACAGGGTGTACCTCGACGCCGTGTTCCTGAGCATTGCGAATGAGCTGGGCAGGCGCGTAGAAACCCATCGGCTGACTGTTGAGCAGCGACGCGCAGAAGGCTGCGGGATAGTAGTGTTTGAGCCAGGCCGAAACATAGACCAGGAGCGCGAAACTGGCGGCGTGCGACTCGGGGAAACCATACTCGCCGAAGCCGCTGATCTGGCCGAACACGGCTTCGGCAAATTGCCGCGTCAGGCCGCGGCTTTCCATGCCGGCCAAAAGTTTTTGGCGAAACTGTTCGATGATGCCGGGCCGCCGCCAGGCGCCCATCGCGCGGCGGAGTTGGTCGGCCTCGCCCGGCGTGAACC
>JBGSKX010000090.1:0-6337 GCA_041741015.1 Pirellulales bacterium
GCCAGCTCCACCACCAGCGGCAACCCGCCCACGGCCAGCGCGATCCATAGCGGCGCCTGCACCAGCCACAGCGGCGCGCCCGTGCCAAACCGCAGCATCAGGTGCAGCGCAATTGCCACGGTGGCGAGAATTGCGATCAGCGCGTCTCGCCGCTGCCGGATCAGTTCCAGCAGCGATGGCCGCTCGACTCTCTTCGCAGGGGTGGAAGCGGCCATCGTTTGTGGAGCCAGCTTATTTCTTCGGAGCCGCGCCCTCCGGCGCCGGAGCCCGAATCACTTTATGACAATCGACGCAAGAGAGCGTCAGTTGTACATACGCCAGCGCCGCCCCGTCGAGCTGTTCTTCGTCCGCATGCCGAATCAACTGGTCGTTCGCCCGCTCGAAGTTCCGCAACTGCGTCCGATACTCGGGCATTCCGGCCCGGACCCAGCGTTCCATGTGGGTCAGCGCCCGCATCGAGCGGGCCGCCTTGCCGATCTCTTCGAAGTCCTCCGTAGCCAGCCCCTCCAGAATCCGTCCGCTATATTCCAGCTTCTTGCGCATCCAAAAGCTGGTGTCGTCCGGCTTGGCTTCGCCTTTCGGCTCCTGAGCTACCAGGAGCGGCATCACCAGCACTGCCGCCGCGAGCGAACCCAACACGATCGCAATTCGTTTCATGATCCTGCGCGCCTCCGTTCACCGAATTGAATATTTCAACGTTCGAGCCACTTAAAGAATACGTTGCAAGTGCCGGACCGCCGATGGCATTCGCCGCCGGTCGTCGCGAATCTGCCGGCAGTTGCCAAGAACTGCGGGAAACGTAAGCTGATAGCAGTGTGCGAGGGAGCCCGGCGGGTGTGCCCAGGCCGCCCAAGTCCCCGTCAGTCTGGCGGCGGGGTTCGCTCCCTGGCATGCTATGTTGCAGGCAACTTGCCGATCGTTCATCGTCACGCTCAACATCGCCCAGAGGCACGTGCAAGTCATGTCGTCGTTCGAACTCAATACGCTGCTGCTCCCCGTCGATCTGACGCCCGTCTCCAAGGGCGTCTTCGAGCGGGCTCTCGCGCTGGTCCATGGCGAAGACGCCGCGCTGATCCTGTTGCACGTCATCGATCCGCACCTGGTCGACTTCGCCGCCGGGCTGCAACTCGATGCGCGCGAGAAGATCATCGAGAAGCTTCGCGCCCAGGCCGAGACGGCGCTCGCCGAGCTGAAAGGCTCCGTCACCAGCAGCATCGAGATCCAGGTGATCATCAGCGAAGGCACTCCCTTCGTCGAGATCCTCCGCAAGGCCGAGGACTTCGAAGTCGACGCGATCGTGATGGGCCGCTACGGCTCGCACGGCCCGCTCGAGAAGATGCTCTTCGGCACCACGGCCGAACACGTCATGCGCGGCTCGCTTCGTGCGGTGATCGTCGTGCCGGTCGAGACCTGATCCTAGTACACCAGGTTCGTTCCGAATGCCGGCATCTCGCCGCGCTTGATCTCCTCGCTCCACATCGCCAGCCGGTCGGCGCCCATCTCCCAGAACTTTCCGCACAGTTCCAGATACTCCAGCACCACCTCCCGCTCCCCGCGCGCAAGCAGCTCCTTCGCCAGCGACATGTTCGGGCCAAACGATCCGAGGTTCGGCGCGCCTTTCGTCTTGCCCGATTCGATCAGGTGCAGCCTGGCCTGATCGAGCTTGCCTTCGCCGAGCGCCAAGTGCCCCAGCACCATGTGGCAGGTGTGAATCGCATTGCCATCGTTGCGAAAGTACTCGCCAACCTGGTCGCTGCTCGTCAGAGTCAGGGCCTCCAGAGCAAACTGCCGCGCAAACGTCAGCTCGCCCGCTTCCAAGGCCGCCCGGGCCCGGCGCGGCAGCGTGTGCACCTGCTCCATCACCGACATCTGTTGCAATTGCTCGCCGTTGAACTTGCCATCGGTACGCACGCCCGAGTGTGCCGAGCGAAGCTGCTCGGCCATCTCGAGCTCGACCATCGACTTACGCGCTCGCTCGGCGCGCTGCTCCTCGGGGCCGTGCCGGGCGGCCAGCATATGAAGCTGCGCCTGGTCCTCATGCCACTTCGGATTCTCCGGCTCGAGCTGCTGCGCTCTGTGCAGGTACTTCTCTGCCAGCACGCGATCGTTGATCAGAAAGAAACGCGCGGCGTTGCCTTGCACGGATGCGTTGGTGCGGTGCGCCTCGCACTGTCTGTGCCAAAGCTGCCGGGCCGCCTCGTAAGCGACCGGCTCTCCCCCCTTCAGGATCAGCACGTCCGGCAGCCCCGTGGTCAGAGCCTCCGGGTGATGCTCGATCATCCAAAAGATGTGCGTCGCCCGGGCCGCGCGATTCGCCTTCTTTCGCGGGCCGGAGTAGCTGCCGAGCAGAATCGTGCGCACGGCGCGGGCGACGTCCGGCGCGTCTCGCTGTGACTCCAGCCAGGCGACTTGCTCGTCGGTGAGCTCCGATCCCAGCCAATGACAGGCGTGCTCGGCCGACGTGCGAACCTCGGGATCTCCGTCTGCGAGGGCAATCGCGGCGAGCGGCAGAGCCTCTGCGAGCGAGCTGGTGAACTCGGCCAGAGTGGATGCCGTATGGAGGCGAAGCTCTTGATCGCCGCTGCGAAGGTCTTCTTCGATGGCAGCGAGGTTCCACTCTACGGGCGTGTACTCTGTTACTTGTGTTTCCAACTCTGCGCTTGGCTCACCGGCGTCGATCCAGCGCTGGCACCACCGGCACACGCCGCGTTGGATATGCCGATGAGTAAGGTCGCAGACGTGCCTGTCGTTCATCGCGTGAGCCTTTCGCCGACTGGATTGATCCGGGCCTCGCTTCCCCTCTGCCAAAGCACCTCGGGTACAATGACTATAACGCCCCTCTGTTCCAGCGGGAAGGATCTCAATGACTGCCGCAGATGCGATCGACGAACCAGCTAGACGGCGCGACTGGAGCGGCATCGGCTGCGCCGTGTTCATCGCCGCGTTCTTCGCCGTCGTCGTCTACTATCGCTGGCCCGATCCCGATGGCGACCTGGTTCGGCAGCGCCAGATCTTCGCCGAATACCTTGTCCATCAGGGAGCCATCCTCGCGCCGGCCGACGCGTCGCATCCCGCCAATCCTCAGTTCGCATTCTCGCCGCGCCGGCTGCGGCTGGGCGATAAACCCTATTCATCCATCACGCTCCCCTACGGCTCCAGCGAGCACTTCGTTGTCAGCAGAGCCAAGGAGCTGTTTCCCGAGGTTGTCGAGTGGTCCGTCCTTCCGCCTGAGACGGCGCTAGCGCGATTGCTTGGTGGTGCTGAGGCCGTCGACGTCGTTCGGAATCCCGATCGCTTCGAAGTCCAGCGTTTGAAGGGCGAAGTTCTTCCCCACTCGAGTTCAGACTCGCTGGCCAACCATCCAGCCCAAGGCGATCCGTTTCCGGTTCCGCCAGAAATCGCCGCACGCATCACGGCTGCGCTGCTCAATCCGGACGCCTACGCGTGGGGCGGAGCCCACATGTGCGATCCTGTGCCCGGCGTGCGGCTCACCTGGTATCGCGGCGACGACCAGGTCGACGTCTTGTTCTGCTTTGAATGCGGCATTCTCGATACCTACTGGAACGAGCGTCCGATTGTCAGCCAAGGCTTCGACGCGACCTACAACGATCTCGCGGCCGCGATGAAAGAACTCTTTCCGGACGACCAGCAGATCCAAGGGATCGAGCTCAAGGAAGCAAAGGAAACCACGTCACTTGAGAACGGCGAACCCGCGGCCGATGACACTTTCTCAGTGACAACCCACTGATGGACGCGGCCCCAAGCGGTGCCACTTTTCTTACGTCGTGTCGTGGTGCCGTTGTGGTTACCTCCCAGTTCCGAAAAAGCGGCGGCAGATGAACCACGACGACACGACGACACAACGGGCGAAGCGAAGAGCTGGAGGCTTCACTTGTGTTCGAGCGTCCGCCGTAGTCGCCAGTACTTTCCTGCTCCCTCCAACTCCGTGGGGAGGGCCGGGGGCAGACTGCCGTGCGGTTCACGACCCTCGTCGTGCACCGTTCGGCTCACAGCGCGAACTGCTTTACAAAGAACGACCCCAGCGCGAACCACACGATCACCGCCACCACCGCGGCCGCGCAGCTTAGCACACTCGGGCGGTTGATCGCCCAGACGCCGGTCGACGCCAACAGGGTCGTCAGCACACACGAGGCGACAACGTCTTTCCAAGAGTTGCCCGCCGCGACGAGCAAGTACAGCGGCCCCAGCCAAGAACCCAGGGCCTGGCCTCGCGACCCGACGGCGAGCAGCAGCAAAGTGCCCGCCACGACAAGACAGATGAATACGATGGCCGGTCGTCGCATGGCGTGCTCACGAACGAGGGGCGAGAGTCCGGCTTGCGATACGGTTGGGTGCCACAGGTGGCCGTGAGCGCGGCTCACCTGTGCTCGTCCGGCAGTGGCAGCACGGGGCTCCTCTAGGTCGCAACGTGCACAGGTGACTGCTGCGCAGCACCTGTGGCACCCAAGTCCACTCAAAGGGTTAACGGCGTAGTGTGGCACCCGGCATGCCGTTCACTGAGCCCGGTGCGGGTGATTCCCAAACCACTCAACCTCTTCGGGAGCGAACGCCTTACCCTCGTTACTATTTCGCTCGGCCCGATCCGTCGTAAATTGCCCGATGTACTTCGTCTCTGGAAAAAGCGACCGTGCTCTGGCGAGATCGGCTGCCGTTGCATCGTGATTCAAGATGACTCGACGCATTGGAGGCGATCCGAACGGACGGTTGACCAGGTGATCCAGGCCGAATGAGTAATGGCTGGCGTAGTGCTGCCGCGCGAACTGTTCCCTCTCGTGACTCCAGCGGCGTTCGCCGGGCAGTAACACCGCAGTTGCCAGCAGCAGCGCGAGGCCCACGGCGCCGACGATCATTAGCATGATCCGCAGCCAGAGGTATTTGGTCACGGGAGTGGTGCGTGCCTCGCTCAATGAGATCATTCTAACAGGCGGGACCCGCGATGCCCGATCCTATTTCTTCGGGCTTTACTCAGTGTGCGCTCGTGTCGCACCAAGTCATTGCTACTTCTCGCGCTCGGTGAATCGCGCGCCACACGCCGATGTACATGCTGGAAAGGTGGCCATCGTATGAGAAAAATTCGCATTCCCAATCGCCCTTGCCCGCGCGTGTGGCGCGCTGCCGGCGCAACTCGTTCATGCGCAACGCACACGCTTGCGCATCGCGCACACCGCTCAAGTGTCCACAACTCCTAGAAATCAGGCCAGGACTTCGGATAGTGTAAGGTCACGACAACAGGTAGAGACCGCATCATGTCGCTGACGAATTCGAACACCACTGCGAACTTGGAGACACCGCGCAGGCTGACCACGACTGCTCGGGCCCGTTTTGGACGCCGCAGGGTGGTGTGTGTGCGCCCGAAACATGCTTTTCACGAAAACTTGAGCGCACACGCGCGAAAAATGTGAACGCAAAAAACAGCCGCCACTATTTCCCGTGGCTCGCTCTTTGAAAATTCGACCCAGACAGATTCGCCTCTGTCTTCCCTACTGGGTGCCACTCTCTGGGCTGGGCCAGCGGTGGCGCTCTACGTCGCTAACCTTGTGTTGCGTGGACAATCGAGGGTGGCAGCGACAACTTGTTGTCGGTGTTGCTGGCAACAAGAGGGATCATATAACGCGATCCCCGAAATCATGCCTCGCCATTCGCTGACGCTTTCCCTGAACCCTCCGGTCGCTGCGCGACACCGACAACAAGTTGGCGGTGCTACCCCCCAGAGCAGAACGAAAGGTTAACGGCGGAGAGTGGCACCCAGGAGAGAAAGTCAGGCCGAGAGCTCTTCCGCCAGCCGTCGGGCAAGCACCGCTGCCCGCTCATCGTCGAGATGCAGCGGGTTGATCACGAGCTTGCCCTCGGCGAGCTGGCCGTGCCCCACGTAGCACGGCGGCGAACCGGCCCGCAGCCGGCGGCAGACGTTAAACGCTGTCTCGCGATCCTTGACCGCGATCTCCAGAATCGGCAGCCGCTCGCCAGCGGACTCGAGCAGCGTGCAGCGCACGGGAGTGCTGGCTAGCGCCGCCCTGATCGTCTCCAGACAGCGCTGGTAGCCAGCGAGCTGCCGGTCGTACTCGCCCGAGGCGAACGCTCGCAGCGCGACGAGCAGGGCCACGATCTGTTCCTTCGAGACCTTGAACCCGCGGCCAATGCCATGTCGCGGCAAGCCCGGCACGCGGTCGCGCAGGATCAGCTCGGCTGGCGGATCCCACAGCTCGGCGTGATCGTCCATGTCGAGCATCTGCAGTGCCGCCGAAGAGATCAGCTCCTGGCGGCCGCAGAGAATTCCGGTGGCTTGCGGCCCGCGAATCGCCTTGCCGCCGCTGAA
>JBGSKX010000091.1:0-4954 GCA_041741015.1 Pirellulales bacterium
CGGGCAATCGCCACGCGCTGCTGCTGCCCGCCCGAGAGCATGTCCGGCATATGATTGAGCTTCGCGCCGAGCCCCACGCGATCGAGCAATCCCCGGGCGCGCTCGATCGCCTCGGCGCGCGGCATCCCCAGCACGTGAATCGGCGCTTCGATCACGTTCTCGAGCGCCGTCCGATGCGGAAACAGGTTGAACTGTTGGAAAACCATGCCCACACGCCGCCGCACTCGCTGCAGCACTCGCGAACGTTCGCGCACGGGAATCGCAGGGAGCAACGTCTCGCCGGCCACATCGACTTCGCCATCTTGAAAATCTTCCAGCCCGTTCAAGCACCGCAGGAACGTCGTCTTGCCTCCGCCCGAAGGACCGACGATCCCGCACACTTCACCGCGGGCGACCGACAGCGAGATCCCGTCCAGGATCGTCTGGCCCTGGTAGCCTTTGACGAGCGAGCGAACCGTCACGGCAGATTGCGCATTCTCGATCATGATGCCACCCTCGGCCGCCGGGTCATCCGTTTCTCTAAGTACGATGCCAGCCGCGCCAGCGGAATGCTCATCGCCAGGTAGAGCAGGGCGGTCATCGCCGCCAGCTCCAAGGTCGCGCCGGTATCGTTCCGCTGCACGCTGTACTGCTTGGTCAGCTCCATCACGGTAATCACCGAGCAGACGCTGGTATCCTTGAACATCGCGATAAAATCGTTCGTCACGGGCGGCACGACGATTCGCACCGCCTGCGGAACGACCACGCGGCGCAGCGCCTGCGACTGCGACATCCCCAGCGCCAGTGCCGCTTCCATCTGCCCGCGTGGCACGGCCTGTAGTCCCGCGCGATAGATCTCGGCCTCGTACGCCGAATAGTTGATCGCCAAACCGGCGATCGCCGCCCAGAATGCCGGAATCGCGATGCCCACTTCCGGCAGCAGGTAGAACACGACGTAGAGCTGGAGCAGCAGCGGCGTCCCGCGCAGGATTTCGACATACACGATCGCCAGCCACCGCAGCGGCGCGGGACCATACAGCCGCAGCAGCGCGACGAGCAGGCCGATCACGATCGCCAGCGGCATCGCCACCACGGCCAGCAGCACGGTCATGCCCGCGGCTTTAACCAGAATCCAGCCCCGGCTGCGAATCACGGCCCAGCCGCGCAGCTCCGTGGCCGTCACGCCCAGGTCTTCATCGCTCGCAGTCCCCAGCGAGCTCAGTTCGCCCTGCAGGTCGGTCCACAAGCCATAGCGGCGAAAGACTTCTTCCAGCTTGCCGGACGCCAGCAGCTTGCCGATCGATTCATTGAGCGCCGCCCGCAGCCGCTCGTCGCCGTTGCGCAAAAAGATCACGTAGTAGCCGCGCCCCACCGGCTCGCCAATCCGCTCCAGCTCCGTGAAGCGATCGCGGTAGAACACCACGGCAGGCAAGTCGGCCAGCGTCGCGTCGAGCTTGCTGGTCTCCACCTCGCGCATCGCATCGGTCGTGCCTTCGTAGATCACGATCTCGACCGCATCCTGATAGTGCTCCTCCAGGTAATCCTGCGCGGCCGAGGCTTCCAGCACGCCGATCTTCAGCTTCCGCTGGCCATCGGCCGGCGGCTTCACGTCGTCCCAGCTCCGCAGCCGCGGATTGTCCTTCCGCCCCAGCAGCACGAGCTGATAGATGTAGTACGGCCCCGTGTGCAGGAACTTGCCCGCCCGTGCCGGCGTCAGCTCATAGCCGTTCATCACCACGTCGATCTGCCGGGTCTCGAGCAGGTCGAGCAGGTTGTGCCAGGGTCCTTGAAAGAATCGAGCCTTCACGCCCAGATCCGTCGCGAGCATCGCGGCAAGCTCGGTCTCGAACCCGATCATCGTCTCGGGCATTTTCGGATCGGGATAGACATACGGTCCGCCCCCCTCGGCATCCGCACCCCAGATCAGTTCGCCGCGCTGGTGAATCGTATCGAGCGTGTCGCCGCGCGCGAGAATCGGCGCGAGACAACACACCAGCAGGGCAAGAATTAGCAGAGGCCGGTTGAGCATGCGAACCAATGTATCGCGCCCGCGGCAGTGTGAAATACCGAAAGTGCTGGCTCAACTCTCGGCGACGCATCCGCCGCTTCGCATGTCCGTTGCATTCCCACGCCGCAGGCGTGAAACATGTCAGCACGGGGCATCGCCCCGTAGGATCGCCTTCACGATTCGTGACTCAAAGCCCTGTAAGGGCGACACCGCCAGGCCTCGCTGAGTTTCGCCCTTTCAGGGCTAAGAGACGGACTATGGGGACCCGCGATCCCTGGGCGATGCCCAGGGCTGGCATGTTGCCGGCCTACGGCCGAAAAACCACGTGAGCTCGCTCGCGCAGCGGGCTAAGATTGAATCTCACCGCCGAGTCATAAAAGAAAAACCTAGTGCTCGCTCGGCTCTTCGAGGTACGTGTAGCCTTCCAGCCCGCCTTCGTAGAACCTGAGGAACCGGCCGGCTTCTTCATAGCCGATGCGGCCTTCGCGCACGGCCAGTTCGACCGAGTCGCGGAACTGGCTGCGGAGGCCTTCGACGTTGAACTCGACGTAGTCGAGCACCTCGCGAACCGTGTCACCCTTGATCACGGCTTCGAGCACGACCTGGCCCCCCTCGTCCATGCTCACGTGCACGGCGTTCGTATCGCCGAACAGGTTGTGCATGTCGCCGAGAATCTCCTGGTACGCTCCCAGCAGGAACGCGCCCAGGTAGTAAGGCTCGCCGTTGAACGTGTGCAGCGGCAGCGTCTTCTTCACGTCGCGGCGATCGATGAACTGCTCGATCTTGCCATCCGAATCGCACGTGATGTCCCCCAACACCGCCGGCCGCGTCGGCCGTTCGTCCAGTCGATGGATCGGCATCACCGGGAACAACTGCTTGATCGCCCAACTGTCGGGCATCGACTGGAACAGCGAAAAGTTGCAGAAGTACGTATCGCTGAGCTGCGCGTCGAGCCCTTCCAGCTCCTCGGGCACAAACTCAAGCTGCTTGGTGAGCCGCTGGATCTTGTGGCAGATCGCCCAGTACAGGTTCTCGGCCATCGAGCGTTGCACCAGCGGCATGTATCCGCCGGCAAACAGGTTCAGCGCCATGTCGAGCGCCTGGCCGGCGTCGTGATACGCTTCGAGCACATTCCGCACGGTCAGGTTCTGATACGTGTCCAACAGATCGTGCAGCGGCTGCTCGGCATCTTCCGACAATTGCAGCGGTACGTCGTTCTCTCCCTGACCGGCCACGCCCAACACGCCGAACACCAGCGCGCTGTGATACGCCACGACCGCGCGACCGCTTTCCGAAACGATCGTCGGATGCTTCACGCCGGCTTCGTCACACACGGTCTGCACGTGATACACCACGTCGTTGGCATACTCTTGCAGCGTGTAGTTGGCGCTCGACTCGAAGTTGGTTTGCGAACCGTCGTAGTCGACGCCCAATCCGCCGCCGACGTCGAGATACTCCAGCCCCGCGCCCTGCTTCGCCAGGTCGACATAAACTCGAGTCGCTTCGTTCAGTGCATTCTTGATCTGGCGAATGTTCGTGATCTGGCTTCCCAGGTGAAAGTGCAGCAGCTTGAAGCAATCTTCCATGCCCCGGCTCTTCAGTTCGCCAAGCGCGCGCAGGATCTCGCTCACGGTCAGGCCGAACTTCGAGCGATATCCGCCCGACTGCTGCCAGCGTCCGCTGCCCCGCGCCGCCAGCTTCACCCGGAAGCCGATCAGCGGTCGCACGCCAATCTTCTCGGAAAGCTTCAAAATCAGTTCGAGCTCGGTGTACTTTTCGACGACCGGAATGATCGTGCGCCCCATCTTGAGGGCCATCATCGCCATCTCGATAAACTCGGCGTCTTTGAAGCCATTGCAGATAATCGGCGTGTCGTCGGTGGCCATCGCCACCACGGCCATCAGTTCCGGCTTGCTGCCGGCCTCGAGCCCGAACTTGAATGGCTTGCCGAACCGCACGACTTCCTCGACCACCTGCCGCTGCTGGTTCACCTTGATCGGGTACACGCAGGCGTAGGCGCCGTTGTACTTGTTCTCGGCGATGGCCGTTTCGAAGGCCTTGTGGATTTCGCCCAGGCGATGCTTCAGAATCTCGGCGAAGCGGATCAGGATCGGCAGGTCGATCCCGCGCAGTTGCAACCGGTCGACAAGCTGCTTCAGGTCCAGCCAGCGCTCGGGATCCTTCTCCGGATGCACGCGAACGTGTCCGTCTTCGCCGATTGAAAAATAGCCCTTGCCCCAGCGCGCGATTTCATACATCTCGGTGGCGTCAGTCACCGTCCAGCGTCGCACTTCTTGATCGAGCATCTTCCGACAACCCTCGGGAAGGAAATCACCTCAAGGCAAACAAACCGTCGTAGCGAATTATTAACAGGCGGTCGACGGAGAGCTATGGCAAAAACCCTGCCGCAGGCAGGATTTACCGCCCGCAGACACCCGCCGCTTCCCCCGCGCTGCTCTGGTCGCCAGCAGGCGCGCAGCCGATAATCGCTCGCTTGGCGAGCGCGCCTCGCCCCTCCGCCAACCACGACACGAAGGTTCCCATGACCGCCGAAGCCCAGTGGATCGCCAGCGCCAGTGCCAGCGCCCTTTACTGGGCAAAGTGCCGCTTCGCGCATCCCGATCGCGAGCTTTCGTCCTCGCCCGAAGTCGCAGCCGCGGCCGCCGCCCTCGCGAGCCAGCTCGCCCTCGAGAACCTCGACGCACAGGTATTCTTCGCACACACACTACCACTCTGCGTGCGCCTCGAGCCGCCGCGGCAACTCGTCGATGTCGTCCTGACAAAGCTGCAGGGCTCCGCTCGCACGACGGGCAGCGAAGTGCTCGCCCGCGAGATCGCAGCGCTCTATCGCGCGTTCCTCCGGCACGCTCCCGGACTGGTCGAAGAGCTGGAACTTCGCACCAGGCCAATCCGCGAGCAGTGGGAAGCCCGCGGGCCGGGACTCATCGCGACGCTCCGCCGGCTCAC
>JBGSKX010000092.1:0-4920 GCA_041741015.1 Pirellulales bacterium
CGTCGGCCGCGGCGGCCATGGCGCCTTCGGTGCGACCGCCGTAGCTGGGCACTCCCGCCGCCGCGATGGCGTTGATCACCGTGTAGTTGCCGGGGCAGCAGAAGAGCGCCGCCAGATTCTCTTCCTTGCACTGGTTGGCGAAGACTTCCGCACCGGTGATTCCGCGACCGCCGAACTCGCCGGGCTTGGGTTCTTGAGCGAGCGACTCGGTGATCTCTTTGGGAATCACGATCGAGGGAATACTCGCCGCGCTGGTGTTGGCTCGGGCATTCTCGACGACGCCGGCCACGACCGCGCCGGCTCCCACGGCTGACGAAAGAAGAAAGGATCGCCGGGTGGCATCGGGCTGCTGAGACTTGCCGCCGGTGGGCTGTGCGTCGCGCTTCATCACGGAACTCCTGGTTACGCTTGGTTGGCTGTGTGGATCGTGGATGATTCTTGGCTGGCTTCGTCGATCGGTCACTTACTCCGCGAGCTTCGGCCGAGCGGACTCGGGCCACAGGCTGCGAACAAAATTGGTCATGTCCCACAGGTCTTCATCTTTCGAGACCTTATCCTTGAACGGCGGCATGGCGTCGCCCGCTCCGTCGCGAATACTTCGATAGACTTCGCCCTCGCTGATGCCGCTGGCCCAGTACTCCGGATCGGTGAGATCCGTTGCGTTGGCGATCACGTCGACCTGCGACTTGCCGTCTGCGCCATGGCATTCGGTGCAGTCGCGGCGATAGAGCACCTTGCCGCGAGCAATCGATTCCTTCGTATAAGGCACGGGGCTCTTCAACTTCTTGGCGTCTTCCAGTGAGATGCGGTCGTCTGCGTCATCGTCAGCGGCGACGGCACGAGGTCCAATCGTCAAGGCGCTGCTGACGGCCACCAGCAACAGCATGGCGATGGTGCAGAGGAGCGTGCGACGCGGCATGTTTCATTCTCCGAGGTGTCGTGCCAACTGTTTCTTGTTTGCCGTTCTACGCAACGCCTGGTTACAAAGATCGGGGCGAGTCGTCTATTGCATCGTGTCCGGGTCGAGTTCGAACGTCCCGACAGCATATTCCAGGTTGAGCCCTTCGGCGAGAAAGCTCAGGAAGATTTCCTGCACCAAGTGAATTACCTTGCGCGCGCCGTACTCGAGGTCACCGGGGGAAGACAGAATCAGGCTGACGTTTCCCTGCCGATTTTGCAGGCGAACATCGGCCCGATCGGGATCGATCCGCCTGTGTTCGGGCAAGTCGCTGGCCTGCCGAGCCTTCACAAATGCCTTCAAGTCGCGATACACGGGCGAGGCTGCCGGCAGCTCGGGCAGCAGGTTTACGAAACGGAATTCGCCTTTGGCCGTATCGACCGCCAGCTCGAACGGGCGATTCTTGTACCAGACCATGCGAAAGGTCGACTTACCTGAGCGCGGTGGCCCGGCGCTGAACCCGCGGAATACCCCGCGGCGCGCGTAGCCCTCCAAGACTTCTCGGACCGCATCAACCTCGGCGTGTGACGTGACCATAGGCTCCCACTTAGCCTAATCTCGAGCGATTCTCGCTGCCAACAAGTGGGCGTGCGGAGGCGCTCGTGTGATCGGTGCTCGCAATCAGAAAGGTGTCGCCGGAGCGTGTGACGCGAAGTGTGCTCACTGTGCGATGCATCGCACAGTGCTGTGCGAAGTTGCCGTGATGTGTGACGGCCTGTCGCACTGCGAGAAACGTCCGCCTGCCCTCGTTGACTATTTCTAAACTGCTACTCTGCAATAGGTTGCATCCTAACACGTGGAAATAGAACGTCAATTCTATTTCCGGCACATGATATGCAATTGCCCGAATTCCGCGAGCTTTCTGCGCGGGTCGCCAGGAAAAGCGAACTCGACAGACTGTCGCACCCCTTAGGAATTCCGCCAATCCCCTCTCCCAACGTGCGAGGCGCGAGAGCCATGCGACAACTCCCTCTGGCAGCGGCCCTGTTGGCCGGCGTGTGTTTCGTTTTCGGGCCGACAACTTTGAGCCACGCTGCGACGCCCGAACCGGTCGCCAAAGTCGGCCATGCGGTGAACGACTTCGCTCTCAAGGACCTGCAGGGGGTCAGTCACTCGCTGGGTGACATGCAACGTGCTCCGGTCGTCGTGGCCGTGTTCATGGGAGTCGAGTGCCCGCTGGCGAAGTTGTACGCTCCCCGCCTGACCGAACTGGCGGCGAAGTATCGAGACCAGGGGGTGGTGTTTCTGGCGATTGATTCCAATGCCCAGGACTCGCTGGCCGAAATGACGCATTTCGCCCGCACCTATCGAATGGAGATTCCCTTCCTCAAGGATTCGGGCAATGCCGTGGCCGATCGGTTTCAGGCCGAACGCACACCCGAAGCCTTTGTACTGGACGTCCAGCGCGTGGTGCGCTATCGCGGCCGGATTGACGACCAGTACGGATTCCAGACCGGCGTGGGCTATCAGCGCAAAGAAGCGGTCGAGTGCGAACTCGCGGACGCAATCGACCAGCTGCTGGCGGGCAAAGACGTCGTCGAACCGGTGACCCGGGCTCCTGGCTGCTTGATTGGTCGCGTGCAACCGGCAGACGAGAACGCCGAGGTCACGTTCAGCAACCAGATCGCGCGGCTGTTTCAGAAGCGGTGCGAACATTGCCATCGCGAGGGAGAGATCGCGCCGTTCAGCCTGAAGAGCTATGACGAAGTGGTCGGCTGGGCTCCGATGATCGAGGAAGTCGTGCGCGAGAATCGGATGCCCCCCTGGCATGCGGATCCCGCCGTCGGCAGCTTCTCGAATGACTGTCGCCTCAGCGATGATGAAAAGCAAATGATTGCCAAGTGGGTTGAGGCGGGTGCGCCAGAGGGAAATCCCCAGGACTTGCCCGAGCCGCGGCAGTACACCGTCGGCTGGCAGATTTCCAAGCCCGACCGGATCATCCCGATGGCGGACAAGCCCTTCAAGGTACCCGCCGAAGGCAAGGTCGAGTATCAGTACTTCGTCGTCGACCCCGGATTCACCGAGGACGTATGGGTCAAAGAAGCTGAAGCCCGCGCAGGCAACAACGCGGTAGTGCATCACATCATCGTGTTCGTGATTCCGCCGGGTCAGAAAGTGCAGCAGATGGGCGAAGGTATGGGAGCCCGCGACCTGTTGGTCGGCACGGCTCCTGGCAACCCGCCGACGCGCTGTCCCGAAGGAATGGCCAAGCGAGTTCAAGCCGGTTCGAAGCTGCTGTTCCAAATGCACTACACGGCCAACGGCGCGGAGCAGGAAGACACGAGCAGCGTCGGCCTGGTCTATGCCGATCCGGCAACGGTGACGCGCGAGGTGCATACCGACCTGGCGATCAACATGGCCTTCAAGGTTCCGGCTGGTGCGGCGAACCACCCGGTGACATCGTGGCGGCGGTTCCGCGAAGACACGCTGATCCTTTCGTTCATGCCACACATGCATCTGCGCGGCAAGGCGTTCCGCTACGAGCTGGAGTATCCCGACGGACGCAAGGAAGTGGCGCTCGACATCCCGCGCTACGACTTCAACTGGCAGAACACCTACGTGCTGGCCGAGCCGAAGTTCGTGCCCAAGGGAACCAAGCTGATCTGCACGGCACACTTTGATAACTCGGAGGACAACCTGGCGAACCCCGATCCGTCGAAGCCCGTGGGCTGGGGCGAGCAGACCTGGGAAGAGATGATGATCGGCTGGTTCGTCCGGACCAGCGTCGAAGAGACGCCGAACCTGCCGGCTGTGCTGGCGGAGCAGGAGCGTGCGAAGCGTTCCAGTGCCGAGAAAAAGCCGGCGAAGGCGTCGCCCGAGCAATCGGCCGCGGTTAGCAAATGATCTCGGGTGGCGCGCTCCATGGCTGCGACCGGCTGGAGAGAGTAGCCGGTCGCGGCCGTGCGACGAGCTTGAGAACTGGACTTGCTGAAGTTCCGCGTTCACTGACCGGCACGGTCGTCACAAGCGGACTGCTAGCACGCTCTCCTGAGGCTCGCGCGGCTTTGCGTATGCTAATTCCTCGCCGCTCTCCGCGCCGAAGAACTCTTTGTCCGGGCGCTAGCGCGTCTGTCGGATGCTTGCTCGCACTCTCACCCCAAGCGTACGAGACCTGGTTCCACCACCCGGGTTCTACTCGAAGCGCTTGATCGCCCGCCCGACGACGAACCTGTCATCCGATTCAGGGAAGGAAGTCGATGACGCCCGCCTGCGAGGTCCCGCGTCCTTCGCGGAGACTCCCTCGTATTTGTTGCGCACGTGTGCTTTGCGTCGCGCTGTGCGCGGCGTTACTGAGTTGCGCGAGTGTTTCCGCACGTGGCGCGGATAACACGTTCGTCGTCACTAGCGCAGCGGACGACGGATCTAGTGGCACGCTCCGTTGGGCGATCGAACAGGCCAACGCCGCCGGTTCGGGCATCCAGACGATCAGCATTCAGCTCGCCCCGAACGCAACGATCGCGCTGGCGAGCGATCTGCCGATGCTGAACAACTCGGCCGGTTCGGTGTCCATAGAGAATTCCGGCGCGCAGATGGTCACGATTGACGGCCAGGACATCCATCAAGTGTTCTTCGTCGCGGCGGGCGATGTCTCGATCAGCGACGTGGCGATCATTAACGGCGCTTCGGAAGGCGGCACGGGTGGCGGCGGTCAAGGGGGCGGCGGTGGCGGTTTGGGGGCAGGCGGTGCGCTGTTTGTTAACAGCGGTGCCTCGGTCGTCATCGACAACGTTCAGTTTGATGGGAACTCGGCGACGGGCGGCACCGGCGGCGAACAGAACTTCAATATCGGCACCGGTGGCGGCGGCGGTGGCGGATACACCGGCGCGGGTGGCGACGGCGGAAACTCGGGCAACATCAGCGGTGGTGGTGGTGGCGGCGGCGGGTTCGCTGGCGAAGGCGCTGTTGGCGGCCAGAGTGGCGGCGGCGGCGGTGGTGGCATCTATGGAACCGGCGGGGTCGGT
>JBGSKX010000093.1:0-27962 GCA_041741015.1 Pirellulales bacterium
AGACTCGCCGCCGCGACGATGACGCCGGCGAGGTCATCGCGGGCTGGGTACGCGTCGACTTTGCCGCCGGTCAGCGGCACGCCGCGGCACACATCGCGATCTGCCCGCCGCTGGAAACGAATCCCGCCTGCTATGCCGAGCCTGTCGATGGCCCGGACGCCAGCGTCAAGACCACGCAGGCGATGAGCTATGGCGTGCGTTTTGAAGTGAAGCTCGACGAAGTTGCCGAGGAGCCGGCGAGCGTGATTGTCGAGTACTCGATTCTCGAGCACGCGGCCGAAGGCGAGTAGCCGCGCACCAGCGCGCGGTTGGCGCCGGATAAAAACAAAAAAGGGGTCGAGAGCCGTGTGTGGACTCTCGACCCCTGCGTGGTGACGCTTGCCGAACTAGTTTGGCTGCGGAGGCCCCCCTCCAGCCGCGCTTTCGGCCGCATCACCGCAGATTTTTCGCTGCCGCTTAGAACGTATCCAGAATGAAGTGGTGGCCCGAGTGATACAGCCGCCCTTCCGGATAGAAGTTCATCCACTTCTTGTTGTAGACCGGAATCCGCATTTCGGGCGGATAGCGGTAGTACAGGTCGTTCGAGCTCTGGTAGTACTCGCTCGACCAGAAGTTTTGCGGGTAATAGACGTACGGATAGTGGTACAGTCGGTTCCAGTCCTGGGTGCTGTAGCTGCCGCCCCAATTCTGACCAAAGGCTTGCTGCGCCTGGGCCTCGTCGGCCGCGAGCACACTCAAAGCCGCCGCGCAGCACAGCGCAAGAAGCATTCGGCGGACCATCACTCATCCCCCCTGTGTGATTCCGATCGGCCAGTAGCGCGTGTTTCGGGATCGCTGCGACTGGCCCATGTGGGTCTACAACCATCCATCGGCAAGCCCTACAGCCGGCATTGAGAGAATGTCCGGCAGAACCGGCAAGGTTTCTCAGCCAATCACTTCGAGAGCGAAACATTCACAAGGACTAACCACAGAGGACGCAGAGGTTCACAGAGGGAAGAGCGAGGATCGGAAGAGGATTGGAGACACCGCATGGGTGACAAACAACTCCGTTTCCGGCTCCCTCCGCCCTTGTGGGGAGGGCTGGGGAGGGGGGGACTTGGCGCCTGCTAGCATTATCGAGTGGCAGCCCCTGCTAGAATGCCGGAATGCAGCCCATTCGCGACGAAACCGAACCGCCGGTGATTCGCTTGTCTCCGGCACCGATGCGGCAGGGCGACCTGCTGGCAGTAACCACCTTCTGGCTCGCCCTGGCGGGGAATCTGACGATTCTCTTCAGCTGGACGCAGCGTTCGCGCACCACGCACGGCCCTGCGATGGTACTCGCCCACGGCTTGTTGAACGTCGGCGCAGTGTTCGTCGTCGCGGCGTTCTTGCTGATGCTCCTGCTCGTGGTCAGAACTCGGCGGTCGACCAAGCTCTCGCGAGCGGCGGTCGTGCTGACCCTCGTGGGGATGATGCTCGCACTGCTCTCACCGGCGATCTAGGCCGCTAAGCAACTTCACCGCGCGTTCTCGCCGCTCGCGAAACACCGTCGGCGATGCCTCCGGGCTAAGCGGCTCTTCCCAAACCCTCCTCCTCCCTCTGCGATCCTCTGCGTCCTCTGCGGTTAAGCTCTTCCGCATTAGCCGTGCCCATTTCACTCCGGCAGCTTTCCGCTCGCCAGCTCGGCGTCCCATTCGTCCATCAGCGGCCAGTCCGCGGCGCAGGTGCCAAAGTCCGCCATGTGCAGATAGCCTTCCAGCCGCTTGATCGCCGCGTCGAGCACGGCGTCGTCCTTGCGGAAGATCGGACCGTGGCTCGGCAGCAGCCACTCGACGTCGCTTTGGCGGATCCGCTTCAGCGAATTCACAAACGCTGCAATGTCGCTGCCGTGATGGGCGTCGATCGCGCCCACGCAACCGTCGCGATAGATGTTGTCTCCGCTGAACAGCAGGTTGCCCAGGCGGAACGAAAGCTGGCTGTCGGTGTGCCCCGGCGTGTGCCAGACCTCCAGCTCCAGGCCGCCCACCTTGATTTTGTCCCCTTCGCCAATCAGCTCGTCCAGCTTCACCGGCGGCATCTCCAGGTGGATATTCTGGGCCGCAATCTCGGCGAACGTTTTAATCCGGTCCCCTTCGGCCAGCGGCGTGGCGGCCAGCTTGTGCCCCACGATCTTGGTCTTCAGCAGCGTGTTCAGCTTGGCCAGGCCCTGAATGTGGTCCACGTCGGCATGCGTGGCGATCAGCATTTTGCAGTGCGAAAGCGGGAAATCGAGCTGGCGGATCAGCTCCACGATTTCGTCGACCGTCTCCTCATAACCGATGTCGATCAGCAGCCACTCGGCCCCGTCAAACACCAGGTAGACGTTGCAGCCCAGGCGTTCGCCGGCTTGGTAGTTGATCTCGATGACGTGGGGGAAGACGGGTTTCCGCTGCAGCATTGCGATTTTGGTCCTTGAAGCGAGCTTTCCTGGGCCGCCGCCCCGAGTGTGGGGCGGCAGGAGCGTGGAAAACGTCGAATTTTAAGTCCCCCGCCAAAAGCGGGCAACCCACGGAATCAGGTCGGTGGCGTCTGATCCGAAGCCCGAGGGGAATTCTAACATAGAGAATCGAACCCAGAGAAGCTAAGGGGCGGAGCCGCAGTGCGGAACCCCGGAGCATCACAATTGGCATCCTAACCGGCGGCCTTTGATATCACCCCCACGGATCGGCGCAAAGCGAGCGGAAGCGTATCCTAAGGTAAATGTCCGCGGTCACCAGCAAAGTCATCAATATCGCCGCCTACAAGTTCGCCCCTTTGGCGGATCTGCATACTCTGCGTGAGCGCCTGCGCACCCAGTGCAAGCTCTGGAAGCTCCGCGGCACGATTCTCCTCAGTCCCGAGGGAATCAATCTGTTCGTCGCCGGCGGCCGCGAGGAAGTCGACCTGCTGCTCGCAGAACTGCGCGCGATCCCGGGCCTCGCGGGGCTGGAGCCGAAAGAGAGCATCAGCGACGGGCAGCCCTTCAACCGCATGTTGGTTCGCCTCAAGCGCGAGATCATCGCCTTCGGCGTTCCCGGCATCGCGCCCGGCGAGCACACCTCGCCGAAGCTCGCTCCCCAGGAGCTCAAGCGGTGGCTCGACGAAGGGCGTCCGATCACGCTTCTCGACACGCGAAACGACTACGAAGTCAAACTCGGCACGTTCAAAAACGCGGTCACGCTCGGGATCGATCACTTTCGCGATTTTCCCGCCGCGGTCGAGAATCTCCCCCACGAGGTCAAGCACGATCTCAAGCAGCGCCCGCTGGTGATGTTCTGCACGGGCGGCATTCGCTGCGAAAAGGCCGGGCCGTACATGGAGCAGGCCGGCTTCGAGCACGTGTATCAGCTCGACGGCGGAATCCTCAAGTACTTCGACGACTGCGGTGGCGAGCACTACGACGGAGAGTGCTTCGTCTTCGACCAGCGCGTGGGCCTCGATCCGACACTAGCCGTGACCGAAAACGCCGTCTGCTTCCGCTGCCTCGCGCCGCTCACCGTGGCCGAGCAGCAGGACCCGCGCTATGTGCCCGAAGAGTCATGCCCGCACTGCTTTCTCTCCGATGCCGAGCAGCTGGCCCAGACGCTCGCCAAACGCGAAGCGGCCATCCGGCAAGTGACCACGCCGCTGCCGGGCTCCAAGCCGCACGACAACGATCGCCCGCTGAAGATCTCCGCTCGCCACGACGGCCTGCCACTACTCGCCGCGCTCGGCGAAATCCTGCCGCATCTCGCCCCCGAGTATTGGCAAGAGCGTTTCGACCTGCGGCTCGTGCTGAATGCCAGCGGCCAGGCCGTGACCGCCCAGCAGCGAGTGCGGTCCGGCGAGGTGTATCTGCACCGCACGCCCGCCAACATCGAGCCGGACGTGAACGCGCAGATTCGCCTGCTGCACGAGGATGCCGCGATCGTCGTCGTCGACAAGCCGGCCCCGTTACCGCTGCATCCGTCCGGCCGCTTCAATCGCAACTCGCTGCAGTGGATATTGAACCAGGTCTACGCGCCGCAGAAGCTCCGCCCCGTGCATCGGCTCGACGCCAACACGACCGGCGTCGTGATCTTCGCCCGCACCAGGCATTTCGCGAGCCGGTTGCAACCGCAGTTCGAGGCCGGCGCCGTGGAGAAGCACTACCTGGCGCGAATCCAGGGACGCCCCTCGGAATCGCACTTCGATTGCGACGCGCCGATCGGCGTCGAAACCACAGAGCTGGGCGGACGCGCCATCGCCGAGCGGGGCGATGAACAAGGCGCCAAGAAGGGACTCATCGCGCGCACCGAGTTTCGCCTGCTGCACGAGTTCAGCGACGGCACCTCGCTGGTCGAGGCCCGCCCGATTACGGGCCGGACCAATCAAATCCGCGTGCACCTGCAGCACCTGGGCTTTCCGATCTGCGGCGAGCAAGCGTATCTCGCCAACCACCAGCTCGGCGAAACCCAGACGCACCGCGTCGCCGACCCACCGCTCTGTTTGCACGCGCTGCGCATTTCGCTCGAGCATCCGCTGACGCAAGAGCGCGTCGCGTTCGAAAGCCCCGCCCCCGCGTGGGCAGACACGCCGTGGTAGCCCAAGCGTACCGGGGCCCAAGCGTACCGGGCTGAACAGCGTACGGGGCTGAACTACTTGCCGCGCGGCAGTTTCGCCATGATCGATTTCACGATGGAAGTGCTCACCGCGGTGTAACCCATACCCTTGGCGAGCTTGGCGATCTCGCTCGGATTCTTGGCAGGGTATTCCTTGACCAATTGCGCGATCGCGGCAGGCGTGCTTGCGAGTTTCTTCATCGCCGCATTGTCGTCGTCATAGTCACTCTGTCAATCCAGCATGCATCCCGCGAGTCGGGGCCGCTCGGTCTTTCTCCCAGTTCTGCTCCCTCCCCTCGCCGTGCATCGCAGCGCAACCAAGTAGCATTTCTCTCCCCGCCGCGCGGCCGCTCCTACTTTCTACCTTCCTGCTCCCTCCCCCTGTGCCGATCCGTGTCCACCGGACTGTGTCACCACAGCCACGCAGCTTTCCAGACACGGCTCGGCACGTTGTGGGGAGGGTTGGGGAGGGGGCTCTTCTGTCCTCTTCCTCACCGCAAACCAACTATTGCTCCCCGCGACTCCGCTCCGCTACCATCTATCAAATCTGCGGTGGTAATCCCTCGTGACCCGATCGCCGGCGAATCACCATGGTCCGCGACGACGAGCAGCGCGACTTCGCCCGCGAGCTCCGCACCCACGCCCAGCCTGCCGAGCGGCGCCTCTGGCAGTACCTCCGCGCCGAACAGCTCGGCGTGAAGTTCCGCCGCCAGGCCGCGATCGGCCCTTACGTCGTCGACTTCGTCTGCTTCGGGCGCAAGCTGATCGTCGAGCTCGACGGACCGCAGCATCTCGATCCCGCCGCGCGCGATCACGACGTGCGCCGCACCGCCTGGCTAACCGCGCAAGGCTTTCGCGTTCTTCGCTTCCGCAATCACGAGCTCGACGAAGACATTCGCCAGGTCATCGAGCGCATTGCGCAAGCGCTCGCCGAGTGCTAGGGGGCTGTCCCAATTTTGCGGCTGCCTTGGGAGCAAAATGGGACTGTCCCCGTCCCCGAGTTCATGATCGCCAACACAGCGGCATTCCCCCCTCCCTAACCCTCCCCACGCCGGGCGGAGGGAACCAGAAATCTCACAGACGCGCCGCTGCTGCTCCTCGCACGTGGCGACGACGTCGCGTATTCTCCATGTTCTGCTCCCTCCCCCAGTGCCGAACCGTATCCACCAACAAGCGCCGCCACAACCACAATGCTTCCGGACACGGATCGGCACGTGTGGGGAGAGTTGGGGAGGGGGGCTATTCTTCTCCCGCCACCTGTCGCCATCACCAGCCTCGGTCAATGGTGGCCGAAGTGACTTCGACCTGCGCTGGGTCCCAGGTGTCTTGAACGCGACCCATACACTGACTGGATTTTGAGAGACGCCTATCCGGATACGACTGGTGTTTCGGGGGAACCGCAAATTCACGTCGAGTTCTACCCGGATAATTGATCGCAGCTCGGAATGTCAACCTTGCGTCGCATTATCCAACGCCATCCCGGGTGCAGGGCGCACCGCGCCATTCCCGCGTCGTTGACGACCGGCTGACTTGGCCGATATGATATTCGAATAGTCGAATATCCGAATGAGCAGAGCCAGTTGAATGGAATCCCCCGACTCCCACGCTGCCGCCGCACTGCTCAAGGCGTTCTCGCACCCCACAAGGCTAGCGATCTTGCTGGAATTGGTCACGGGGCCCAGCTGCGTGACAGATATGGAGGATCTGTTACCAGCCCGCCAAGCGAACATTTCTCAGCACTTGGCAGTTTTGCGACACGCAAAGCTTGTGGACTATGCGCAAGTCGGTTCGTTGCGTTGCTATTATTTGTGCCGACCAAATCTTGTTGAAGACATGCTGACCCTCGTGGGCCGCAATGACCCGGTCGTCAAGCGGACCCCCGCTGAACTACAGTCGAACAGGGAAGCACTTGCGAAAGCCCTCGCGAAGCGCAAGTCGCCGCCGAAAAAACCTGTGCGTCGTGAGGTGTCCAAGCGATGAAATCGCAGGATTACCTGGACTGCAATGCCACGACGCCGATCGCCGACGAGGTAGCTGCGGCGATGACTCGTACTCTGGCAGACGCGTTTGGCAATCCGTCGAGCATTCATTGGGCCGGCCTACTGGCTCGTGACGCCGTCAAGGAGGCGCGTTCTCAGGTCGTTTCGCTGCTCTGTTGCGATGCGACCGAAATCGTATTTGGTGTCCCACATCTACCACCTAGTCGCCCATGTCTTGTCAACCATTCTCCCAGGGATTCAAGGTGATGCAATTTCGTCTGACGAGTGCGATTTGTCTGGCATGTCTTTGCCTCCAGAACGCTGCCGCGAGCGGAAATCGCGAGCGGCAAGAGGTGAAGTCCCCCAGCGGTCACATTGCTTTGGCGTTTCGCTTGAACGATCTCGGGGAGCCTTGCTTCGATGTGACCTACAAGGGACAGCAGGTTATGTCCGGCAGTCTGGGGCTCGAATTTGCTGGCTCGGCTCCTTTACGCTCAAACCTCATGGTGACGGAAGTTCTCCGGGAAAGCAGCGATGCGACCTACACGATCTCTGTCGGCAAGGCATCTCAGGCACGAGATCACCACAACCAACTGGCCATCTCTTTACAGGAATCGAATGGCTCCCATCGCCAGGTAGACATCGTCTTCCGAGCCTTCGATGATGGAGTTGCTTTCCGGTACCTCCTCCCGAAGCAGAAATCGCTGGGAGAGTTTATTCTAACGGACGAGCATTCTCGCTTCTCATTGGCCGGAGACCCAACCGCGCACTTTCTCAATCTTGGCGATTACACGACATCGTACGAGCGATACTACAACACTTCAGCCGCTTCCTCGATCGGGGAGGATAAGCTCGTTGGCCTGCCCATTCTTTTCACGCAGTCGACTGCCTCACCCCCGCTCTGGTTCGCACTGACAGAGGCAAACCTAACAGACTATGCCGGAATGTATCTTTCCGGGACTGTGGGCGAGCCGGGAACGATGGAATCCAAACTGTCGCCGCTGCCAAATCGCAAGGACCGAGCAAAGGTTCTCGGCAAAACTCCGCATCAATCGCCTTGGCGAGTCGTGATGATCTCTGACGATCCGGGGCGACTCATTGAATCGAATATCGTCTTTCACCTGAGCGACCCGCCTGCCATCAAGGACAGCTCCTGGATTAAACCGGGAAAGACGACTTTCCCGTGGTGGAACGGCTATGTACTCGAAGGGGTGGATTTCGAGCCCGGCGTGAACACCGCCACGATGAAGCACTACATCGACTTTTGCGCCGAGCAAGGCATTCCCTATCACTCACTCGACGGGCTCGACATCGCCTGGTATGGAGGCCCAATTCGCCCGAATGGTCCAACCGACATTACCAAGGCGGCTCCGTCGATCGATCTTCCAGAGGTTCTGCGTTACGCCAAGGAAAAGAGCGTCGGCATTCGCCTGTGGATGCACTGGAAGGCGCTGAAGCCCCAGATCGATGCGGCGTTTCGGACGTATGAAGAGTGGGGCATCGAGGGTGTCATGGTCGACTTCATGGACCGCGACGATCAGGAAATGGTCCGGTTCTATTACGAAATCGCAGAGAAGGCCGCTAAGCACCACCTCACGGTCACGCTCCACGGCGCCTATAAGCCCACCGGCATGGAACGCACGTGGCCCAATGTATTGTCGTACGAAGGTGTCTACAACCAAGAGCACAACAAATGGGCGCCAGAAGGCTCACGAGGTACGCCGCCAGAACACAACCTCGACGTTGCGTTCGTGCGAATGCTTGCGGGACCTCTGGACTACCATCAGGGTGGAATGCGCAGCACGCTGCCCGAAGACTATCGTGCGAGTGTCAAGGCGCCACCCGTGCAGGGAACTCGTGGCCATCAATTGGCGATGTATGTGGTCTATCAGAACCATCTGCCAATGCTGGTGGACTATCCGGCTGCGTATCGCGGCCAAGCTGGACTTGAGTTCCTCGTTCGAATCCCTACCACTTGGGACGAGACTCGTGTACTGCACGCGGAGGTCGGGAAGTGCCTGATCATTGCACGCCGCAACGACACGACATGGTATCTCGGTGGCATGACGGCCAAGGAATCCAGGGAACTCACCCTTCCTCTCGGCTTCCTCACAACTGGCAAGTACTCCGCAGAACTGCTTCTCGATGAGCCGGCTGGTGGAGCGAATGCTTTGGAATCGCGCACAGAGACTACCTCACGAGACGCCGAGTTGCATGTGAAGATCCCGCGCGCAGGTGGATTTGTAGCCCGGTTGGCTCCCCAGAAATAAAGGACATGGCATGGACGGGATTTCAATGAAGCCACTTGCAGAACATTCCGGTGAGGAGATCAAGGCTGCCGTCGCCCAGCGCTACGGACAGGTTGCTACGAATCCGGGGCACAAGTTCAACTTCCCAGTGGGGCGCGAGTTTGCCGAAAGCGTCGGCTACGATCCCAATGCTCTTGATCGCCTACCTGCTGGCATCTGGGAGTCGTTTACCGGGGCGGGCAATCCGCAGCAGTTCGTGGACGCCAAGCCTGGCGAAACCGTTCTGGATCTTGGCTGCGGCGCGGGCCTCGACCTGTACCTCTATTCGCAGAAAGTGGGTCGCACTGGTCGCCTATACGGTTTGGATTTAGCCCAGCCGATGCTCGACAAAGCCCGGGGTAACCTCGAAGCCCTCGGGGTCAATAACGTCGAGTGGCTGCACGCGCCGGCTGACGCGATTCCCCTGCCGGATAGTACCGTCGACCTGGTTACCGCCAATGGGATCTACAACCTCTCGCCGGACAAAGACGCCGTGATGCGCGAAGTCGCCCGCGTGCTCAAGCCGGGTGGTCGCACGATCTTTGCCGAGATTGTGCTCAAGAGCGAACTGCCGCAAGAAGTGCGACGCGATATCAACGATTGGTTCCGCTGCATCGGTGGGGCCTTGGTCGAACGAGACCTTCTGGATCACCTGCAATCGCACGGACTCTGCGCACCTCGCGTCCAGTGGTCAGGCCGAAATGCCCGAACCGGCCATGCGCTCTCCGTGTGTGCCGTGATTCGGGCGGAAAAACCATGACCAACAATATGTGCTCGATCATCTTTGATAATGGGCACTGCATACGAACTTCATTCCTGCTCATCGCGACTACGGCGATTCTGCTCAGTTGGACGCTTCGCGCCGACGACGATGTTCGGAACCAGAACAAGGATTCGAAGTGAATTGGCATGACGCTCGCTTGTCGACTTCACTGAGAAAAAATCACCCTCCGCGCCCCCTCTTGACCGCGAGTGTGACTGGCCTGCTTCGCAACTCCTTGCCACTGGCCGCGCTCGCGTGCGCACCGCGCACACCGCCCACGTGTCCACCAAATCTAGTAATCAGGCCAGGACTTGCAGTAGTGTAAGGTCACGACATTAGGTAGAGACCAAGCGATGACCGCCAAGAATGCCCGAGCCGCTGGCAAACTGGAGGAGCGACGAAACCTGCAGGTCGCCCAAACCGGCCGAAGAGGGGCGTGTGTGTGGCGCCGAAACATCATTTTCGCGCTTTGCTCGGCGCACACACGCGAAAAATCGATCGGTAATAAACAGCCGGGGGAAAGGCCAGGAATTTAAACACAGGGACTCGAAGACCCAGAGACACAGAGCGAGCAGGGGATAGGCAATGAAGGCAGAGGCACCGAAGAGATCCAACCGGACACCGGAGATTGCCCACAAACCCCGGCCGCAGAACCACTTAGTGAACCTCAGGCCTCAAGTCGCAGGTCTCCAGCCTACCCAACAAAAAACCGTTGCCAAAACCGCGCATTCTGGTTCCAATAGGTGGCAAGGGAACAACTTACGTCCGGTCGCGCCCCCAGCGCGCAATTTCCAGGGGGAAACCACCATCATGAAGCGGTCGTTATGGATCGTGCTCGCTGCCGCCACGCTCGTCGCCGGCTCGCCCGCCGTTTTCACGCACAACGCAGCGGCGAACACTCCCGACAAGATCGGCGTCGAAGCCAAGGACCTGTCGTTTAAGGACATCCGCTCGCTCAACCGTTCGCTCAGCGACCTGGGCGAAGCCAAGGCCTATGCCCTGGTGTTCCTCAACACCGATTGCCCGATCGCGCAGCGCTACCTGCCGCGGCTGGAAGAGATGAACAAGAAGTATGCCGCCGCGGGCGTGCAGTTCGTCGCGGTCTACAACTCGCAAAGTGAAATGCCGCGCGACATCGCGGCCCACGGCCTCGACGCCGGCCTGACCTTCCCGCTCGTGTGGGACGAAGGCCAGAAGTGCACGCAGGCGCTGGGTGTCGAGCGCGTGCCCACCGCCGTGCTGCTCGACGGCGCGACGAAAAAGGTCGTCTACCTCGGACGGATCGACGACCAGTATCGCCCGGGCGGCGTGCAGCCGAACGTCGGTCGCCACGACCTGGCCTCGGCGATCGACGAAGTGCTGGCCGGCAAGCCGGTCTCGGTGGCGACGACGCCGGTCGACGGCTGCAAGGTAACCGCCTGGCAGCAGCCGAAGTTCGATCACAAGGTGACCTATCACGAGCATGTCGAGGCGATCCTGCAGAAGGCCTGCCAGAACTGCCATCACGAAGGCACGGCCGCTCCGTTCGGCCTGGTCTCGTTCGAAGAAGCCCAGGATCACGGCGAGATGCTCGTCGAAGTGGTGCGCGATGGCCGGATGCCGCCGTGGTATGCCCACAAGGAGCACGGCAGCTTCCAGAACGACCCGAGCCTCTCGCGTGAAGAGCGCGAGCTGATCGAAGCCTGGGTGCTGACGGGCATGGAGAAGGGTGATCCTTCGAAGGCGCCCGCGCCGCTCGAATTCGAAAAGACCGAATGGCGGATCGGCAAGCCGGACCTCGTGCTGACCATGGCCAAGCCGCAAAAGGTGCAGGCCGAGGGCTTCATTCCCTATCGCTATGTGTTCTTGCAGCCCGCGTTCGAAGACGACACCTACGTCGAATCGATCGAGATCCTGCCGCACAATCGGGCCGTGGTGCATCACTGCAACGCGTTCTACGTCGACCCGGTTTCGAAGAAGGCTGGCACGAACACGTTCATCACCGGTTATGTGCCGGGCGGTGTGCCCTTCACGATGCCGCCGGGCATGGCCCAGAAGATGCCCAAGGGGGCGGTGATCGGCCTGCAGGTGCACCTGGTCACAACGGGCAAGGAAGAGGAAGTCACGATTTCAATCGGCTTCAAGTATGCCAAGGGCATCGTCAACAAGACGACGCACTTCATCCTGCTCGATCCGCGCGACATCAAGATTCCGCCCGGAGACGGCTTCTACAAGATGGAGCAGTCTCGCACGCTGAAGAAGGACGCCACGCTGCTGGGTCTGTTCACGCACATGCATCTGCGCGGGCGCGACATGACCTTCCTGGCGCATTACCCGGACGGCAAGAAGGAGACCTTGCTGCAGATTCCGAACTACAACTTCGAGTGGCAGATCGGTTATGTCTGTCCGCCGGAGAAGAAGATTCCCGCAGGCACCGAGCTGCAGGCGATTGCCCACTTCGACAACTCGAAGTTCAATCCCTACAACCCGGACCCGAACTACACGGTTCCGTACGGCGACCAGTCGTACGACGAGATGTTCAACGGGTTCATCTTCTATGTGCACGACGAGGATCAACTCAATCTGAAGATTGATCCGAAGACGGGGCACGTCATGAAGGATGAGCTGAGCTCGGCGAAGTAGCGCTGGCCAAAGCTGTTTGACAAATCGAACAACCCGAGGGCTGGACGCACGATTCCAGCCCTCGGGTTTTCTATCGACTAGAATCCCAATGCCGCGGCGAGCTTGGTTAGCAATAGCAGGCTACCGACCGCGAGCGCGGCGATCGAGACAACGAGCACGGCGCCGCTGGCGACGTCCAGTGCATTGCGAATGTGTTCGTTCTCGTCTGCGGTGATCGCCTGAGACAGGTGCTCAAGCGCGGAGTTGAACAGCTCGGCCGAAAGCACCATCGCGATACACACGATCAGGATCGCCCATTCGACTTGCGAGACGCCGTGCAGCGTCGCGCCGATGAGCACGGCCACCGCCACCGGCAGGTGCACCCAGAAGCTGCGCTGCGTGCGGAAGGCGTGCGCCATGCCCCGTCCTGCGTGGCGGAACTTGCGAACCCAGGAATGCGGCTGAGGAACAAATGGGGGCATACTGAAGCAGCAACAACAGGAGACGGCCGCGGCGAAGGATTTGCTCGCGGTTGGTTATCTGTATGCTAGCACGCAGGTGCAACGGCGCCGCTGGCAGATCCTAACAACTCTCTCGGGACCTGTAAATTCAGGCCAATCGAGTTGCAAACCGTCTGCTTTGCATGCTTGCGACGGAACAACGTCACGCGATCCGAAAAGCATATCTCGCGAGCGAAGAAACTGCCGTTGACTCGCATCTCGCGGGCGGGTTAGGTTGCTCAAGTTCGATTGATCGAAGGGGGGACCGAGAGAATCCCACCGGTTGATATCGGGCCGAAGCGTTCGCCGCAATTTGCAGAACTTGCGAAGCGGAGCGTCGACCTGGTTCTCACGGCATCACGGTCTGTTCGATGACCGCCGAGACGTGGGTTCGCTGTTTTGTGAGCGAACCCTTCGCACGCGGCCGAGCAGGTGTCATGCCTCGCACCGAATTCATGGACCGCAGCGCGGCATCGCTGGCCAACAGGTCAGCGAACCGCTAATGCCCCGGCGTTGTCCAAGGTTGGACTGAATAAAACGAATCGCTTCTAGCGAACCTCTGCCGTTCGCGGGTGCGAGCCGGTTCAACCCCGCTTGCACGCCATCTGGCTGCTTGCCACTTGGTGGCAGACAGCGGCCGGCCAGAAGAACTCGCTCCAGTACGTAGGCGGTGAACCGCGACCCCGGTCACTGCGTACAAGATGCCGGAGCCACAAAGACACGGTATTAGTTTAGGAAAGCAAAGTCGTCAGAATGGAGTCATGAACATGTTAGTGCTCAGTCGGAAGAAGAACGAGAAGGTGATCATCGGAGACAACATCGAAGTCCGCGTGATTGACGTCCGCGGAGACCGCGTGAAACTCGGCTTCATCGGCCCCCAGGATGTGCCGATTCATCGGGAAGAAGTCTTCCGCCGGATCGACGAATGGTCGCAGTCAGAGCGCGAAGCCTGCCAGCGATAAGCTGCCGGCCGAATCACCGGACAGTTAAGAGACCAAACAAACAGGCACGGGCCGAGGGAGATCATCTCCGTCGGCCCGCGTTGTTTTTCCACCCCTTTGCGTTCGCGGTTGGTTAGAGCGCCGGACGTTCTGCTGCCGCGGCTTGGAACACTTCAGCCATCCTGGTCACGATCTGCGGCGAAGCCAGATCTCGGCGCTCATTGAGCAGATACACGAAGTTGTCGGCCAGCACCTCTTCCGGATGGATAATGTACTTCGTGTTGCGGCCAATCTGTTCGTGATAACCAGACACGTTTGCCGGGTCGAGCAGCACCGGTTGACCATTCACCAGCCTGGGCCGGCGCTCGCCTTCGACGTTTTCCAGTTCCATCAAGCGGAACTGCAAATAAGAGAACAGGTTTCCACCACTCGCCGCGTTGAACGGCATCTTGGCCACCAGCACCGGCATCAGTTCCGTCGGCTGCCCGTTCTGGGTGACCGTAATGTAGTGGTTGTTTCGCGGCGCGTCTGGGTTCGTGATCTTGAGCGCCGCCAGCGAAGGCGGCAGCTTCACTTCGTTGCAGGGCTGGAAGCCAATCGTCGCGTAAAGTGCTTTCCGCAGGTCAGGATTCTGATTGCTGAGCACGTGGAACAGTTCGTGCGGAAAGATATTGGCCAGCCGGGCCGTGCTGCCTTCGACCATGTTGCGCGGCAAGATGATTGCCGGGCCGCGGCAGTAGGCGGCCGCGCCTTCCTCGCCGCCGGTGGTC
Source organism: Pirellulales bacterium (assembly GCA_041741015.1). Taxonomy (GTDB): domain Bacteria; phylum Planctomycetota; class Planctomycetia; order Pirellulales; family PALSA-1355; genus JALHMI01. Next base: position 14,423 of record JBGSKX010000093.1, read on the forward strand.
TTAACTAGCAAGATCACGCTCGGCAGTGGTAGCTTCCACGGCGCGATCTTTCTGGCAATGTCTGCCACCAGCGGTCTCAACGTCTCCACGTCGCGATCCGTCCAGGGAATCACGTGCTTTCCCAGAAAGGCCACGAACTCTTCCTCGCTCACGGGCTGCGGCGTCCGCGTGCGGACTTGCAAATCGAACGGGCTGAGTTGCTGGATGTAGTCGTCGCGAACGCCAAGCGCAGCCACGCCCTCGGGCACGTCGGCGAACCGCACGACCGTTCCCTCGGCAATGGGGAGTTCTACCGCGGCCTCGAGCCGGCCGGCTGAAAAAAATGCGGCCAACAACAGGACCGCCCCAAGGCAGGACAAGCTGTTGAGTGAGCGAAACGGCATTAGACGGTTCCGGGCAATGTGCGTGAGCGGTCCACGACATAAGCTTACACCCCAGCGGCGGCCCCGAAAAACCGCTCCCACGAATTACCCCCGAATTGCAGGCAGCAACAGGCCTTTGCGGCGTTTCGGCCTGAGCGATAATAGGAGCACAGAGGGCAATCTGCCCGGGCAAGTTTCCTCGTTCACCCCTGGTAGCATCATGGCGCGTTGGCCGAAGCGAGTTTGGACCACGATCATCACCTACGGCATGATCTTCGGCCTGTTTCCGCTATTGTGCGTGCTGGCCTGGGTGTGGGTACGTCGCGGTTTCTAAATCTGGGTGTAGCACGGAGAACACTGGAAAGTGAATCGTACCCGCGCGGAACTAGAGCGTGAACTTGCGGAGTTCGACCAGCAACATGTGCTGGCATTTTGGGACGAACTCGACGCATCGGCTAGTGACCAATTGGCTGATGAGTTAGCCCGGCTTGATCTTACCCAACTGCGCGAGCTGTTTCGCGGCGAAGTGGTGGCCGAGGATTGGGCCGAGACGGCCCGCCGTTCGAGTGCTCCGCCGGCGCGGCGACTATCCGATGCCGACTCGGCCGAAAGTACCGAACGCGCAACCGCCGCCGCCCTCGAAGCGCTTGCCGCGGGACACGTCGGCGTCGTGATCGTCGCCGGAGGGCAGGGGAGTCGCCTGGGCTTCGAGCACCCCAAGGGGATGTATCCCATCGGGCCGATCTCCGGCGCATCACTGTTTCAAATTCTGCTGGAGAAAATCACGGCCCGGGCGCGTGTGGCCGGGATGCGCATCCCGCTGTATCTGATGACAAGTCCCGCCACGCACGAAGAAACCGTCGATTACCTGCGCGCGAACGAGAACTTTGGCTTGCCGAGCGAGGACGTGCGGATCTTCTGCCAGGGCACCATGCCGGCCGTCGACGCGACGTCGGGCCGCTTACTGCTAGCCGAAAAACATGCCCTCGCACTCAGTCCGGATGGCCACGGCGGCACGCTCCGCGCGCTGTCCGAAAGTGGCTGCCTGGCAGACATGCACGCGCGCGGAGTGCGACAGCTCTTCTACTGCCAGATCGACAACCCGCTCGTCGAAATGTGCGACCCCATGCTCCTGGGATATCACCTGCTGGCCGGTTCTGAGCTTTCCACGGCGGTGGTGGCCAAGAAGCACTCGCGGGAGAAAGTGGGGAATGTCGTCTCGGTTGATGGCCGGCTGCGGATTCTGGAGTACAGCGATCTCAATCCTCTGCCCGACGAGATCGTCGAGCGGCGCGGGGCCGACGGCTCGCCTGTGTTCTGGGCGGGTAATACCGCGGTGCACGTGTTCGATGTGGCGTTTCTGGAACGCATGGCCACGAGCGGTACGGCGCTGCCCTTCCATGTCGCTCGCAAGGCGGTGGGCCACCTTGACCCGGCCGGCAACCGCGTCGAGCCGCGCGAACCAAACGCCATCAAGTTCGAGCGGTTCATCTTCGATCTGCTGCCCGAGGCGAGACAAGGGATCGTGGTCGAGGTCGACGCCCAGCGGACGTTTGCCCCGGTAAAAAACGCTCCTGGCGATCCGACGGATAGCCCCGAGACCGTGCGGGCTCAGATGATAGCACTTTACACGGACTGGCTGCGGCGGGCCGGCTGCGAAGTGGCCGAGGGTGTGGCTGTCGAAATTAGCCCGCTGTTTGCACAGAATGCCGATGAGCTCGCAGCTCGCATTTCGCCGGGACTGACGGTGACGTCCCCGCGGTACTTCTGTTAGCTTAGTCTTCGTTACTGAATACTCGGTCGACGACAAGCAACACGACGAAGGCATCCATGCTGCACGCGGTGATCATGGCAGGAGGGAGCGGCACGAGGTTCTGGCCGGAGAGCCGATCCCTGCGCCCCAAACAACTTTTGCAGCTCGTGGCCGAACGGACGATGATCCAATCGACCGTCGATCGGATCGAGCTCCTGGTTCCCCCAGATCGCTTGCTGATCGTCACCAGCAAGTCGCTCGTCGAAGAGATCCGCCAGCAACTTCCTGAGCTGCCCGAATCTTCCATCCTGGGCGAACCGTGCCGCCGCGACACGGCCCCTTGCATCGGGCTGGCCGCCTTGGAGATTGTCAGGCGTGACCCCGAAGGCATCCTGGCCGTGATGCCGTCCGACCATGTCATCTCTCCGCCGGAAGCGTTCTGCGCGGCAATCGAGCTGGCCGCGCGGTTGGTCGAGCAATCGCCCGGGCGGATCGTGACGTTTGGAATTCGCCCGACGTACGCGGCGGAGTCATTCGGCTACATCGAACGCGGCGATGCGCTCAGCGCGGAAAAGAGATCGAACCTTGCCACCGGTGTCTATCGCGTGCGCCAGTTCCGCGAGAAACCCAAGGCCGAGGTGGCCAGGCACTATCTTGAAGCAGGCACGTTTTACTGGAACTCGGGGATCTTCGTCTGGAAAGCAAAGACGATCATCGCAGCGCTCGAGGAGCGGCAGCCCGAGATGATGGAGCATTTGCGGAAGATCTCGGCCGTGGCCGGTACTCATGAATTTGCAGGCACGCTCGAACGCGAATTCACCGCGATTCGCGGAATCTCGATCGATTACGCGGTAATGGAGCACGCGACAGACGTGGTCGTAATCGAAGCTCCGTTCGCCTGGGACGACGTGGGAAGCTGGCAAGCGATCGCCAGGCTGCAAGGCCAGGACGAAGCGGGCAACACGATCGCCGGCAAGCATCTGGGGCTGCGAACCACGGGGACCATCGTCCGCGGACCGGATGGGCACCTGATCGTCACGCTGGGTGTCGAGGATCTGATCGTGGTGCACACACCCGATGCCACGCTGGTAGCCAAGAAACACGACGAAGAAGCGATTAGAGAGTTGGTAAAACTGATCGCCGAGCGCGGCTGGCAACAGTACTTGTAGAGTTTGTGAGGGGGGCCGGATCGCAATGAATCGTCGCACCTTTACCGCCGCCATTATGTCAGCACTCGCTTGGCGAAGCGCGAAGGTTCACGCGCAAGACAACGAACAACCGCAGTCGTCAACCGGGAACTGGAACGCCGTCAGCCCCACGCTCGGCGGCAAGCAGTTCTGGGCCGACGAGCTGTTCTTCCACGATTGGCACATCCAGCGGAACGTATTTACGGGGCACTACCGGCTGCTCGACGGCTACAATCTGCGACATGCCTGGGGCACGTTCGATGAGTGCCGCACGAAGCTCACCGAAATTCGCGAGCGGCGCAACTTGCCACCTATGCAGGGCCGCGCGGTCATCGTACTCCACGGCCTGTTTCGCAGTCCAGCCGCAATGTATAAGCTCTGCCGATACCTGGCCGAAGAGGGCAAGTACACTGTCTTCAACGTCAGCTATCCTACGACGCGCGGCAGCGTTGGCGATCATGCCCGTTCGCTGGACTCGATCATCGACAACCTGGATGGTATCAACGAAATCAACTTCGTGGGACACAGCCTCGGCAATCTCGTGGTGCGGCATTATTTGGCCGACCATACTCAGCCCGACGCAGGCGTTCAACCTGACAAACGGATCAAGCGGATGGTGATGCTCGGTCCGCCCAACCAGGGCGCGGAATTGGCCGAAGCGCTCGATCGCGTGGGCTTGTTCCACGTGGTGGCCGGATCGGCCGGTACGCAGCTGGCCCACGACTGGGAGCAGCTCGATGCGCGGCTGGCGATTCCGGCGTTCGAGTTCGGCATTCTGGCCGGCGGTCGGGGCAGCGACAAGGGTTTCAATCCATGGCTCACGGGCGACGACGACCTGGTCGTGAGCGTCGCCGATACGAAGCTTCCCGGCGCAGCGGATTTTGCCGTGCTGCCGGTCCTGCACTCGTTTATGATGAACGACCCGGCGGTGATGCAGCAGACACTCAACTTCCTCCAGCAGGGGCACTTCACCACTGCGGAAGCGCGGAAACCCATTCCGCGGGATGGCGATACCGAACTCGCTCGGCGGCGCCGCTAGGTCCAAGACGTTTTGCTCCCATCCCCAGCTCCTAACCCCCAATCCGTTCTTGCCCCCACGCATCGCTGGTATCGACTACGGCACGCTTCGCGTCGGCATCGCCATTGCCGATCTGGAGACGATGATCGCCAGCCCGCTTGATAATTACAATCGGCGCAGCGAGCCTTTGGATCGGGAGTACTTCGCCCGGCTGGCGAAGGAAGAGCGATTAACGCGGTTCGTCGTCGGCCTGCCGGTGCACCTGGACGGTCGCGAGAGTCAGAAGTCGACCGAAGCCCGCAAGTTCGGGGCCTGGCTGCACGAAGTGACCGGCGTGCCCATCGAGTACTTCGACGAGCGGTTCACGACGCATGAGGCCGAGTTGGCACTCTCGGGCATGGGGCTCACCAAGAAGAAGCGTAAGGCCCGGCTCGATAAGCTGGCGGCCCAGATCATGCTTACCGGCTATCTTGAAAAGCTCAAAGCCGGCGGCGATCGCCCCTCGGGCGACGAATCGCTGCGCGGGCTAGATGAGTGATCGCGTCCGGCCGCGCGTTACACCGGGTGAGCCGCTGGCGCCGCCAGCACGCCAATTGACTATTTCGCCTCGCGCTCGTGCAGTTCCGCATGCTCCTGGGCATCGTGCGGGCGATTGTCCTGGCCCGGCGCGGCGCTGAGCTCGATCCGATCGACGAACTTCACATTCGCACATTCGTCGATCTCCGAGGTATGGCAAGCGGCGAAGTCCTGGATATAAAACCGTACCGGGCCGCCGGATGTCAGCGGCAGCGGCTCGCCGTGCAGGCGATAAATCAGAAAAGCCCGCTCACGCACGGCGTCCAGCGGAATGCTGGCGTGAAAGTCGTCGGTCGACGCGTGCAGCGTCAAATACTTTGTCGATGGGCCCGGCTTCACTCGCTCGAGAAGTCCGGCCAGGGTGACGGCATCTCCCTGCCGCTTGGGATCGATGCGGCTGACGTCGATGATTTGCTGGTCGGCCGGGAAAGCCGCCAGATCTTCGAAAGAAAGCGACACGGGCGAGGCGACATCGCCCTCAATTGTGAGGAGTGGCTTGGTCATGGCAACTGCCTGGTTCGTCGTGCGGGTTGGTGACTGGTGATCGTGCTCAACGTTACCACAAAAAGCCGTCGCTCGGCAGCGCGAGGACCCCGCCAGCAGAGCCGGGGGCTGAAAGAGCATTTCAATCTGCGACTGCCCAATAAAAAACGGGTGCCGCCCCAGGATTTCTCGGTGGGACGGCACCCGGTGGTCGCCAGTGGGTTGCTCGCGGGCATCCAGCCCGACACTCCTTTACGAGCAACCCATGCTATTGCCGCAGTTATGGCACAAGTAACAGTTGCCATTGCGGACGGTAATCGCGCCACAGTTATCGCAACTGGGGGCATCGGTCTGGAAGCTCGCGAACTGATCTTCGCGGCCGGCATACTGCCCGCCGTTCAGATCGACCTGCATCACGCCTGCCCGCTGAAGCAGATCGGCGTTCGACTTGGCCTTCGCGGCGCCGTTTGCTGCCGGCTTGGCAAGCTCGACGACCGGCTTCGTGGCGGCCGGCTTCGCAGGTGCCAGCTTCGCGGCGGGCAATCCTGCCCCGGGCTTTGGCTCGCCAGCCATCTTGGCGGCGAGCTTCGTCTCTGTCTCCGTGTCATCATCCACGCTCTTGGCGGTCGGTTCGTCGCCGCCCACCTTGCCGAGCATCGCTTCCTTGTAGCCGGGCAGGAACTGAATGCCCATCCAGCGGAAGATGTAATCGACGATGCTCTTGGCGATTCGAATTTCGGGGTTCTTGGTGTGACCCATCGGCTCGAACCGCGTGTGCGAGAACTTGTTCACGTACACTTCCAGCGGCACGCCGTACTGCAGGCTCATCGAGACCGCGGTGCCGAAGCAATCCATCAGACCGCCGATCGTGCTGCCTTCTTTGGCCATCGTGACGAACATTTCGCCCGGGCGGCCATCGTCGTACAGCCCGACGGTGATGTAGCCCTCGTGCCCCGAGATGCTGAACTTGTGCGTCACGCTACGTCGCGTGTCCGGCAGGCGTTCGCGGCGCGGCACGGCCACTTGCTTGGCGGCTGCCTTGTCGCTTTCGGTGCTGGTCGAGAGCGGCTGGCTCTCCTTCGAGCCATCGCGATAAACCGCCAGTGCCTTCAAGCCCAACCGCCAGCCTTCCAGATACGCGTCGGCGATGTCGGCCGGCGTGGTGTCGCGCGGCATGTTCACCGTCTTCGAGATCGCGCCCGACAGGAACGGCTGGGCGGCCGCCATCATCCGGACGTGAGCTTGCCAGGCGATCGAACGCGTTCCCTTGCGCGGCTGGAAGGCACAATCGAACACGCTCAGGTGCTCTTCCTTCAAGACGTCGCAACCTTCGATCGTGTCTTCGCGGTCAATGTAGGCCAGGATCGACTCGATCTTCGGTTCGTCGTAGCCGAGCGTTCGCAGGGCGAGCGGCACGGTCTGGTTGACGATCTTCAGCATGCCGCCACCGGCGAGCTGCTTGTACTTCACCAGGGCGATGTCCGGCTCAATGCCCGTGGTGTCGCAATCCATCAGGAAGCTGATCGTGCCGGTCGGCGCGAGCACCGTGGCCTGGGCATTGCGATAACCATAGCGACGACCCGCGTCGAGCACGCGATCCCACAGCTTGCGCGACGCATCCTTCAGATAGTCCGGGCAGGCTGGGTTGATCTCTTCCACCGCGTCGCGATGCATCTGCATCACGTTCAGCATCGGCTCGCGATTCTCGGCAAAGCCGTCGAAGGGCCCCACCGCGGCCGCGATCTCGGCGCTGGCCAGGTTGGCCGAGCCGTGCAGCAGGGCAGTCATCGCCCCGCACACGCCGCGAGCGCCGTCCGAGTCGTACGCCACGCCGGCCGACATCACCAGGCTGCCCAGGTTCGAATAGCCCAGACCCAGCGGGCGGTAGCGATGGCTGTTCTCGGCGATCCGCTTGGTCGGATAGCTGGCGTGATCGACCAGGATTTCCTGGGCGATAAAGTACAACCGGCAAGCCGACTGGAAGCGTTCGACGTCGAACGTGCCGTCGCTCAGGCGGAACTTCATCAAGTTGATGCTCGCCAGGTTGCAGGCCGTGTCGTCCAGGAACATGTACTCCGAGCACGGGTTCGAAGCGTTGATCCGGCCCGAGTTCGGACAGGTGTTCCACTTGTTGATCGTCGTGTCGTACTGCACGCCCGGATCGCCGCAGGCCCTGGCGCCTTCGGCCATCTTGGCCATCACGTCGCGAGCGGGCCAGGTGGGGCCCGGCGTGTCCGTGTCGGTCACCCAGTGCGTGGCCCACTGCTTGTTCTCGATCACCGACTGCATGAACTCGTCCGTCACGCGGACCGAGAGGTTCGCGTTCTGGAACAGGATCGAGCTGTAAGCCTCGCCATTGAAGTTGGCTTCGTAGCCACCCTTTTCGATCAGCAGGCGGGCCTTCTTCTCTTCCTTGTGCTTGCACTCGATGAACTCAAGAATGTCCGGATGCCAGACCTTCAGCGACTGCATCTTGGCAGCGCGGCGGGTCTTGCCACCGCTCTTCACCACGGCCGCAATCTGGTCGTATACCCGCATGAACGAGAGCGGGCCCGAGGGCTTGCCGCCGCCCGAAAGCTTCTCGCGATGCGAACGCAGCGTCGAGAGGTCCGTGCCCGTGCCGGAGCCAAACTTGAACAGCATGGCCTCGCTGCGGGCGAGCTCCATGATGTCTTCCATGTTGTCGCGCACGCTCTGGATGAAGCAGGCCGAGCCTTGTGGATACTCGTACGGATTCTCCGGCTGCTTGACCAGTTCGGCTTCGGCATCCCAGTGCCAGTTGCACATCGAGCCTTTGACGCCGTACTGGTGGAACAGGCCGACGTTGAACCAGACGGGCGAATTGAACGCCCCGTGCTGATGCAGGCAGAGCCAGGTCAGATCGCGATAGAACCGCTCGGCGTCCTCGTCCGTGGCAAAGTAGCCATCCGAGAGGCCCCAGTCGGCGATCGTGCGGCAGACGCGATGAATGAGCTGCTTGACGCTGTGCTCACGCTCGGGCGTGTTCACTTCGCCGTAGAAGTACTTGCTGACGACCACGTTCGTGGCCAGTTGGGTCCAGTGCGAGGGAACTTCGCAGTTCTCCTGCTCGAACAGGACTTCGCCGTTCTCGCCCTTGATGGCGGCGACGCGCAGATCCCACTCGACGGTGTCAAAGGGATCGGCCACATCCTCGGGACAGAACTGGGTCTCGATGGACAGGCCGCGGCGATTGGTTTTGCTGTTGAAGGGGGACAAGTGTCGTTTGGCGACGGGGGTGCCAATGGTTGCCATAGAGAAAGAGCTCCCTGCTAGAGACGTCCGTGCGTGGGCATCGTGCCATATACAATTGTATACTAGTCTCGGGCTTCCTGGCCACTAAAGCTGAGACGACTTTCCGTGTCTGGCGAGCTTCCTGCTGCGATCCACCCGATGGTGGTAGGATGTGCTGCTCGGTACACTAGATATTGTAGTAGATGCCCTCACTTACCACAATATACGGTGTGCACAGGGCCAAATCTTAAGCTTTTTGGGCTCCTCGTCAATCACACACTTCGACAGCGCCGAACCGGTTATGGCACTATGAGTTCCGCGCATTTCCCATCCATCAGGGGGTGTTCCTAACACGCCCCTAAAACAGCCAGTTCGCTCGTGAATTTACGAGGAACTGGACATTCCGCCGGATGCATCTCGGAGCAGCTAGCAGGCTTCGAAAATTTCGAAAATTTTCGGCCGCCCAAACCCTCAAGTTGGGAGTTTAGTGAACAGGCGCAAAGGTTGAGTGAAGCTGGATAGCGCCGCTCATATTGTGACAGCGTTTTGGAGCGGTTCCAACATCTAGTGTGCGATCAGCGAAGCTGTGAGGTTCACCTCATTCAACTTCGAAGCTGAAGAACTCGATCTCGCCGTCGACCACGAATTTGTTCCCAAAGTCGATCACGCTCTTCAGCGAGTCCTTCCCGGCCTGCGTGATCTGTGTGCCGGCCGCTCGAACCTCACGCAGATGGGCCAGCGGCTTAAGCGCTTCCAACCCGACATCGGTGAGTTGCGTTTGTCGCACATTCAGTCTTTGGAGATCCGACAGGTTCTCCGCGATGACGTTGAACGCCTTGTCGGTGATTTTGGTGCCGGAGAGATTCAAATCCGTCAGCTGCTTGTTGCGCACCAGAACCTCGACGCCCGCATCGTCCACCGGATTATTCTCCAGGGAGAGTGACGTGAGCGTTGTAAAGGGTGCCAGTCCCGGGCCTTCGATCTTCGCATTGGTGATCACCAGCTTCTCGAGCTTGTTGAACCGGGCCAGCGGAGCCAGCCCGACATCACTGATTCCAGGCGAGTTGTACAGGGACAGCGATTCCAGGCTGGTCAACGACTTCAGCCGCGACAAGCCTTCATTAGTAATGCCCGCGTTAAGATCGTCAACCGCGGTGTTACTCAGCGAAAGATGCTTAAGCGTGGTCATCGTGCCGAGGTGCGTCATTCCTTCGTCGGTGAACTGCAACTCGCCAAACAGGTTCAGCCGCACCAGCGCTGGCAGCTTGCTGAGCTCGCCGAGGCCCGCATCGCCAAGCCGACAGTTGAACAGATGCAGCATCTTCAGTTGCTTGAGCTGGCGTGCCCAGCCGGCGACGATCCGGTCGCTGACCCCCGCCTCGGCCGTCGCGTTGCCGCGCGAGAATTTTCCACTGATCGTCAGATTCACGAGCTTCGTCAGCTTGCCAATCGCCAGCATCCCGTCGGGCGTGACGCGGCTCGATTCCTGAGAACTGTTCAGCGTCAGCGTCTTCAGGTTGCCGAGCCTGACCAGGTCCGACATGCCCGCGTCAGTGGCCGATGTAAAATCAGTCATTAGATGCTCGAGCGCCGGGAGCTTGCCGATCCGAGCGAAGCCTTCATCGGTCGGCTCGATTCCACCGGTGACGAACCGCTGCAGACGCGGCTTGTTCTCCAGGCACGCCAGATCGAGCTTCGCGAACGGCTTCTCTTGATAGAGCTGCAGCATCTCAAGCTGATCGAGCGGCGCGAGTTCGGTCAGGCTCTCGTCGGTGAAGTTGCCGAGCAGCGAAAGCTCGCGCAGGTTTCTTAATTGCGGCAAGGTGATCTTTCGACCGGACTTGCCGCCCATGGGTGGTAGCTCGGTCACCACGTGCAGCCGCTGCAAGTTGGGGATTTGGGCGAGCAGATCGAACGCCGCACCTTGATCGGGCTCAAAGAAGACAAGCAGATTCGTCTCCGGACGAAGGTTGCGCACGGCCCGCAGTCGCGCAATAAGTTGCTCCTCGCTCAAGTCACGCCGGTCGCCGATGGCGATCGACTCCAGCCTCGGCAACTCCGCGAGCGGCAACGGCTCGGCCAGCGGCTGGAAGTTCGGATCGAAGTCGGCCAACAGCTTCTGCTTCCCGCCCACGTCAACCGGTGCAACCCGCAGTCCGAGCTTCTGCAGACGGTCAACGAGCAGTTGCACTTCGTCCTCGGTGGGCGCGCGTTCGCCCGACGGTTCATTAGCGGCAGTCTGCTCGTCGGTTGCTGCCGGCACGACTGCGGCAAGCGGCGTGAACTCGACGGAATTGAAGCCGCCGACAGTTACTCCGCCCCGGCCCGGCGGCTGCGACCACACGCGCAGATTCTGATTCCCTTCGGCGAGCTGATTCAGGAACCGCACGGTGAGTTTGGTCCCAGTCACATCGACCTCGTGAAGCTGAGGAAGCTTGAGCAAGACCCGCGCTCCTTCGTCGTCAATGTCGGTGTACGCCAGGTTGAGTCGGGCAAGCAGCGGAAGCTTGCCGGCAAGGTCGGCCATCCCGCGATCCGTGATCTTGGTGCGCGAAACGTCGAGCTGCCTGAGCGAGCTGAGCTTGGCAATCTCCGCCATCCCGCGGTCTTCGAGCAGCGAACTGGCCAGCGACAGAGTTTGAAGTTGCCTCAACTCCGTCAGCGCAGCCAGGCCCGAGCCCGTGATTTTCGAGTCGGGAAGTATTAGCATCTGCAGCCCCGCGATTCCGGCCAGCGGCGCGAGACCTGCGTCGGTGATCTCGAGCGTGCCGTGAAGCTGCAGGATGCGCAGCTTCGAGAAAGCGCCGAGCACCTGCAGGCTCGGGTCGCCAAGTCGCGCCGAGTCGATCCTTAGATCTTCAAGATCGGAAAGTTGCTTCCAGCCGGCGACGGCCTCGTCCGTGACGGCGAAACCTTTGCCAGGCTGCGACGTTTCTTGGGACACAGTTCCTTGGAAGTAGAGCGCTCGCAGCTCGGTCAGGTTACCCAGCGCTGCCAGCCCCTCGGCCGTGACCGAATCCGCTCGCAGCCAGGTGAGGCCGAGCGTCCGCAAAGTCGCGACTTTCGCAATCCCGCGCATTCCATCGTCGCTGAGCTTGGAACCATAGGCTGAGAGCACCTTTAGATGCTGTAGCGCACCGATACGGATTGCCGCCGCGTCCGTGATGGTGTCGGCCGAAAGCTCCTCGAGCAGCGGCATTCCCTCGAGACAAGCCAGATTCACCGGAGCCAGAGGCTGCTCAACCGGCTGATTAACAAGTACCGGGACCGACAGATCCACCGGCGGCATGAGCCGAGCCAGCCACAGCGTGCGAAGGTTACCGAGCGCAGCAAGTTGATCGAGGGCGGGTTCGTGTAAAATTCCGGAAAGCGCAAGGCGTTCGAGCCCGCCGAGCCGCGACAGTTCGCCAAGCGCGGAGTTCATGTCGACCGGTGCCGCGCCGTCGCTCATCCATGCCAGAGCGCGAAGCTTCTTGAGCCGGTCTAGATGGAAGTCGGGCTTGTCCTTCGGTCCGCTCCCCGTGTTCGGCCAGAGGGCGAGCCGCTCGAGGTTGGGAAGGTCATATAAGACGTCAAGTGCGCCCGCGTTCGTACTCGAATAAACGACATTCAGCGTCGCCGTCACCGGCAGCTTTTCGACAGCCTTCAGCTGATTTCGCAGCTGGGCCGTGGGGGGTTGAAGTTGCGTTTCACCACCGAGAGCATATGTGAGCGTATCGACGCCCACCTGCACATTGAGCAAGCTGGGCAGGCGATCAAGCGGTAGCGGCGTATTCGTCGTAAAGTTGGCCGGCAGTGCAATCTGGACGTAGGTCGCGGTCTTGCCGTGCGGAATCGGCGGTGTGCCGAAGTGAAGTTGCCCGCGCGAGGACCATGACCAGGATGAGGGCATGGTGCCATAGTCGAGGAGCTCGCACTTGATACCGAGTTTTTCGAGCTCGCCCACGACCGCTTGTTCGTCAGCAGAGAGCGTGCCGAAGTAGCGACCCGTCGCGGAGCCCTGCGTAAGTCGCACGGTGTTCGCATTCGCTGGCCCCGTCGCTTGCGAGGGGTACTGCGACTCCGGCGGCGCGGCCGTGATGAATCGGCTTCCCGCCCCGGGCAGTACGATGACTAGCGCCAACCCCGCGATCAGCCAGGCCGCCAAGGGCGATCGGCGGCGGAAAGTCTTGGTTTCCAGCACGTGCCGCACGCGCGCTGTCGTGGCCGAACTGCTGCGCATGCCCGACCAAAACATGGCCGGAACCGGCGAGCGGCGACTTCGCAGCAGTTCGACGAGCAGTTTGGCGTAGTCCGTGGGCCGGACGTCGACTTGGGCCAAAACGGCCTCGTCGCACGAGCGCTCGCGTTCCACGCGCACCTGGCGATTCGCCCACCAGATGGCCGGATGCCACCACCACACGCATTGCACGGCCAGTTGCAACGTGCCAATGAGCGGATCGAAGCGGCGGAGGTGTACGAGTTCGTGCGCGAAGATCGCGTCTAGCTCCGCGGGGTTCGATCGCTCGATAACGCTATCTGGTACCAGCACCGTACCGCGCCACCATCCGAGCGCCGCCGGACCGAGCGCCACAGATCTATGGGATTGCCGCGACACCAGCAGCCGGACCGGTCGGCGCAGGCCGATGCGCTGCTTCACCGCGGCGAACTGCTCGGCGACAGGCGTGCCCGGCAATTCGGTCGTGACTTGAATCCGCCGCGCCAGCAGCAGCCAATTGACCGTGAGCCACACGCCGAGACCGATGACGCCGGTCGCCCATGCGATCAGCAGGGCGTCATTCAGCGTGAGAGCACGCCTGGTAGACGGTAGTGCCTCGGCGACTGGTGGTTTCTCTAGCGTGGGATCGACAGGAACCTGCGCCGGCCGGGTACTCTCTGCGAACTCGATCGCCGGCGGCGACGGGGCAGG
>JBGSKX010000094.1:0-23122 GCA_041741015.1 Pirellulales bacterium
GGCCGCCCGGGCGGTCATCGCGGCGGCTATGGCGTGGCCGCCGGCGAGCAGCTCGCGCGGCTCGATCAAGTGAGGCGATTGCCGGCCCGAAAGCATCGGTAGCACATCAGTCATGTCGTTGCCGGGCATCCTGTTGGGGTCGATGTAGCGCATGGTGACCTGCAGGTTACTGTGCCCCAGCATCTCAGAAGCCGCAGCTATGCCTTTCTTGGCGGCAATCATGGTGGCAAAGGTCCGCCGCAGTTTGTGCAGCCTGGTCATGGTGGCCCGGCTGCTGGTCGCGCCGGCGGCCTCCATGATTCGGCGAATCTGGCCGTGAAACCAATTTCGGTGGTGAGGCCAGGGGAACAGCAGCTCCCGCTCGGGCAACCAGATTTGCCGAACGGCTTCGATTGCATCCGGGCCCAAGCGGTAGCGCTTGCCACGGCGATTCTTCATGTCCTTTCCGCGTGCAGTCAACCATCCCGTTTCGAGATCGCAATCCTGGCGGTGAAGCTTGAGCAACGTGCCGGCGCGCAGCCCGGTCCAATAGACCACGAGCAAGAGTGCGTGGAAGTATCGGCCGCGATCGATGCCGGCGACTTCCTTTCCCTCTCCGCTGCGACGTCCCCAGCGCATTGTCAGGGGCACCTGGATGATGCGGCTGACTTCCTCCTCGGACCAGGAGTCGGGCTCGTCCAGAGCGACGGGCAGCTTTCGTACGCGCGGCCGCGTTTCAACCAAGCGAAGCTCGGCAGCCATTTTCCAGATTGAGAAGAGGTGGACTCGATAGCGGTTGATCGTTGGAGCTTGGAGCTTGCGGTCCTTGAGCCAGGCGAAAAAGTCGGCCGCGAATTCGTCCGTCATTTGCGAGAGCTCAATGTCTCCCGCGAATTGATCCAGGCGCCGCATCGTGGTGCGCATGTCGCGGAGGTTGAATCCCGACACATTTCGTTGTGGGCGGTAAACCTGCTGAAAGAAGCCCCGAACGGTCGTGGGCATGGTTTGAGGAAGGGGCGGGAGCTTGTTGTGGGCGGCGCTAACGGGCGCAGCCAACATGCCAAGTCGATGGGCATGGGCCGCGACGTTACGGAGGGCATTGCGGAGCCTTAGAGAGCGATGCTGGGAGAAACCATGCTCGTCGATCGCCCGCGAAACGAGTGCGACGTTTTCCTTCGTCAGGTCAGCGACCAGCGGCGGCCGGCCCAGGACTCGAAACAGCCAGTCGGTAGCCTCGCGATAGAACCGGGCGCTGCGATGCGTTGCTAAAGTGCTGCGCTCAATGAACGTGGCCAGCGCGATGCGCGTGGCGGGGGGTTGCTCGGACAAGAGGGCACCTGTTGTGCCGGGCCAACCAACCGCCGACGCGGAACAGGTGAAGAAACGCTGTCGGCGGTCGGTTGTGAGCGATGTACGGTCGCGACCCGGGCGTTAGAGTTTAACCGATCTCCTTCATCACGTTGGCCGCTCGCTCCAAATCGCGCTCGGCATAGATCTGCGTTACGTCGGCCCGCGAGTGTCCCAGGATCACCTGAGCAGCCTCGAGCCCGAATTGCTTGCGGATACGAGTGGCCGCGGCGTGGCGAAGTTGGTTCGGCGTCCACCTCTTCACGATTCGCTCGTTGGCCGCGATCTCCGGACTTTCTTGATGGGCCGCGACGTCAGCCAGGTCACAGGCACGCGCGATTGCTTGGGCGTAGCTGTTCTTTGTGTAGCTACCGCCGGCGGCGCGTTTGGGGTTTGGCTTGCTGCGATCAAGCTGCGAAGGTTGAACGTTCGTCTTTCGAGCCTCACGCAGGGCGGCCTTGCGATTGCGTTCGGCCTCGGCCGGCGAGAAGCAATAGTTCTCGGCGTCGCGCAGCAGGTAAGGCGAGAGGATCTGCTGCGCTTGCGGGCCCAGATAGATCAATCGCGTGTGGCCGCGGTGCTCGGTTTTGTGCCACTGGGGGCGATAGACCCAAGGCTGGCCGCTGCGGTCCACGTCGCCAGGTCGCAAAATGCGAATCTCGCCAGGCCGGCAACCGGTAAGGCGTTGCAGCCGAGCCATGTCGGCGACGATCGGCGGCATGAATGGCAATGCGGCGTCGACGTCGCGCTCGTCGGCCGGCCCGACGGGCGTAGTTTCCCTGGCCTCAGTGCGGCCGCGCTGCAGGCCTGCCAGCGTGCTGATCGCCATATACACTTCGGCCGGGACGAGTTCGTGGGAGACGCCCCATTTGAAGATCCGTTTTAGCCGGCCGATGCGGCCGTTGATCGAGCTGCGGGCAAGCGGCTTGGCCTCTTTGCCCTGGCGATCGACGTAGCCCCGCAGCATGGAGTCGCGAACGGTGGCAAGCTGCCGCGGTCCGAAGCCGCGGACGAACGTGTCGCCATAGATTGCGACCAAGGGGCGGACGGCCTGGCGAACGTTTTCGAGCTCGCCGGTTGGGCGGCCGTCCTTGCGGACGTAGTGATTCTTGGCATGCCGCAGGAACTCGGCGGCCAGGTTGATAATGGTCACGGGCCCGGAGCTCTTCTTACGGAGCGTGCCGGCGGTCCATTCGGCGATGTGACGGGAGTACTCGCTGTGGCTTTCAGGAGTGCCGTGTTTGCCGAGATAGAAGTCCTCGTCATCAAGCGTGACGACGGCTCGGCCGGATGGTTTGTGAAGCCGGTAACTGGGAACCTTGCGGGCTGGCATCGTGCGAACTCCCGTTCATTTCGAGCAAGCCGGTACGACTACCGGGTAAAAGCTCGGAAAACAGGCCGCACTGCCAATCGGCAGGTAATCCCTAAGTGGGGAAGCCGGCGAACTTTAAAGACCAGAGCGGGCGAAGGGACTCGAACCCTCGACATCCAGCTTGGGAAGCTAGCGCTCTACCAACTGAGCTACGCCCGCGGAAACTGGTTCTTGGAATTCTACCACACGCCGAATCGCTGCAATAGCTGGCCGCCGGTTCAGCGCCAAACCGGTCGGGCCGATACTGCCAGCCCACTAACCGCCCGCCGTGGCCGCGCTACGCTTCGCCATGACTTTCAGCATCGCGCTCTGGAACTTCTCCATCTCCTCGGCCGTGCCGATCGTAACGCGAACATGCGTCGGCCAACTCGGCCAGACCCGTCCGACATACACCTTCTCTGCGCGCATCGCCAGGATGAACTCCTCGCCCGGGCGACCCACGTCGACCATGAACTTGTTCGACGCCGAAGGAACGTGCGAGAAACCGTGCCGGTCCATGAAGTCGAACACGCTCTGTCGCTCCTCGGCGATCAGCTTTCGCCGCGTCGGCACTAGGTCCTTCGATTCGAGGCTCGCCGTGGCCGCGACCATCGCCGTAATCGGGAGCGCGCCGGAGCTATAGGGGCGAATCTTTGCGAGCAAGTCCGGCCGGCCCAGCGCCGCGCCGGCGCGCAGGCCGGCCATGCCGTATATCTTGGAGAACGTTCGCAGGATGATCACGTTCTTGCCGCTTGCGACCAGGTCGTCGCGCAGCCGGGCGCCCGCGATGTGCGTGTATGCCTCGTCCAAGAGCAGCACGGCGGTCTCGGGCAGATGCGCGACGGCCCAGTCGATGTCTTCGTCCGACGTGAGCGTGCCGGTCGGGTTGTTTGGATTGCAAATATAGACCAACCCAGCTTGCGGATCGGCCGCGATCATTGCCCGCACGTCGTGCGTATAGTCCTTGGTAAGCGGCACGCGCTTGACCGGCGCGCCGAGAAACTTGGCGGCGAGCTCCGCGGCCTCGTAGCCCGGATCGCACACCACGAGGCTGCGCTGGGGCGACGTGAAAGCGAGCACAGCCTGAGTGAGCGGCGCGCTCGAACCGGGGAAGGCCATTACGTGCTCGGGCGATAGGCCGGCGGCGGCAGCCAGCGTTTCGCGAAACTTGTCGGTCAGGTCGTACGAGTAGCGCCCGCCCTGCTTGAGCACGGCGAGCATCGCTTCGATGGCCTCGGGCGCGGGGCCGAGCGGATTCTCGTTGGCGTTCAGTTTCACCGCGTCGGGCGGAAGGTTCTTTACGGCCGAAAGCTGTGCAAGCGAAGCTTCGCAAAACAGCGGCACCGAGGCGGCGCTCCCCAGCATCAGGGCGATGCGGCCGAAGTCGCGGCGCGAGAATCCGCGCGCTAAAAGGTCGTCCTGCTGAACGCGCGACAGCAACCTGCGCATGAGTCGTCTCCTTGCGAGAGGTGAGAAACTCAGGCTGGTTGGCTACTCTTGCCGGCTCAACTCGCGAAAAGGACGTCCCCCATTGTACACCACCGGTCCGACAAGCAAACCGAAAGGAGTCCGCTCATGGAAATCGAGTCGAGTTGAGCACGGGTCACAGCTGCAAAGCCCCGCGGCAAGCATCAACGACCGAGTCTAGTGTCCTGCCACCCGGTCCAGCGTTTCGGGCACATCGAGCATCGGCATCTGCACTTCCTGCGAGAGCATTTCGATAAACCGCCGGGCGGCCAGGTAGTCGTGCGAGCTATAGCGGTGGATGTTGGAACGCAGGCTCGTCTTCAGCTCGTCGAGGCAAGTCATCGTCTCGACGCAGTTCAGCGAGCCGACGCCGCTATCTTCGGCGGTGCGCCGAGCCAGGAGCGCGTCGATGTGGCGGCGCGTTACTTCGTAGGAGGCTGCCTTAAACAGCGTGGGCCACATGACTTTGGCCGGCTTGCCGCTAGCAGTTTCGGTCACGATCCGCGCGGAGACTGCACGATTCACATGCTTTACTGGTTCGCCCTGCGATCGGGCCGCCTGGCGCGCCGCTGACTGCGCTGCCTGATAGGCGTGATACTGGGCGCGCTTCTTGTAGTAGACCTCGGTTTCGAGGTAGTCGTTGTTCGCGGCTTTCTCGCGGATTTCCTGGCCCAGCTTGGCTGCTTCGGCCGCGGACTTTTCATAGTTGGCAATCGCGCCAATGATCGCCGCGTTGGCCTGCTTGCTGGCGGCTTCGGCGTTGAGCATCTCGGCTCGAGACTTGTAAACGTCCTGAGCACCGGCATGGGTGGCAAAACCGGCCAACAGGAGGGAGGCGATGCAGGTACGAAGGATGGCAATTTGCTTAATCATGGTGGGCGTCCTTTGGGGGTCGGGGACGTTGTTCGAGGCGGGACTGACTGGTCGTCGCCGACTGGTTGTCTCTAGCGCACGTTCGGGCTGAACTGTTACAGGCCGGAAGCCAGCTTGTGCAGTTCGGGAAATGTGGCCGAATCGAGACGTAAGGCGGGTGGGTTCAGTGCGGCAACCGGATGCCAACCTAGTCTGCCAGTTCCAACCGATCGAATGATCGCGAGCATCCGCCAAAGCACCGTGCTGTGGTCGATTCGCGGCATTCGCATGACACCCGGAGGGAACTTGGTAAACTTTAACGGTCGCATCAACGTGGCTTGATGTTATCGAATCGAGCCCCATTTCGCAAACCTCCCACCCGGCAGAGTGGCAGCATGGCTAACCAAAGAGCAGCAAGGGCTTTACGTCCCTAGCTGTCGGGGGGTGAGTAGGCGATTTTCATGCTTCTTTGCGCAAAACTTGCCGCATCGACGCATCAATGTCCGTTAATACCTGCCCGATCGGCTCGGCAATCACGGCGTCCGCCAGCTCGTCCTGATCGGTCGGATCGCGGTTGATGATCACCAGCTTCGCGCCCGCGCGACGAGCCACTTCGGGCAGACCCGCCGCCGGATAAACGACCAGCGAAGAGCCGATTGCCAACAGCAAATCGCACTGCCGCGCGAGCTCCAGCGACGCCTCGAGCGTCTCCTCGGGCAGCGATTGCCCGAACGACACGGTCGCGCTTTTCATCCGGTCGCTGCCGCACTCTTCACAGGCAGGAACCTGCTGATGTTCGCGGTACCAGGCGAGTAGCGGCAGCGGTTCGTATTTTGCCTGGCAATCGACACACACGATCCAGCGGACCGTGCCGTGCAACTCGTGCACGCACTGATTGCCGGCCCGCTGGTGCAGGCCATCGATGTTCTGCGTTATGACGCCGGCGATGCGACCTTCGCGCTCCCAACGGGCGATCGTCTGATGGCCGACATTCGGCTCGGCGCGTTCGAAGTCGGCGGCCGCCAGGGCTTTCTGCCGCCAGTATTCAAACCGGGCGTCGGCCGAGCGGAGAAACTCGTCGTAATACACCGGTTTGTTCTGCGACCACACGCCGCCGGGCGAGCGGAAGTCGGGAATGCCGCTCTCGGTGCTCATCCCGGCGCCGGTGAACACCACCGCACTCCGCGCGCTAACCAGCCACTGGGCCACGCGCTCGATCGTGTAGTCCTGGATAGCCATGGAAGTCTCCTTCTCAGGTTATCGAAGTCTCCTCCGTGAGCTTTGGTTCCACGGCCGCTACTTCGCTTTGAGCTTTTCGATCAGGAATTTCTCGACCGAGCCGTACGCGTCATCGTCATGCGTTGGGTAGCTGACGATCGCTTCGAGTCCGGCCTTGTTCATCACCTCGACAAGCTGCACGCCGTACATGGCCGAGTGCGTGGGATCTTTTTCGACCTGGCCGATTTTCGGCGGCGGCGACTGCCGCGAGTACTCGAGATACACCGGCGGATCGTCGCTGCTCACGAGTTCGATCGGCGAATACTCCTTGATCCAGGGCAAAATCTTTTCGCGGTTGGCCAGCGCCAACTCGAATTCATCGCCGCGCGAACGCCCCGGGCCCGCGAAGCCAAACGCATGGCCACCATAAATGCTATTGGGAATCCACTCGCGCAGTTGCTTGGGATCGAGCGAAGTCTGTGCGCCGACAACCGCCGCGCACGTGAGCCGCGTCGACTCGCGGGCGATCGGATCTTTCGAGTTCGGATCGGCCAGATCGTCGTGCAGTGCGAGCCACAGCGAGGTGGCGGCGCCGGCCGAACCACCCGTCGCACCAACTCGCTTGGGATCGATGTTCCACTCCTGGGCCTTGCTGCGGAGGGTTTGCAAAGCTCGGGCCGCATCGTGCAAGCAGGCCTTCACCGGCGGCTCGACTTTTTGCTGCATGGCCTGATCGATGAAGCGATAGTTGATCGACGCGACCGAGATGCCGGCATCGAGATATGGCTGAATCGCGCTGGTGCCATAGCCGGTCTTGTCGCCACCTTTCCAACCGCCGCCGTGAATGAGCATCACGAGCGGCGTGGGCTCCTTCGAATCGGCCTTCCAGAAGTCGAACTTCTGCCGCTCGGAGTCCGTGCCGTACGCATAGTCGGCCACGGTCGGTTCGGGGCGATCAGGCGCCGCGCGACGAGCCTTGGCTTTTGCCTTGTCCTGAGCGAGCGCGATGGAAGTAACGACAACGAGTACAACGGCCAGCGTTAGCAGCAAGCGGCGATTCATGGCGGAAGCTTCCTCGGGGGGCGAAAAAGTGGCAGTCCGACGCGTGGATGGATTCCCCGACATCGTCAGGCATGATGGATTCCCCGACATCGTCAGGCATCTCGAAGCGCGAGTCAAGCAGCGGAGGACGGACGTAAGTTGAGATGCTGGTGCGTTTCACCCTAGAATTCTCTTATGGTTCGCACTTCCGCCAAACGAGAAGCGTTTTTGATGCGGTTCTTCGCCTGGGAACTGCGATTGGCCTCCATCGGGCTGACCGTGTTTGCATTTTCGACATGGGCGTTCGCGGGAAACCCAAGGGGATTGCCCGGCACCTTCATCTTTCTTACCGGGGTGATCATAGCCGAGTACTTTGCGTACAAGGTTAGGAACTACCGACCACCCCAGCAAGCGATGGAGTCGACCGTGACGGTCGAGGAGTAGTGGCCAGATGCAACCGCTCAATGCGGATGCCGTTCCCAGCCTTCGAACTGCTCTTCGACGGCCTCGCGCGAGAGCAGAACCTGCCCTAGTCTTACCTGAACGGGTTCGGGCTGAGCAAGAAAACCCGCCGCTTGCAGTTGCTCACTGGCTTCCTGCTCGAGGCTCGCCAGCCACTGCGGTACTTCCAGCCCCACGCCGGTCGGCTCTTCGGCCAGCTCGGCCGCCTCACGCTCAAGCTGCGCGAACGAATCATCGCCGCGCTCCGCTTCGCTTGTGTTCCGCGCTTCCATGGCCGGGCGAATCAGCGCTTGCAGCCGGTCGATTGCCAGCGGCTGAACGAAACGCTCGGCCAGTCGATCCGTCACGGTCGGCAGCCGCATGGCATATTTCGCGCGCAGGTCCCGGCCTTTGGCCTCCAGCGAATTGGCGAGTTCACCCGTACGTTCGGCTAGAGCATCGCGCCAGAGCGCCGCTGCGCCGGCGCGTCCGCGCCTCACCAGCACGGAGTGTGCGATCAGAACCGGTTTGAGATGCCAAGCCACGCGATCGTAATGCACTCGCAGGCGCAGGAAGTCGAGCAGCGTGTAGATCATGTCGCCGCGGTCGCTCTGAGTGGTCGTGCTGTTGTAGTCGCGATACTCGGCGTAGTTCTCGGCCACGGCTTCGATCACCAGGCTCAGGTGCTTCACCGCGTCTGCCCGCGAGAGCTTGCCGTCGAGTTCGGCGATCAGCCCCGCGCCTGGTTCATCTTCGGCGGGCGGATTCTCGGAGAGCCGTTCCAGCCAGACGTCGACCCCCTGATGCAAGATCGCGCGGAGGTTGCCGAGGTTCAAGAACTGCTGGGTGAAGATGCCCGCTCCGTAGCGCTCGATAAAGTTGACCAACGACTGCCAGCCCCGCTCGTCGGCAATGCGCTCGAGCACCGAAAGCCGGAGCGTCCGACTGTGGGCGAGCCACTGCTTCAGCAGCGACTCGGTCATGTGCTCCAGGATCTCGACCAGCTCGGCATCTTGCCGATTCGCCTGCTGCGGATTGTCGGCATCAAACGTCGACATTTCCACGACCGCTTCGACCAGCGATTCATAGCCCGCGGCAAACAGCCGGTCGTATTCGCTGATTGCGCCGGGACCTACGGGATGCGCGGACTCCATCAGCCTCGCTGCTTCCAGCAGTTGGCACGTTTCGCGCAACAGGCCCAGCTTCGGCAGCCACTGGAGCAGATCGCGCAATAGCTGCTGCAGCGCCCGTGCCTGCACCAGCCGCTCGGGATCGCCCCCCTTACTCACCGGCACGTAGAGCAATGTTTGCTGTTCGAGATGGGCGATCAAGTCATCCCACCGCTCCGCCACGGCTTGGTGATCTTCGCGCACAATCGCCCGCAGCACGTCGACCGAGACATCCGCCGACTCGTCCGTCGCCCCTGCCGGAAGCGCGGCTTCCATGATCCGGGCGGAATCAGCCAGGTCGATGGCGGCCAGCACGATCTTCTCGGTCAGCGATTCCTTGATCGAACGGCGGCGATCGAACTCCAGCAGCGCATCGCGATTGTTTGCCGGCGCGGGCAGGCGGCAGTCGCTCACCGAATGCAACAGCTGCACGAGACCTTGCTGATTCGCCCGCGCTTGAGCCAGCCAGTGGCCGAGCGTTTCCTCGTCGAGCGGGGCGTCGCTCGTGGGACCGAGCGCCAGCGCAGCTCGCTTCCAGAGCTGGGCCACGGTTTGCAGCAGCGAGAGCTGCTCGCTCACGCGCCGCGCTTCGTGCTCCAGTTCGAAATCGGTCGCCGGACCGGGGCCACTTTCGAGCATGTCGGCGTCGGTGCCGTCGGCCGTGCTGTCGATGTACACGACGTCTTCATATGCCGCGCCGAACAGCTCGCCGTCCTCGTCCTCGTCATCGGCGTCAGCATCCTCGAGGTCGTCGTCGGCCGAGCCTCCGCCGCTCGATCCCAGCAGTTCCAGCCGCGGCACCTGCCAGTCGTCCTCGGCGTTCGCTTCCAGAAGTTCAAGAAACCGCACGACGAGTGCCCGGCGTTCCGCGGGGGGCATTTCCGTGGCAGTCGCGACGTGCGCGAGCCACCGCTGCGCAAGCGTGTGAAATGAGTACTCGCCTTGCTTGAGCGCGATCATGCCGATCTGGCTGAGCCATTGCATGAGCAGCGCCATCGCGGCGACGGCGTCCGGCTGTTGGATCAGCGTGGCCACGACCAGGGCATAGGCCTTGGGGGAGTTGAACTGCGAGACGCGCTTTCGCCAAAAGGCCACGTCGCCCGCCGCGGCGCCCGCCTGATGAAACGCGGCCAAGGTTCCGGCTACTTCACGCGCCGAATCGAAGGCTTCCGCGCCGCTGAACGCTTCCACGCTTTCGATGCTGGTCGGCGCGTACTGATCCCACCAGGCTGTCAGGCGCCCGAGCCGGGCCGAAATCGTCTCTTGAATCTGGGCGTGATCACCCGCCGCGGCCGCGCTCCACAGCCGCGCGTACAGTCCCACCAACTGCTCCAACAGCTCAATCAGTTGTTCCAGCCGATGGTCGGGCACGCTGTTCTCCGGTGCCGGAAACAGGCTGAACTGCCCCTGAAATCCCAGGATGTTCCACGGATCAACCAGCGCTCCGCAGGCGATCGCGCGATGCAGGTGGTCTTCAACTTCGAAGAGCCACGCCGTGGCCTGATCAAGCTCTCCGCTCCCGATCGCGAGCTGGGCCGACGTCAGCCGGCACTGCATCTCGCAGACCATGCGGGCCGACGTCACGGGCACAACCTGCGCTTGCCGCATCGCCGCCTCGGGATATCCCATTCGCGCAAAGAGCAATGCCAGGTGGACGTGTTCGAGCTGCGACGCCCGCCGCCGAGCAAGCTGCTGGTTCAAGTGTTGCCGAGCGCCGGCCAGAGGCTGTTTGCGCTCGCGGGCCTCGGCCCGCAGTCGCTCACCATGTGGACCTTCGAGCTTGGCGATGAACTGCGTGTAGAACGCGTCGCGATATGCAGCGATCTCCGGCAACAGCGTAGCCAGAGTCGTGGCCGAGTCGTGCGCATCGGGGCTGTTGCCACTAGTCCCCGAGGCCATCAGCATCGTACCGGCAAGCACGGCTGCGGCCTCGACGAGGGACTGGTCACGTGGGATCTCGCCTCCCTCGACAACCCGGTCGAGCAGTACGTCGAGCGTGACCTGCTGCACGACGAAGCGGCGGTAGAAACCGCTGCCGTCGATCAGGTGCGGATCCCACTGGCCGAAATGATAGTTCGGCCGCTTGTTTGCCGGGTGATCGAAATCGTACGCCCTGGGATCGAACGCCAGCTCGTCCAGATGGTTTGGGTCGAACCAGGCCCGGCGCAAAATCGTGGGGTCCGTCGCTTGCAGGATCTCCAGCGCGAGCGTTACGACGTCGTGGTAACGACCCGCGCCGACGCCCGCCCCGCGAATGTACAGCGGCACCGGGCGCACCCATTCGTGGGCATACGGTTCGATCTTCTGTGCAGTTCGCAGCACGGCGACCGGCCGGTGCCCGATGAAGTCGTTGAGCGCGTCGATCGCGCCGGTGACGATGCGCTCGTCATCCTCCCAGTTGCCGCCCCAGGGTCCGCCCTGCGCGAGCAGGGCCTCGATCGCCCGGCCGGCGAACAGCGGCTGCCACAAGTCATCGACGTTTTGATGAAACAGCAGATCGCGATGGAAGTCGGAATAGGCGCCGGGCAACACTTCCCCTGCCAGCCGCAAGACATGCCGCGCCTGCTCGACGTCGCGAAACGCCCCTTCGCTGGTGGCCAGCTTTTCGACCATGGCCGAAAGTTCGGCACAGACGGCCGGCCAGACGCCGCCCGAGGGGGCGCGCGCCTCGACGGCCGCGAACAGCCGATTCAGATTCGCCAAAAACTGCGAATCAGGCGCACCCGACGAGAAATTGAGATACCCCACCAGTTCCTGGATCTGGTCAGGCGTCAGATTGTGGGGCGAGCGATCGGTCATCAGCAGTCTGTCGGTGCGAATTTGCGAGGATTCACGCCATCCTAGCGCACCGGACGGCCGTTGGTCTAGCGGCAAAATCGAGCCGAGCTGCTGGCAACCACCTTGCGCCAGGGTGCCCACTGAACGCTGGCAGCCGGGCCGGAGTCGACTATAGTGGAAGTAGCCGGGCGGCCGAGAGATCGACTCGTACGCCGGGCAACCCTTCCCTGCCGGAACAGCTCTCTCGATACCCTGGTGAACTTCATGCGCCATGCTGGACGCTCGACGCTCGTACTGTTTCTCGGACTCGCGGCACTCGCGGCGCCTGCCTTTTCGCAAGGCATGATCTCGCAGCCCGCGGCCGCGCGGCACGGACTCACGCGAGCCTGGTTTGCGCAAGTCGGCTCTCCGCAAGTTACGGGTCGCATTGAGTACGTCAACTATGTCGACGGCCTGTTGCTGGTCCAGTCGAGCCTGGGCATGCTCACCGCGCTCGACGCGGAAACCGGTCGCACGCTGTGGGAAACCCGCGTCGGCACTCGCGAGGGTTCCAGCAGCGAGCCGGCCGCCAATTCGAAACACGTGGTGGTGCTCAACGGCTCGACCTTGTATGTCATCGATCGCAAGGACGGTGGCATCGCCTGGAAGAAGCGCGTCACCCGAGCCCCGGGTGCAGGGCCGGGCATCACTGAGACCCACGCTTTCGTGCCGATGGTCACAGGCTTGATTGAGGGCTATGACCTTGCAGCAGGCGTGCATCAGACGCCGTGGAATTACCAATCGACCGGCCGCGTGCTCTCGCCGCCGATGACGACGCCGCTCTCGGTCAGTTGGACGACGGACAATGGCTACTTCTACGTGGCCGATCCGGCAGGCGGTGGAATCAAGTATCGCCTCGAATCGGGCGGCGCGATGCACTCGCGGCCGGCGGCCTGGTCGCCCATGCTGTACGCCACATCGCTCGACGGGTTCGTCTTCGCCATTGACGAGAGCAAAGGCAGCATCCGCTGGAAGCAGCAGCTCGGCGAACCGATTTACAAGCAGCCCGTCGCCGTGACGGGCGCCGTGCTCGTGATTCCCGAGTTCGGCGGCATGTATTGCCTCGATCCGGCCACGGGCGAGATTCGCTGGCACACGCCCGGCATTCAACAATTCGTGGCCGCGAGCCCGACGCGAATTTACGCCTCGGACAGCGTGGGCGCACTGGCGATTATTGACACTGCCAGCGGCGCTCGCGTGGGCACGCTGCCCATCAGCGCGTTGACGGCCAAGCACGTTAACTCGCGGAGCGATCGAATCTACCTGGTGGATGACAACTGCCTGGTCCAGTGCCTGCACGAACCGCACCTCACGCAGCCGGCGCTACACACTCCGCCAGTGACCGTGCAGGAAAAACGACCGCTGCCGCCGGTAAAGCGCGGCGCCGCACCGAGCGAAGAACCGGCACCGGAAGAAGAGATGCCCGCCGAGGAGCCCGCCGACGACGGCAATCCGTTCGCGCCGAGTGGGGACGCTCCCGAGACTCCGGCCGGCGATCCACCGGCAGGCAGTGCAGATCCCTTCGGCGCGCCCAGCGACAGCCCGCCCGCGGATGCCGAAAATCCGTTCGGCACGCCGTAGATCGCGAGTCATCACGGTCGCCTGTCACCGCCTTTGGCTGGCGACGCGCACCGGGAGTTGACGGCTCGGGAGCAAACTCTTAAACCAAGGAGGTCAGGTCCATCCCCTCCAGCCAAACTCGTGAGCCGAGATGTCCCCCACGATTTCACCCCCCATCAAGCGGGCGCTGATCAGCGTCAGCGATAAGCTAGGTCTCGCCGATTTTGCCCAGGGGCTCGCCTCGCACGGCGTGGAGATCTACAGCACGGGCGGTACGCGACAGCATCTCGAAGCGGCCGGCGTCAAGGTTCACGACGTCGGCGAATACACCGGTTTCCCCGAGATGCTCGACGGCCGCGTGAAGACCCTGCATCCCAAAATTCACGGGGGCATCCTGGCCCGGCACAATCGCGCGGACGACCTGGCCGCGCTCGCCCAGCACGGCATCCTGACGTTCGAGCTGGTGATCGTAAACCTGTATCCGTTCGAGTCGACGGTGGCTCGCGAAGGCGTCTCGTTCGACGAGGCCATCGAGAACATCGACATCGGCGGTCCAAGTTTGATCCGCGGCGCGTCCAAGAACCACGCGTTTGTCACCGTGGCGACCGACCCGGCCCAGTATGCCGAGATTCTCGAACAGGTTGCCATGCACGGGGCGACAACGCCCGACCTGCGTCGCAAGCTCGCGCAAGCGGCGTTCGCCCGCACGGGGCAGTACGATCAGGCGATCTCGCATTACCTTTCCACGCAGATCGAGCTGGAAGTATTTCCGTCTCGCTGGCCGGTTGGTCTTCGTCGCAAGGAAATCCTGCGCTACGGTGAAAATCCCCATCAGCGCGCGGCGCTGTATGCCCAGGCCGGCTGCTCGGAAGGCGCGAACCTGGTTTCCGCGCAGCAGCTTACCGGCAAGGAACTCTCGTACAACAATCTGCTCGATCTCGACAGCGCGCTGGCGATTGTGCGCTCGCTTTCTGATCCGGCGGTGAGCGTGATCAAGCACAACAATCCCTGCGGCGCCGCGGCCAACGAAGACCTGAGCGCTGCGACCCGGGCTGCCATGGACGGCGACCAGCTGAGCGCGTTCGGCTCGGTGCTGGGTTTCAATCGTCCCGTGGATGCGGCCTCGGCCGAGGTGCTGGCCGAGCCGGGACGCTTTATCGAAGCAATCGTGGCCCCGGACTTCGAGCCCGCGGCTCTCGAGATCCTGACCACCAAACCCAAGTGGAAGGCGAACGTTCGGCTGATGAAAGTTGGACCGCTCGCGGGCGGGCAGTCGCGCTGGCAACTGCGGCAGATCGAAGGGGGCATTCTGATCCAGGAAGCTGACACCGCCGCCGACCCGCAAGAGGAGTGGAAAGTCGTCACCAGCACCACGCCGAGCGAGGCTGCCGCGCGCGATCTGCGGTTCGCCTGGGAGATTTGCCGGCACGTGAAGTCGAACGCGATCGTCGTCGCGGCCGATCGCACGCTGCTCGGCGCAGGCGCGGGGCAGATGAGCCGCGTCGATTCGGTGAAGATCTCGCTCGAAAAGGCCGGCGAGCGAGTTCGCGGCGCGGTGATGGCCTCGGATGCGTTCTTCCCGTTTCCCGACTCGATTCATGAGGCGGCCGCAGCCGGCATCTCGGCCATCATTCAGCCGGGCGGATCGAAGCGCGACGACGAAGTGATCGCCGCCTGCAACGAGCACGGAATCTCCATGGTCTTTACTGGACGCCGACACTTCAAACACTAATGGCCAACGTCCTCGACGAAATCGTCGCCACCAAACGCCGCGAGATCGAGGCGGCCAAGGCCGCGCGGTCCGAAACCCAGGTCCGTAGAGCCGCAGAGGACGCGCTGCCGGCGCGCAACTTTTTCGATCCGCTGGCCGCGGGTGGCGAGATCAAGCTTATCGCCGAAGTAAAAAAGGCGAGCCCTTCGGCCGGCGTGATTCGGGCGGACTTTCGCCCGGTGGAGATCGCCAAGATTTACGAACGGCACGGCGCCAGTTGCCTCAGCGTGCTGACCGATGAGCATTACTTTCAGGGATCGCTCGATTACTTGCGTGATGTACGGCAAGCAGTCGGTTTGCCGGTCTTGCGGAAAGATTTCATTCTCGACGTGTATCAGCTTTACGAAGCCCGGGCTGCCGGCGCCGACGCGGTGCTGCTGATTGCCGAGTGCCTCGACGACTGCAAGCTGCGGAAATTGCACAACGAGGCGGTGTCACTGGGCATGTCGCCACTCGTCGAGCTTTATGAGCCCGAGAACCTGCAACGGGTGTTTGATGCCGGCGCCACGTTGATCGGCGTGAACAATCGCGATCTGCGGTCTTTCAAGACCGATCTGGAGCACACGCTGCGGCTGCGCGAGCGCGTGCCGGATCAATGTGTACTGGTGAGCGAGAGCGGCATTCGAACGCGGGCAGACGTGCTGCGTCTGCAGGCTGCCGGGGTCGACGCCATTCTGGTGGGAGAGTCGCTGATGGCCAGTCCGAACATCGGTGCGGCCGTTGATGCGATTCTGGGCCACTAATCCTCGAGTCGAATCATTTTGCCCCGGCTGCGCGACCGATAGAGATCAAGGGCCGTTGTCCCGGTAGATTGCACCGCCCGTGCCCGCCTATAATTCTGCAGGGTTGATTCCGGCGACACTTCTTCGAGCGATTTTGTTATGGCCAACACTCTTTCCAGCCTTGCCACGATCTTTCGCAGCATGATTTCGCTGCTGCTCTTGGGTCTGCTGGGAACCGGCAGTTGGCTGGCCTATGACGCCTATCACGAGCGCGACCGGCTCGGACGCGAGCTTCAGGCAACCAAGGCGGCCGTTGAACGGCTCGAGAAGGAAAATCAGCGCCTCGAATTGGCGCTCCGACTGATGAAGGTCGATCATCGGGTGGCCGAGATCGAAGTGCTCGAGCAACGCAACGACGGGCCCCGTCCGCAGACCACCTTCCAATTCGTGGAGCTAGCCGACGACGGCAGCCCGATCGGTGAAAAGAAAGTTTTTACACTCGAAGGGGACCAGGTGTACGTCGACGCCTGGGTCATCAAGTACGACGACGACCTGGTTGAGCGCGGCGACCCGATGCGTTCCACTTCGGTCTGCTTGTTCCGCCGCGTGTTCGGCGAGTATATGCAGCCGGATCAAGGATTCCCGCTGGATGCCAACGGATCGCGCCCGGCCGTCTACAGCCAGGGAAACGAGATGTCGCCAATCGAACGCAATATTTGGGACAACTTTTGGCAGTATGCGAACGATCCGGCGAAAGCCCGGAAGGCTGGCGTGCGGGCCGTGCACGGGGAAGCTCCCAACATGCGGTTGGAGCCGGGTAATCGCTACAAGGTTGAGCTCCGCGCCAGCGGCGGGCTGTCGATCGTGCCTGACAAAGTGCCGCAGAAGCCGTCCGCATAGCAGTTAGTTTTCCAGCAGCAATCGGCTCAGCGTTCTGCCGGTCGTACTGAGCGGAAGTTCCGAGAGAGCATCGGGCGCGAGCCAGCGCCATTGCTCAGCCGGCAAGTGCACGCGGCTCCTCTCGTAGGGTGCGCGGTAGCAATCAAGCGTAATGCGAAAACGCGTCACGCCGTGCTTGAGAGTCGCGATCCGCTTTGCTTCGCCGATCGCCAGGCCTGCTTGTTGGCGCGTCTTGTCGGCAAGCTCCGTGCGAAGCGAGGCGCCCCGGCGGGCTGCGACAGGGAATCGAACGAAGTCCCACAACCCGGCCCAACGCTCGCCGGGCTGGCGAAGTCGCACGAAGACCTTACCACGCTGATAGACGACCACCGCGGCCTCGCGCACCTGCTCAAAGATAGGTCTGGTGCGAGGGGCGGGAATCTCATTTTGCCGCCCCTGTTGAAACGCGGCGCACAGCTCGCTTGCCGGGCAAACTTCGCAGCGCGGCGCTTTAGGGGTGCATACCAGGCTGCCAAGCTCCATCAGGGCCTGATTGAACACACCGCACTTGCGGGGGGGCACGATCGCCTCGGCAAGTTGCCAAAGCGTGCTTTGCGCCGCCGCTGTCGTCACGTCCCCCGAGATGGCGAACAAGCGGCTCAGCAGGCGAATCGTGTTCGCCTCCAGAATCGCCGCCGGTCGATCGAACGCGATCGACACGATCGCACCGGCCGTGTAGCGACCGATTCCTGGCAAACTGCGGACACCTTCGAGCGTGTCGGGAAAGACCCCGCCGTGTTGACTGGCGACCAGTCGTGCCGCCGCGTGCATCTGCCGGGCACGGCGGTAGTAGCCCAGCCCTTCCCACAGCCGCA
Organism: Pirellulales bacterium; assembly: GCA_041741015.1. Taxonomy (GTDB): domain Bacteria; phylum Planctomycetota; class Planctomycetia; order Pirellulales; family PALSA-1355; genus JALHMI01. The sequence goes on from JBGSKX010000094.1 coordinate 17,490, forward strand.
GCACTTCGTGTTCGTCGGCCGCGGCCAGATCACGGACGCTGGGAAACGCCGCCAGGAAGCGCTCGAAGTACGGGATGACCGTTGCCACCTGGGTCTGCTGGAGCATGATTTCGCTGACCCACACCCGGTAAGCATCGCGGGACTGCCGCCAGGGAAGCTTGCGCTGATGCCGGCCAAACCATGGAAGCAACCGGTCGGCGAGCATTCGACGCCAATCGGGTGTCGGCGTACGCATGGGGGACTGCGGGGCTCGAATCGTCCTGGCCATCGAGGTTCCAGCGTGTGGAAGCGAAGCGTTGCCCGAGATTCTAGCGCCACAGTGGAAAACAACAAGGGTATCTGCGCAACACGGTCGCTCTCGGTGGCGGCGTAGGTAGACCGAACGCGTGGCGTGCAGTAGGCTCATGCTTCGCATTCCGGTCGTATACGAGCATGTTTTCAGAGTTTACTTCGACCGCACCTCTCCATCGAGCACGCGCTTGGCAGGCAAACGTCGCAAACCCGGAAAGCCCCAGCCGCACGGACGGAAACCGGGAGGCCAGAAACCGACCCCGCCGCCCGCCGGAGGCGTTCGCGCGCGCCGGCGGCAGGGCGAAGATGCCTGGGAGTTGGTGCTACCGCGCTGTGCACGCGATCGTCAGGAAGACCTAGAGGAAGTCCGCAAGATGCTCGACGCCGGTGAGGTCGATGTCGCGCGCGATGAATGCCTGTGGCTGCTGCAAGGCTGCACCGATTGTCTCGAGGCCCATCGCATTCTGGGCGAGATTGCCCTGGAGGAAAACGACCTGCCACTGGCCCGGGGGCATTTCGGCTATGCGTTTCGGTTGGGGACCAAGGCGATCGAGCAAGCGGGCGGAGCGGCTCCCCTCCCCTACCGCCTGCCTGCGAACCAGGCGTTTCTTGAAGCCAGCAAGGCGCTAGCCTGGTGTTTGAATCGACTCGAAAAGCCGGACCTGGCGGCCGAGGTCATCGACCTGATGTTGCGGTGCGATCCGGAGGATACCTTGGCGGTTCGCAACCTGTTGGCCGAGCGGCCATCGAGTTGAACGGGATCGCCCGCGTCAGGGCGTGGCCAGAGTTTTGGTGCCGGGATTGTAGTATGGCACCTTGCCGGTGAACTCGATCGTAGCCGTTTCGCGCTCCTTGCTCATGAGCTTCTTGATTTTGGCCGCCGCGGCCGCCTGTTTGATTTGAGGAATGACCTGGGTCCATTGCTTGCCCCCGGGGTTAATGCCGGTGGCCATAATTAGGTGGGTTCCCAGCGCGGTCGTCACTGGTTGACTGATTTCACCTGGCTTGAGGCTGTAGAGCGCCTCGCCGAACTCTTCGAGCATCACACCGTGCCGGGGGATGTAACCGATGTCCCCCCCCTGGTCGCGACTGGGGCCCTCGGAGTACTTGCGGGCGGCTGCCGCGAAGTCGAGCTTTCCCGACTCGATCTCCGCGCGGATCTTCTCGGCGCGAGCCTCAATCTCCTGCTTGCTTTCGTCGTATCGGCTGGGTTGCAGGACAATGTGGCTGGCACGAATCTCCGTGCCGTCGAGCTCTTGTTGGTGCTCCTTGAAGAAGGCCTCCAAATCATCTGCCAGATCGCGCTCGACATAGCGCGGGGTGGCGATTTGCCCGATTACGGCCTGCCGCAGAGTTTCAACGGAGATTCCACTTTTTTGACAAGCCTGTGCGAGAGTCAGCCCCTGTTTCTGGGCATTGGCTTCCATCGCTTGCATTTGCGCTTCAATCTCGCCTTCCTTGAAGAGCGTCGCTTCGCGCTCGATGGCACGACTCGCCAGCCTGCGATCGATGAGTTGTGAGAGGACTTCCGCGCTCAGATCCTCCGGTTTGACCTTTCGCACGCGTCCGGTGTTCTGCACGATTTGAACCCCGGACTCCACTTCGGCCACGAAGATCGGATCGCCGTTGACGGTAGCGGCAACCGGCGGCAACGGTTCCGTAGCGGTCGGTTCGTCTCGAGGGATGGGTTGCTCCGCTGGCGCCGTTGCCCCCGGTTTGGCCTCTGCGGGCGCGGGAGTATCCTGCGCACGAGCCACCGCAATCCACATCGTCGGCGCGAGCGAGACACCGGCAAGCACGGCCGACATCGGTTGAATTACTTTCATCACTTCGGTCTCACGAAAATCCGGTAATCAGCATTTGTTCGGGCTACTTCGATACGGAGGGGAATTTCGTTACGGCAACGGCAAGTTGAGCAGCTCATACTCCACTGGAATCTCCAAGACCATCAGTGGCGTGCGGTAAACGAACGTCATATTGTCCGGGGCCGCCGGCAGATCGAAAAAGTAGTTGAGCCCGATTTCCTCTTTGCTCTGAAGTGTTTGCTCGAGTCCGCCAGAGTCGTGCTGCTTGCCGTCGATGTCGAGAAAGTAGGCCTGGTTTTCGAGCATCCAGCCGCGGTGCGATTCGAGTGCCGCGGTGGGCGCTTCGAAGCGAATTCGCAGACTCGCTTCCCAAATCTCATTATTGATTCGCACCCCGTCGAGCGTCAAACTCGTGCCGGCTTTGCGCATCGTGATTGCTTTCGGACGCGCGACTCGCTTGGCCATTGGCAGTTCCTCGAAACGAAACTCCTCCAGGGGTCCGGGAACCAGCGCAATCATCTTGCCGGTCAAACGATGCACGCTGCTCGTGCCGCGGGGGGGCAATACGAACGGAACGTCGAGCTCCGCTGTGGAGAAGCCGCGGCGAATCAGGGTCTCCGGTTCCGCCTGCTGGCTGGCCGCGGCGATCGCTTCGCCGGTATTGCCGCTGGCTTTGATTTCGGACAGCGGCTGCAGGATCGAAAACGGCTGCAGTCGCGGCTCCCAGCTCACCTCGATAAACAGCCGCAATCCGCCCTGCTCGATGTTTTTCAAGTCCCGTTGTGCCTCGAACCGTACCGGCTCCAGGCGAAATACACCTGCATAACTGGCCTTCGCCGTACGCGGGGCGGCTCCTGGCGAGCGGTTGATCACAAATAGCCCGGGCTCGCTGGTAAAACCGTAGAGAGTCAACCCGGCCTGATCGAGGACTTCGTCGAGTGCTTTCCAGAAGGGCGTTTTGTCGAAATCAACATCGACCTGGTGCGCGTCAGCCTGTTGACCGAAGGCCGCTCGATGATCGGTAATTGGATTGCCGGTTTGCTTGGAGATCTCTGCCAGAACATCAGCCAGCGGAAGATCCTTGCCGTGGAGCGTAACGTGGGTGGGCTCGGCGGCCGATTTCGCTTGCGCACGCATCAGAACTTGTCGCAAGCGCGTCAGCCGCTGGGCAGCTTCGGCTGAAGTGCGGTCGCCAATCGGCGGCAGCAGTGGCAGGATTTCGCTGCCCATGGCCTCTAATTCACGCTCGGCGCGATCGCGATCGCCAAGCTGCTGGGCATCGAGCTGCTTCACAAGCACGCTAACTCGCTTGGCCAAGGCATCACTGGCAGGCGCTCCATCCGCGGGCGCGACAAGCAATGCCGTCAATAGCAGCAACTGAATCACGACACGCCTCTTTTCACGAAAGTTCGATCCCTGCCTTCGATTCTAAGAGGCAAAAAGGGGGAAAGTCCAATTGTTGGCGCCGAAATCTGACTTAACCCCAGATTTCGTGGGCTAGGCTTCTCGTAGAGCGATTTCGGTCGGAATGGCGACCGTCCCATCTTACCGCTTCATAACCGCATGAGACCCTGATCGATGCGCACGCGCCTGGCGATCTGCGTTGCGGCCTTGCTGTTTTGCCACACTCCGTGCCGGGCCGAGCGGCCGCGTTGGACGATGCTCGTCGACGTGGGTGATCAGCAGCTCGAAGGCACTCCGCTGGCCTGGTCGAACAAGCAGGTGTTTCTGTTGGCTAGAGACGGCCGACTGTGGGACTTCGCACCCAGCGAAAGCCGCAACTTCCGCAAGATCAACTCGGTATTCAGCAGCTATTCGGCCGCCGAAATGCGGGCCGAACTCGAGCGCGAGCTGCGCGGCAAGCTCGTAGTTACCGGTACCGGGCACTACCTGGTTGCTCACCCGCCGGGGAGAGAAGCCTGGGCCCAGCGGTTTGAGGATTTGTACCGCTCGTGCGTGCATTACTTTGGTCTGCGGGAAATGCGAGTTCGCGAGCCGACGTTTCCATTGGTGGCGATCGTATGGAGCCGCCGCGAGGACTTCGCACACTACTCTGCCACCGCGGGGATGCAGGTCCGCGACGACGTGCTGGGGTATTACTCACCCAAGACGAACCGTGTGATGCTCTACGATCAGGATTACGGCGCCCAGCGGCGATCGTTCAACGAGAACGACGCCACCATCATCCACGAGGCCACGCATCAGATGGCCTTTAACACCGGCGTCCACAATCGCTTCGCGCCCACGCCCACTTGGCTGGCGGAAGGATTGGGCACGATGTTCGAAGCGAACGGCGTGTGGGATTGGCGCAATCATCCTGATCGGCGTGAGCGGGTCAATCGCGGCCGGCTGGCACAGTTTCGCGCCTGGCAGAAGAATGGCCGGGCCACCGGAGACTTCGTTCATCTACTGGGGTCCGATCGCAAGTTCGAAACCAACCCGGCCGCCGCTTACGCCGAAGCCTGGGCCTGGGTCTTTTTTCTCACCGAAACTTATCCCAGGCAATTCGCCGAATATGTTCGCCGGGTTGCTGCTCGGGGCGATTTCGAGGAATACCCGGCCGCCCGCCGGCTTTCCGATTTTTCCCAGGTGTTCAATTCCGACCTGCGGATGCTGGAAAAGCACTGCTTGAATTTCATCGCTGGGCTGGATTGACTGGACGCTTCGCGACGGCCCCCCCTGCACTCCTGCTCTGGCGATCGCGTTCATTCGCGGCCGCACCCCTTCGCTTGGAGTGCCCCGGATTGTTACGATGGGCGTCCACGGTTTTTGGCATCCCCGCTTCTCAGGTCGCTCTGAATCATGTCGAATTTCAAAGTGCTGCTCACAGACTACGCCTGGCCCGACCTCAATATCGAGCGGCGGATACTGGCCGAGGTCGACGCCGAACTGGTCGTTGCGGATGAAGGCCAGCGCGATCCGGCGTCGCTCGCTCGCCTGGCTACCGACGTCCAGGCGATCATGACTAATTGGGTCAAGGTGCCGGCCGAAGTGATCGATGCAGCCCCCGAGTGCCGGCTCGTGGCCCGGCTAGGCATTGGGCTCGACAACATCGACGTTGCTGCCGCAACCCGACGAGGGATGTACGTCACGAACATCCCCGACTACTGCTTGATCGAAGTGGCCGAGCACGCACTGGCCCTGCTGTTGGCACTGGGACGAAAAGTTGCGTTCTATCACCTTCAGTCGAAGAGTGGCACGTACGACCTCAAGGCTGGTGCGGTGTTGCGACGGATCGAAGGGCAGACCCTGGGAATCGTCGGCCTGGGGAACATCGGCACCGCGCTAGCACGGCGTGCAACCGGCCTGGGATTGAAAGTCCTAGCCACGAGTCGTTCCCGCCGCGAACCTCCGCCCGGAGTAAGGTTCTGCGATCTTGACGAGTTGTTGGCGGAGAGTGACTACGTTTCACTGCACGTGCCGGCGACGGCGGAAACCCGGCATATGTTCGCCGCCCCGCAGCTCGCCAAAATGAAACCCACGGCCTACCTGATCAACACGGCCCGCGGAGGCCTGATCGACCACGCGGCGTTGGCC
>JBGSKX010000095.1:0-1896 GCA_041741015.1 Pirellulales bacterium
CCGTGAAGAACCCGCTGTTGGCCAGGAAGATCGTCCAGAAGACATCGTTGATCTTCAGACCCGAACCACGCCCCAGCTTACGCGGCACGGTCGTGATCGCGCCCAGATCGTCGTTGATCATGTCGCGACGGTCGATCCCCAGCACCAAGCCGTAGGTGTCGGCCTTGTTGGTGAACTGCTCGTTGCCAAGCGTTCCTTGCTTGAGGTTGCCACCCGGAGCCACGAGTTCGTACTGGTCCTTGCCGATGAGCCGGTAACTCGTGACCGTCTTGAAGTCGCTGACATTCCGCACCGCGCAGATGTTCCGCCACGTCCGCTCGACGCTGAAGAACCCTTCGAGCAGGAACTTGTTGGCGACGTTCGAGAGGATGCCGCCGATGTCGATGGTCGAGAACCCGGCCTCGATGCCACGCCCGAACGCAAACCGCAGCACGGCGCGACTATCGCGAAAGTTGCGGCCCGTGTAACCGTTGGCCCAGGCCGCTTCGAGCAATAGCTCTTGCAGACCAATGCCGCCGCGAAAACGGCGCGATGCCAGGTCCAACGTCTGAGGTTCGAAGCTGGACTCGGGATTGGCAATTCCGGCTGTCAGCATGCAGGCAGCTTCCAACACATTGCCGTTGACGGTGTTATCCACGGAATGGATCGCGGGCGCGGCGGGACGCGTGATCCGCAGCACTTCCAGTTCAGTGCGCTGTTCGCTCCAGCCTTCACGGATCGCTTGGGCTTCCAATCGCGGAGCGCGACCGGCACAGATGCGCCGCACGGCAGCGATTCGTTCGGTTTCGGCAGCCGCTTCGGCACGCATCTGATCCACGGCAGTCGCGTTGATTGCCGGTGTGGCGGGGGGAGTCGGCGGCGCGGGAGTGGGAGGCATGGGGGAATCGGCGTTCGGGGCGAGGTTCGGCTCGTCCATGATGGGTTCTCCGGAGGAATGAGTCGCACCCGCTGCAACGCTGGCGCTTGTGGCACCGTCGGCCCCGAGGTCGACGAAACTGATTTCACCGAGCGTCGCCTTGCGGACGACATTCAGTGGGCCGCTGTACTCGCGACCATTGACGATGACCTTCTGGCTTTCTTTGACGAACTCGAACTCTTCGACACTGGTGCCGACCGAGGCTTGCCACGGAAAACCGTTCTTGGAACTGACCACCACTTCCCGAGCGGCCGCCGTATCGCGCGACACCAAGCCACCGGCGACGAGTTGACCTTGCTCGATGCGAATGGCATCGGTGTGCCCCACGCCCGATAGCGGATCGTGCCCGAAGCGAATCGGACGAGCCTGCGAGGGGATCGCGAGTCCGGCCAGGTCGAGGATCACGGGATAGCGCCAGCCGGCGATTCGCATGGGAGTGCCGGTGTAGGCAACCATGCGAAATCGCGGCAGGCCTGCGGGCTGAGCCCCTTCCGCCGCTGCTTCGAGTTGGAACTCGGCGGTGGCGGTGAGGTTCAGCGTCGCGGGGAGGCTACGCGTGTCAGGCGTCGCCGGCTGGGGCTTCGTCGAGGGCTTCATCGGGTTGCTCCGAGGGAGGTGAAGTTGAATTGGGAGAAGCCTGCGCCAGCGGCAGTCCGAGTTCGCTCATGAGCGCCAGTTCCTTGGCGCGCTGGCGCAGTTGGGCTTCCCAGTCTTGGCCACGCCGCGCGTATTCGTCGGCGAGCGTGGTCGTGTGATTGGCGAGTCGAGTGGCTTGCGCGGTGGCTTCTTTCGCGGGATCAACGTGCTCGTGCCCGTCCCAGAACCATTGGTGCGGCCAATCCGCGATGGGACCGACGCCCGCCGGCAACAGATCCGGAATGAGTACCGCTTCGTCGAACCACGCGGCGAGCAGGCGATCCAAGACGACGCACTCGAGGTGCGCCTGTTCCACGCGGATCGCTTTGAAATAGGTTTGATGG
>JBGSKX010000096.1:0-4031 GCA_041741015.1 Pirellulales bacterium
CCGATCTTCCAGCCGCGAAACCCGCGCCAACGAGCTCATGCAGCGCCGGGCCAAGGTCATCCGTAAGGCCCGCACGAAGCGCGACGTTGATAATGCCCGGGCCGCGCGAGCCAAGTCGACACACAAGTCGTCGACCGGCGAAAAGCAGCAGTACGCCAATACCCAGGCAATCACGCTAGCGAAACGCCTCGGCGCGAAGCACACGTCCAACAACCACACCATCGACATCGTGATGCCGAAGGGCCGCTCGAAAAAGACCAACGGACTCGAGGTCAAGACCTTCGTCGATAATAAAAACGGCAAGGTCACTATGCACACGGAGTCGAAGCTCCGCAAAAAGGCTTGGGAGGTTAAGCGTGCCACGCATCAGCTGCACACGGTCGCGCTCGATCACCATAAAAAGTTCAAGGGCGGCGAGAATCGCAAGCTCTATACCGGCAACGATATGTACTACCGTCGCGGTGCGGGAAGCTACAATACCGGGAAGATGCACCCGGTTAAGAGCCTCGCCGAGCTCAAGCGGCTGGTGAATATGTCCGACGCCAAACTGCCGCCGCTCGCCCGTGAAAAGCAGGGCCGCAATCGAAAGGCCAAGTAATGAGCTATAGCGTCTACGTTAACGAATCCTATATCGACGACCTGGCGAACATCGGCCAGTGGGATGAGTTTTTGAACTGGGCGGCCGAGCTGGATCTCAAAGGCCACGAGAAAATCGTGAAGCTCTCCGATCACGGCTATATTTCGCGGCCGTCGCTCCTCCGCGCGGAGCTCGAAGCGGCGGTAAAAGCGAAGGAGGTTCCGCGGAACCTTCGCGCTGTGGTCAAACGGCTGATCGCCGCTAGCAATCAATTGAATGGCGAACCGGACGAGGAAAGCATCCTGTTCGTGACCGATGGGGTGAACGGGCTTATCAACGACGTTATCCCGGCCGACGACCCAGATCACAGCGACAACGAGGCCGAAGGCGACGACGAGGACGACGCCGTCGAATGAGTTGCACCCGCCTGAAATTTGACTTTGACTTCGCGCGATCGTTACGATGGGACTCAGCGGCAGGGAAGCAGGGTTTAACGGGGGCGGCTTGATGGCAACGAATGCACTGGCCGAAGTGTCCGAAGAATCCAGGGCTTTAGCACACCGCACCGAACTGGCTCTTGAAGCAATTCTTGCGGCGAAACTCGGTAGAAAATCAGCCTGGGGCGAGTGTCAGCTTCGACTCAAGTTCTCCGGTGGAGAACTAACCCACGTCAAGGTGATCGACGAAACCGACATGAAGTAAAACACGTTACCCAGAGCGCCACCAAAAACAGGGGGCCTGGACGAAGCACGGCAAACGGCCGCGCATCGCCCAGGCCCCCTTTTGTTTTTCTATAAGGGAGTAAGTCGGAATGAACAACGCATACGGACAGCTTTACGTGGCCGGTGGCTCGACCGCCCAGGCCCTCACCGACACAGCCGTCAAGTTGACCGGCTTTGCAACCGCCGGTCCCACGTCGGCAGTTGCCGGCCCCGCTGGCGGCGACCAGGGCGTCGTTCCGGTTCTGGCCAGCGATCACATCACCGTCAAGGGCGGTGGCGTCTATCGCGTCGACTTCCATGCCGGCGGTAGCGCGTCGGCCGCCGCGGACCTCACGGCCCAGCTCCGCAAGGGCTCGACCGCTCTCGCCCAGGGCAAGTGCGTGACGAACTTTGCGACCGGCAACGTGAAGAACTCGATCGGCTTCTCCTGCATCGTGGAGATCCCGGTGAGCGAAGGCGACGTTGACCTCTCGGTCTATGCCGCGGTCAGCTCGAACGGCAACTTCACGCCGGTCGACATGAGCCTCACGGTTCAGCGGATCGGCTAGACAGCCTCTGTTTTCGGCGTTTTTTGCGGTGGGGCGGGGTGTAGCAAAAGGGATTTTGCGACATGGAAATCAATATCGAAGCCTTCTTGGACGGCATTCGGGCGCGCACGACGGACTCCCGCTGGGGGATCGGCGTCGCGGCCAGCTACCTCAAGGCGTTCGCTCCATGTCTCGAAGGCACGGATGCCTGCCCCCTCACCGCAATCGGGTTCAATGAGCCCGGGGACTGGCAGAAGGCGCTGAAAAGCGCTGAGTCACAGATGACGTACTGCGCTCCTGATCTCACGATCAAGAGTGTCCGCAAGGAAGCGGCTGTCCCCGGCGCCATTGCCTCGTTCGACCACATTGTCACCAGCACGCGGGGCGACCGCGATGGCGACTTGATGGAATCGAAGGGGGCCGAGATCGACGAGAAGATGCCGCTTCTGTGGCATCACAATATCGCTCTACCCCTGGGTCCGTACCTCGGAACCAAGTCGCAGAACGATAAGTACATCTCAGGGGCCTCGGCGATTCTCGATACCACGCTCGGCCGCGATGCCGCGGTGCTCGCCGAAGGCGGCGCGCTGCGGATCAGCCACGGTTTCAAGCCTATTGAAGCCGAACCGATCATGGGCAAGGGTCACATCGTCGTCGGCTTCCACGTGAAGCGATTCCGTGTGATGGAAGTCTCGCTCGTGAGCGTTCCCTCGAACGTCGACGCGGTCATCACGTCGTTCAGCCGCAAGCAGCTCCATGACCCGCTGGTGTCGAAGTGGGCAGGCGGCCTGTTCGACAGCCGCTCGAAGGTATTCCCGGGCTTTACGCTCGAAACCAAATCATGCTCCGGCGACGGCCGCTGCGGCTGTGGCTGCAAGGGCAAGCAGGAAAAGGCCGGCGAAGTGGTCACCGCCACAGTTAAGACCGCCGGCGAAACGTCGCAGGCAACCACCTGCCCTGAGTGCGGTGGATCGTGGGACTTGACCGGCGTGCCGAGCGGCTACGACGTGTCGAAACTCAGCTGCCCGTACTGCGGCTCGAGCGCTGCTCCCGTTAAGTCGGCCGGCACACTCGAAACCAAGGTCGGCGCGACGTACTCCAAGAAAACGAAGGATTGCCTCGGCCGTTTGAACAGCCACATGAAGTGCGGCATGAAAGAGCTCAAGGGGATGCTCGAAGAAGCCGGCTTCGCCGACATCGACGCCGAGACCACGGGCGACGAACCGAAGCCGTCCCCCACGAAGTCGCACCAGCCGCAGGGCGTCAAGCTCTACGGCATGAGCGACAACATGGAAGGCAGCTTCCAGTGGGTCACCGAAAAGCTCGCCAACAGCGTCACCAAGTTCATGCGTGACGCGAATCCCGACATGCCGGAAGGCTACTGCTGGGTTGTGGCGACGTTCGCTGACACCGCGATCATCGCCTGCAACAAGTACAGCAGCCGCGGCAGCGATCCCGACTTCCATCAGGCGAACTGGGAGATGGACGGCGCAACTCCGAAGTGGACCGGCGACCCGACGCCCGTCAAGCTCTCGGTGCAAATCGAAAAGAAACTCGCCAGCGCCATTCAGGCTGGCCCGCTCGGTATCAAGAACCTGAGCAACATGATTACGGCCGGCGCGATGACCATCAACCGCGAGGATGCGATCGAATCGCTCCAAGCGGTCAAAGGCCAGCTCGCCGAAGCACTCGGCCTGTTGTGCGACCAGCGCGACGCCGACGAGTTCGCGAAAGTATTTTTGTAGGGGCTTTAGGTTAGATCGAAAGTTACGCGGCCACGGATTGGCCGACGACCATAAACGCAGGGAGGAAGATCGTGCTAATCATCACTAAGGCCCTTCGGGACCACCTGATCGAGAAGCTCGGCTTGGCGAAGGATGCCACGGACGAGCAGGCTCGCGAACTGACGACCAGCAAAATGGTTGCCGGCGAGCTCGAAGTAACCACGGTGCGCAAGCTGACCGAGAGCGACTCGGCCGCGCGTGTCCGTGAACTCGTGCAGACCGAAATCAAGACGGCCAACGAGCCGCTCGAAAAGAAGATGGACAGCATCCTGTCCATGCTCCAGGCTGGCGGCGCTCCCGCTGGCGGCGACGGCGCTTCGCTGTCGACCGGCAAGAGCATCGAGGAGCTGTCGACCAAGACGACCGGCGGAACCCCCGCGTCCGCGATGGCGGCTGCGGCCGGCACGGGCGTTGGCGGCAC
>JBGSKX010000097.1:0-32147 GCA_041741015.1 Pirellulales bacterium
GCCGCCGCGGCCGACGGCTTCTCGCGCGCTACCGGCGAAGTCACCGCCTGCTCCGGCACCGAAGGTCCCGGCCTGACGCACATGATCATGAACATCGCGGCCGCGGCTTCGGCTCGCACGCCGCTCTTGGTGCTGGCCAGCAACATGCAGATCGCCGGCGACGATCGCGAAACCTTCATCCAGACCGGCTATCAGCAGCCGATCACCACCGGCATGAAGAAGTACGGTAAACGGCTCATCGCCCCGGATCGCGTTTGGGAATACGGCGGCTATGCGTTCCGCAACTTGAAGTCCGGCGTGCCCGGTCCGGTGCATCTCGACTTTCCTGGCGAAGTCGCCCGCGCTCGCTTTAAGGAGCCCAGCGAGCTGAAAGACTATTACACGAAAGACAAGTATCGCACCGAGTCGGTGATGCATCCCGATCCGGCCGACGTCAAGAAAGCCGTCGAGCTGATCAACAAGGCCGAGCGGCCGCTGCTCATCGCAGGGCAGGGGGTGTTCCAGGGCAAAGCTTGGGACGCGCTGCTGGCGGCTGCCGAGAAGAACGATCTGGCCGTCGTCACCTCCGGGCCGACGCGCGGGCATTTCCCCGATGATCATCGACTGTCACTCAGCCTGGCTCCCGATGCGCTGTCGAGCGCCGACCTCGTGGTATTCGTCGGGCAGTACTGCATGCCCAGCCCGGGCGAGTATCGCTTCAACCCGGACGTCAAGGCGATTCGCGTTCATCCGCAGCCGGAAGACCTGGGCCGCAACTGGCCGCTGGAGGTTGGCATCGTCAGCAGCGAGCGTTCGTTCCTCGAGTCGCTCGCCAGCGAACTGCCGCAACGGAAGCGCGAGTCGTGGGTCAGCGAGATCTCGGCCGCGAAGGACAAGTACGACAAGTTCATCAACGATCAGTACGCCCTGGGACTCAAGCACTCGCAGAAGACCGAGCACTTGCACCCGGCCGTACTCTGCAAGGAAGTGCACGACTTTCTGTACAAGGGAGACATCGATCCCAAGCAGACCGTCACCGGCTGGGGTGGCTGGACGATCGGCACTTACGCCGGCCGCTGGCTGCGTGCCTATCGCCCGGGGCAGGAAATCGTCTGTGCGTATCAGTACGGTGCGATCGGCCCCGACGTGGCGATGATGATTGGTGCCAGCGCCGCAGTGCAGCAAGGCGTCGGTCCGCAGGCTCCCTACAAAGGCGCCCCGACGGTGTGCGTCTCCAGCGACGCGGGCATTGCCCACAGCTTGTTCGACCTGGACACGGCCGTGAAGTATAAGCTGCCCACGATCGCCGTGATCTACAACAACGACTGTTGGGGCATGTGGCCGGCCGCCACCTCATCTGCCCGTTCGATGCACTTGTACTTGTTCCAGCAGAATCTGCGCTACGACAAGATGGCCGAGGGGATCGGCGCTCGCGGCGAGTACGTCCGCACGGACGCCGAACTTCGCGAGGCGCTCAAACGCAGTTTCGAAGCCGCCAAAAAGGACGGCATGTCCACGCTGATCAACTGCCAGGCCCTCAAAGAGTTCACCAGCGCCGGCGCCTATCCGCCGGGCGTCTCGCTGAATCCCGAACCCGGCTGCGGAGCGGTCGCGCACTAGACGCGAGTGCAAATAAAAGTGCCAGGAACCTTTTTCGCGTTTCAAACGGAATAAAGGTTCCTGGCACCGTTTTCAGCCGACCAGAAACACCGTCAGCGAGCGCGGTCCGTGCGCGCCGATGACGAGCGATTGCTCGATGTCGGCGGTCTTCGAGGGGCCGGAGATGAACACGCCCAGGCTTGATGTGCCGAGCGCGATCCGGGCATAAGCTTCGTGCAGGTTGTGAACCATCTGATCGGCCGGAACGACGAGCGCCAGGTGCTGCGTGATAAAGTAGATCGCCCGATGCGGCACGCGCTCGTCAGTCACCCAAACGGCGCCGTTCTCGGCCACGGCGAACTCGCCCGGAAACACTGCGAAGTCGACCATTTCCAAAGCATGCGGATCGTCGACCCGCGCGAGATCGACGTTTCCGACGATCTCCGCGACGCCAGAGACGATCTGTTGGGCCGCGACGAAGGCCGGCACTTCCGCGAGCGCGGCCGGCAAATCGCCTCGCGATGGCAACCGCACCACGCGCCCCCCGACCGACTCCACCAGAGAGATGAACTGCGCGCTCGGATCTTCATAGCGCGTCCACGCCTGAGCGAGGCTCGGCAGCCCGGCCGCCGGCAACTGCTGCGCGCGCAGGTCGCTGAGGATTCTGTCTTTACTGTTCACGCGATCGCCGCTCGAATTGCTGCCGGAAACTTTCGGCCGGGAACTCCGGCAACTCGCGCTGCCGGCCCCAGGTGTTGAATCGATTGTAGACCAGCGCGCGAGGCAGCCACGGCGTCAGCTTACGCGCTGCCGCTCCGACCGTTCGATAGACGGCCGGATGCCGGAACATGAAGCTACCGAGCTTCATCCCCAGTCGTTTCGGCCAGGAGATCAACCCTTTCCGCCCCAGTTCTCCGCGCCAGGTGAGAAGCTGATGATGCAGGTCGATCTTCACCGGACACACATCCGTACACGAACCGCACAGGCTGCAGGCCTGCGGCAGGCTATAGAATTTCGCGGGATCGCCGGCCGGTGCGAGGATCGAACCGATCGGCCCCGGCACCGAGGTCTCGTAACTATGCCCGCCGCTCCGCCGATAGACGGGGCACGTGTTCATGCACGCCCCGCAGCGAATGCAATTCAGCGAGCGGCGGAAGTCCTCGTTCGCGCGAATATTCGTGCGACCATTGTCCACCAGTACGATATGCAGTTCGCCGCCGGGCCTGGGTCCGTGAAAGTGCGAGGTGTAGGCCGTGATGGGTTGCCCCGTGGCGGAGCGAGCGAGCAGGCGGATGAATACTCCCAAGTCTTCGGCTCGCGGGATCAGCTTTTCGATTCCCATCGAGGCGATATGCAGCTTCGGGAGCGAGACACCCAGGTCGGCGTTGCCTTCGTTGGTGCACACCACGAGCCCGCCCGTTTCGGCGATGGCGAAGTTCACACCCGTCAGTCCCGCATCAGCCGCCACGAACTTCGCCCGCAGGTGCGCCCGGGCCGCCTCGGCCAGGTAGTTCGGATCGGTGGCGCCTTCGTCCGTGCCGAGAAACTTGTGGAAGATCGCGCCGACGTCTTCCTTTTTCTTGTGAATCGCGGGTAGCACGATGTGGCTGGGTGGCTCGCCGGCGAGCTGCACAATCCGCTCGCCCAGATCCGTGTCGACCACCTCGATACCATTGCGCTCGAGATAGGGATTCAGATGGCACTCTTCGGTGAGCATCGACTTGCTTTTGACGAGCTTCGTCACGCCGCGATTGCGCAAGAGCCCCAGCACGATCTTGTTGTGCTCCGCCGCGTCGCGCGCCCAGTGCACAACGGCCCCGCGCTTGGTCGCCTCGCGCTCGAATTGTTCCAGGTAGTCGGCCAGACGATATTGCGTGTGGGCCTTAATCTGGGCCGCACAATCTCGCAACGTCTCCCATTCGGGCAGCGATTGCGCCGCCTTGTCGCGCTTCGCGCGGACGAACCACAGCGTCGCATCGTGCCACTCGGCACGCGGGCGATCCTTGACGAACTCGGCGGCCAGCGGTGCGTGATTCATAGCTTGTCCCCCGCCAGGATCTCGGCGATGTGCATCACGCGCAGCGGCTTGTGCTGCCGGCGGATGAGTCCTTCCAGATGCATCAGGCACGACATATCGCCCGCCGTGATCACTTCGGCGCCCGCGTTTTCATGATCGTGTATCCGGTCCTCGCCCATCATGCACGACACGGCCTCCTCGGCCACGGCGAACGTCCCGCCGAAGCCGCAACATTCGTCGGCCCGGGCAAGTGGGACGAGCTGGACGCCATCGAGCATCCGGAGCAGCTTCTCGGCCTTGCTATAGTGCGCGACCATGCGCTCGCTGGAACTGCCGAGCCGCAGTTCGCGCAGTCCGTGACAGCTTTGATGCAGGCCCACGCGATGCGGGAAGCCGCGACTGAAGCGATCGACTTTTGCCACGTCGACCAGAAACTCGGTGAGCTCGAATGTTTTGGCCTTGAGCTCTTCGAAGCCCGGCCGCCCGGCAAGGTACTCATCGTAGTGGCAGCGAACCATCGCCACGCAGCTTCCCGACGGAGCAACGACATACTCATACCCACCGAACAGCTCCAGGAACCGTTCGGCCAGCGGCCGCGCCTCGGCCGTGCAACCGGTGTTCGCCATCGGCTGACCGCAACAGGTCTGCCCCGTGGGAAACTCGACCCGATAACCGCGTTCTTCCAGCAACTCGACCGTGGCCATGCCGACGCGCGGATAGAGCTGGTCGACGTAGCAGGGGATGAACAGGCCGACAGTAGGCATGGGTGAGGAGGACGCATCGGAGGAGCGGGCAAACCCTTATTATATTTGGCGAGAGCGACTCTCGTCAGGGGCCGTAACTTCAATGCCGGTCGCGAGCTACGGCAGTTTTTCCCGCAAATCGCCCCTGGTTGCCAAGATGCGCGAAACACATCGCTCTCTCATCAACCCCTCATAGACCCGCACTAAACTGCCACCCATCACCCGTCCGGGATCGGTCGCCACGATAGACGAAGCACCTTGATCTCTCCCGCTGGCCGCCGGTCCACACGTCGCAGCCCGCGCGAACCTCAGCCCGTAAGGTTCGCGCGGGCCTCTTTTTTTTCGTGACGCAAAGCCCCGGCGCGGGGGCTGGTTTTTTGTCGTCCACCCGGGCTATCTAAAATCCAGCCACCGCGGATCGGAGGGTATTGCTGAATCCTGCCAGGCAATTCGCTACTATTTGCCCCGAAATGAGTTGCGCCGATCTAATTCGGCCGACCGACCGGTTGGCTGCTCGTCATTGGCGCGCCTGTTGCATTTAACGCCGCCCAAAACGAGTCAAGTCCGCCTTGCGTGAACCGAACGCCGTGCCGCGTCCGTCGCGCCTTGTGCCGAGTTTAGTTGCGGACCATCCGCCCCAAGCGAAGGGCGACTATTGCCGCAACCGGTGCGCGCGAGTGGTGTCGCGCGGCGGCAGGGCACGTTCAGCGAAAAGGCGGGGAAAGGATGACCGACATGGATCGGCAAGATAACAATCGGCAAGATAGCCAACACGAGGTAGACGAACGCAACTTATCGGTTCCCGCAGCGCCGCAATCCGAAGCGGTAAGCGAAACGAGCGTGACGCTGTACGTTGCCATTGGCGCCTCGGCCGGCGGACTGGAAGCACTAGAGCGTCTGTTCAAGTCCATGCCCGCCGACAGCGGCATGGCGTTTATCGTCGTCCAGCATTTGTCGCCTGACTTCAAGAGCCTGATGGATGAACTGTTGGCGCGCCAGACGCGGATGCCCATCCACCTGGCCTCCGACGGTTTGACTGTCGAGCCAAATTGCGTTTACCTGCTTCCGCCCAAGAAATTGATGACAATTTCCGCCGGCAAGCTCCACCTGACGGACAAGGACCCCGCACAGGAGTTGAATCTGCCCATCGATCATTTCTTCCGCTCGCTGGCCCGGGATGCAGGCCAGAAGGCCGTCGCCATCGTGCTTTCGGGAACCGGCAGCGACGGCTCGCGGGGCATTCGCGACGTCCACGAGGCCGGCGGCCTCGTGATCGCCCAGAGCGAAGATACCGCCAAGTTCGACGGCATGCCGAAAAGCGCCGTCGACACCGGAATCGTCGACTGCGTCCTGGCGCCCGACCTGATACCCGAGGTGCTGATCGAGCATGCCGCTCGCCCAAACGATGGCCTCATCTGTCCCGACGGCGAGTCGCGTGGCGAAGGGCAGGGGGTCGACGCGATCTTCAAGCTGTTGCGCGACGAGTACGGCATCGATTTCTCTTCGTACAAACCGAACACCGTGGGCCGGCGAATTGAACGCCGTTTGTCCCTCAATCAATCGCTGGACTTGGACGACTATGTCGAGCGCCTGCGGCACGATCCAGGCGAGCTCAACTCCCTGTATAAGGATCTGCTGATCGGCGTCACTCGCTTCTTCCGCGACGCCGATGCCTTTCAGTCGCTTGCCCGGCAAGTGATTCCCGAGCTACTCAACGACCGCAAGCAGGACGAGGAGGTGCGCGTCTGGGTGGCCGGCTGCGCAACCGGTAAAGAGGCCTACTCTCTGGCCATCCTGTTCCACGAGCAGATGCAAGCCCTGGGGAAGACCTGGCCGATCAAGATTTTCGCCGCGGACGTCCACCGCGTCTCGCTCGAAACGGCTAGCGCCGGTGTGTATTCGGCCGATTCGCTGGCCGGCATGTCGCGCGAGCGGATCGAGCGGTATTTTACCCGCAGACCGGACGGATATCACGTTATCAACGAGCTGCGGAAAATGATCGTCTTCGCCCGGCACAACGTAATCCGCGATGCGCCGTTCACGAAGCTCGACCTGATCTCCTGTCGCAACCTGCTGATCTATTTTCAGCCGGCCGCACAGAAGCGGGTTCTCTCGTTGTTCCATTTCGCCCTGCGCACGGGCGGAATCCTGTTCCTTGGCCCCAGCGAGACGACGGGGGATCTGGCCAGCGAACTGCAAACGATCGACGAACACTGGAAGATATATCGCAAGCGCCGCGACGTCCGGCTGCCGGGGCACTTGCGAATGCCGATGTCGTTACCTTCGGATGTGCGCATCACCCCACAGCAACCACTGTCGGTCGAAGCGCCTCTCTTGGCCGCATATGACCGCCTGCTCGAGGAATGCATGCCGCCAGGCTTGCTCCTCGATCATCGCCGGCAACTGGTGCACGCATTTGGCGGGGCAGGACGTTTTCTCCGCCAGCCGGACGGTCGCCCCACGACCGACATCCTCGATTTACTAGACCATGAGCTGAAACTCGCGTTGGCCGGCGCACTGCAGCGCGCGGCCAAGGAGCAGACGCCCGTCTCCTATACTGGCGTTCGCGTGCGCACGAATCTCGGCGAAGAGGTGCTGAAACTCGCCGTCCGGCCGATTCTGAATCGGCACGCGAATCTGACGCACCTGTTCGTCTCGCTCGAGAGCCTGTCGGACGACGACGCCCGCCCACACCAGCCGCGCGAAATGCATGCCGGCGAAGCCTCGCGGGAGCACGTCGATTCGCTGGAGTCTGAACTCCGCTACACGCGCGAGAACCTGCAGGCTACGATCGAGGAGCTCGAAACCGCCAATGAAGAGTTGCAGGCTTCGAATGAAGAACTGGTGGCCAGCAACGAAGAACTGCAAAGCACCAACGAGGAGCTGCACTCCGTCAACGAAGAGCTGTACACGGTCAATGCCGAGTACCAAAAGAAGATCGGCGAGCTGACCGAACTGACCGACGACATGGACAACCTGCTCCGCAGCACGGACATCGGCACCATCTTTCTCGACCGTCAGCTCTGCATCCGCAAGTTCACGCCGCAAATCGGCAGGGCCTTCGACCTGTTGCCGCAGGACATCGGACGCCGGATCGACAGTTTTTCACACTCGATCCGCTATACGAACCTGGTCGACGACCTGGTGCAGGTGCTGGAAACGGACACACCCGTCGAAAAGGAAGTTCAAGACCGAGCGGGAAACTGGTTCTTCCTCCGCATGCTGCCGTATTGCTCGCACGCGACGCTCGAGGGGGTCGTGCTGACGCTGATCGACGTTTCCCCGCTCAAACGAACCGAAGCCCATCTCGCGCGTCTCTCGGCGATCGTCGAATCGTCGGACGACGCGATCATCAGCACCGACCTGACCGGCAAGATCATGACCTGGAACGCCGGTGCCCAGCGGCTGTACGGCTATGAGGCCGCGGAAGTTGTGGGGCAGCACATCTCGCTGCTGCGCCCCGAAGCACCTGCCGACAAACATGCCCAGGACTGGCCGCTTGACATGATCGACCGAATTCGCGCCGGTCAGGCGGCCGATCAGCACCTGGAAATCGCTCGCCGTCATCGGGACGGCCACGAGCTCGACGTGCTGATGACGTTTTCGCCCATCTGGAAAGCTGAAAACGACCTGATTGGCATCTCTTCGATTGCTCGCGACATTACACAGCGCAAGCGTGCGGAACGAGCAGTCCGTCGCTCGGCCGAGGAGCTCGCCCGGGCGAATCAGGAGCTGCGCGAGAACGTGAATCGTCGCAAAGCCGCCGAGCAGCAGGCCCGAGACGCGCTCGAGCGGCGCGATCAGTTTCTGGCCATGCTCTCGCACGAACTGCGCAATCCCTTGGCCGCGTTGGTCAATGCTTCGTCTCTCTTGAGTCACGAAGATGTGAACCCCGAGTTCCACCGCCAGGCGGCCGGAGCAATTCAGCGGCAGTCGCGCCACATGGCCCGCTTGCTGGACGACTTGCTCGACGTCTCCCGGCTGACACGCAACCAGATCGAGATCCGCCGCCGTGTGCTCGACCTCTGCGAAACGGCGCGTGACGCGGTGGAATCCGTCAGGCCGTTCATCGACGGCCGGAAGATTGAACTCCAGATCGATCTGCCCGAGAAGGCGCTCTATGTCCACGGCGATCCGGCGCGGCTGCAACAGATCCAAACGAACCTGTTAGCGAATGCAGCCAAGTATACGCCCCGAGGCGGCCGTATCTGGCTCAGTATCTCGGCCGACGACGGTCACGCAGTGATCTCGGTCACCGACAATGGCCTGGGCATTCCGCATGAGATGCAGGAGAAATTCTTTGAACTGTTCGTGCAGCTTGAGGAGCGGCCGGGGACGCGCGTCGACGGCGGGATGGGCGTCGGACTCACCCTCGTCCGGTCGCTGGTTCGATTGCACGGTGGCACGGTCTCGGTTCAAAGTGATGGCCAGGACCTTGGCAGCGAGTTCGTCGTTCGCTTGCCACTCGCAGATGCGCCGCCGTGCTCTCAGCCGGTGACCGACGGTTCCGCCGACGGCCAGCTCGACCTGAACGTGCTGCTGGTCGAAGACATGGCCGACATCCGCGAAATCACGCGCAAACTGCTGGAGATTATCGGCTGCCGAGTGGCCGTTGCGGCCAATGGACAGGAGGCAATCGCCACCTTGCGCGAAGTATCGCCCGATGTGGCGCTGGTCGACATTGGTCTGCCGGATATCGACGGCTACGAGGTCGCCCGAAAGGCGCGTAACGAATTGGGGCTCAACGGAGTGAGACTGATCGCCGTTACGGGCTTCGGCCAGAATGAAGATCGCCAGCGAGCCATCGACGCCGGCTTCGATGCGCACCTGGTCAAGCCGATCGATCTGAATGAGCTCACGCATGTTCTGCGAAACGGTGTCAGGCGCGACGGCCACGGCGGATGACACATTCGCCACTCAAACTCCAACCTGGATGATCGTTTCCTGGATCTGGTAGCCGCGATGCGCGAACTGCCGTCGCTTGACCGTTCCGCCTAGACGCTTAAGCGCCACTCGATGTGGGTCGCCGGCCGGCGTGATGGCGTGCCGTAATAGAATCACTCCTGCGGGCTTGGTCACCCGGAGTAACTCGCGAAGCGCACTCGCGCGCAGTGGCGTGCGTTCCACAATCGCCAGATCGACAGAATCATCGGCCAGGGGCATCGCATCGGCTCGGGCCAGGATCAATCGCGGGATTGGCCCAGCGGCGCGGCCGCCTCCCGGCCGCACTTGCCGCTGGTTTAGGTTCCATGCCGCCGGGTGTCGTCCCTCTCCGCCGACGTCCAACACGAACTGGCCCTTGGCAATCAGCCATCCCGGCACTTCGAATTCGGCTTCCACTAACTCCATAACCATTAACCACTTCGGTCCACCGCGCGAAAAACGGTTCCAGGAACCGTTTTCGTGTGTCACACGAAAACGGCGTCTCTCGTCTACATTGACGAACGAACAGAAACAAACGGTGCCAGGAACCGTTTTCGCAATTGTTGGAGACTTGCCATGTCTGCGCCGCGCCCGATCCTCTGGCTTGCTATCGTCACTGGATTGTACGTCATTCGGATGACCGTCAACATGGCTCACGGCCACGCGCACGACACCCTGGCGGTGCCACTGGCCGCCTGGCAAACGGCGTACGTCTGGCTCGTGATCGTGATCGGTCCCACGGTGGCTCTTGTCTGGCTTTGGATTCGACCCAACGCCGCGGTGGCCTGGAGTCTCACCGCGCTGCTCATCGCAAGCTGGCTGTTCGGCATGTACTTTCACTTCGGGCCAATGAATCCGGACCATGTCTCCACTCAACAAGGCGCAGATGCCCCGATGTTCAAGATGACGGCCCAAGCACTGCTCGTCATCGAGCCGCTCGTGGCCCTCGCCGCCGCGCTGTTGGCACGAGGACTCTCGAAAGTGGGAGCCCCGGCCCATGCCTGAACAGGCTCTCGAGCAAGCGTTTCTCGAACAGCGTCCGCGGCTGTTTCAAATCGCCTACCGCCTGATGGGTACAGTGAGCGACGCCGAGGACGCGCTGCAGGACGTGTTCGTCAAGCTGCGCACCCAGCGCATCGACGAGGTGACCTCGCCGCGTCCCTACCTGACGCAAGCCGTCGTCAGGCGCTGCCTGGACGAATGGAAGTCTGCCCGTCGCCGGCGAGAGGAGTATGTCGGCCCCTGGCTGCCCGAACCACTAGCCGAGCGTGAGAACGACCCGGCGCAACATGCGGAACTTTCCGAGTCGGTGTCGCTGGCGTTTCTCGTGATGCTGGAATCGCTCACGCCGGTTGAGCGGGCGGTGTTCCTGCTGCATGACGTGTTTCAGTATCCGTATGACGAGGTGTCCGCGTTCGTCGAGAAGACGCCCGAGGCGTGCCGTCAATTGGCGCACCGCGCCCGAGAGCGCGTGGCCGAGAACCGCCCCCGCTTTCCCGCGTCGCCCGAGAAGCATCGCCAACTCGTCCAGCGATTCATGCAGGCCGTGGAGACGGGCGACCTCCACCAGCTGCAAGCCGTGTTGGCCGGCGATGTCATGGCCTTCAGCGACGGCGGTGGTCTCACCGCGGCAGCCCGTGCTCCGATCGAAGGTCTCGACCGCGTGACGCGGTTCTTACTGGGCCTGCGCGGTAAAGCGGAGCGGATGGGACTCAACGTCGAGCTGCGACCGTGCGAGGTCAACGGCTTGCCGGCGATGATGCAGCTTGCCGACGGCCGATTGCATGCCCTGGTCTCGTTCGAAGTCGACGGCGAGCAGATTCGCCGCCTGTTCTCAATTCTCAATCCTCACAAGCTGGCTGCCGTCGCGGCAGCCCACGGTGTGAAAGGAGTGTGGAGCGATGCTTAACTGGCTTATCGACAGGCAGATCACCAAGGCCGAGCGCGATCTCGGCGTCCCGCTCGATTATGCCCGCTGGATCGCCAGGGCTTCACTTCCCGCAACCATGCGGATAGCGAAGTTCACGAAGCTGCTCAACGCACATCGCGGCCCGAATGCGGCCTTTCACGTTGCGTCATTGGTCGGATCCATGGCCGACGATTGCGGCTCGTGCGTGCAGATTGGCGTGAATCTCGCGCGCAAAGCGGGCGTTTCGCGCGAAATTCTCGAGGCCGTCGTCCGGCGCGCTCCCGAGTCTTTGCCCGAAAAGCTGGCGGACGTCTACCACTTTGCCGAGGCGGCGACGCTCAACTCACCCGAGCTGGACGACTATCGCGAGCGGGTACGCCAGCACTACGGCGACAACGGTCTGGTCGAAATCGCCTTGGCCGTGGCCATGCATCGGGTGTTTCCCACGCTGAAACGCGGGCTTGGTTTTGCAAGGTCGTGCTCGCTCGTGCCGGTTGAAGTGTGACGTGGAGAAACGCGATCCTACACATGGTATCCTAGCCGTTGACACGACGCGTCTCCGATTGCGAGACGTCGGATCCTGTGGGCCGAGGGTACCATGTGGAGTTCGCTATCACTTGCACTCGCGCTCATGCTGCACGCGCCCCCTAACGACCCGGGCGCCTATTTTGCCATCTCGGTCGTTGACGACGCCACTGGCCGAGGCGTGCCGCTCGTCGAACTGCGCACCGTCGATCAGTCGCGGTACTACACCGACTCCGGCGGCCTGGTTGCGTTTCACGAGCCAGGCCTGATGAACCAGAAGGTCTACCTCCACGTCGAGAGCGACGGCTACGAGTACGCGGCCGATGGCTTCGGCTTTCGCGGCAAGGCGCTCATCACCACGCCGGGACAATCGGCCGAGCTCCGCATCCAGCGTACGAACATCGCCGAGCGGCTCTATCGCGTCACCGGCGCCGGCATCTATCGCGATAGCGTGCTGCTTGGGCGCGAAGTGCCGCTCGAGCATCCACTGCTGAACGCCCAGGTGACCGGCAGCGACAGCGTCAACTCGATCATCTATCGGGACCGCATTTACTGGTTCTGGGGCGATACCAACCGGCCGGCTTATCCGCTGGGGAACTTTCACGTTCCCGGAGCGATCTCGAAAGTGCCGGGGCAGGGGGGGCTCGATCCAGCTCGCGGCGTAAATTTCGACTACTTCACGAACGACGAAGGCTTCGCCAAACCTACCTGCCAGATGCCGGGCGATGGGCCCACCTGGATTGACGGCGTCTGCAAAGTACGTGAGCCGGATGGCAGCGAGCGGCTGTTCGCCAAATACATGAAGGTTCGCAAGTTTCTGGAAGTCTACGAGCGGGGACTCGTCGAGTTTGATGCCGAGAAGCAGCAGTTCGAAAAGGTCGTCACGTACGAGCTGAACGCACCGGCCATGCCGCACGGGCACGTGCTCGAGCAGAAAGTGGATGGCCAGGAGTATCTCTACTTCGGCAACCCCTACCCGCTGGTGCGCGTGCGTGCCTTGGCTACCGCGCTGGCCGATCTCTCGCAGTTCGAGTCGTACAGCTGCCTCGCCCCCGGCAGCACGCTGGCGAATCCGGTCATTGAACGCGACAAATCCGGACAGGTCGTCTATGGTTGGAAACGCAACGCCCCCGCTCCCACGCTCAAGGACCAGGTCGCCTGGACGCGCAGTGGAAAGCTGAAGGCCGGCGAAGGCCTGTTCGCGCTGCGTGACGTCGAGTCCGGCAAGCTCGTCAACGCTCATTCCGGCAGCGTGACGTTCAACCCGTATCGCAACCGCTTCGTGATGATCACCGGCGAAAGTGGCGGCACGTCGTTCCTGGGCGAGTTGTGGTATGCCGAAGCCGATACGCCCGTCGGCCCCTGGGTATATGCCCGCAAGATCGTGACTCACAAGAAGTACAGCTTCTACAATCCGCGGCAACACCCGATGTTTGACGCCGACGACGGCCGCCGGATCTTCTTCGAGGGCACCTACACGACGTTCATGACCGGTATTGAAAAGGCGACACCGCTATATGACTACAATCAGATTATGTACTCGCTGAGTCTCGATGATCCGAGGCTGGTGCTGCCGCTGCCGGTCTATGAGAAACTTATGCCGCAGCATTCGCTCAGCATGCAGGAGCGCGACGGCGCGATCTCCTTCTTTGCCGCCGATCGACCCCGCGAGGGACTGATCGCCATCGGCCCCAGCGAGAGAAACCGCCGCGAGCTCATCGCTGTTCCGAGCGGCTCGGCGATCCGGCCCAAGTTCTACGCGCTTCCCGCCGACCTGGAGAAACCGCCCTCCGGCACCGCGTTGCTCCTGGCATGGCGAAGCAAAAACGGGGACCCTTGGTATGGAGTCGAGGGAACCATCGGCCCCGAGGGCTACCAGCGCACCGGCGCTCCGCTCTGCCGCGTGTGGAAAAACCCGACCTCCGCATCCTTGCGGCCGTAAGCTCGGCGGATCATTTCACGGGCGGAGCATTCGCCGGCATCAGCGATTGATCGCGATACGGCTTTCCAGCCGCATACAGCTCTCGCCGAGCGGCCAGTTCGCGTTCCAGTCCGACTTGTTTCTTCTCCTTTGCCAGCCGCAGGGCCTCGTCCACGCGCCGTACGGCCTCGGCATAGTTGCCCGCATTTGCTTGGGCCGCCGCCAGCGTATCGAGCAGATCCGGCTCGCGGAACTCGGTTGCCTCGCAGGCGAACTTCGCCAACCGCAGCGACTCGTCGGCATTGCGGAGGCTGTCGTCCGGCGCGGTGGCGAGCACCCAGGCCAGATTGTTCGCTTCGCGAGGCCGCGGATAAACCCCCTGGGTCAGTGCCAGTTCCGCACGCGCACCAGCCACATCGCCTCCGGCCAGAAGGGCAAGCGCCAATTCCACACGGGCAGAAAAGTATCGCGACTCCAGCTCCAAGGCTCGACGCAAATGTTCGATTGCCTGCTCATTCTCGCCGCGGGCCAGCGCCAGGCTTCCCAGCGCCCGATGCGGCAGTGCCAAGAATGGATCGAGTTCGATGGTCTTTCGCCACTCGCGCTCCGCGCCGGCCACATCGCCGCGCTGCTGCCGAACGTCGCCCAGCGCCTGATAGGACAGCGCGTGCTTCGGATCGAGCTTGATCGCCTGCTGCAAGTAGCGGTCCGCGTCTGCAAACTTCTTGGCTTTCGTCGCGGCGGCGCCCAGGTTGTGCAGCACCACGACCGAACTCGGCTTGATCCGTTGCGCCACCCGCAATACGTCGAGCGCCTCCTCGGCCCGGTCTTCGTCCATCAGGCTGTTTGCGGCCGTGATGTAAGTGACTTCGTCATTCTCCAATCGCGCCAGCGGCCAGTTACAGGCAATCGCCACGAGGACGGCGGCGACCGCCGCGCCCAGAAACTCACCGGCCGCGGCATGCCGCCCCTTGAACAGTTCCCACACTTCGCCGACCTCCGCCCCGGCAAACAACATGCATACCGGAACGAGCGGGTAGCGATAGCGGGCGAAGACAAAGAACATCGCCACGGCAAGTGCGAACAGCCCCAGCATGGCGTAGAGCAGCCACAGCCTCCGCCAGTCGCGCCTGGTGAGCCACACCCCGGCCGCCGCCAGCGGGCAGAGTACTCCAAAGTGCCACCACCCTAGTACGGCCAGTGGCCACGACTCGCGCGCGTGCACGCGAATTCCCTCGGCATCAACCAGTTCGATCCGATGCCAGGTGAGCAGCCACTTCCTGGCGAGCAGTTTCAGCCAGGCGGCCGGATCGGCGGTGATGTCCTGCCACGAACGGCTCATCCAGTAGTCGGAGATCTCACCGGGCGACAACGCCCGGCCCAGGTCTTGCTCGGCCAGCAGCTTGGCATCCGCGCGCTCGAACAGCGGGTCGCCTCGATCCGGCCGCAGCGGTTCGTACAGCCCGCTCGCGCCGGCGTGATTGCCGATGTAGAAGTTCGGCCCCATCTGCGAGGTTGTCAGCAGAAACTGCCCGCCGACGTAATAATTCCGCAGGCCCACGGGAATCAGGACCAGCGCGATCCCGCCGAGGACCGCGGCGACACGTCCTGCGTCCGCGGGCGACCAGGAAAAGACTCCCGTCCCCTTTTTTTGCAGCAAAGCCGCCCAGAGGGCGATGGCCGGAATCAAGATCACCGCGTTCTCGCGATTGAGGGCCATGCAACCGAGCAGAAGTCCAATGGCCACCAGCAAGATCGGCCGAGTCTGGCGCTGCGCGGCGCCGGTGGCCCACAAGAGCGCCGTCATCAGGATCAGGTCGAGCGAGGCCTTCTGAATGATCCCGTCAAAAAACAGCGCCGGCGGA
Organism: Pirellulales bacterium; assembly: GCA_041741015.1. GTDB lineage: Bacteria > Planctomycetota > Planctomycetia > Pirellulales > PALSA-1355 > JALHMI01. Next base: position 15,482 of record JBGSKX010000097.1, read on the forward strand.
TACACCGCCAGCAGCAGCCCGCTGATCCAGCCCACGCGCGGCGAGAACCACACCGACCCGCCACGCGCGAGCAGCGCGCAGCTCGTGGCGCCAAACAGAGCCTGTACGATGCGCACCGCCCACACACTGTGTCCGGCGATCGTATAAATCACCCCCAGCAGGTACGGATAGAACGGCGTCTGGTAGAAAATCTCGCTGCCCAGCCAGTTGCCGTCCGCAATCTGTCGGGCCCAGATGTCGTATTGCCGGCCATCGCACACCAGCACGTCGAAAAACACCGAGTCGCGCATTGTCCAGAAATGCAGCCCGCGCACTACCAGCGCAACCAGAAACACGATGCCCACCTGGCGCCAGATGTCTTTACGCGTGGGCTCGGCTGGTTCGCCGGTCTGCCCACTGGCCGGCTTCCGTGGCCGTGGCTGCTGATCTCGTTTCATGAGCCGCCTGTTCACTTGTGCCTGCCCAGTTTCACATCCGCCGGAGGAAGCGCGGGCAGCAGCGGATCACTCGTCAGCTTGAGTCCGACAATGCCGGTGAGAATCAGCGTGATGCAAACGAGCCGCATCGCCGTCGCCGGCTCGCCGAACAGCACAATGCCCAGCACCACGGTGCCGATCGCGCCGATTCCCGTCCACACTGTGTAGGCCGTACCCAGGGGAAGAGTCCGCATCGCCATCGCCAGCAGAACCATCGAAAGCACCAGGGCCACGCCGGTTACCAGCGACGGCCAGAGCCGCGTCAGGCCATCGCTATATTTGAGGCCCACCGCCCAGCCAACTTCAAACAGACCCGCGATTGCGAGGATCAGCCACGCCATAATAGTACCGCCTGGTTTGGTCCGATTCATCTCGCTCCACTTTACCGGCGAGCACGCGGAGTTGAAAATGCAAATCGCGGAACAATCGAGACGAGCCCCCACGCCAGCGCGAGTCCCCGCATGACGCTGAAAGTCGCCTGCCCCCACTGCCAGACGCCGCTCTTGCTGCCGGACGGTTGCGGCGGCCAGCTCACGCGCTGCCCATGTTGCCTGGAGAACTTCATCATTCCCGAGGTTGCGGCGGCAGCGGTGCCCGTCGCTGCCCTGCTCAATGGAGCGAATTCTCCTGTCGAGGCCGCACCACCAGGGCAGGAGTTCAACGAGGCCGATCTCAAGCGGGTCCAGCAGCGATTCGACACGCTCACGGCCGAGAACGTGGGCCTGCAGGTCGAGTTGGCCCGGCGGGCGCGCAGCCGGCGCTGGCTCGAGCGGCAGGTCACCTGGCTCAAGCGTTTCCAGGCCGGCCGGACTTGGCTCGATCAGTCGGCAGGCCGGATCGGCGGATTCTTCCTTACGATCGCCATCGCCCCGGCCCTGGCGATCGTCCTGTTCAGCGTGTTTGGCCTCTCGGCGTTCGGCTACTTCGCGATCGCCTGCCTGGCGATGATTGCCGCCGGGGCAGCTTATCTGCCGTTCTCATACTTTCCACCGGACGAGCAGTTCGCCCTGTGGATCCCACCGGCCGAAGATCGCCTGGCCGAAGCCCGTTCGCAATACGAGTTGCTGGCCGCCGGCGAAGCGTTGCATCGCGAGACGCTCGCCGAGGCCGAAGCCGAACTACAGCAGATCCGCAGCGCTGTAAGCAGCCGGCTGGCCTGGCTCCGCTCGTGCCAGTGGCAAGGGATGAACGCCAAAACCCTGGCGAAGTTCCTGGAACAGGTCTTCGACGAGCACGGTTACACCGTCGAGCAGACCGGCAAGAAAGGCCAGGCGGGCATCGACTTTGTCGTCGTCCGAGGCGGCACACGGATCGCCATCCAGGTGAAAGGCATCCAGGCCAGCACGGTCGAGGAGTCGGTCGTCCGCCAAACGCACGAACATCGGCAAGGCTACAAGTGCCAGAAGTCCGCCGTCATCACGAACGCCCAGTTCCTCCCCTCGGCGCGGCAAACGGCTGACAAACTCGGCGTGCGCTTGATCGACGCGAAAGAGATTTCCGATCTGATCGAAGGGCGCGTTCAGTTTTGAGATCACGGGGAGTGATGAGCTGCAGAGGGCGGGGAGGTACGCAGAGGGAAGTCGGAGGAGCAGAAGGCAAGATTGGAGCAGAGAACCACAGATGAACACAGATAAACACAGATAAACACAGATGAAGAGATGAGGAAATTGGAGAAGAGCGAAGACGGAAGCGACGGATGAATAACCCGAGGTACATTCGCAGCTAATCAGACTTGTGGACGCTCAGAATCACATTTCTTGTCTGTGATAATCTGTGTCCATCTGTGGTTCGACTTACCTTCTCTGCCTCTTGCTCTCCCTGTCTTCCCTCTGCGTACCTCCCCGTCCTCTGCGGTTAATCTCTTCGCTTTGCGACCGAGCAACTAAACCAACTCCCGGATCGCTTCACCGCTCGACAGAATGTACTGCGGGCGGCCGGTGAAGTCGTTGATTGTCGCGTGCGGATTGATTTCCAGGTGGCGATACATGGTGGCCAGCAAGTCCTGCGGTGTGAGCGGCCGCTCGACCGGATACTCGGCCTTCGACGTGGTCGCACCGACAACTTGTCCCATTTTCAGGCCACCGCCGGAGATGAGCGCGCTCTGAGCCCCCGGCCAGTGATCGCGCCCCAGCACACCCTGCGGACTAGCCAGCCGCGGCGTCCGGCCGAATTCGCCCACCGCGACGACCATCACCTGCTCGTCCAGTCCGCGGTCGTAGATGTCATCGATCAGCGAAGACAGCCCTTGGTCCATGAACGGCGCGCGATAACGCATCGCCCCTTCCAGATGCCAGCCCGTCGCGGGATTCGAGTGGTCGTCCCAACTGAAATAGATTGGATTGCTCGGGATCGGCGCCAGCGCGTCGATTGTAATCACGCTCACGCCCGCTTCGGCAAGTCTCCGCGCGAGTAAACAGCTTTGCCCCCACAGGTGCTGGCCGTAACGCTCTCGCGTGGCGGGCGTTTCTTTGTCGAGCGCAAACGCGTCGGCCACGGCCGTGCTGGTGAGCAGATCAAACGCCTGCTCGCGGAACTCATCAGTCGCTTGCACGGCGCCCATCAGGTCGCGTCCGCGGCGATAGCGATCGAGCTGCTTAACCAGTCCGCGGCGATCGCCCAATCGCTGGCCATCGATGCCCGCATCCAGCGAGAGGTTCGGCGGCTTGAAGCCCGGCACGGCGGGGTTACCGGTCGAGAAGCCCGAATGCGTCATCCCCAGATAGGTCGGCTGGACCATGAACGGCACGCGCGGAATGCCGACATAGCCGGGCAGGCCGCCGGGCGCATTGCCGCGCAAGTGACTGGCGATCATGCCGAAGTCGGGATGGTCGCTCTTGGCCGTCGAGGTCGGGTCTTCCTTAAGCGGCGTCTTGCCGGTTAGCAGCTCAATCGAACCATCGTTGTGACTCGCCATCCGGTGGTGCAGCGAGCGGATCAATGAAAACCGGTGGGCCTGCTTGGCCTGCAGCGGAAACACTTCGCAGATGTCGATGCCCGGGACGTTCGTGTGAATCGGACGCAAGGGCCCGCGATACTCGCTCGGAGCGTCAGGCTTGCAGTCCCAGGTCTCAAGCTGGCTTGGGCCGCCCCACATCCAGAACAGAATCACGGTCTTGGCGGGCGGCTTCCCGCTCGTAGCGGCCTGCGCCTTGAGGAGCGAGGGGAGTGTCATTCCGCCGAGGGCGAGCGTGCCAATCCGAAGGAACTCGCGGCGGCGGATCGGCCCGGTGCAGAACGTCGGCAACATGTTATTGCCTGCGGTGTGGCGGGGGAGGGAAGCACGCGGTGCAGGGCCATAGTCTAACAACTTGCGGCCGGATTGTCACATCTGGTCGGCCACTGCATGAAAAGCTCACCAGCACTCACAACCCGAAGCGTGAGCGAGGAGCAAAGTCAGTGGGCCTCGCTCACGCTTCGGGTTATGAAGCAGAAGTTTCTTTACACCTTCGCCGCTGCTCGATCCGCGGCCTTCACCACCCATTGCCACATCGGATAGATCACGACGCCCGCCACGAGCACCGCCAGCGCGATCGGCAGGTACTGATACTGGGCAATCAGCACAAACAACCAGCCGGTCGCGGCGACCAGGGCCGGTATCGGATAGAGCCACATCCGGAACGGCAGCGGAAAGTCAGGCCGTGTGGTTCGCAGCAGGTGCAGCCCGAAGATCTGCCCCAGAAATTGCACGACGATCCTCACCATGACGGCCGCAAGGATCACAGTCTCCAGTGAGAAGAAGCAGAAGAAGCCGGTGAGCAGCCCTAGGGCCAGTAGCGCGACGGTCGGAAAACTACCGCGTGGATTCAGGTAGCCAAAGATCCGAAAGAAATCGCCGTTCCGCGCCGCCGCGTACAGAATGCGCGAATACCCCAGCGTCATCACGAACACCGAGGCCAGCGCTGCCCAGATGATGAAGAAGCTGAATCCAATCGCCACATTATGTCCGTACAGAATCTCCATGAAGTCGGACGCGATGTTCTTCGAGGCCATTAGGCGATCCAGCGGCACGACGCCCATGATCGAGATGTTCATCGTCATGTAGATCGCCGCCACCACAACCACCGAAATCATCACGGCCCGCGGAATTGTTTTCTCGGGCTCCTTCACCTCGTCGCCCATGTGGCAGACGTTGTAGTAGCCCAGGTAATCGTAAATCGCGATCAGCATCGCCCCGCTCAGGCCGGAGGCAAACGCGGTATCGAGCGTGAAGGCGCCCTCGGGAAACTGGATCAGCGAAGAGTCGAAGTTCATAATCCCCGCCACGATCACGATGGCAGTGGTCAGGAGCGTTCCCGCGCACAGGATCACGGCCAGCGCGGCCAGCGAGCGAATGTTGCGGCATAGGGCAACGCTGATCGAAACGGCCGTCAGGGCAGCGATCACCATCAGCCACGTGATGCGTTTGGTCGCGGGGTTTCCCGCGGCGTCGACGGTTTCCCATTCGAATAGTGCGACGTCGATACTTCGCTCACCGGACGAGAGACCCTCGACGGCATACGACAGGTAGCCGGCCGCGCCGATATAGCCCGAGGCCAGCTCCAGCGTGCCGCTGATCATGAACTGCCAAATGAACAAAAACGCGATCAGACGCCCGCCGCGATAGCGCCCGTAGATCTCGCGCAGGAAGTGATACGTGCCGCCGCTGCCCGGCATCGCGGCGCCGAGCTCGCTCCACACGAGGCCGTCGCAGAGCACAAGCACGGCGGCGACCACCCAGCCCACCAGCGCTTGCGGTCCGCCCATCGACGCCACGAACAGCGGAATCGTGATGAACGGTCCCACACCGACCATGTTCGCCACGTTAAGCGAAGTGGCCTGCCACAGCCCGATGCCGCGGACGAGTTGAGGCGGATCGTTCGGATCGCCCGGGGCAGGGGACTTCGCGGCGGAAAGATCGGTCATGCGTGGGTGCACCTCCGGCGTTTATGGAAGTGCCCAGTATACGCGCATGCCGTCGGTGGTTAAATGCCGGCCCGCGTGACAGCCCCCGGCTTTGCCGGTGGGGTTCCGTGCGTCACACGACGCGCGGACCGAACTTATGCAATTCCGCGTTCAATAGTCTTCCCGCCCGAACGACCGCATCGAAGCAATCAGCATGACTGCGGCGAACGCCACGGAACTCGCAATCGAGAGCGTCATCGAGAAGCCATGCGCCGCCAGTGCCTCGGCGTCGAACAACTTGCCGAAGTGATCGCCCGCTCCCAGCGTGTTGTAGAACAGGGCGCCCAGGTCGGCCGGCTTCGGCAGAATCCAGTAGCCGGCGTCGACGATCCAGGCCAGCAGCGGCGACTTCAGCGTTTCGCCCGCCAGATCCGTTGCCGAGAAGAACGCGTGCCGGCCGAAATTCATGCTCCAGGCCACGACCCAGAACACCAGGCTCCCGAGCACGCAAACCACGGTGCTCCGCGTGGCTACGGCCAGCAGCACCGAGAACGCAAAGAAGATCGAAAAGTGAAGCAGCAACAGCGGGATCGCCCAGAGATACGCCGGCGTCCAGATGCCGGTCCGCGCGCCGATTGCCAGCCAGGTTCCCACCACGAACAACACGGCATAGCACAGCACGAACAACAGCACGCCCACATACTTGCCGGCCAGCAGCACCCATCGCGGCGCCGGCTTCGCCAGCAGCACGCTGATCGACCGCGGGTCAAGAAACGTCGGCAGAAAGCCCGCCGTCCAGATCAGCGCCAGCATCAGCCCCAACGTGTCGGCCACGCCGCCGGCCAGTAGCAATTGCAGAAAATGCACCGCGCCGCTCCGAGTCCGCGCCACGGGCACTTCAATGGCTCCGAACCCCAGCGTGAGCGTGCCTCCGGCCACGACCACGCCCGACTGCTCGAGCTTGGACGTGTCATTTACCTGCGGATCAATGCGCGGCAGGAAGTCATCCGGGTCGCCGCCAATGTTCAGCGACTCGGCGCCGCTCACGCCCACGGTCAGGCACACGGCGATCGAAATTACGCTGATCGCCAGCAGCACGTACAGGATGCCGTTTGCCCGGGCTTGCCGAAATGTGTCGACCACGAGCCAGGCGAACGTCGATCGAATCGGTCGGTCCGTAACCATGATTATCGCTGCGCTCCTGCATAGAGGGCCTCGACCGCGCTTTCCAGCGGCGAGTCGTCGTTTTCTTGCATGTCTTGTCCGGCCAGTCCGGCCACCGTTCCCATGTAGGCCACGCGGCCGCCACGCAGCACCGCGATCCTGTCGCACAGCCGCCGCACGTCGGCCAAGGCGTGCGAAACCAAAATCACCGTGTGCCCCGCCGAGCGGCGTTCTTCGATCACGTCGTCGAGCAGCCTGCGCGCGGGCAGATCCATCCCTTCGGCCGGCTCATCGAGCACGAGCAAGCGAGGATCGTTGACCAGGGCCTGCGCCAGGGCCAACCTTTGCAGCATTCCCTTGCTGAAGTTATCGATCCGTTCATTGAGCCGATCGGCCAGCCCCACGCGGTGCAGCAGCTCTTCGGCCCGCTCGCGAACTTCGCGGCGCGGCAGCCCCGTCATTCGGCCATAGCCTTCGACAACTTGCCGGGCGTTTAAGTAGCGAGGGAAGGCCGGGTTCTCATGCACATAGCCGACCCGGGCCAGTGTGCTGCGATCCGAGATCGAGCACTCCATCCGCATGATGCGGCCACTGGTCGGATGGCAGATCGAGAGCAAACACTTAACGAGTGTCGTCTTCCCGGCGCGGTTGGGGCCGATCAGCCCGAACACCTCGCCCCAGGCAATCGAGAGGCTGACCTCGTCGAGGGCCACGATTGAGCGCGTACCCAGCCCCACGCGAAAGCGTTTGCTGACTTTCGAAAACACCGCGGCAGCGCGGGCATTCAGACGGACATCCATATCGTGACTCCTGGGTACAGGCCTCCAATGGACAGCCTCGGGGTGCCACAGGTGGCCGCGCCAGCGGCTCACCTGTGATTGGCCTTAAAGGCGACAATGCCCGTAAGAAAACGTAGCTCAAAAGCTACGTCGACTGGTCAACAGACAGCGATGAATAACCCGCAGAACCGGCACAACGAGTTGCAGTGTAGGGGTGGCACGTCCCTGAGGAACGAAGGGCGTGGTCGTTGCCAATAGTAGGCATCCACTTGGACTGCGCCGGGCGGGCGAATCACCACGCCCTTCGCTAGGGCTCAGGGACGTGCCACCCAATTCAGCGGCCAACGAACTTATGGCGTCTAACGCCCCGCGCGCTGCGGCTCACGAGCGAGGATGCCCATCAGCGAATCGATTGTGAGCGGCTTCTGCAGGTGCCGGTCGATCATTGCCGTTGCCCAACGCTCTTCGTCCAGGGCGTTGCCGCTCACCGAAATAAACGTCGCTTCGCTCATGCCGGGCAGCTCGCGCAGTTGCGGGGCCAGGTCGTAGCCCAGCATGTCGGGCAGATGGATATCGATGAACACGGTCTGGGGGCGGAACTCGCGAGCCATGCGAAGGGCCGAGCCGCCATCGTACGCGACTTGCGTACGGTGACCATAAGCGCGGATCAGAGCCGCGAAAGTCAGAGCCACGTCGGGGATGTCTTCGACCACCAGGACGTTCACGTGATGTGCCCCCTCGAGCAGTGCGCCTAACTGCTGTCCCTGTCCACATCGCATTATACTCCGGGGCCGGGATAGCCAAGCCACCAACTCGGCTTTCACTCCTGTGCAGGCACTTTCCAATCCTCATCAAACACGCCGGCCGCCAGGATCTTGCCCGGCTTCTCAGCCGTGGGAGCGGTGCGAACATCGACGATCGCCCAATCGCCGAGCTTCGCGTTCTGCAGCGAGTTGGTACGATCGTGGGTCTCGCGATGCGTGGGACCGCTGTTAATTACGAGGTATTTCGCGGGGTTAAGCGGATTCGGCGCAATCATAAGCGGCACGTGCGTGCCGGCATCAAAGGCTTGATCGCCAAGCTGCCACTTCTCGTTTTCGAGCGGGATCGGCAGCTTACTTGCCACTTCGCGCAAAACAGAATTCGACTTTGCGTCACCGAAGCAAATCAGGTGATTGTGGGCCCTTTCGTCGCCCGTCAAGTTCACGTCCAACACCTCGCGCAGCGTGCCGCGATAAACGTTCCTCCACCGGCGGCGAAGGTGTTCCAGTTCAAACGCCACCCACCGATCCACCTCGGGCGAAGACTTGCCCGTCGGCGTCACGACGAGAAATGGCTCGAGCAGTACGTCGTCGATCGGCCCCTGCTGGCCGGGGCGTTTTCGCTTGAGCTTCGCGAGCGCCTCGCCTGTCGTGAGGCTCCACTTTCCGTCCTGCTTGATGAGTTCGATGGCATCCGCATTCGGCGCGGCGAGCTCCTGACCGTCGATGGCGATGCGCTCAACCGCTCGGGGCGGCGTCAGCCTTAGCGAATGGATATTCTTCGTCGTCACCTCAAGCCCGTCGGGCGAAGTAAGCTTCGCATCCACGCGGCTGTCCTGCCAGTGACGGTCGAGCCCCAGAATCTCGACCCAGTGCATGCGGTTGTAGCGCAGCGTGCGCGTTTGCAGCGAGACCGACTCCGGCTTGGAATTTCTCCCCGCGCGAACCGCGTCGTCCAGCTTCGCCAGCAACTGTTTGAGCACCTCGGGATGATACTTATGCCCCATGCCCGGCCCGATGAGGTGCGTGAGCTGGCGTCCTTCGACGGCGAACGCCTCGCCCATGAAGTCGGCGGCGTCCTTTTGCTTGTCCAGTTCGCCGCTGTAGGCCACGACCGGCAAGTTGAACAGGTTTCGCACGTACTTCGGCACGTCGTACACGTCCCACATCCGCTGTTCGTACTCGGGCGGCATCTTCTCCGGCGTCAGCTTTTGATACCGCTTCACGTCGACAAAGCCCGCGCCGGCATGCACCGCGGCAAACCGATCGGCATAGTGGGCCCCGATGTGCCACGCGCCGGCTCCGCCCATCGAGAACCCGGCCAGCACGATCCGGTCGCGATCGATCGGATAGCGGCTGCAGACCGATTCGATCGCCTCCAGCACGTCGATCTCGGCCGTGCTCTTCCAGCCCAGGCAGCTTCGCCCAAACGCGTGCAGGACGATCGCATTCTTGGGCTGCAACTGTCCCGGTTTCTTACTGCGTTCACTGATGAACGCCAGGTCCGTCAGTTTGTCGCCGCGTCCGTGCAGCCAGACATACAGCGGCACCGGCTTCGACAGGTCAAGGTCCTCGGGAATCTCAAGCGCATACGGCTGAACCGAACCGTCAACTGCCGAGCGGTAGCCGCGTACCACGAGCCCGCGGTTCTCGAACCAACTGCCAGATCGGCCATTGTCGTGCAGCTGATCAAGCCGCTCACCGGCGATCCGCAACAGCTCATGCGCCGCAGCAACATCCTGCGGACGATAGAATTCGTTCTCGTCGAGTGCGTACCGCACGGCTTTCAGATAGATTTTGATATCAACCTTGGTTGAATCTCGCGCGCCCGGGCGGCCAAAAATCTTCAATCGCCCCTGCAATGCATCGAGTTCTGCTTTCAAAGCATCGCGATCGGCCGCGTCGATCTCGATTCCCACAGGCGGAAGCACGCGAGGGATCGCATGCCAGGTTTCATCGGCGCGTGTCAGCCCAACTGCGAGCACGAGCACCAAGCCGACGCACGTGAAAGTCTCTCTGCACAAACCGCCCATCGCAACATCTCCTGACCTAAGCAGTCGAGGCCGGTTACTCAGCTTGTGAGTAACCGGCCTCGCTAAGTTTCAAACTACAATCGAGTTGCCGGCTCAGACCACTTTTGTCAGGCCCGGAACCGCCAACTGGTACATGCCGTTCGCATCCGGCAACGACTTGGGCGTCGTGTCGAACGAGAATGTCTCCGGAGCCAGGTCGATGTTCGAAGCCAGGGCTTCTTCCCACGTGAGCTCTTTGCCCGAGTAGGTGCACATCCGGCCCAGGATCGCGGTCATCGAGCTCTTCGCGCCCGCTTCGGCTTCGTTGATCGGGTTGCCGGCGCGGATGCTGGCGAACAGATCGTCGTGCTCGACCTGGTAGGGGTCGGGCCGGGGACCACGATAGCGCCAGGCCTCGCCGTCCTTCGGCGCGATCTTCGCGCCGCTGATGTCGGCAGTGCCATTAGAGCCAATCGCATACTCCGACACGCTGTTCCAGCAGCCCGGAATGTGACGGCACTGGCTGAACATCCGCGAACCGTCGGCATACTCAAACTCGACCGCGTGATGATCGAAGGTTTCGCCGTAATCCTTGCCCGCGCGGACTTCGCATCCGCCCATGCCGTTGGCCTTTACCGGGAAGGCGTTCTTTAGCCAGTTGCTCACGTCCATGTTGTGGATGTGCTGCTCGACGATGTGATCGCCGCAAATCCAGGTGAAGTAGTACCAGTTGCGCATCTGGTATTCCATTTCGCTCAGCTTGCGGCCGGCCTTGGCTTCCAGATCCTCGCGGGTGTGAACCCAGGGAGTCGAGCCGTTCCAGTACACGCGCGTGGCCAGAATGTCGCCAATCGCGCCGTCTTGCAAACGCTTGATCGTCTCGAGGTACTGGGCCTGGTGGCGGCGCTGCAGACCAACGCCCACGCCCAGGTTCTTCTTCTTGGCTTCTTCGGCCGCGGCCAGCACTTTGCGCACGCCCGGCGCGTCGGTGGCCACGGGCTTTTCCATGAACACGTGCTTGCCGGCCTTTACTGCGGCTTCGAACTGCGAGGGGCGGAAGCCCGGCGGCGTGGCCAGGATCACGAGGTCCGGACCAGCGTCGATCGCCTTCTGAAAAGCGTCGAAGCCGACGAAGCGGCGTTCCTTCGGCACGTCGAGGCGTTCCTTGATGCCGCCTTGCTTTTCGAGCTGCTGGTAGGCACCTTCCAGCCGGTCTTCGAAGACGTCGGCCATGGCGATCAGCTTCACTTTCCCTTCGGTCCGCAGGGCCTGGTTCGCAGCGCCGGTGCCACGGCCGCCGCAACCGATGAGCGCGATCTTGATCTCATCGTCGCCGGCCGCATGCGCGCTCTTGGCGATCGACAGGTTCGCGGCCAGAGCGCCGCCGACGATGGCAGCCGTCGAGCCCTTCAGAAACGTGCGCCGGGAGTCCGACGAATTCGGACGGGAAGCTTCGCTCATAGTTCTGGTCTCCATTACCTTTGGTTGTAGGAGGGAGTTGTTGCAAAACGGTTCCTGGCACCGTTTTCTTGTTTCAAACGCAAAAAAGGTTCCTGGCACCGTTTATTCAAACACGCCGGCGTCCCAGAGCTTGATCTTCTCTTCGGCCGAGGGCTCTTCCAGCGGACGCACAACGCGAAAACCCTGGAACAGCGCGTCCGTAAAGTACCAGATGCTCTGCGGCAGTTGCGGATCCTGCTGCTTCCAGTCTCGGCTCGAGCCGCGGCGGGCGGCGCTTCGCAAAGCCTCGGGATCATCATCCCAACTTCCGCCGCGAACTGCCATAGGATAAAGCTTCGTCGGCACGACCCAGGGGTTCAGCGTCGTCTTGCCGGCAAACTGCTCGTAGAAATTCGGCACGTACTGGTCGAGCGTCCACTCGCTCACATTGCCGTGCATGTCGTGCAGGCCCCAGGGGTTCGGCTTCTTCAGCCCCACCTTGTGATATTTGTCTTCCGAGTTGTCGTAGTGCCAGGCATACTCGTCCAGCTCTTCGACGTCATCTCCAAAGGAGTAGGCCGTCTTGGTCCCGGCTCGGCAGGCATATTCCCATTCGGCCTCGGTCGGCAGGCGATAGAATCGGCCCGTCTTGGCGCTGAGCCACCGGCAATAGTTCTTCGCGGCGTGCTGGGTCATGCAGATCGCCGGGAAGCCTTCCTTGCCCATGCCAAACGTCATGTCGGTGTAGGGCTTGGTCGGCCGGGCGTAAGCATCGGCCGCCTTCTCGCGGTCCGTGGCGTCCACCTTGTTCAGCTCGCGGCGCTGCACGTCGAGCGCGAACATCCAGACTTCATACTCGTCCCACGTGACCTCGCACTTGCCCATCCAGAACGGCTTGATCTCGACTTCGTGCTGTGGACCTTCGTCCTCCTTGCGGCCTTCCTCGTCCTCGGGGCTGCCCATCATGAACTTGCCACCCGGGATCGGCAGCATCTCGAACGACACGTCGCCGTTGGTCACGATCTCGGTGTACGGCTTCATTTCCTCGGGCGTCTTGGCCACCGCATCCTTCACTTCGACGGCCGGCGCCTTAATCTCGTCCAGCGGTATCGGCGTCTCCTCGGCCGCTCGCACGAGCGAAACACTCGCGAAAACGACTGCTAAACTGGTCATGAATCTCCCGCACGATTGCCACGCACACCAGGAGAAAGCTACGCTTGACATAAAGGATCCTTGAATGCCCGATCTCACGGTTGAATCAATCTCTGTTCGCACCACAACGGTTCACGCCAAAAAACAGGCCTCTCGACTGCGCGGCATACGAGTCGTCGTACTGCGCAAGCTGCTGCAGGGTGTGATTGCTTCGTGTGGAGTGCTGCTCGTCTTGAGTAATCCCGCGGTTGTTGCCGCGGAGCCAAAGCTCGAAAGATTCGAAGCTACTCAAGTCGAGATGGGGGTACCATTTAAAATCCTATTGTACGCAGCCGACAAAACCGCTGCAAAGGCTGCCCTGGACGCCGCATTTGCGCGAATTTCGCAGCTTGACGACCTGCTCAGCGACTACGACCCCGACAGCGAGCTCAGCGCGCTGAGCGCTGGTTCGCCCAACGCTGAGGGCATTCGGGTCAGCGACGACCTCTGGAATGTCCTCGTGCGCTCCCAGTCCCTGGCCGAGCAGACCGGCGGGGCTTTTGACGTGACCGTCGGACCCTATGTGCGTCTGTGGCGTCGCTCTCGGCGCCAGCAGGAAATGCCCTCCGCAGAGCGACTTGCCGAGGCCCGCGCCGCGGTCGGATACCAGCTTCTCGTGCTCGATCCCAAGCAGCGCACCGTTCGACTTACCGCCCCGAACATGCGGCTCGACCTGGGCGGTATCGCAATGGGCTACGCAGTGGACGAAGCCATGAAAGTCCTCCGTGAGCAGGGCATCACCCGGGCGCTGATCGATGCCAGCGGCGACATCCTGGCCTCGGGTCCGCCGCCCGGCAAGGCGGGCTGGACCATCTCGGTGATGCCCTTTGCCGACGACGATTCGCTCGCCCGCGAAATCCTGCTGGCGGGCGCCGCGGTCACCTCGGCCGGCGACTCCTACCAGCACGTCGTACTGGATGGCAAGCGCTATTCGCACATCGTCGATCCGAAAACCGGACTCGGCCTAACCAATCAAACCGCTGTGATCGTGATCGCGCCAGACTGTCTCACCGCCGACAGTCTCGACACGGCCGCCAGCGTGCTCGAGCCGGAGGCCGCGCTCAAGCTGATCGAGTCGGCGCCCGGCACGGCCGGGCTCGTAGCGCGGAAGAGCGGCGACACTGTCTCTGTCATCGAGACGAAAGATTTCGCGAAGTACGCCATGCCGAAGAAGTAGCGTTTTGCGCCGCTAACCGTTTTCGCGGGTCCATAGGGTAGCACCGACAACTTGTTGTCGGTGTGCGCAGCACCAGAGGGTTCAAGGGAAACGTGCCAAAATGGAAAACGTCATTTCCAGGAACACATGGCCCAGTGGCACTCGAATTGTGCCAGCCCCTATCGGTTCGCGCTCTGCAGACCCTGCTGATAGCGGCGAATCACGTATGTCTGCATCGGGCCAGAAAGCTTCGAAAGCTCGCGCTTCGAAAGCCGGCCGTTGCGATCGCGATCGAACGGCAGGAGCTGCCGCACTTTGTCCGCGAAGATCGGGATCCCGTCGTTCGGATAGCCCGAAGCATCCACGCCCCCTGCGCCGGGATCCGCTTCTTCTGGAATGCCCCCCTCCAGACCCACGGCCAGTTCATATCCTGGCATCCTGGCAATCTTCACCAGATCCTCGGGCTTTTCGGTATAGACTTGCACGCCACACAGGCACATCTCGTCCGAGGCCTCTTCGCCCCAGGTCACTTCCTGCGGCGGGCTATTCGGATTCTTGGGATTGCCGGCCGAGTTGTCGTAGATCGCGTGCAGGCAGATGATCGATCCTTTGGGAAGTTTGACGGGCTTTTCAAACTGGTAGGTGCCCTGCCAGTTGAAGTCCCAATCCTTGATCCAGATCAGTGGCAGATAATCTCCGCCTGGCAACTTGGCCGAGACACGAAACTCCTTACCCAGGTCGTGCATGTGCGGCGAGATGCCCAGCACGTTCACGTCGACCGGCAGTGGTACGCAGCGCGTCTTCACGTCGCAATGAGCCTTACCGGCTGGCAGTTTCAGCATCGGCTGTGTGACGGCGATGCCCGTCACGATATGCCTGGTCGGCTCCTTGGCGAAGTAGATGCCGACGCTCGACTGATCTTCCGCCGCTTTGCCGATGGGATGGTAGTGCACTTGCAGCACGAGATCGCTGCCGGCTTTCACAAACTTCGCCATCCCGCTGGGCAGATGCCGCGGCACGGTGCCCGGTAGCCAGGCACCCAGTCCGCCGGTCGGCCGAACGTTCGCCCCGCCCCACGACCGATAGCCCGGCTGGCCGTCTGCGCCGTCTAATTTGCGCGCAGCGCCGTTCGCGTCCAGAAACATGATCGTGTGATGGATGACTGCGCGATTGCCGGCCCGAAACTCAACGGCCGAAACCATCCGGTCCTCGGACACGTTCATGGGAATCACGAAGCAGCGATTGATGTCCGGACCGTCAGCCGGCACCTGAAACGGCTGACGCATGGTGAGCACCAGGTCGGGCTTGCCCAGCCGCCAGCCGTCTTCAAACTTTGGCGCCGGCGGCAACTTCGCAGGATCCCCCTGAGGCGCGCCGTCTTCGACCCAGCGTGTGATCAAGGCCAGCTCTTGTTTTGACAGCCGCCGTTCGCCGTGCAGGGGCATCACCCCCGGCTCGGGCTTCCAGGGAGGCATTCGCCGCTCGTGGGTGATGTTCCTGAGAAACTTCGCCCGCTTGGCCGCGTCTTCGTAGGTGAGCAGCGAGAACGGACCAACTTCGCCGGGCCGATGACAATCGACGCAGTGCTCCCACAGGATCGGGGCGATGTGCTCGCAGAACGTGACACTGCCCGGCTCGAGCACGGTCGGAGGCGTGTCTTCAGCACAGACAGCGAACCCGCCCAACGTCAGGGTACAGAAGACTACCTGCAGCAGACGCGCAGAGCACGTCCACCGTCGCGACACCGTCATGGCCAAACAGCTTCCTTTCGACCCGGCAAGAATCTGTTCCGATTGTTGGCCGGCCTCAGTGCCGGCGGGCGCTTTCACGCGCCAGGAGAACCTTTCCAGGGAGGCCCAACCGGCGACTGCACAAGAGTTTGTGCTAGCGAGAGCCTATGCAGCCTATCCGAACATCGACCCGGTGGCTAGCTTTTGGCCGCTCGCGCCAAGCGGAATTCGCAGATGCGCAAACAATTTCTGCCGATGCCCATCTATCCGTTGCCAACTGCCAGGCCGGCCACTTCTCCGGCGACAGCTGCGATCACGCCGCTCCAATCGCCCAGTTGCCGCTGGCGAAAGAGTCGCAAGCGGGGGTACCAGTCCGTCGTCTCACCCGCGAGCAGCCACCGCCAGTCCGGCGAGTGCTGCAGGAGGACCCAGGCCGGACGTCCAAGTCCACCCGCCAGGTGCGCGATGGAAGTATCAACCGTGATAACCAGATCGAGCTGATCGATGACCGCGGCCGTATCAACGAACGCGCCCTCAACATCCCAAGGTTCGTCAATCGTCATGACATCCAGTTGTCGCAACAGTTCGCGCGACTGCTCGGCGGCCGGTCCCTTCTGCAAACTCACCAGTTTCACACCCGGCACGGCGGCCAACGGCGCGAGCTGCGCGAGCGCGAGCGAACGAAATCGATCGTGCGGATGGTCGGCACTGCCGGCCCAGGCGATGCCGACACGAAAGTCAGCGATCTGCTTCAGACGCTCCTGCCAGTGATTCACGCGCGTCGGATCCGCCGTGAGGTAAGGCCCGTTCCAGAACGGCTTTCCCGATCCGTCCGGCACGAACCGCGGCAGACTCATCAGCGGGCACTGGATGTCGTACTGCGGCCGCGAATTGCCGGAAATCAACCAGCGTGCGAAACCCGACTGACGAAGCAGCGGCACGAGCGCGGGCTGCACTTCCAAAAGAACGCGGCCGCCCAGCCGTTCCGCGAGCGGCACGTAGCGCGCGAACTGCAGCGTATCGCCCAGGCCCTGTTCGGCATGCACCAGGAGCGTGCGACCGGCGAGCGGTTCGCC
>JBGSKX010000098.1:0-14563 GCA_041741015.1 Pirellulales bacterium
GAGGCCGCCAGCCTGCCCCACGGCGGCCGGTTGCTCCTGGCGATTACGGCGGCCGAAAGCGCCGAGCCCGCGCTCATCAGCCACTTGTGTCAACTGCGGAACTTCGTGGGCAGCAGCCGGCAGATCGTGGTCGAGATTCCCGACAGTGCCGTGCGCGGCACTGCTGATTTCCGGGCCCTGCTCGCCTGCCTGCGTGACGTACAAATCCAGGTCGCCTATGACGGGTATGCTTCCGGTAAAGCCCGCATCAGCGAGCACAAGGACGTCGCGCCCGACTACTTGAAGCTCGCGCCGTCGCTGTTCGGTAGCATCCACTCGAGCCCCGAACGCCAGCGTCAAGTGCAGCTCATCGTCAAGGCCAGCCAGGACTTGAACGTGGCCGTCATCGCCACGGGCATCGACACCGAAACCGACCTGGAAGTGTGCAAGTCTCTCGATTGCACGCTGGCCCAGGGCAAGCTGTTTGGAACGCCGCAGACCGTGGCTTCGCTCATTCACGCCTTACGAACTCCGCCGCGCGAACGTCAGGCTGCCAGGTAGCTGGTCATGTCGAACAAAACCCAAATTCGCGAACCGATTCCCGGATACGTTGTGAAACAACGTATCGGCGTGGGGGGTTACGGCGAAGTCTGGAGTGCGCAAGCGCCCGGTGGGTTGAGCAAGGCGATCAAGTTCGTCTATGGCTACTTCGACGATGCCCGGGCGACGCGTGAGCTCAAGGCCCTCGACCGCATCAAAGGTGTACGGCATCCGTTTCTACTCTCCCTCGAGCGATTCGAGATCGTCGACGGCCAGTTGGTGATCGTCACCGAACTTGCGGACATGAGTCTCAAGGATCGTTATGAGCAGGTTCGGCAGGAAGGCTGTGAAGGCATTCCACGCGACGAACTATTACGCTACTTGCGGGATGCTGCCGACGCACTCGACTATATGAATGAAAGCTTCTCGCTCCAGCATCTGGACGTGAAGCCCGAAAACCTGTTGCTCGTGGGCGGGCACGTCAAAGTCGCCGACTTCGGGTTAGTGAAAGATTTGCAGCACGACGCCACCGCCTCGATGATGGGCGGCCTGACGCCGATCTATGCCGCGCCGGAGGTGTTCGATGATCGCCCCAGCATGCGGAGCGATCAGTACAGCCTGGCGATCGTGTATCAAGAGATGCTGACGGGCAGCCTTCCGTTTCCTGGCCGCACTCCAGCGCAACTCGCTTCGCAGCACCTGCACGCCGTTCCCAAATTTACGGGCCTGAACGCGAACGATCAGGCGGCCATCGCTCGAGCTCTTGCGAAAGAGCCGACCGCGCGGTTTCCAAACTGCCGCTCGATGGTCGATGCCCTGTACGGACAGACGATCAATGCGCCGCGTCCCGATCCTGCGACGCGCAAAGCAAACGTCGACACGACCCCGATCAGTTCGGCCGATTCCAGAACCGCCCCAAACACCGGCCGCGAAGTGGAATCACCTGGCTCGCAGACGATGGTCCGCGGCGAGGAGCGTAAATCGACGCCGCTCAGCGAATCGCGCTGCGCGGCGGCGCTCGCCCATAAGAAGCTCTTCGAGCCGATCGCCGAGTTGGGACCGCTCGACCTCACGGACATTGCGACTGCGCTGCGTCCCACGCTGTTCGTGGGTATCGGCGGTACGGCAGGCCGGACGCTGCGCCGCTTGCGCCGCCGGCTGGCCGATCGCTTTGGTCCGGCGGCGAGTCTCCCCGCGATGCCGATGCTGCTCTTGGACACCGACGCCCGGTTCCTCTATCAGATGACCGAGGGGGACCGGACCACTTCGCTGGCGGATCGCGAAACGCTATCGCTGCCGCTGCGCGGCGCGCACGACTATACGACCGACAGCCGCAATATCCTGGGCTGGCTCAGCCGCCGCTGGCTGTACAACATCCCGCGTTCTCTGCAGACCGAAGGACGCCGACCGCTGGGTCGCCTGGCGCTGGTCGATCATGCCCCACAAGTCCTGGATAAAGTTCGGGCGGCACTCACGGCGATGATCTCGCCGGAGTCAGTTGCCGCTTCGAGCAAGGCCGCACACTGCGAGTTTGATGCCACGCGGCCGCGCGTGTTTGTCGTGGCTTCGCTTTCCGGTGGAACCGGCGGCGGCATGGTACTCGATCTGGCCTACGGCATGCGGCGAATCCTGGCGGACCTGGGCTGCCCCGACGACGGCGTGTGCGCCGTGCTCACGCATTCGACCGACCGCAACACGTCGGCCGCCGAACTGGCCACGGCTAATGCCTACGCGTGCCTCAAAGAACTGCAGCACTACCGTGAGGCAGGCTACCAGCCTGGGCCGGGCGGACTGCCCGCACCGGAAACCGGCGGCGATCTGCCGAATGTCTACTTCGTTCCGCTGGGCACGGAACTGAGCGACGCCGATTACGAGGAAGCCACCGAAAAGCTGGCATCGTACTTGTACCTGAGCGCCGCGACACCGGCCGCCGCGATCCTCGATGGATGCCGCGCGAGCACCTCGGCCCAAAGCGCCGAGGTTTCGGTGCGCGGATTCGCGACTGCCTCGATCGGAACTTTACAGACGTCGCTGCCACAGTTGGCGGCGGAGCTGCTCTGCCAGGGAGTGCTCGATCACTGGCGCGGGGCCAATCAGCAGCGACGGCAACGCGGCGCGCCACCTGCGCTATTTGCCCCGGCAAAAGGCCTTACAAGCGGCGAACAGCATGCCGCATCGTTGGCCCTGGACCTGACCGCCTTGCGCACAGGAGTCGGCGCACTGTTGGACAAAGAACTGGGCAGCGATGCGGAAACAATCCTCGCCCGATTGCAGAGTAAGCTCGATCCGCGGCTCTCGCCAGCCGAGCGCACGCTGCCGATGCTGCAAGGAATTCGCGAAGTGGTCGAACCGCCGGTAGTCGGCGCTGACGGGCTCAAGATTCCGCTGCCGCCTGCACATGTCACGATCGAACGCGGGCTGAAGCAACTGGCGACTCCCTATGGCGAAGCGATCAAGGATTGGATCCTCCGGCAGGTCGACGATCCCCAGGCACGCGTCGGCTGGGCCGCCACATGCCGAGACTGTTACGCGGGCTTTCTCAAGCAGCTTGATGCCGAAGCCGCCGAGATCGTCAAAGAGACGCAACAGAACGTGTCCGCGCTGGAACAACGACTGCGGGCCGTAGCCACCCAACCGGCCAAACGCGGAATGTTCGGCATGCGTCGCGCGGAGCAGAAGCACGCCGCGGATATCGACGCGATGCTGTTACTGTTGCTTCGCCTGAGACTCCAGGAGTTCACCCTCCGCTGCGTGACCAAGATCGTACGCACGCTGATCGCGAGCGTCACCGCCGCGGGCGACCAGATCAAGGATCTACAGCGCGAGCTGGGACAGTCGGCGGCAGCTTTCGACGCGGACTTCCCTTGGGACGACGAGGAAGCACCGCCGGCCGCGAACATTCTGGATGAAGTTGAAGACTCGCTTGCCGAGCAGCTGCAAAGTAAGTTTCCCGAATTGGCGCGAAACATCGACCAGCGGATTGAAGCGCAGTACCTGACGCCGCACGGTGGGTTGCGGCACGTCTGCCAGAAGGCCGACGCCCTGCGTGCGGGACTGCTCGCCGCGCTCAAAGCCGAAGCCCGCTCCCAGGTTCTTGCTGCACTCAAAGATATCGCGCTTGCCGAAGCTGTGCTCGGACAGGACGCGAACGACGAGACCAAGACGACGCGATTGAGGGCTTGCCAGGATTTAGCCCGGCCAGCGACCCTCGATTGCGGTGGCTCGCAGCGAATGCTGGCGCTCGTGCCGGACGGCGAGGTGAGTCAGCCGCTCGTGGAGGCACTCCGCAGACGGCTCGAACCCGCGCCGACGATCATCCCGTCCCAGGAGATTGATCTCTTGATGTGCTACGAGCAGCAGGAACTTTCGCTGCCGCACGTGGCCGAACGATTGATCGCCGGCCGCGACGATTACACCGAGATTGCGTCGCGGTTGCACACGCGCGTGGACATCAACTGGACGGAGCTTCCCAGCCCGACTAGCTGCGCTGCAGCCAAGGCAGCCGCCGACAGAAGCGCCGCCGAGTCCAGCGAAGCAACCGAATCCGCTGCCACCGCGGCAGCCATCGCTCCGGTGCTATCGATGACGCAGCCGACGCCAGCGGCTCAAGCAGCAACCTAACCCTCACGAGTCGGCTCGGGCCTGTGGGCGGGAGTGACGAAATCTGCGACGACCATCCGGTGGTCGGAGTAGCTGCTCTTCACGGCGGTTACCCGCTGCGGCGCGAGCGTGGCCGTGGACCACACCTGGTCGAAACGATGCACGGGCATCCGGTTCAGCACGGTTGCGCCCCAACCTCTGCCAGCGGAGCTGAAGGCGTCCTGAACCACGGATGCCCATTCCTGAAGAGCCCCATCGCCGGCCGGCGCGTTGCAATCACCTCCAAGCACGATGAGTTCGCCAGTCGCTATTTCGCTCAGCGAGCGAGTAATCTCTCGAGCCTCGGCGCGACGTTTCTCGCGGGCCTCCCGATACTCGCGCCAACAGCTCGGAGTCCAGAGATCGTATCGCACGACTGGCGGTAGCAGTCGCACGCACACCACGTGCACAGTGCGACCATCCGCGCGGTCGAGCCGGGCACGAAGATAGTTTCGCGATTGGCTGATAAGCTGCAATGTGCCGCGCGCAAGGATACTGCAGTCGCCTGTTACTAGAACGCTGGCCTGCTCGCCAAACAACTTCGTCGCGAGTTCTGCAAGCACGTCCTCGCTGGGAGACTCTTGCAGGAGTACGACGTCGGGATTGAAGGACGCGACTTCCTCGGCCGCCCGCCTCGATCCGGTCGAACAGTTAAGGCTGACAACTCGCAGCCAAGGCTGGGACTGATCCGCGGAGACCACGTCGAGTGTGTACCTGGCGATGCTGGCAAACTGTTCTACCCAGTTCGCGCCGATCATCAGCAGGATGGCAACGACGGCCAATCGAGTTCGAAGCGAACAGCGAACCAGTGCGACCAAGACAATTGCGGATGCGCCGATCCACCAGCCCCAGGGGGGAATCGCAGAAATCGCGGCCAGCGCGTCATACTGGCGGGCCTCGACCGTTGCCAGCACGGTCAGGCTCAACACTGCCGTCCACGCCACGAACCGGGCGATCGTCGCTGCACGCGGCCTGGATTCGGGAACGGTTACCGGTAACGCTGTCTCGCCCATACTCACGAGTATAGACGGAAGTCGAAGCAGGAGTCACTCCGACCGGGAATCCAACTCCAGTACCTCCAGCGAACGGATAACCCGGCAAGGATTGCCCGCAGCGAATACGCCCGCCGGTATGTCGCGGGTCACTACGCTGCCGGCCCCGATTACTGATCGCGAGCCAATCGACACTCCGGGACAGATGACCGCGGCACCGCCAATCCACACATCCGCCCCGATCTCGACCGGCTGGCCACACTCCTGCGTTCGGCGGAGCTCATAGTCAAGCGGATGGGTAGCGGTGTAGATCTGCACGGCGGGACCGAGAAGCGTGAAATCGCCGATCGTCACCCGGCAAACGTCGAGGACGACGCAATTGAAGTTGAAAAACACGCGCCGACCAAGCCAGATGTTCGTGCCGTAATCGCAATAGAACGGTGGCTGCATCCAGACCGAATCGCCCCCACGGCCGAACAGTTCAAGTAGAATCTCCCTCCGGCGGTCGGGCGCACTTTCCGTGGTGGCATTCAGCGCCTGGCACAAGTCGCGCGCCCGTATTCGCTCGAGCGAGAGGGATTTATCGAGAGGGTCGTAAAGTTCGCCGGCGAGCATCTTCTGGCGTTCGGTGAGCACGTGGCGGCTTCCCCTTTGAGTTTTTGGCGTTCGATAACGGCGGGACGATTGTACACGATCGCCCCACCGGGCCGGTCGCTTCAGTGCAAGTGCCGGCCAGGCGGGGCGACGTAGTTATGCGAAGCCAGAGAAGGGGTCGGGCTAACTGTCGCGCGGGGCGCGGCGGTCGTCCTCGAACTTCTTCGAAAGCTCCTTGGCCTGTTGCAAGTGCTGCTCCACGTTCTGACGGGCCTGAACGACTACCTCTTGAAATTCAGGCGTGCCGACGCCGTCGAGCGCCTTCAATTCCGAAAGCAGCCAGGCGTGCTGGCCGATCTGCATGCCGAGGAATGCCATGTTGAAGTCCTGACCTTGATACTTCTCGAGCATCTGCTTTGACATCTGGCGATGATTCTCGCAGGCCTCGTGGTTGATCATGCAGAGCTTCGTTAACACGTCGTGTGCGCCTGTGTCACGCGCGCCCGTGCGAATCTGCGCGGGGCGGTCGTTGGTAGGGCGATCCGCGGCGGGGCGATCGGCCGGGCGATCCGCGTCCAATCGATCTGCCAGTCGATCGACCAACCGTCCGCCGACGCGTCGGCCAGGTTCTGCGAAGCGCGCCGCCGCTTCCGGTGCGAGCTGCTTCAGTTTCTCGTCAAGCTGCTGATGATCCTGGATCAGCTTTTCAGCGAACTGCTTCACTTCCTGGTTTTCAGTCTTTTGGGCGGCGATCTGACTGAGCTCGATCTCACTTTCGTTGGCCAGCATCAACTGGTCGACGAAGTAATCCGTGAGCTGTGCCTCGTGGGAGGCGTTGCGACGAATGTCACTTGTTGGCCGAGCGTCGTCGTCAGCGCGACGCTCGATGCGCGGAGACTGGTCCGCCTGCGGTGCATCGCGATCGACCGGCTGTTGTTGCGCGACAGCGAAGACCGCGGCCGAAGTGATGAGCCCCGAAGTCAGGACCCCTCGCAGGGCGTTGTGGAAACGCATAATTTGATACTCCTCTGAATGAACGAGTGTTGGTGAAACCGGCTCCAGCGGGGTGGAGAACATCAACGATCCGCAAGCGGCGTGCCACGCTCTTTGGTCGCCGGATTGCACAATCCTTCTGCGGTGAGTACTTCCGCAGAACCCCCGGGTACACCAGCGATTTTCACGTCGAACCCGCAACTCTCATCCAACCCCGCCGATCGGTCAGTAAATTGACGCGCTGGAGCGTAAACAAACAGCCGGATCGCTCTCGCCGCAGCACTCATCCTCGGTGCAGCACTTGCACTCCTGGAACGAGGCGCCATCTGGCCGTTTCCAGAACGACTCAGAACTCTTCGCAGATGATACGCACCATTGGTAAATCCGAGCCGAATGCATCGATCACTGCCGCACCATTTGTGCCGGCCAGTCGTAGTCTCGGGCGACTGCGCGCTGCCGCAACCCACTGCCAAGGCTGCCCGCTCTTTCGCCGGGCAACACAAACCGTATTCGGCGCAGGCTCTCGAAGTGCACGCGTGGTTCTGGTAGGTGAGCAGCCTGGCGATCAAGATGACCTGGCCGGCAAACCGTTTGTCGGGCCGGCGGGCAGGCTGCTAGACGAACTGCTGTCAGAAGCCGGCATCGATCGTGACGAGGTTTACGTCACCAACGCCGTCAAACACTTCAAGTGGCAGCAGCGAGGCAAGCGGCGACTTCACGCCAAACCGACGGCGCGCGAGGTGACTGCCTGCCGCCCCTGGCTGGAGGCCGAACTGGAAAGTATCCGACCGGCCGGCGTGGTCTGCCTGGGCGCGACAGCGGCCCAGAGTTTGCTCGGAAACAAGTTCCGACTTACCAGGCAGCACGGCGATCTGTTGGAAACTTCGGAGGTCTCTGCCGCCTGGATCATGGCCACTTGGCACCCCTCGGCGGTTCTGCGAGCTCCCGATCGGGCACGGCGCGGCGAGTTGCGGAAGCTAGTGATCGCGGACTTGGCGGAGGCCCGCGAGCGGCTGGAACGGCGGCCGAAGTGACACGACTTTTTTTATTTCAAGGAGACTCGAGATGCTACCTTCCACCGTTGAACGAGTGCCCCGTCAAACCAATGCGCAGATCAACGAGCAGATTGCCAATGAAACTCGCGAGCGTGTCGCTGGCTGCTGTGCCGACCCGGCAGCAATCGAGTCTCGGCTGAACGAACTCAACCACGAATGGGATATCGAGCGAACCCTGGAAGCCAATGCTGCTACCGTGGCATTGGCCGGCACGTTGCTCGGGGCGACGGTCGATCGGAGATTCTTTGCCCTGCCGGCAGTTGTTGCTGGGTTTCTGCTACAGCACGCGCTTCAGGGCTGGTGCCCTCCTCTGCCCGTATTTCGCCGCCTGGGTTTTCGCACCCAGGCTGAAATCGAGCGCGAGCGATATGCACTCAAGGCGCTGCGCGGCGACTTCGATAAGGTGACCAAATCGATGCAACCGCACAAAGATCGATCGGCCGCGGCCCTGGCTGCTGTCGACTGCTAGATCAGCAATCGGTTACGCTGCCTTGTGAATGCGTCGCTTCTCGATGCTCTGGCGTAGCTTGCGGACCGGTCGGCCGTAGCGCCAGGCGGTGTGCTTAATTAGCTTGATCGTTGGCTCTTGCCAGGAATGTTCGAGTGGCAGGGCCTGAGCGATCCGTTGGTAATGAGTGATCAGTTGCGGCCAGGTCCATTCCAGGTACGGCCGCTGAGTGAAGAATGCGAGATGCGCAAACAGCGCGTCACCGCAGCCAGCATTCGGCCGGGCCAGCTTGCGAGGCAGATCGACGGTGAGGAACAGCTCTTCGTCGACGATCGCGTTGTGCACTTCCGGCACCTCGCGAAGATCATCGCCCAACCAGGAAATCACGTTCACCGAGAAGCGGCGCAGACCATTCAAGGGGAGCGATGGCAGCTTCCAGCGGTCAGTTTGGCCGGCCTCGATCTCGGCGAGGAACAGCTCGTGCAGCTTGCGGGCGAACTCGGGGCAGGCCCAGCCGTTGCCGTCGAGCGCGAAATTCTCGACCTCGCCCCAGCTCGTGGGAATCAGCCCCGCCTGCTGTAGGAAGTGCGCACAGACGCCGTTGTTCACAATGTTCGCCAGTACGATCGGAGCCTGCCGATTCGCCAGACGATGCCGCACCAGATTCTCCACGGCATCGCAAGCCATGTATACGATGTCATCGTCGAAGCGGATGTAAAGCGTGTTCGGCTCGACATACTCAGCGAAGAACCGCCAGATGTTCTGACCGATGTTGTAGCGATTCTCGGGCGGCTTGCGGCAGATTCGAAAGAAATCAGGGTAGCGGGCCGTAATCTCCTCGACGTACCGCACGTCCACTGGATCGAGCGTGTTGAGCCACCAGTGGTGCTCATCGATGACGTGCCGCTGAGCCAAAAGGTGCGGCACCAATGCTTCTAAGTAACGACGGCGACCGGCAGGCGTGCAACTGACGACGCGCATGACAACAGCTCTCGAGTGGTAAACTCGCAACCGACCCGCAAGGCGCGCGGTCGCTTATCGGTTATATCGACCAGGCAACTGGCCCGGCTTCGAAGAAAGCCACTCAAGCGGGTGGGCGCACCGTGCGGGAACAGACCCGCGAGTGAAAGCTGGACAATGCTAGCTTGCAGCAGTCGCGGAATTCTCGCGCGAGAAGGCGATGACGGATGGCTGTTGCTGAGCTTACTCGGTCGACTCGGCCGGTGCTTCGGTAGCGGGCTGATCGACCTCTTCGCTTTCAGCCGCGTTAGGTCGGATCGCTTCGAAGTACTTGCGGACCGTTTCGCGATGTCCCAGCGGCAACGGCTCGCTGTCGAGCACCTCTTCCATCTGCTTGCGATACTCTACGTAACGTTCGCGATAACTGCGGGCCGCGTCCTGGCGGGCTTCGGCCGTGGCCAGAGTTTCGCGTTCGCTGGGACCATCCGCCGGCGTGCCGGTCAGGTTCTCCTCACGGCGTTTGCCATCGAGCTTGGTCTTTTCTTCTCCGTACGGCTGATTGGAAATGCCGCGGCCGGCGTTATTGCTAGGATTCTTGCTCTTGGCGACATTCGAACCCGGGTTGTTGCATTGCCCCTGGCAACAGCCTTTGCACTCGGCCAGTCGATTTAGCTGGCAGGCGAGGCATTCGCTGACCTTCTTCTTGGTGCCCTGCTTGCGGCAGACGCCGGCAGCTTTGCACATGCCGTCTTTTGCCTTGGATTCGTTCTCGCTGGACAATCCGTCGAGCATCTCCTCGACGGCTTCGCCAAGCTGGCCCTTCTTGCCCTTGCCTAGTTCGCTGGCCAGCTTCGCCAGGTTCGAAGCCAGCGCGTCTTTCTCCTTCTTGCTCATGGTCGAGGCGTCGATCTTCTCGAGTTCCTCGGCAGCCTTGTCGTGCTCGTTTGCCTTGAGGGCCTGGCTGGCGGCTTCGGTCGCTGCGGACACCTCGAGCGCCGTGGCAAGCTGCTGCAGTTGGGCATCGACTTCCGCCACGTCAAGCGCTTTGACCGCCTCGGCTACCGAAGCCTGCATCTCCGAAAGCTTGGCCAGCGCGTCACGCTGATCGACATTCGGATCCTTCAACTCGTCGATGGCCTTTTCCATTTCCTGCGCCAGGTCCTTGAGCTCCTGATCATCCGTCTCCTTGGCCAGCTCTTTGAGTTCTTCGAGCATTGTCTCTTCGAGAACCGCGGCCTGATCGAGGACCACCTCCAGTGGGCCGGCAGGAATGTTGGCCTGCGAACTCTCGGGCGCAATCGGCAAGAATCCAAGCGCTGCCATGCCGCACACCGCGGCGATCGCCACGGGCACCAGCCGCGGACGGCGCCAAGGCACCACACGCTGCGGCTCGACCGAAGAGAGATGCACAAGCGCATCGTTCATCTGCAATTGGTGCAGCGGATCGGCCGTGCGACGAGCAGCAAAGTCGAGCGCCGTCAGCGTGCGGTCCTTCAGTCCGTATACGCCATCGACCAACCGGGCCGACGAAGTCCAACTCGTGGGCCACATCGCGCCGGCAATGGAACTGACACCGACACTGGCTGCAAGCAATACCCAGGCGAATGCCGGCACTACCGCAACCCCTAGCCAAGCCGCCAGGATCCATGCCGAACCCAGCCCCGCGCCCGTCAGCAGACCAATCGTTCCCCAGCGAAGTGCGCGATCCCAACGTTGACGCATCTGCACGGGTCGCAGCCGGCTTTGCAATTGCTCGAGCATCTCAGCAGCTCCTGACATGGTACGGGGGGTGAGTGCACCTACAGCTTAACGGATCGCATGGAAAAGTGTGAGCGCACTCGACACTAATATTCCGGGTCGATTGGTCTCGTTTTGTTTGACACACGGCCGGTTTACCGCGCGGCCGCCGAATTCACCTCAGTCGCCGGCTTTAACTCAAACAAGTCGGTCGGCAGCTTTTCAGGCCAAGGCCCCGTCAGCCGGATGCCACGTACCCGTATCTCGTACTGCGACGGATCGTGAAACAGCCCGAACAGCCGGCCGGCCTCGGGCTCCCACCGGCGGCGATAAACAACCTGCTCGTTGATCGAGAGTACCGCCTCTTCGCCTTCGAGTTTCAGGCTGAGCTTGTTCCAATCTCTGGCCTTAAGCGAAACCGACTCGGGTTGCTGGGCGGCCGGATCCAATGCGCGGTTGGCGTCGTCCACGCCGGTGGTGACGCCGGCCGGATCGGCTGTGATCCAGTGCAGACCGATGTTCTCGCCATCGAGCAGGATCGCAATTCTGCCCAGCGCCGGAAAGAGTGAAAACTTACCCGGCTCGTGGAAGAACTCGAGCGAAATCTCTTCGCCCGAGGCGAGCGGCCGCAGGTACTGTATCACCGATTCCTTGCGCGTGCGTTCATACTTGCGATTGCTCGCGGAGGAAGCGCTCTGTGGTGGCTCTTCGCGCTTGACGCTTTCCAGCACGCCGTCGGTCAGTCGCCAATCGAGCCGTTCGTCTTCCTCTGGTAGCTTGCTCTCAGGCAGGATCGCCAGACCCGGCAACGTTTCGGCTTTGAACCGCGCACTCCAACCCAGGAGCCCCGGCGTGAGCATCTCCACGCTGCGCGGGATTGTCACGTCGCCCGCCATGGCCAACGAATCGAATGAACTTTCGCGGTAGTGGTACGAAGCAAGCCCGAAGAACGGGAAGTCTGCGTCGGATACCTCAAGCTGCTTGTTGAACTTATCGTTTACGTGGACGGTGAGCGTCCCCGGCTTGCGCTCCAGGCGGATCGCATTGTAAGCGCCGGCTTGCAATTCGGTAGTGGAGAGCGAGCTCATGCTGCGATGCCCCAGGCCCCAAAACTGCAATCGGTTGCGATGCTGGAGAAACTCGATCATTCGCCCCGCGATGGATGCAGCGCCAACGACGTACTTGCCTTCGTGCACGCGGAAGCTGACCGTGTACTCGCCGGTGAGCGGATAGCGGAACATCAGCGTGGAGAAGTTGGTGCCAACCTGGTGCCCCCAGGTCTTGTCGTCCCGCTTCACCCACAACGTGTTTGCAACATTGCCGAGCGTGTAGTCGGCTTCCTTAATGTCATCTGCGACGATCCAGTGGGCAAGTTGGGCATGCGTCGCGTCGAAGGGCTTTTCTCGCTCGCGGAGTTTGATCGCCCTGACGAGCGAGATATACACTTCCTGATTCTGGCCGAACGCAGAGTCCAGCAGGCGATCCAGGAACTTGAGACCGGCCTCACGGTGAGCGGGCTGCGCCAGGGCCTGCTCGACGATTTCCAGGTCAAGCGGCAGGACCTGGTTGCCCTCGCCCAGTAGGGTTAGCAACTGGCGCCCCTCGTCCTTCGTGTCTTGCAGCAACGCCGCTATGTCGAGCGGTTGATTCTGGGCCAGTCGGTGCACTGCTCTTGCAATGCGTGCATCGTCGCTGCCGGCCTCCTCCAGTCGCTTGACTTCGTCTTCAATCTCCTTCTGCTTCCCCAGCGCGATCGCGTCACGCATCGTCCACTCCAGTAGGCTCGCGCTGCGGGCATTCTCGGCCGAGATGGCTCGCCAGCGAACTTCGACCCCGGCGGTGCCGAACACCTGCGGAACCTGTTCGTTGCTGTTTAACCGCGAGCAGCGCGTCATCCCCAGGTTCGGCATCTTCCAAACGAGGCTCTTCAGGATGTTGTACCGCTCGCCGCGATCCAGCGTGAGCAGGGCCTGCAACACGGGCTGCAATGGATCGAGAATCGCTTCCGACTGCGATTGCAGATAGGTCTGACTGACAGGTAAGCTGTGCTGCAAGCGCAGACAATCGGCGGCCAGTGGCAAGTGCCCTGAGGCGAACGCCCGACGAGCGGCCCAGCCATACATCGCGGCCTCTTGCGAAGCGACATAGTCCGCATTGCCTGCTCGCAGACTGTCGAATTGGCTGTTCGAAATGCGCGCGTATTTGCGAAACTGCTCCTGATCGCCGGAGTCGATCGCAGCGCGCAGACTGCGTGACACCAAGAACGCCAGCCACTCGTTCGCCGCCCAATTCCGATCCTTGGACAAAGACCCGCCAATCGAATCGAGTACTTGTTTTCTTTCGGGCGCGTCCGCCGGCAGACGCTCGAGCAACTTCCACACGTGGCCAAATAGCAGCGCTGCCTCGGGTCCGGAAACAAGCAACTTGGACTGCGCGGTGAGCGGCACGCATAATGCACGAGCTTCATCGATGGGATGAGACTCTTGCTGAGCCAGTAATACCTCAACAAGCAGCGACACGGCCATCGCAGCGGGCATCGCCTCGCGGCTCTTGGCTTCGGTGAGCAGGTCGCTTTCCTTTCCGGCCACGCGTGCCCACTCGACAAGCGCAGTCGCAGCGCAGGACTCGGGCTGCGGCGCCTCGGCATCGTACTGAGTGCGTGGATAATTGGTGCGCTGGCGATCCGCTGGCAGGCGAGACGGGTAGGCGAATGCTTCGCTGGGACGTTCTGGCGGAAAGACTAGCGATTTGAACGCCTCGTAGGCCGCGGTCGGATCGGCTGCTTTTTTCTTCCAAACTTCGTGCAGCTCGAGCAGTCGCGCGGCAAGCCTGGCCTGGGCCGAGGCTGCCGGAGCGGACTGCGTGCTGCCAAGGTTAAAGTTGATCCCCTGTTGCTGCGCAGGCTTCGCGCCAAGCAGGCCGCCAAGTTGCATGTTGGCCACCGGCGGCCCCTTCATCGTGGCCCGGCGCATCGCTTCGACGGAAACGTCCATGATCCCGCTTTCGGCCGCGAGCATCGCCAGATCGATTGCCGCCAGGCAGCGCTCCGCGTGACTGTTGTCTTCGGGCTTGGCAGCGCCGCGAGCAATGAAGGCGCTAACTGCCGTGGCCGGCCGGGCCCGCAACACAACCTGTGCCAGCGCCGGCGCGGACACACCCGCGACGAATGCCAGTGTTATCACGCATCGGCCAGCTGACAACGCAATTCCGCGAGAGAATGGATTAAGCGGCATCAGTTTTTCTCCTTCGCGGTGCCAAGGCTTGCTTGCTGCTTGGCCGGGGGCAACAGCTCGTCGAGCGCTTCTTGCAACATCTTGCGAGCACGCTCCGGTTCGCTGGAGGCGACCCGGCGAGCCACCTGGCACCGCAAGCTGCTGACCAGTGCGACCTCTTTTTCCGCCTGGGCCGCCACAATCGCGCGATCCAGTAGCTTGACAACTTCCTGTTGATCGACCGACTTCTCCGGCATCCGCAAAGCAGCCATTGCCAGAAGAAGTTCGTCGCTGGGCTCCTTGGGCTCCTTCTTGGCTATCGCGGCGCCGCTGGCCGGCTGGGCTGGCTCGGCCGGTTTGTCCTTCGCTTCAGCGGGAGGCGACTTGTCGGGCTCCTGCGGTTCCGGCGGCGCG
>JBGSKX010000099.1:0-11208 GCA_041741015.1 Pirellulales bacterium
GCCGCTGCGAAACAGCACCCCGCGCTGGGCCGCGGTTCCGAGCGCGGTCCAGACCGCCATCGGCGTTGCCAGCCCGAGCGCACAGGGGCAAGAGATCAAGAGCACTGCCAGCGCCGCCATGATTGCCGTGTCGGTCGTTCCCCACCACCAGTGAGCGGCAAACGTGAGGCAAGCGATCAGCAGCACCGCCTCCAGGAACCACGAGGAGACCCGGTCGGCCAACCGCTGGTACCGCCCCTTACTGAGTCGGGCCGTGCGCACCAGTTCGATTAGCCTGGCGAGCGAACCTTCGTTCGCCGGCGCGGTCACCAGCACGACTAGCTCGCCGTCCAGATTCAAACTTCCGCCGAGCACTTCGTCGCCCACTGCTTTGGTAACCGGGCGGCTTTCGCCAGTGAGCAGTTGCTGCGTGACGCTGGCGCAACCGCGATCGATCGTGCCGTCGGTGGCAATCCGTTCGCCAGCCAGTACCCGCAGCCGGTCGCCCGGCCGCACGCTGGCAGTTGCGACTTCAGCGACCTGGCCATTCGACTGAACGAGCCGCACCTGTTCGGGCAGCAGCTTCTCGAGTGCTTCGAGTGCCGCGGTCGTGCGGAGTTTACCCGTCGCTTCGAGCCAGCGACCGATCGTGACCATGACCAGTACGGTACAGGCGACCTCGAAGTACACGTGCCCCGCGCCCGTGAACACCGAGACGGCCGAGTAGACGTACGCGGCAACCACGCCCACCGCGATCAGCAGATCGGTCGCCGCGAGCCCTCGTTTGGCACTCGCCAGCGCGCTTTCCACCAGCGGCCAGCCGAGCAGCCAGAGTACCGGCAGACTCAAAAGCAGGCAGATATAACGAAACAGATCGGCCAGCGACGCGGCCAAGGGCCCCGAGCCCACCGCCCGGGCGTCGTACAAGTCTTGCGTCCAGAGCGCCATCGTGAACATCATCACGTTCAGCGTCAGAAAGATCGCCATCCCCAGCCGCGCAAGCGTCCAGCGGGCTTCTCCTTCAGCACCGGCGCCGCCGGTGATCTCGGCCGCCAACCGACAACCGAAGCAGCAATAGATTGGCTCGCTGCTGCTCGGCGCCGCGCCCGCAATCGGCAGGTGGCAATAGTCGCACTGCGCTGGCGATTCGGCGTGGCTCATGGAGGCGAAGTGAGCTCCACTCGCAGCGCTGGGAAGAGGTACGACAGCGTGTAATAGACCGCGAAGATCCAGAACAGAATCCACAGCAGCCGCACATACCACGGAATGCGATTGCCCGTGTAGTGATGAAACTGGTGCTCGACGTCCGCCGGTGCGTAATCGTCGGCCGAGGTCGTCGCAGGTGAATTCTCGCTGATGTTCATGCGTTCGCTCTTAGAATCGTGGTTTGCGACCAGTGACCGTACGTCTCGGGCGTGCCGCGGAGGAAGCCGGCGCCTTCAGCGGAATGAACCCCCGCGGCAGCGCGTCTTCATCCAGCAGCGTTTCGTTCTCCAGCATCGTGTACTTGGGCGCCTCGACATCGTGAAACATGCCTCCTAGCGCTGCCCAGCCAAACAGCAGCAGGAAGCCAAAGCTGGCGAGCAGGTAGTTCAAGATCGGGCTGATCGCGAAGGCGCCCTCGGCGTCCCCGCGGTACAGCGCGATGAACTCCAGGAACTTCGTGCCAAACCCCAACAGGCACGGCACCAAAACCGCCGTCGCCATCGCCAGCATCACCCATTGAGATGCGGGCCTTGTTCGACGAATCGTCATCGTGATAGGTCCTTATTCCGCGGTTGCCACTTCAGCGTCTTCCGCCTGCTCTTCGCTCTCGGACGTTTCCTCGTCGGTCTTGTCGCCCGGCAGCGGGGTCGGCTCAAAGACTTCGTAATAGGGATAGCTCTCGAGCCAGGAGCCCAACCACTGCACATACGTGATCAGCGCGATTCCACGCTTGTTCGGCTTGTCGGGCGAACCCTCAAACAGCCAGGGATACGACGGCATCGGCGATTCGTGCGAGACCATCGTTGGCTGGAAAAAATGTACCGCGTGCCAGTCGTTCGCCCGGCGGCCACCTTCGCGCGACAGGTCCGGCCCCACACGCCGCGTGCCGAACATCACCGGCCGTTGAAGTTCGTTCTGGTACTCCTCGGTCTTGGCAACGGGTCCCCAGCGGTCTTCCTCGCGTGAGACCGGCCGCACAAACTGGCTGTGGCAATGCCAGCAACCTTCGCCCGTGTACACGCGGCGGCCAAGCTCCAGGATCTCGGCACAGTTCTCCTGTGTAGGCTCGCCTACATGCTTGGCGAACTGCTCGGGATAGCGATGGCTGAGATTTTCAAACTGATACATCAGGTTGCTGTTCTTCTCGACCAGTTGGGTCGTTGTCTGTTCCGGCAAATCGCGATACATGAGCGCCGGCACGAGCGCGTTCGACAGGAACGCGAACGCGAAGAATCCCAACCCTGCGACCAGCAGAACGCCTGATTTACTTTCGAACATGCTTCAATTGCCTTAGTTGGTACCGTGCGTTGCCAAATGGGCCTGCGGCTGCGGTTCGGGAACCACGCGCGAGACGCCCGCCTCGCGGGAAAGCCGCCAGGTCATGTACAGATTCACGAAGAAGCAAACTTGCCCGGCCATCATTGCCAGTCCGGCGAATACGCGCACAACCCAGAACGGCTGCGACCCTTCGACCGAAACGTCCCACGGCTGCAGCGAGGCCCAGTAGTAACCCTGGAACACGCCGGCCAGCGTCAGGTCGAGCGCCATTGCGAACAAGCCCACGGCCGACAGCCAGTAATGCCACTCACACAGTTCCCGGCTCCACCACTCGGTCCGCCAGATTCTGGGGAACAGGTAAGTCATGATCCCGAGCAGCCACATGCTGAACACGCCAAACATCACCAGGTGCGCGTGCCCCACGACCCAGTCTGAAAAGTGAATCAGGGCCTGGAAGGTGAGCGTGGTTTGTAGCGCACACTGGAAGCACGTGATGCCATAGAACACCATGCCGGTATAGAACCAGCGGATCGGCAGGTTTGTGATGAGAGCCCGGCTGGAACCCCAGATCGTGGCGAAGAAGTTCACGATCACAGTCGTCACGACCATCTCCACGGCGATCGTCGAGACGATAGCTCCATACTGGAGGAACATCGGGATCGGCGTGTACAGGAAGTGGTGGATGCCGTTGAGCGGATAAAAGAACGCCAGGCCCCAGAACCCGACCAGCGACAGACCGTGGCTCCACATCGGCTTCTTCAGCATCACCGGGACGAAGTAATACATCAGTCCCCAGCCCAGCGGCGTGACGAACAGCCCCACCAAGTCGTGAATAAACAAGCCGCCGACCGCGCCCGCGCTCGTTCCGGTCAGCGAGTACTGCGGCAGGAAATTGCCCATCGCGTATGTGAGAAACGTCCACACGAACGCGGCCATGAAGTACCACGCCGTGACGTACATCGGCCCGCGCGATTTCGTGATGGGAGCCATGAAGTTCACGGCCACCAAAAGCAACCCTGCGAGTGCCAGCGGATCGATCCAGACTGGAGTCTCACCCCACTCGAGGCCCTGCGCTCCGAGGGCAAACGGCAGGCTTTCAAGCGCCGACAGATTGGCCTGCAGCGTGGGGCCCAGGACAATTCCTACGCCCGTGCCCAATACGACCACCTGCCAAGCGATCAGAATGAACCAGCTCAATCGCCAGTCGAGAACCGGCCGCAACATCAGTCGCGGCACCGACCAGTGCAGGGCGCCCAGAAACGCGTTCGCCAAAAATCCGTAGGCGATGACGTTGGTGTGCACCATCCGCCAGCGACCCGGAGAAAGCAACTCGATGCCGTCGAGCGGGTTGTGGCGAATGAGCTGCAGCGCCATCAACAGTCCGGCCACCATCGAGAGTGACAGATAGAAAAGCGCAATCAGGAAGTAGGTGAGCACGATCCGCTCATCGACCAGGTCCGCATGCCGCGGCGTCTCGCGTTCTGCCGGTTGCACGTCGATCATGATTTCTCCGTTTCCAATCGATAGGGCGTATAGCGTCCCAGCGGATAGACGATCAGCATGGTCCAGCCAAATACCAGGTGCGTGATGGCCGCGACCCACCAGGGAATCTGCTCGACGATCCACCTCCCGCCAAACAGCAGCGGCTGCAGCCAGGACAGGATGCCGTAGAAGTTCACCAGCCACACCGCGATCGCCAGCACGCTCACGATCACGAACTTCGTGCCGAACGACGCATCGCCGGCGAAGCGAGTGAGCACAATCTGGAACAGAATTCCGTAAACCATGCCCGTGGCGATGTACAAGCAGCAGCCGATGGCCAGCGTCAGGCCGTTGTCGACCGCGCTAAAGTCCAGGGCCTGTTCGCCCATCGGAAAGGTCAGGTAGACTCGAATCAATTCGAGCGGCTGCTTGCCGAACATCAGCGCGCCCACCACGTTCACCAGCAAGCTGCTCATGGCGGCCACGCCACCAAGCAGAAAGCCAGTCGTCGCATAGTAAGCGGTGTAGTAATTCGTGGCCTGCCACTGCGGTTCGGGCGTTTCCGCCGTGCTGCTCAGCTCGGTTTCGAGCTGACCGATCTCTTCACGCAGCTCGGCCAGTCGACGCTTGATCTCGGCATGGTTCATTGCGCCGCTTCCTCCGCTGGAGCTGGATCTGCCTGGGCCGGTTCGTTCGTGGTGGTGGGCTCGCTCGGCGTCTCAGTCGCTGGTGCGTGCGCATCGACCGCGGCCGTCTCGCCCTGTGGGTACTGCACGCCGCGCCGCCTTTGGTTCGCGAGCGAGAGCACATAATGCGTCAGATGCCAGACCGCATCCGGATTGTCGGCGAATGAGGCACCAAACGACGGCATCGGCGTGCCGTTAATTCCGGACGAGATTCGTCGATAGATGTCGATCGGCAGTTGCCCGCCATGGAGCATTCCCGAGGTGAGATCCGCGGCCGGATCCTTCTGTCCCCAGGCGTCGTTACCCACCTCGATGCCACCGGCCAGGCCGCCCCGGCCGTCGCGCCCGTGACACTTGAAGCATTCTCGCTGCTGGAATATCTGCGCTCCCGCGGCGATGGTTTCCTCGGTGATCGGCGGCATCTTCGATGCGGCGTCGACCTCGCTTTCCGCAGCCAGCGTCCAGCGGTCCTGGACCGCGGCGACCAATTCCTCCACCATTTCGTCGGGCAGTTCGCCTTCGCTTTCTGCCTGAGCGACGAGCAATTCCTCCAGCTCGCCACGATGGGTCAGGGCCAGTACATAGTCCAGCACTGCTTCACGGTCCTTCTTCGGCAGCAGCCGGAACGAAGGCATCGACGTTCCCGTCACGCCTTGGTCGATAGTTCGCATCAGGTCTTCGCGACGCGGCCGCGAGCCATACGGCGTCGAGGTGAACTTGAAGACGCCCCGGCGATAATCGCGCGGACGCGGCGTCAAGTACTGCGCAGCGGGACCGTTGCCGTCACCCGTCACGCCGTGACACTGCTCGCAGTTCCGCCGATAGACCTCCGCGCCGTGCTTAAGCTGCGCGGTTTCCTCGGGCGTCGCTCCGATCAGCTTCGGCTCGCGCGGCGTGCCGCTACGTTTGCGAAGCTGTTCGTGCACTACCTTCTGAAGCTCAGGCTCAAGCTGCCCGACAGCGGCGGAGGAAACATACTCTTGATCGACAGAGCGTTGACACCCGACGGTCAAGGCAAGGGAGCCGACCAGCGCCATTGCCAGGGGCAATCGCGGTCTGATGCCTGTTGAATCTGGCTTGCGTTGCGACATGCGGTCGTCTTGATCCAAGGTGGCAAGTGTGGTGGATACTCGACGGCCGCAATTTGCAATCGGCGTGCCTGTTTGAAGTCGCGAGCCTCGTGTGTCGTCGAACACAGACAGCTGAATGTCGCGGATGCCCGGGAAATTCGTGCATTTTTTCACAAAGCCGGCGACCCTTGTGGAGCCGTACGTTTCACCTGGGCTCATTGTGAACAGCAGGTCCAACTGGGCGGCTGAGCACACTTGAGATCGCTTTTCGCACGCTATTGTCGCGCGCTGCGCTGGTCGAACCGTTCGTCAGGCTCCGGAGTGCCGCTGAACGCCACGGGCGCCAAGTCGCCGCTGACCCGTTCTTGGCTACGCCAATACGTTTAGCTGCCTGCTTGCGACAAAGATCAGCCTCTAAAGCACACGCAGCAACTTTGCTATCCCGTTCCGCACTGAAGTCATTCGACAATGGAGACTTATCGTGCAGGTTGCGAGGTAGTTTCGACGTGTCGAAAGCTTGTGCGCCGCTGGCGCAAGTCCTCACTCACGTCAGCAGCTTAAAGTACCGCGCGGCAGGCCACTGCTTGAAGCCGTTCCGCTCATACGTTCGCCGCGCTTGCGCATGCCCTGGATCGGCCCCGGTTTCAACCATCGCCACGGGTACACCCTGCTCGCGCATCCAATCGGTCGAGTGCCGGGTCAGTTGGCTGCCTAACCGCCGGCCTTGAAAACTCGGATCGACGGCGATCATATAGATCTCGCCCGTCTCGGCTGATCGGATCGCAACGGCCGTGAAGCCCGCGATCTGGCCGTCCTCCTCGGCGACCCAGACATGCATGTTCGCATCGGCCAGCACTTCTTCGACCGACTCTTGCTGGGACTCGCGCCAATCGGGAAAGAAGTGCTGGTAGAGCGTCGGATCGAGGGCCTCCTTGATCGACAAGAAGACCGGCTCCCAGGCGCGCAAGGAAAGCGCGACGACCGCCTCGCGGTCGGAGGATACATAGGGTCGGATTTGCATGGCTGTCGGCCCTCAGCTCGCGAATGTCCCCTCAGCACGCGAATGTCGCGGTGGAATGCGCTACCCGGGACACCGTAGGCGCGCGTCAGGTTCGCGCCGCCTTGTCGGCGAATCTGACTGACGATGCTTCGGACCAACGATGCTGCCAGGGGCAACCGATTAAGCCGCTGCCCTCGCGCTCTATGCCGCCAGTCTGCCAGGTGACCGTCCCGACGGCATATCGAGTCGAGACAATTCCTGCTGACGACCCTGCAGGCCGCTCCGCACGTCGTTAAGCAGGGCAAGAATATTCGCGATCAATTGCTCACCCTTGATGCGGCCCTCGCAAATATCTTCGATCAGGTTTTGTCGCAGCTTGACGAGTCGTTCGTCGAGCTCGCGCAAGAGCTCATTCGCGGTGGCGCCCGTGACGGCCTCCTGATCGAGCGTCCTGGCCAGCTCTTCAACTTTGCGAATCGAGTCATAGTAGTCGGACGGCTGTCGCGCGGATCGCGTTCGCAATAGCCCATACAGCGAAAGCACACCAGCTGCGAAGGCGCCGAAGACGCTTAACCCGTTACTCAGCCATTCGAGCGCCTTGTCGACTGCCACGGGCTTGTCGCGGTCCAGATAGGCGATCGCAGCTTCGTGAATCGGATAAGGATTGGCGACGTCGCGCGGGGACCGTGGGCCCAGGCGGTGCGCCATTTCACTCTCGAACAGCGTCGACATCAGGGCCCGCACGGCCGCGGCGTTCGCATCCTTTCGGGCGACGATCAGCAGACGAATACCA
Source organism: Pirellulales bacterium (assembly GCA_041741015.1). Classification (GTDB taxonomy): domain Bacteria; phylum Planctomycetota; class Planctomycetia; order Pirellulales; family PALSA-1355; genus JALHMI01. Next base: position 7,495 of record JBGSKX010000099.1, read on the forward strand.
ACAGTCTCGCAGTCGGTTTCGGGCAGGGCCCTGTGACCGAAATAGCTATGCTTGGGGATTCTGGAAGGTTCCAGAAACTCGCGCTGCAGCGTGGCATGTTCGCTGGAACTCTCCTGCAGGTTGTCGAGCAGAAAGGCCTGAGTCGCCGGCAGCGCGGCGATGCGATAGTCCGCGGCCTCGATCAACTGGCGTGCTACGGCCGAGGGGGGCGAGTCCAGCAGGATCAAAGCATCTGGAAGTTCACGGATCAAGCGTTCTTTCTCGGCTCCGCTGGCACCCAGAATCGTGCGACACTTGTGCAGCAGCTCGGGCTTGCCGAACTCCGTCGCAACGATGTCCCCCGCCAGTTGCGGCGAGCTGACACGAAGTCGCGCGAACTTAAGAATCTCGCGCGAGAGCAGAGCTTCGCTACTGCCAGACTGTCCCAGATTCACGCGTTTGCCACGAATTCCTTCGATCACCGACGATGCCGCCGCGATCTCGCTGCGCAGTAGCAGATGCACGGCCTCGACTTGCGTGACGGCCAGCACAGTGAGCTGGTCGTCGTCCGGAATCACCACGCCGTTGCTGACAAGTGCCACGTCGATCTGGCCGGCCTTGAGCTGTCGCAAGGATTCTTCCGAACCGGCATTCGTCGACAACGTGATACGCAGACCTCCGCGCGCGGCATGCTTGGTGAGCATTTCCGCCACAGCCTGTCGCCGGGTGCCTTCAGGCCCGGCGCTCATCCGCAGCGGAGGAACGGCGCGATTGACGAACATCCGCGTCGCCAGCGTCAGGCTCAGCACGGCCAGACCCAGGCTCACCACCACGGACAATCTTCGATGCCCCCGCAGTTTTTCCACGTCGCAAGCCGTCCTTGGCCGGATGATGACGGTCACATTAGTCGAAGCAGGATATGTAGCGAGAATTGGCGGTTTCGTCGAGATCAATCGACCCGCGCGCTAAAGCTTTCCCGCGCTTCGCAGGGCAAGTGCAAAGATGCTCCCGATGACCAGGGCCGCACATAGCACAGAGAACGCCAACACCAGCGGAAACGGCACGCGCCGTCGGGCCTGCATGCCGGTGCGCCGTTGCGTGTCGATCGATGGAGGCTCGCTCATCCCCTGAGATTACAGCCGCGCCTGTTTCGCTGGCAACCGGGAACCATCGTGGGAGGGGGGCGAAAGCAATGCCTTATCCGAAAACGGGGGCAGGGCCCAAAAAGGCCCCGCAGTTGCCAGTCCTCAGCAACTGCGGGGCGGCATGCCACCCGGCGAAACATGAGCTGATACCCTTAAGGCGTCAGCGGCGCCAGTAGCGGACGCCAAATAGCAGCCCAGATCGCGAATTTTGCGCAATCTGGTCGCCGACTAACTTGCCGCGACGCCCATCGCCACGCGATCCAGCCGGACCGCGCAGGCCTTGTATGCTGGTTGCGACGAATATGGGTCGAACACCGCATCCGTCAGCAGGTCTTTTCATCACGGCCCACGTTGACGTCCGTCCTGGCGTCGGCGAGCGGCCCTGAAATCCGGCGTCGTCGACGTTCTGAAAAAACAGAATGATCGCGAGTCGCTACGCCTGCTCTTCCGAAAGGCGCTCCAGCTCGACTCCGATTCGAACGGAGCAAACCTCGTCGCTGCCAATGCTTGTTCGCCCCCTGCACCAAGGGTATTCTGAAGGTTTGCCCGCCCTACCTGCCAACCCACCCACCGCGCCGCCGGAGTTCCTCGCTTGCACCGCCTGCGAACCGTGATCCTGCTGCGTGTGCTCGGCGCGACCTTCGTCGTGTTGACGGTTGCGTATCGGGCCGAGGCAGTTGACTACCAGCGCGACGTTCGGCCGATCCTGGCCCGCAATTGCTTCCAGTGCCACGGAGCCGACGATGCCACGCGAACAGCCGGCCTTCGTCTCGACGAGTCGGCCGGCGCGACCGCGCAGCTCGAAAGCGGCCAGCGAGCGATCGTGCCCGGCAAGCCGGACGAGAGCCAACTGCTCGTGCGTATTTCAGCGACCGATGTCTCGATAGCCATGCCGCCGGAAGAGACGGGCAAGAAGCTAACCGCTGCCGAGATCGAAACGTTGCGCAAGTGGATCGCCGAAGGCGCGCCCTACGCCGCTCACTGGGCTTACTCGAAGCCAGCACCGAGTCCGATCCCTGCCATTAAGAATGTCGCCTGGCCCGCCAATCCCATCGATCACTTTGTTCTCGCCCGGCTCGAGCAGGAAGGCCTCGCCCCCTCTGAAGCCGCTGATCGGCCGACTTTGATTCGCCGCGTCTCGCTCGATCTCACGGGTCTGCCGCCGACGCCCGAGGAAGTGGCGGCCTTTGTGAACGACACCCGGCCGGAAGCCTACGAACTACTTGTCGATCGCTTGCTGGCGAGTAGCGCCTACGGCGAGCGCTGGGCCGCGATGTGGCTCGACCTGGCTCGCTATGCCGACTCGCAAGGCTACGCTCCCGATGGCGCCCGCACGATCTGGCGGTGGCGAGATTGGCTGATTGGTGCGCTCAACGACAACCTGCCCTACGATCAATTCACCGTCGAGATGCTCGCCGGCGATCTGCTCCCTGATCCTTCGCCGCTGCAGCTTGTGGCCACCGGCTTCAACCGCAACACGCAACTCAACACCGAGGGGGGCGTCAACCTCGAGGAATTCCGCCACGCCGCCGTGGTCGATCGCGTGAACACCACGTTCGCCGTCTGGATGGGCACCACGATTGCCTGCGCCCAGTGCCACAACCACAAGTACGATCCCTTCTCGCAGCGCGAGTACTACCAGCTCTTTTCGATCTTCAACAATACCGACGACTTCAACACCGACGACCCTACCGTCGAAGTGCCGCAGGTTGGTCGCGAGGCCGACGTCGCACAGTTCAAAGCCGAACTGGCCGAAGTGCAATCGTTGTGGGACTACGCCACCCGCTTCCGTGACTCGCTGCAGGCCGAGTGGGAGAAGTCCACGCCGCAGGCGGCTCCCGACGCAGTTCCCAAAGAGATCGCGGAGATCCTGGCCATCGCCGCCGACAAGCGCGACAACGCGCAACAAGATAAGCTCGCCGCCCATCACCGCGGGCTCTCAGAAGATTGGAGGCAGGTCGACGCGCGTCTCCAGGCCGCCAAGGCCAAGCTGGCCAGCGTAACCACGACCTCGCTTGTGATGCGAGAAGGCACCCCGCGTCCATCCTTTATCTATCACCGCGGCGAGTTCCTCTCCCCTGGGGATCCGGTCACACCCGGAGTTCCCTCCGCGTTGCATCCCGCGCCGGCCGGGACGAAGCTCGATCGCCTGGGTCTGGCTCGCTGGCTGGTCGACGCCGAGAATCCGCTCGTCGCCCGCGTCGCCGTGAATCGCCTCTGGCAGGAACTCTTCGGCCTGGGCATTGTCGAAACGGCCGAGGAGTTTGGCGCACAGGGCGAGCTCCCATCGCATCCCGAGCTGCTCGACTGGCTGGCGATCACCTATCGCAATAGTGGCTGGGATACCAAAGAGCTCCTCAAGCTGATCGTCATCTCGGCCACTTATCGTCAAAGTGCCCAGGTCAAGCCGGAACTCGCGCAGCGCGATCCCTATAACAAGCTGCTCGCCCGTGGCCCGCGCGTGCGTCTCACGGCCGAGATGGTACGCGACCAGGCGCTCGCCGCGAGCGGCCTTCTGAGCTCCAAGATGTACGGTCCGCCCGTGCAACCGGCGCAACCTTCGATGGGCCTGGCTGCGGCCTTCGGCGCC
>JBGSKX010000100.1:0-46061 GCA_041741015.1 Pirellulales bacterium
ATCGCGATCGCTTGCAGCCAGGAACAACAGACACCACGCGTAGCCATCTTCGCACGTGGCAAACCCCAGTTCCTGCGGTGCCGTATCCAGCTCGGCCAGGTCGCTCCGCACAATCTCCACCTCGCGGCGTACGCGATCGTCGTCGCCGTCGTATCCGTCGTTGCCGAAAACCACGACGATGCCGTTCGGTTTCGCGAACGCACCGCGATGCGCCTCGAACAAGTGCTCGGTGATGTAGTTCGCGGCTTTCTTTGCTTCCAGATTCCAATCTGTCATCGCATCTAACTCCTAATGTTCGGGCGTTTGAAAATTCCACGAAGCGCCGGCCCGATTCGGCGCAGGTGGGTTTGTGATTCACTCGCAGTCTTCCGGGTCGACAGCTTCGACTTGATGCCCGCGGGCTTGAAGCGCCGTGACGCAGCTTTCGCAAAGCAGTCGCGAGCCCCAATCGGCGATCTCGAATTCGCCAACGGGGCGAGCCGTGCAACAGTTCCAGCAATCAGCGGCCATCGCTCGAGCCCCCATCGTCGATCTTGGCCAGGTAGCTCGACCAATCAGCGCCGCGGATGTAGCGACGGTTTCCAACAGTCCGAACGGCCAGGCCGTTGCGCCTCGCTTGTCGCATGGCCCAATGGGACAGCCCGGCCAGACGCTTGAACGTCTCGAGCGGATAGGTTTGGTCATTCGCAATCGGACCTAGCGCGTCCGACTTGCGCGAAATTGAAGTGCTCATCTTTTCCTCGCGTTAGTGTCCGAAGGGTCAACGCCAAACAATTGACGGTTGATCGTCGAACGCGAGTGTAGATTGAGGCCTCCCGGTGGTTGCAAATGGTCTTAAGACTTAAGACCAGCCAACCGGGATAACGCGGTGTAGAAAGCGCCGTCATTTGACGGAGCAAATCCGCGTGAGCTATCGCAAAGATTTCAACGGGTGGTCTTAAGTCGGACCGACTTTTTAGACCGGAAATGGCGGCGGTGAGCGCTCCGAACTTTTTCGGGTGTCAGGTCGCTATCTTTCGGATGCTTCAGCACCCAATCGTCACGGATGGCTTTCCAAGTCCACCGCGGCACTTTCTTTAGCCGAACGTCGGCGAATTCGGCCAGCTTGTCACGCACAACCGGGGCACCGATGCGATGCGAGCCGCTTTCCGGTTCCAGGCTGTTCACCATTGCGATGACCTTCCGCACTTTGGCGGCCAGGGCGGCGGCGCGTGGTGGGTGCTCGTCAAATAGGTCGACGACGGGTAAAAGGCCGGCCAAGTCCGGCGCAGTCTCGGCCAGCATATGCCAGGCTTGCATCAGTTCCTGCCCATAGCCGCAGACTAGCAGTCGGTACCTCTCAGCGAAGCGCTCATCCTCCTTCGCATACGCTCGACAGACATCGTCCGAGAATCGGCCATCACGAGCCGCGGCATACCAGTCGGTCGCCTGTTGGAGATGCTGGCGACGATTTTTGGCTTGCTTGAAAGCCACTCGCCATGAAGACAGCCCAGCCCAGGGTTCGAGGGTCTCGAGCAGATCGGCCTTGAGCTTGGCCTTGGGATCGCGAGCACGCGCTTTCGCCATGATGCACCATCCTTGCTTGGCCGGGCCGGCAGGCCATCGCCGCGGGGATGGTGCTCGCCGCGCCGATGGTCGCCGTATGCGGGGATCAGCCGCGACCCGGTGATCTGTTGCTAAATGTGTTGTCAGTCGGCCCGATTTCTCGTTGGATTGCGGCCCGAACGCAGTTTCATTATAGCGCTATTCTCCGGTGTTCAAAGGGTGGCCGATTGATGCCCAACACTACGGCGAAAACTCATAATCCCTTGGTCGTAGGTTCGAGTCCTACCGGGCCTACTTGAGTCGCTCGGGCTGCGCTTTGTGCCCAAACCGGTAAAACAGGGCCGGCGTCACCAATTGATCGAGCAGTGTCGAACTGATCAGCCCGCCGATCACCACGATCGCCAATGGATGCAAAATCTCCTTGCCGGTCTGGCCGGCCCCCATTGCCAGGGGCACGAGCCCAATGATGGCGGTGAGCGCGGTCATCAGAACGGGCGTCAGCCGCTCCAGGCTGCCGCGAATGATCATCTCCTGGTTGAATTGCGCGCCTTCGTGCTTCATCAAATGCAGGTAATGCGAAATCATCATGATGCCGTTGCGGCAGACGATACCCACCAGCGTGATGAAGCCGACCCAATGGGCCACCGAAAGCGTCGTGGCTTGCACCCAGACTTGCGGCCACAACCACCAGGGCGCCGATTGCAGCGCTTCCCAGCTCGGCAGGTTCGTGACCAGCAGTGCGACGACCGCGCCGATCGCTGCCAACGGAATATTGACCATCACCTGCAGCGCGGCGCGCCACGACTCCAGCCCTTTGCAGAGCAGCAGGAAGATGCCAACGATCGAGAGCGCGCTCAAGACGAGCAATCGCAGATTGGCTTCCTGCTGCGCTTCAAACTGCCCGCCATACTCCACGAAGTAACCCTCGGGCAGCGCGAGCTTGCCGACCGAGCTCTGAATCTCGGTCACCACGCCGGCCAGGTCGCGATCGGCCACGTTGGCCTGCACAACAATCCGCCGCATGACATTTTCGCGGTTGATCGTGTTTGGGCCGGTCGTCGCTTCCACCTTAGCCACCGTGCCCAGGGCGACGGGGCTGCCATCCGGCGTGCTGATCATGGTCGAACGGATCGCACTCAAATCATTGCGAGACTGCTCGTCGAACCACACGACCAGATCAAAGCGTCGTTGCCCGTCCAGGATCTGAGAAACCGTCGATCCCTGGAAGGCCGTCTCCAAGGCATGGGCCACGTCTCCTGGCGAAAGCCCATAACGAATCGCTTCGCTTCGTAGAACCTCGACTTTGACCTGTGGAATTTCAACCTGCGGTTCGACGCGCAAGTCCACCACCCCGGGCACCGCAGCCATCAGGTCGCGGATCTCCACGGCTTGCGATCGCAACTCGGCCAGGTCCGGGCCGAACAGCTTGACAGCAATCTGCGAACGAATGCCGGACATGATATGGTCGAGCCGGTGGGAAATCGGTTGTCCGATGTTGCACAGCACGCCGGGCATTTCCGACAGGCGGTCGCGAATCTCGGCCAGCACGATCTCCCGGTCGCGTCCCACGTGCTCGACCCCCAGCCCGTGCAGGCCGGGAATGCCTCGCAACACGCTGTGGAACAACCCCGGCTTGAGTCGGGCAGACTCCAGCAGCCCCACGTCGATTTCCGAAACATTGACGTTCTCCGCGTGTTCATCGAGTTCTGCTCGCCCGGTGCGCCGTGAAACGTGTGTCACTTCGGGAATCTCCAGCAGCGTCCGTTCGACCAACGTGCCAATCCGGTCAGACTCTTGCAGACTGGTCGAGGGCGGCGTTTCCATACCGATCGTCAGCGTGCCTTCGTTGAACGGCGGCAAGAACTCGCCCCCCATCCCGAAAAGGGACGCGATCGATGCGATGACCAGGAGCGCGACGACCGCCAGCACGGCAGTCGAGTGTTGCAGTGTGAATCGCAGCACCCTGGCATCGAGCCGCTTGAGCCAGCGCACCAGCAGCGGATCGTCGTGGCTCAGAAAGCTCGCGCCGGGCAACAGGTAAGACGCCAGCACAGGCGTCACGGTCAGCGAAACCAGAAGCGATGCCAGCAGGGTCACCACATAGGCCAGCCCCAAGGGCGCGAACAACCTGCCTTCGAGTCCGGCCAGCGAGAACAGCGGCACCACAACCAATACTACGATCAAGGTGGCATAGACGATGCTGTTACGCACCTCGGACGAGGCTTGGAAGATCACGTTAATCGCGCTGTCGGGTTCGGGCTTCTGCCGGTTCTCCTTCAAGCGCCGATAGATGTTTTCGATGTCAACGATGCTGTCGTCCACCAGTTCGCCAATGGCCACGGCCAGCCCGCCCAGCGTCATCGTGTTAATGGACACGTTGAAGTACCGAAAAACGAGTGCCGTGATGATGATCGACAGCGGGATCGCAGTCAGCGTGATGGCACTCGTGCGAACGTTCCAGAGAAACAGAAACAGCACGATGACGACCCAAATGGCACCATCGCGAATTGCTTCCTGCACGTTGCCGATGGCCGCTTCGATGAAATTCGCTTGCTTGAAGATCTCGGTATCGACCGTCACGTCGGGCGGCAACTTGATCTCCGCCAGTGTCCGCTCGATGCGCCTCGTCAGTGCCAGGCTGTCCGCGCCCGGTTGCTTCTGAACGGAGAGAATGACCGCTGGTTCCCCGCCCACACTTCCCGTGCCGCGTCGCACCGGGCCTCCAAATCGGACATCGGCCACCTGGCGAACGGTTACCGAGAGTGGCCGCCCCGCGCGAACCACGGTGTTTTCAATGTCTGCCAACGTCGTCGCCCGGCCGACGATCCGAATCAGCGACTCCTCGTTCTTCTCTAACAGAAAGCCGCCGCCGGTGACGACGTTCGACTGTTGCACGGCGCGGGTCAATTCGTCCAGCGTGACATCATACTGTGCCAGCCGCTCCGGCGACGTGAGCACCTGGTATTGCTTCAGTTGACCTCCCATCACGGTCACCTGCGAAACTCCGCCGATCGCCAGGAGCCGTTGCCGAATGTCCCAGTCGGCAATGGTCCGCAGTTCGATGGGGCTGCTTTCGGTCGCACGCAGCCCAATCAGCATGATCTCACCCATGATCGAACTGATCGGTGTCATCACCGGGTCAACGTCTTGTGGCAGGCGGCTGCGAGCCAGCTGCAATTTCTCGTTGACGATCTGCCGGTCAACGTAGATGTCCGTCCCCCACCCGAACTCGACCCACACAATCGAAATGCCGACGCCGGACGCCGAACGCACTCGCTCCACGTTGGTCGCTCCGTTCATCACCGATTCGATCGGCAGCGTGATCAGCGCTTCGACTTCCTCGGGCGCCAGGCCGTGCGCCTCGGTCATGATGGTGACTGTGGGACGATTCAAGTCCGGAAACACATCGATCGGCAATTGAGTTGCCTGGTAGCCGCCGTACAGAGCCAGGACGAGCGTCAGTGCCAGCACCAGCCCGCGATTCTTGAGCGACGCATGAATTAACCAGTCCAGCATGGATCAGTCCTCAAGCATGACCGTGGCAGCCATGCCTTCTTTGAGTTGCCAATCCGAGTTGTCGAGCTCCAGCCAGACCGCCAGAGCCCGATTGCCGGCCAGCAGCATAGGGTCGAGCCGCTCAATCCTCGCTGTCGCCATAAACTGTGGCGCGGATACGAGTCGCACCTGCGCCGACTGCCCGGTGTGGACGCGGGTCGCCTCCTGTTCGAACAAATAGGCGCGGGCCCAGACCTTCGCCAGATTGTGAATCTCGAAGAGCTGGTCGTGTCGCCCGACGACCTGCCCGGGAATCAGTGAGAAGTCACAAATCACTCCGTCGGCCGGCGCACGGATGGGAACGACGGGCTCCTGCTCGTCAGCGCCAACGATCAACAGCTGGTTCTCCAAACTGCTGACCATGTGTCGCAGCTTGTCGCGATCGGTTTCCTGTTTCCAGTGTTCCATCCGGGCGATCGAATCTCCGAGCGTTCTCACACGCGAGAGGTTCAGTTCCGCCTCGTTGAGACTCGAACTCGCGTGCCGCAGATCAAGTTGCAGGTTCTTGAAGGGCAGGCTATCGAGCTCTGCCAGCAAGTCTCCCTTGCGAACCGGCTGGCCGTGTTCGACCAGAATTCGCCGCACGCGGCCCTCGATGGGGGCGCTGGCAAACGTTTTTTGATCGGTCGGTAACTCGATCTCTCCCTGGGAAATCAACCTGTCGGGTTGAACTTGCAGGGTCACCTGCGCAGCAGTCTCGGCAAACAATGCTGCCAGTTCGTGGCTGCCAACCGTAACCACCTTATCGCCAGGAAATAATCCGTCCGTAATCTCCGCTTGTTGGCCGCGCATCGCGGCCACGGCTACCGGCTTGCGGACAAAGTTGCCCGCCGTTTGTTGCACGAGCGCGAATCCACCGGCGATCGCGTCGCCGGGGCAGACCACGGCCTTGCCCGACGCAAGCTCGATCTGCACCCGCGCGAACATCCCCGGCCGCAACATTCCGGGGTTTACGAGCAACGCTTTGACCGACAGTGTCCGATCCTTGTTGAGCCGCAACTCGATATGATCCACCGCGGTCTTGAGTACCTGATCGGGCAGGGCTGCCAAGCTGACTTCTACCGGCATGCCCACCTTGACGCTGCCGGCATCCGCTTCAAGTACCTTGGCCACAACCCACAGTCTGCTGGGGTCGACAATGTGGTATAGGTGCTCTGTCGGCTCGGCAATCTGGCCGGCTCGCGCCTCGGCCACCGACACAATGCCACTGATCGGACTGCGGATCGAAATGCTCGACACGGTTTCACCGGTGTCGCAAACCTTCTGAAGCGCAACGTCATCGAGGCCAATCGCAGCGAGTTTCTCCCAGGCGATTTTGAACCGCGCAGATTGTTGCTGCGCGTCGGTGCGAGTCTCCAGCAGCACCTTGGCGGCAATGCCATCGCCCGCTGCTTCCTGCCGTTCCATGAGACGCTTGGCGAGGGACATCTCCTTGTGCGCCTCGAGCAGCGTAAGTTGCAGTAATTCCAGCTCCATGCCCGAGACGCGTGCCAACTCCTGGCCCGCGCTCACCGCTTCGCCAGGCCCTACCAGCACGCTTTCAATGCGCCCGGCGATCAGCGTGCTCACGTAGGCCTGCTGGCTCCAGGGAAGTTCGAGATTGCCAACGCAGCGAATCGTCGAGCGGACTTCCGCCAGCTCCACCTGGGCAGTCTGCACGCCAATTGCCTTCGACGCGCTGGGCGACAGCATCAGCCGGTTACCGCTGACGGTTGCACCCTTGGTCGGCAGCGGCGCATGGCCCTCATGGGCCAGCGCCAGTCCTGGTGCCAGGGCGAGAATCAGGATCAGGTATCTCATTGCGTCACCTGCTCCAGTTGCCCAATCGCTTTGTCGATCGGTTCGGCAACCGCCTGGTAGTCCGGCTCGCGTTTTTCGTCGATCGCCGAATGCAGTTGGTTGAATGAATTCCGTAGATCCTGCGCGGCCAGGTTGATGCTCTCCCACTTGTCGTTCGGAATGCCGCTATCTTTCGCAATCGACGGCAGCTTGTTCAGCACGATGTCGAGCTCGTCCAGCGCGCGGTGCGCCAGCGCGGGCGTGCCCGCCTCGATCTTTCGGCGAATCGCGTCGCGATAGCCTTTGATTTGCGGGATCGCTTCGGCATAGGTCGCCGGCAGCGTAACGTCGGCTTCCGTGATCGGAACATCATGCGGGTCAGGCGCGGCGGCTTCCGGCGCGGCCGGCTCGGAAGTGGAGGCTTCGGGTTTCGCGCAGCCGAACGTCACGGCGACAAGCAGAAGCAGACTCAGATGGAGAATCATGGCAGAAATCCTTTCGAGAACAGGCGCAACAGGCGCGCAACAATCGGGAAGAATGAGGCGGAGAAGCCGCGAAAGAATCAGACTAGCAGCACGCCCGAGCGCTCACGGCGCGCACTATCACACAGTGGCGCGGCTTCGGCGGTGATGCATCCAAAGCTGGGCACAGCAGGCGTCGCTCGCTCAACGCACAAGATGTTGGGCAGCGACCAATCGACGAACGTGGCTGCTTGAGCCGTCGGCGCGACAGCTGGACCAACCACCAGGCACAGCGTCTGGTCGTCCACGGGATCTTCGCCATCGGGAGTCGGCAGGCTCACTTCATAGCCGAACAGGCTCGCGTGAACGTGCGCCTGCAGCGGACCCTCGTCGTGGTGATGATGACCATGCGCGTGACTGTGAGCCATTTCACCACCCGCGTGCGAGTGCTGTCGCGCAATGGGCAGGCCGGCAATCAGCAGTATTGCCGCCAGCACGAATCGTATTGAGCCATGGGTGCCCATGATGCTCAGGGTAACTCAGGCAGAACTCCGGAGCAAGCGATTGGGGCGGTCCAGTGGTTTCTCAAGAGTGTGTTGCTGGCCGAACCTAGCGGAGCGATTGGATAATCGGGAGCACGACGGCGGCGGCCACCCCAAGCAGAAATGGCCCCAGCAGAATCAGCAGCAGGATCACCACCTGAAGGCGATAGGGTCTCCACCAGTGTTGGTTTCGAGGTTGGTCGTTCATGCCCCGGTTCTACCCCGCATGAGAAAGCCGGTAGTTTCTTAAGGGTGTGTTGCTGGCCGGAATCCGCCTATCCGGCGATTACGGGTGGGGGAGATTTGTGCTCGCAGCCAGATAACGGCAGCGGCAATGGCAATGAGGAGGTTGATTGCTGTCTCAGATTGCCCAAGGCGGTACATGCTAATCGGCGCTCTGATAGACGGAGCACGAGATTTGGCGTACTCGATTTCTTCCTTCGATGGAACGCTCATCGGCGACCCGTTGACGAGAGCAACTCGCACTTCTGGGAAGAGTGACTGTAGGCGTTCTCGTTCCTCGGCAGTGAAAACGTCACTAGGTAGCTCAATGTCAAATACCGCCGGCCAGTCCCCCTGGAGCCCACGTATCAAGGGCACGTGGGGTTCATGGTGTTGGTCCAAGTCGAATCCCGCCCCGCGCTTGACGTAAGAAAACAAAGCCTCCCTACGCAAGCGAACAACGTGCAAATTCCACCCAACCGCAATTCCGAGTATCGTCACGACAACGAACCCTCGTAGAGAGAACCGAAACCAGCGGCGTTTAGAGGCGGGGGGCATGGATACTTACCGCTTGAACAGACGGACAAGAAGCACGGAGCCGACGCCCACAAGGAGGCACGCGCCTACGAGAGCCAGAACGCCCGGCCACCAGACCTCAAACGTAACGTCGTGGATTTCAAACCAGCTCATGAGGGGCATTCAACCAGGGGACCAGCGTCATCACCTGTATCCGGCAAGATCGGCGATTCCGAAGCACAGCATGGTGGCGGAGAGCACAAGGTTAACGGCCGCCAACCGGCGGTCGCCGTTCCAGGCGTAAGCCGAATATGCCAGTAGCGCAGCTATCGCCAAGTCTACCCAGCCATCTGGAATACTGGCGACAAAGAGAGCGCAGAACGCTAGCGCGCCGACTCCGACAAACAGAATAGTACCTGCTGGCGTTAGTCGCTGTGAAACGCCTAGTTCGTCGCTCATGGGGGTATTGTAGCCGAGGATCGGAATATGCCCCGATTCTACCGCCCATGAAGAAGCCGGTAGTGTCTTAAGCATCGTTAAGACACCACCGGACTTCCCAGTGTCACGGCGTGCCGTCTGCCTCAGCCAGATCCAGGCAGTAAATCGCCGAGCTGTCGCGCACGTAGAGGACCTTTCCGAGCGGCGCCGGATGGGCCAAAACGCCCGACTCGTCGTCGAACAGCTCCAAGCGCGAAATCGGTTCGAACTGACTGGCGGCCGAGTCCAGCAGCACCAGCTCGCCCTCCTGGCTGACGACGAGCACGCGGTCGGCCGAGGCCAGCACGGTGCAGTAGTTGATGAATGCCACGTCGTCGCTCATCCAGATTGCTTTCAGGCCATTGTGAGCATCAAGACAGTGCAGGCCATCCCACACGCCGAACAGCCGTCCGCCAACCAGCACGGGCGTGTGCGTGTCGGGCGCTAGCTCCGCGTTCGTCGCTACGGGCTCCGGCACGATCGTGCCATCCGGGTTGAAGCGATACAGCCGCGTGCCATTGTTTTCCGTGCTGACGATCAACTGCCCTTCGAACTCGATCGGTGTGGGCACGTTGAAGTCATTGTCGTGCGGAGGTACCAGACGCCACAACCGCGCTCCGGTCTCAATGTCCCAGCCGCCTAGCGACGTTTTGTCGTAGCCGACGAGCTGCCGCTTGCCGCCAAACGTTCCGACAATGAACGAGCTGAACGCCGCGCTGTCGCCGGGCGTCTTCCAAATCACATGTCCGTCGGCAGGACTCAAGGCCACGAGCGAAGCCTCGGCCGCGCCGGGGTTGACGATCAATTTGTCATCTACCAGCAGCGGCGAGGAGCACATCCCCCAGGGAATGTCGTCGTCCACGTGGAATTCCGTGCGGAGGTCCTTCTTCCACACGACCCTGCCGGAATCGGTTTCAACGCAGTTCAAATGCCCGACGGCGCCGTAGAGGTAGGTAAGCTCGCCGGCAATCAGTGGCGTGGCGCGGGCCGCGTTTCCATAATCGAAGCGGGCCGGAGCAGGATAACGCACCGTCCAGCGGACCTCGCCGGTCGCGGCATCCAGCGCTCGAAAGACATCGCTCGTATCGAGTGGATCGCGATCGGCAACGATCACCAGGCTTTCGGTGGCGGCGATGCCCGCGGGACCGGGGCCGGAAAGCCGCTTCTTCCAGAGGAATCGCGGTTCATTGGGCAATCGCTCCGGCAACCAGCTCGCGATGCCGTCGCGATTCGGGCCTCGCCAGCTAGCCCAGGGAGTAACGGGCGACTCGTCAGTTACTTTTTTTTTGAGGCTTGCGCGAACTTCTCGTCGATGGCCACGAAGCCGCTCTTCGTTTCCAAGGCGATGCGAAGGAGCGGATCGATCGAAACCGCGACGAGCGCCTGCTGCAATTGCGATGCTTCGGCCGCTGCCGTGGGTCCGACGGCAAATGCCGCCACGAACGGGACCGGCTCGGTTTCACCCACGACGCGGAGGTCTCCCTTGTTGATTGTGCCACAGCCCTCCAGCAGCGGCTTGGCATAGCTGGAGATCACGGCCGCGGCGCGCTCCTTTCCGCGGAGTTCCAGAATGAGCTCGGCGCCGTCACTGCACGCCGCCGACGTTTCCAGCTCTCCCGCTGGGGTGATGCCGTGCTTTTTCAGCAGGGCCAAGGCCGCAGCCTGTTTCTCGTCGCACTCGGCAGGTCCAAAGATGATCCGAGAATCACGCAGGTCGGCGACCGTTTGCGCCGGATCGTCCGCGGGCACTACGATCAGTCCGGTTTGGGTGGTCGAACCATCCTTGCCGCTCAACATGGCCAGCGGAGTGGCGGCCAGCTTGTTCTTCGCGCAGTCGGCCAAAACCACCGAGTGCTTGCCAATCACAAGATCCGCCTTGCCAGCGGTCTGGTCACGAAGCGCCGCCGTAAGCGACTCGTTAAACACCAGGCTGACGGTGCGCCCGAGCTGTGCCTCTAAGGCATCGGCCAGCTTCTGATAATCGCGCTGAGCATATCCCTTCACGCATGGGCAGCTCAGCGGTAGCGCCAAAGGATCCATCACCACCACGACCAACGGAGTTGCCGCGTCCGCCGCCTTGGTTTCTTCAGCGGCGGCGGGCGCCACAGCGCGAATCAAACTCACGCCAACGGCGAGCAGGCACACGAGTGAGATCAGAGACTTCGGATACAGAAAGCTTTGAAGCATGGGAAGGTCTCGCGAAAAGTGCCGAACGTGGTTGAAACGAGGGAGACGGCCGGGCTATTCGGCCGCATCTGACTTGTCATTCCTCGCCAGCACGATGATTTTCGATTGCTGAATGTCAATGTAATAGACGCGGTCCCCATCGGACGAGATGCCAATGGCTGAGTTCTTGCACCCGGCGGGGACATTCGCCACGCCAACCATTCCCTCGTATTTACCGTCGAGCGTGAACCGCTTCACAACGCCGTTCGATTCCGAGGCCAGCAGGCCGCCTTCGGCCGGAAAGCAGAGATTCATCGGATTGCAGCATCCGCCGAAGCCTTCGCCCAGGCCCTCGCGATCCGTCTTGCCGAAGCGTCCGACTTCCTTGCCATCGCGGTCGTAGCGCACCACGCGATGACGTGAATTCTCGGCCACGAAGATTTCGCCCCCAGCGGCCTGGATATCCATTTGTCCGCAGCAGCCGGCCAGGCCCTTGATGATCTGCTTGGGCTCGGCGAACGACTGGTCCGTTCGCCAGATCGCATACCCATACCCCTTGGACATCGGGCAGGCAATGAACACGTCGTCACCGCTCGTTGTGATCGCGTTGACCTGTTGCAGCCGCGCGGTCATCGACGCGATGACGCTCTCGATCGTTCGGTCCTGCTGCTTCCGCAAGCGCTCGAGTTGCTGGGTGTAGATCGTCTTCAGATTGCTGATCTGCAACCGCGCAACCAGTTTTCGCTTCCTGTCTTTCTCGGAGGTTTGCTTGGCCTCGGCTTGGTCTTGTGCCTCGAGTCGCTTATCGACCTGCTTTTGTAGTTCCGTCAACTGCTTGTCGTTCTTGAGCATCTCTTCGAAGTGCTTGATTTGTTCCGCGGCGTTGGCCTTTTCCGTTTCAAGCTGCTCCTGGGCCAACTCCTGCAACTCGTCTTTGTCGGCCAGCACGGTGGTCTGCGGTGCAGCGGCCTCGGCCAGAAGTTTGCCCCGCGCGTCAAATCGAGCCATGCGTCCATTGCCGCCGACATACACGCTCCCATCGGGACCCGTTGCGATCGCCTGACCGACGAAGTTGACGCTCCACTTTTGCTGCAACTCGCCCTGGGGATCAAGAATGCACACTTGCGATGCACTGACCGATTTGCCGGCGGCAGAATCGTCTGCACCCGTATCGCCAATGGGCGGTGCGCCCGCGACCAGGGCGACGACGGATCCGTCCGGGCTAACGCAGAAGTCCTGCAACCGCGCGCCGTTTTGAATGCCGTTCAGGTCGATGACCTTGATTTGCTGATGGGTTTTTTCGATTTTCGCGATCCCCGCAGGCACGCCGTCGTTGGCCCGGGCCAGCGTCGCCAGTCCCACGCAGACCTGCAGCAGCACTCCGCAGGCGATCAGGCGCTTGACGCTTGTTTTCATAACTGCTCGTTGCGATGGCTGCATGGATCTTCTCCTCCGTTGATGGATGCGAGTTTGCTTGCTCGCGAGTGGATGCTATTCCGTGAGAAAAATCGGTCGACGAGCGCGCCAAGAAAGCCCCTTCTTGCGAGGATGCCGTCAGCCACAATGGTACCAGGAATCGGCGCTCCGGCGAACGAATTCCTGGGAATGTCCAGGCCGCGGCTGGGCGATAAGCGACTTGCTAGCGGTGGCTGGTGTGAGCTTCCGGCAAACAGGCCGCGCATGAAAAAGCCCCATCCTCAGAAGGGGCTCGTCACGGCTTTGGGTCGCTCCCCGGCAGGGCCTACTTCCGCCGCTTCCGCCAGCACATTGCCGCCAGACCCATGGCGCCCAGCACCGACAGCGTGATGCTTCCCGGTTCGGGCACCGGAATTGTCGGTAGCGTGATCACCCGCATCTGGTCGAGAATCAGGGCCGTCGTGCTGGCCACGGCCACGTACACCTGGTTACCGGCCCAGAACACCGAGTCGGGCGTAATCGTGTACGGCATTTCCAAGCCGCGGAATTCGAGGCCCGTCGGATACAGCGTGCCCGGAGCACCAAGCGTCAGATCCGTGGCATCGAGCCCGGCGTCCGTGGTGATGATGCCCAGCACGGGTTCGGCGAACGTGAACGTGATGTAGACGAAGCTGTACTGCTGGCTGACGCTTTCATGGTGAATCATGAAACTCGAAACTTCCGTCCCCGCGGGAATCACCCCCACGCTGCTGGGCGAACTGCTGTTGTACAGGCCGGGCGCACTGATATCGACTGCCAGCGGAGAGTCCAGCGTCAGCGTGGACTCGAGAAAGACGTAAGCGTCCGTCTGGCTGGTAAGCGCACCGGGCTGCACCGAAGGAGGCGCGAGAATCGGCACCGTGGCCGCTTGCACGGAAGTCGCCGTTAGCAGGCCGACGGTAAACATGGCAAGAAAAGTACGCACGCTGGGGGTGAGCGTCTTCATGGGGGCGAATCCTTGTTGCGCGCAAGCTGACTAGCCAACTCGCGGGTCGAGTTAACTGCCAAAGCCTTCCGTCAGTAGCTGTCTTAATCACAGATGTCAATCAGTGAGCGGATGGTCGAGCAAGATCGCATCGGCTCGTTACCACCATTCGTGCGGCCTGCCGGCTCTTATTCCGGGTCAGCAAAAAAACCGCATCTCGTCAATTTCCACGGTAGTTCGACAGCCGAATTGCGACAAGCGAAGGTATTCGTACGAAGCAAAGATTGCGCCGCCACGCATGCTTCGTGGCATAAGAATCCGTGCGCGAAATACCGGTAGCACGGGCGTTGGTAGCACAGGCCAACTGCTGCGCCAGAGCTACTCTCCCCGGCCGCGAATCAATCGCGCTGCGCCCTGAGCGACCAGCACCTCGGGCGGAGAAGGGTGACTTAGAAACCCCAGCGGGCTGGCCGTGCGGGCATATGCGCCACTCTGCAATACACCAATCAGGTCGCCTTCCACGACCGTTGGCAATGGCAGGTTGCGAGCCAGCACATCGAGCGGCGTGCACAGCGGGCCGACCACGTCGACCGCTTCAACCGCGGCCGCATCGAGTTTGTTCAGCACCGCCACCGGGAAGTTCCGCTTGATCGTCTGACCGAGATTTCCGCTCGCGGCCAGGTGCTGGTGCATCCCGCCATCAACAATCACAAATGTCTTCCCGCGCGATTGCTTTACATCAAGCACACGCGTCACGTAGACGCCACACTCGCCGACCAGGAATCGTCCTGGCTCGATCACAAACTTCGTTTTACCAAGCAGCGGATCGGCGGCCACTTCGCGGGCGATCACTGCCAGGCCATTGCGAACCACGGTCAAGTCCAGCCGCTCTTCGTGCGTGAAATAAGGAATGCCCAGCCCGCCGCCGAGGTCGATCGTCCGTAGCGGCCGCCCCAGCGTTGAGGCCGCCCGACGACCGATCGCAAGCGCTTCGCGATACTGCCCCAGCAGGATTTCGGCATCCAGAATCTGCGTGCCGACGAAGAGGTGAATCCCCGTCACATCGAGCGCCGGCTCCTGCTTGAGCTCTGCGAGCACCGCGTCGAGCTGATCCTCGTCGATTCCAAACGGCGAGGGCTTGGCCCCCATCCGCATCCCGCCGCCTTGAATCCCCGCCGAGGGATTCACACGCACCGCCACGCGCACGGTGCGGTTCGTCTGGCGAGCGATCGCCGCGATCCGCCGCGCTTCGGCAAGCGACTCCAGATGGATCTCGCCGATTCCGCGTTCAATCGCGAGCGTCAGCTCTGCCACGGACTTTCCTGGCCCCGCGAACAGGATCCGCTCGGCTTCGCATCCGGCGGCCAGCGCCTGTACGAGCTCACCGCTCGATGCAATCTCGAGCCCGCACCCGCGCTCGACAAAGAACTTAAGGATTGCGGAGTTCGGATTGGCCTTCACTGAGTAGAAGAGCTCGAACGATGCCGGCAGCGCGGCTTGAAGTTCCGAGAGCTGCCGAGCGAGCACCGCCTGGTCATACACATACAGCGGTGTGCCAAACTCCTCCGCGATCTTCGAAACCGGCAAACCGCCAATCACGAGCTCACCGCGATCGATGGCAAAGTTCCGCTGAAAGATGTTCGCGATTTGGTCCGCTTCGCTCGGCGACTTCGGTGCTGGGGCTAAGTCGGTCATGGCACTCGCAGTTTACGACGTGGCTTAAGGTTTCGCTTCCGCCGCCCGTTTTCTCAACTGCGGATAGTCAATCTTGCCGCTCGAGGTGTGCGGCAATTTGTCGACAATCACAACCTCCTTGGGAATCATATGTCGGGGAAGCAAGTCGGCAACCGCTTCCAGCACATGCTCGGGCTCCAGCACGGCGCCGCCGTCGGTGACACCGTCGCGCGGCACGAGATACGCCAGGATCGATTGTCCCAACATCTCGTCCGGCACGCCGATCACGGCAGCCTCGTGCACCGCCCCGCAGCGCAACAGCGCCGCTTCCACCTCGTTTGGGCTAATCCGGAAGCCAGACGACTTGATCTGGTTATCGCGCCGCCCGATGAAGTACAGAAACCCCTCCTCGTCCGTCTTCACCAGATCGCCCGAGTAGCAGACCGTGTCCGGCTCGCCGAGCTCGGGCGCGGAAAGCGGATTGGGCCGCAGCGCCTGGGCCGTTAGCTCCGGCTGATTCCAATACCCCAGCGTGACGGTGGGTCCGCGATGTACCAGCTCACCGATCTCGCCGGGTTCACACGGTGTGCCGTCCTCGCGCAGGACGAAGATCTCGGTGTTCGGGATCGCCTTTCCCATTGAGGTCGGCCGACGATCGAGCTCTTCTGGCGGCAGGTACGTCGAGCGAAATGCCTCGGTCAGGCCGTACATCAGGTAGACCTGTGTCGTGGGGAGCGCCTCGCGGAGCCGGGCCAGTGTCGAGAGTGGCATTGCCCCGCCGGTGTTCGAAATGTATCGCAAATGCGGCAGCGGCGTTTCCGGCAGCTTCGAGTGATCCTGCGTGAGCAGATTCCAGAGTGAAGGCACACCTGCCAGTCCCGTGATACGCTCCTTCGCGAGTGCAGCCACGATCTCTTTCGCGAACAGGAACTTCAGCAGCACGCACGTCGCGCCCGTATGCAGGGCCGTCATCAGTTGATTCAAACCCGCGTCAAAGCTGAATGGCAGCACGGCCAGCGTTCGGTCGTCGTGCGTGATGCGTAGATATTCGGAAACGATTTCCGCTCCGGCCAGCACGTTCCGATGCGTGAGCATCACCCCCTTTGGCTGTCCGGTGGAGCCCGATGTATACAGGATCGCCGCCAGATCACCTTCAATGCACTCGTCGCGCGCGACGCCGGGCTCGGTCGCGGTCGCCATCGCTCCGAACGAATGCAGGCCGAGCTCGCCGCACTCGGTCGGCATGCTCCCGACGCACACGACGCTCTCCAGTGCCGGACAACGCGCGAGCGACTCGTTCAGTTTCGCCACGCGCACGCCGTCGGTTACCAGCGCCCGCATCCCACAGTCGCGCACGATGTGCTCAACCTGCTCGGGAAACAACCCCGGATGAATCGGCACAAACGCCGCACCAGCGGCGCTGACGCCCAGCAGACTTTGCACCAGTGGCAGCGAAGGCTCCAACAGCACGCCCACGCGATCGCCGCGCTCGACGCCGACTTCGCGCAGCCCACGCGCAATCCGCTGCACGGTCTGCCACAGCTCGAGATAACTTTGCCGCGCCGAGCCGTGGACGATCGCTTCGTGCTGCGGGTACTTCTCAGCACTCGCACGCAGCATGTGATGAACCAGAGAGTTCAAACCGCTCCCTCCGGGTCGAGCCTCCGCGAGACCAGGTCGGCAATCGTGGCGATCGAGGTGAAATGTTCCGGCACCAGCTCATCGTCAGTGAGCTGCACGCCCAGGTCCTTCTCGATGAAGGTAACGATTTCGAGCACGCCTAACGAATCGACAATCCCCAGCTCGAGCAGCGAATCGTGGAGCCCCACGTGGTGCTGCCGGGCGACTGGAAACTGCTGCCGGATGAACTGCTGTAATTGAGCTTCGATGGTCTCTTTCTGGTGCATGCCTGGGCCTCAAACAAAGCGGGGCGAGCGAAGCTGCGAAGGCTGCTCATAGACTCTTAATCATAATCGGTACTGGTGCTCGGGGCAGCGCTCCAGACCGCTCGGATTACTCCCCGAGCATCGACTTTCGCCGCAGGATGTGATGATAATGCTGGGCAAATCGATGAGCCTCGTCGCGCACATATTGCAGGAGACGCAGGCCGAACGAGTGCCGGCTCAGCCGGATCGACTCCGACTGCCCCATCACGAAGATCTCCTCCTCCCGCTTGGCCAGCGAGATCACCTTGGGAGGCTCGATCTGCAGGTCCCGGAAGGCCCCCAGGGCCGCCGAGAGCTGCCCCTTGCCGCCATCGATCATCAGCAGGTCGGGAAACAGCTCCAGCTCGTCGTGCTTCCGCTGGAATCGCCGGGCCACGACCTCCCGGATACTGGCAAAATCGTCGATCCCCTGCACCCCTCGGATCTTGTACCGCCGATAGCCGGGCTTCAGCGGCAACCCGTCGACGAACTGCACCAGGCTGGCCACGGTCTCTCCGCCGCCCAGGTGGGCGATGTCGATCCCCTCGATCGTCCGCGGCAGCTCCGGCAGCTCAAGCGCTTTCTGCAGCGCCGCCAGCCCCTTCTTCGGGTCGACGTAGAACACCTCCGGCTGCACATGGGTGTCGAGCTCGCCCCGGTCGTCGAGCGTTTCGAGCATCTGGATCTCGTCGCGCAGCCGGGCGGCCTTCTCGAACTGCAAGGCCTGGGCCGCCTCGCGCATCTCGCCCCGCATCTCCATCAGCAGCCGCTTCTTGTTCCCCTCCAGAAACATTCGCAGTCGCTGGATGTCCTTGCGGTACTCTTCCTTCGAAATTCGCAAGTTGCACGGGGCGGTGCACTGATCGATCGAAGCCAGCAGGCACGGCCGGAACCAGCGCCACTTCTCTTCGTTCTCGTCGATGTCCAGCGAGCAGGTGCGGAACTTGAAGATCTTCTGCAGCACCTGCATCGCCCCACGCAGGCTACCGGCGCTCGCGAACGGGCCGTAGAGCTTCGTCCCGCGGTCCTGCGGCGTCCGCGTGAATTCCACCCGCGGAAAGTCCTCCCGGGTGGTGATCTCCAGGTAAGGAAACGTCTTATCGTCTTTCAGGTCCTGGTTGTACTTCGGCTGCACGTCCTTGATCAGCCGGGCTTCGGCCAGCAGGGCGTCGACTTCGCTTTCGCATTCCAGGTAGTCGATGTCCGCAATCTCCCGCACTAGGTCGGCGGTGCGGCGTTCCTCGGCGGCCGCTTTCAGGAAGTAGCTGCCGGCCCGGGAGCGGAGGCTCTTGGCCTTGCCCACGTAGATCACGCGTCCGGCCGAGTCCTTCATCAGGTACACGCCCGGCTTGTGCGGAAACTCCCGAACCTTGGCCAGCGCGCGGCGAAAGCCAAACGAACTACCGGCGGGTTCATCGCCAGCAATCGGTTCTTCGGGCAATTCAGGCTGGAGTTCGGGCGTCGATTCAGACATGGCTAGCTTGCTGGATGGCAGTCACACAGTTGGCAACTACCAATTCTAGCCCCCCGGCCAAGTGCAAGCCTAGGTGAGAGTTGATCGCCTTGAGGCTGGCTTGTTGGGTGGCACCGACAACTTGTTGTCGGTGTTGCGCAGCAACAAGAGGGATCAAGAGTGGCGTCACCCAAGAAAACGGGCTCGACTGCCGGGAACGCTTGTCCTGATCCCTCCTGTGCCGGAGGCACCCTGACAGTTGTCAGGGCCACCCCTGGTGGCCCATAAGGTCCTGTCTTCAATACGCACTGGCCCGATCGAGCTTTGCCACGTCGTCCTTCGACAATTCCAGCTCCGCCGCTTTCACCAGGTGTGCAAGCTGCTCGACACTCGTGGCGCTGGCGATCGGAGCTGTCACGCTGGGTCGCTGCATCAGCCAGGCCAGCGAGACTACGGCCGGCGTGGTACTGTTCGCGGCCGACACTTCATCGAGCGCCTCCAGGATGGCGAGACCTCGCTCGTTGAGATATTTCTTGCCAATCCCCTTGCCGCGGGCGCTCTTGCCCAGGTCGGCCTCGCTGCGATACTTGCCGCTCAAAAAACCGCTGGCCAGCGAGTAGTAGCCGATCACGCCGAGGCCGGCTTCCAGGCACAAGGGTTCCAACTCCTCTTCGAAGCCTTGGCGATCATAAAGGTTGTATTCCGGCTGGAGCGACACGTAGGCCGGCAGCCCCTTCTCCGCACTGATCGCAAGCGCCTCGCCAAGCCGCGTGGCATCGTAGTTCGACGCCCCGATCGCGCGCACCTTGCCCTGCTTGATCAGCGTGTCGTAGGCCGCGAGTGTTTCCTCGAGCGGCGTTTCGGCGTCGTCCTTGTGCGACTGGTACAGATCGATGTGATCGATCTGCAGTCGCTGCAGCGATTCCTCGGCCGCGCGTAGAATGTAGTCGCGTTTCAGGCCCTGCGAGCTTTCTGACATCTTCATTCCGACCTTGGTAGCCACGAGCACTTTGTCCCGCTTGCCGCTGCTTTTCAGCCACTTGCCGATGATCGCCTCGGATTCGCCCCCTTGATTGCCCGGCTTCCAGACCGAGTACACGTTCGCCGTATCGATGAGATCAAACCCAGCGTCGACAAACGCGTCGAGCACCTCGAACGATTTCTTTTCATCGATCGTCCAGCCGAACACATTGCCCCCCAGCGCCAGCGGCGCGACGGACATACCGGACTTCCCGAGTGGTTTCTTTTTCATGGCAATGTATCTCCTGGTAGTGGCCGCCCTTTCGTCGCATCGACGGCTCGCCCCGTGTGAAAAAATCGCACATCCTGGCTCCCTTGACCGCGAGTGTGGCGCGGCTGCTTCACAACTCGTTGCCAATCATCACGCTCGCTTGCGCACAGCGCACACGGCCCACGTGTCCACCAACTCTAGAAATGTGGCCAGGATTTCAGATATGGTACGTTCAGATGAATGTGTATGGAGCGAGCCATGATCACGACCAACTCGAACACTCGTGTCAAGCTGCGAAGCCTGCGAGCTCTGAACCACACCTGCTTGAGCCCGAAAGTCCAGTGTGTGTGCGCCCGAAACATCATTTGCGCGCTTTTCTAAATCCACACGTGCGAAAAATGTGATCGCAAAAAACATCCACCCGATCTTTGACAATTCGATTAGCTGCTAGCCGCCGACCTTCGAAAACGAGGTCAGGTCGCGGCCGAGCGCTTGCAGCCGCTCGGCCAGTTCGGCCTTCGTCGTTTCCAGGTTATGCAGCTGCTCGGCCGGCTCGTAGGTGAACATGTAGAACTTCACCTTCGGCTCGGTGCCCGACGGACGCACGGCCACGTATGTCCCCTCGCGGGCCAACTCAAGCATCACCATGTCGCCGACCGGGCCATCGAACGGTTTGGCCGGCTGGCCGGGAGCATGCTCGACCAGGTTCAAGTAGTCGCGGACCCGCGTGACCTTGTCGCCGGCCAGTGCGCGCGGCGGATCGGTGCGGAACTTCTTCATCAAAGCCGCCATCTGTCCCATCCCTTCGGAGCCGGGGAGCGTAACCGAGATTTGCGACTCGGCATGGCACCCGAACTGCCAGTACAGGGCGTCCAGCTTCTCGTGCAGCGTCTGGCCGGCCGACTTCTCCTGGGCCGCGAGTTCCGCGAGCAGCATCGCCGCCACGGCCGCGTCCTTGTCCCGGGCATACTGGCCGGCCAGGTAGCCGTGCGACTCCTCGGTGCCGAACACGAACTTGTCCGGTCCACGCTCGTCCATCGTGCCGCCGATGTACTTGAAGCCGACCTGCAAGTTGCCCGCCGTCGCAATTCCATAACTGTCGGCGATGCGGCGAGCCATCTCGGTGGTGACCAGCGTCTTGACGATGTAGTGATCCGGCGTGAGCTTCCCGCTCTTCTTCCAGCGCTCGAGCAGGTAATCGGTGAGCAGCACGCCGATCTGATTGCCAGTCATGGTGGCCCACGGGGCGCCATCGCGGCTGTGGACTGGCGCGGCCAGACCGATTCGGTCGCAGTCCGGATCACTCGCCAGCACCAGGTCGGCGCCGACTTCCTTCGCCCTCACGATGATCGAGTCGAAGACTTCCTTGTTCTCGGGATTCGAGACGTGCTTTGGGACGTTCGGAAAATCGCCGTCCGGCGTGGCATGCGGCCCAAAGACTTCGACGTCCTTGAAGCCGTCGGCCTCGAGCGCGGGAATCACGGCCGAAGCACCCACGCCATGCAGCGGCGAATAGATGATCTTCAAGTCGCGCGGCCCAGGAAACGCCTGTCCGAGCACGGCCGAGACATATGCCCGATCGACTTCGTCCTGGCACATGACGACTTTGCCGGCGGCCAGGGCCTCGGCGAACGGCGTGCGATGGATCGTGGTGGTCGACATCACGCGCTCGATCACGCCCGTATCGTGCGGCGGCAGCAATTGCCCGCCGGTTGACCAATAGGCCTTCACGGCGTTATCGCTGGGTGGGTTGTGGCTGGCTGTGACCATCAGGCCGCACGAGCAGTGCTTGTAGCGAACCGCAAATGACAACTCCGGCGTGCTGCGGTAACCGTCGAGGAAGTACACCGTAAAGCCGGCGGCGACCATGATCTCGGCGCACAGCTCGGCGAAGTGCCGCGACTGGTGACGGGTGTCGTAGGCGATCGCACAGCCCAGGTTCTTGTCGCCCACCACGCTTTTCACGTAGTCGGCCAACCCCTGGGCGCTCTCGCCGATCGTGCGATCGTTGATCGCGTTCGAACCGATGGGGTACATTTTGCCGCGGCGGCCGCCGGTGCCGAAGGGGATGATCGTCCAGAAGACGTCGTCCAGCTCCTGGAACTTGCCGGCGGCCAGGTGATCGGCGACTAGCGGAGCATACTCGGCATAGCGCGGCTCGGTAAGCCAGTCGCGAATGTTCTTCACCGCGCCGGGCGAGAGCTTGCCGCCGGCCGCGGCCTTATCCAGGAGTGCAACTGCTGCCGTCATGTCGAACTTGCCGGTCGAATTGGTCATCCGCTGGTGAACCTTCTCAAATTTGGGGGCCAGGCGCCGTGAACGTTTCGTTCCGCGATTTTGACCGATTTTCGTGGTGCAGCCTAGGGGCAGTCTTCGCTCGCGTGACGACGTCCCGCGGCAGCCGCTGGGCGTGGTAGAATTTGGGACTTTCCGGAACGTAAACCAGACCACCAGCCGAGTGACGGGAGCAACAGGCGTGAGCGAACCGATCATCAGTGTTTCAGGATTGCGGGGCATCATTGGTGAGAGCCTGACGCCGGAAGTGGCGCTGCGATACGCCGCGGCGTTCGCCGAGCCGCTCAAGGGACGCTCAGTCATCCTTACCCGAGATGGTCGCGCGACCGGCCCGACGCTGGCCGCGGTGCTGAAGGGAACGCTGTCGGCCTTGGGCTGCGAAGTGATCGATGCCGACGTCGCCGCCACGCCAACCACGGGCGTCCTGGTTCGCCAACTCGGCGCGGCAGGTGGCATTCAGATCTCCGCGAGCCACAATCCGCCGCAATATAACGGCCTGAAGCTGTTCTCGTCCGAAGGCCGGGTGATTCCGGCCGTGGCGGGCGAAGAAGTGATCAAACGTTACCGGAGCGGCTCTGCCATCTGGGCGGACTTCGATCACCTGGGCGCGATTAAGTCGTGTGCCGATCCGATCGGCCGGCATTTACAACTTGTGCTGGCGACGGTCGATGTCGAGCGAATCCGTGCGAAGCACTACAAAGTGCTGCTCGACTCCAATCACGGCGCCGGCAGCGTGCTGGGCTCGCGGCTGCTCGAAGCGCTTGGCTGCCAGGTGACGGTGCTGGGCGGCACGCCGGATGGCCTCTTCGAACACACGCCGGAACCGACGGCCGAAAACCTCGCCGGCGTGCTGTCGGCGGTAACGGCCAACGGATGCGACGTCGGCTTCTGCCAGGATCCGGACGCTGATCGCTTGGCTCTGATTGATGCCGGCGGACGCTATGTCGGCGAAGAATACACGCTGGCGATCTGCATCGACCATCGGCTGCGACAGGAGCGGGGTCCGATTGTGACGAATTGTTCGACCAGCCGGATGTCGGAGGATCTGGCCGCCAAGTATGGCGTGCCTTTCTTCCGCTCCGCGGTCGGCGAGGCCAATGTGGTTGACCGGATGCTGACCGAAGGGGCCTTGATCGGCGGCGAAGGAAATGGCGGGGCGATCGATCCCCGGGTCGTACTGGTGAGGGATAGCTTCGTGGGCATGGCGCTTACGCTGGATGCGATGGCTGCTCGCAATTTGACGCTGGCCGAGCTCGTAGCCGATTTGCCGCGGTACGAGATCGAGAAGACGAAGCTCACGCTGCCCCGGGAAAAGATGGCTGCCGCTTTCGACGCGGTGGAAAAGCATTTTGCGGACGCCAAACCGGATCGGTTGGACGGCTTGCGGCTCGATTGGCCGGGAAAATGGCTACTCGTGCGGGCCAGCAACACCGAGCCGATCGTTCGGGCGGTGGCCGAAGCGCCCACGGCGGCCGAAGCGGCCCGACTTTGTTCTGAGGCGACGGCCGCGATGAGCGCGGTTTAGGGCTTGTTTCGGCGGCTGGACATTTTTCGACCAATCCGATTTGACAGCGTTCGAAGTTGAGATACGTTTCCTATTAGCCCGCCATCAGACGCGCACCGCAGCAAGTGCGATGCACTACGGGGCTGATTCCGCGGCGGGACATTTCTTAACAGTTCGAATTCTCGATTTGCGAAAGTGAGTTTGGCGGCCTGAAGCGCCTCTTCTAGAAGCTCCTTGGGCCATCATCCTCGAAAAGGCAAACCGGTCGAAAGGCCGGGACGCAAAGCCATGGGCCCTCACCCCTGCCGCACGGCTGGGACGGGTAGCCGGTTGTCGAAAGGTTCGGTGGTCACGTCACGCCCGGGTACCTACAGGCCTGCAGCGTGCGCGCGTATCACCGTGGGACGTATCGCCGTCCCGCGGGGACGGCATACGTCCAATTAAATACGTCAAGGAGCAACCTCATGATACTCAACAAGATTAAACGTTTCCTGGCATCTGAAGACGGTCCCACGGCCGTCGAATATGCGGTGATGCTGGCCCTGATTATCGTGGTCTGTCTGATCAGCATTCAGGCCCTGGGCAGCGCCAGTAGTCAGTCGTTCAGCAACATCTCCCAGTCGCTGGGAGCCGGCAGCTAACGCGGCGGCCGGATGGCTCGGCCGGTCGGGTTCGACGACTCGCTCGACCCACCTGCCGTGGTCCCTTACCAACCGAAGCGCCGCTCGCTGATCGTCTTTGCACCATTGCCGGCCGCTTTTTCGCGGCCGGTGGGTGCGGGTCAGCGGGGGGCGATGCGGTTTTTGCCCACCCACGGCGCCAGAGCGTCGGGCACGACGACCGAGCCATCGGCTTGTTGATAGTTCTCGAGAATTGCAATCAGGGCTCGACTGATTGCCACCGCCGTACCATTCAGCGTGTGCACCAGGGCTGTGCCCTTCTCGCCGGTACGATAACGAATGCTCAGCCTGCGGGCCTGATAGTCCGTGCAGTTGGAAGTGCTCGTGACCTCGCCATATTCGCCCGCCTCGCCGCGACCGGGCATCCAGGCCTCGAGGTCGAACTTGCGATAGGCTGGTCCGCCCAGGTCGCCCGTGGCTGTGTCCACAACGCGAAACGGAATCCCCAGTCCGTCGAAGATCCGGCATTCCAGCTCGCAAAAATAGTCGAGCATCGCGTCGCTCTGGTCGGGCAGCGTGAAAGCGAACATCTCGACCTTGGTGAACTGATGTACGCGATACAAACCGCGTGACGTGCGTCCGTGAGCGCCGGCTTCGGTCCGATAACAATGGCTGATGCCGCAGAGCTTGATTGGAAGCTGATCGACTTCCAGGATTTCGCCCGAGAGCAGGCCGCCGAGCGTGATCTCGGCCGTGGCCACCAGGCTCAGGTCGGAATCGGCAATGCTGTAGATCTGCGTCTCCGGTCCGCGGGGAATGTAGCCCGTGCCTTGCAGGATTTCGTTCCGGGCCATGTCGGGCGTGATCGTGGGCGAAAACCCCTCCTGCATCAGCAGATCGACGGCATAGCGCTGGAGCGCGAGCTCCAGGAGCACGGCCTCGTTTTTGAGAAAGTAGAAGCCGTGCCCGGCGACTTTTGCGCCAGCTTCCAGATCAAGCAGTTGCAGGCGCTCAGCGATCGTCACGTGGTCGAGCGGTTTGAAGTCGAATTTGCGCGGCTCGTGCTGGCCGCGGCGGACTTCGAGGTTGGCCTGATCGTCCGCGCCGAGCGGGGCCTCGGGATGTGAGAGGTTTGGGATGCTCTTGAGCAGCGCGTCGGCCTCGGTGCTGAAGTGATCGAGCTCGACCTGCGCGGCGGCGGTACGTTCGCGGAGCGTGCGCCCTTCGGTTTTGCGGGCCTCGCGCTCGACGTCGTCCTTGGCCTTACCGATCGACTTGCTGACGTCGTTGGCCTTGCGATTGAGTTCTTCGATCTCGGCCTGTTTTTCGCGGCGTTTGGCTTCGAGATCGGCGAAGCGGTGCACATCAACATTCGCACCACGGCGGCGGCAGTTTTCTTGCACCAGATCTATGTTGTCAGCGACGAATCTGCGATCGAGCATGATGATTGCGTTAAGTGAGTAGTGGTTAAGTCGTGGCCGGGCGCCGGACGAGCGTCAGGCATTGATCTGGCTCAAGTGCCGCCATAGGTGGGCGCTCGACTTGATGCCCCGGTGAAAGTCGGCTAACGAGAACTTCTCGTTGGGGCTGTGGGTATTGTCGTCGTCGAGCCCCCAGCCCAAAAGCAGCGTATCGACGCCGAGCAGTTCGTGGAAGGTCGCCACGACAGGAATCGATCCGCCCTCGCGCATAAACACCGGCGTTTTGCCGAAACCCTCGGAGATCGCCTGCGAAGCGGCGGAAACGAAGGGGCTTTCCAGCGGCACCGTGACGCCCGGCGCGCCGTGGAAATCGATAAGTTCCATTTCGATGCCCGGCGGACAGAGCTCGCGCAGCTTTTTTTCCAGGGCGGCCGACAGCTTTTTCGGATCTTGTTTAGGCACGAGGCGAAAACTGAACTTGGCCCCGGCCTTGGCTGGCAACACGGTCTTGGCCCCTTCGCCCTGATAGCCGCTCCACAGGCCGTTGATGTCGAAAGTGGGTCGGGCCCAACGGCGTTCGAGCGTGGTGAAGCCTTCTTCGCCCCTGAGCCCTTTCACCCCGAGTTTTCTCATGAACTCGGCTTCGTCGAACGGCAGTTTGGCGAACTCGGCCCGTTCGCGATCGGTGAGTGGATCGACGTCGTCGTAGAAACCGGGAACCTGAACTTGCCCGCGCTCATTGATCAAGGCCGAGAGCATGGCGACCAATGCATTCGCTGGATTGGACACGCCGCCGCCGAAGGTACCGGAGTGCAAGTCCTGCATGGGGCCCTTGAGCCGAAGCTCATAGTACGAGATGCCCCGAAGGCCGTAGGTGATCGCAGGTTGGCCGGGGCCAAACTGGCTGGTATCGCTGATGACGACCACGTCGCAGGCGAGTTTATCCTTGTTCGCCTCGATGAATGGCTCGAGGTTCGCGCTGCCGACTTCTTCCTCCCCCTCGATGAGGAACTTGAGTTGCAGCGGCAGTTGGCCGACCGTGGCCAGCCAGGCCTGCGTGCTTTTGAGGTGCGTGAACATCTGCCCTTTGTCATCCGTCGCGCCTCGAGCGTAGACATTGCCATCGCGGACCGTCGGTTCGAATGGGGGAGACTTCCACTCATTCAGCGGATCGGGCGGCTGCACATCGTAGTGCCCATAAACCAGCACGCTCGGAGCACCTGCCACTGGGGGCGATTCGGCAAAGACGATCGGGTTGCCGGCTGTCGGGATAACCTCGACCTTGAGTTTCATGCCGCGAAACTGGTCGGCGACCCACTCGGCGGCCTTGGCAACGTCCGCTTTGTGAGCACTGTCGGCACTGACGCTGGGGATCCGCAGCAGTTGACATAGCTCCTGCTCGAAGCGTTGGCGGTTCTGTTCCAAGTACTGGTCGATGTTCTGCATGCTGACACTCCTGGAAGCGGGGAGAGCCGGAGGCAGACCATGCCTTGCTGCCGCGGAAGTTGCTCGCCCAATCGTAGGCCCTGCAATATAATGGCTTCACGAGCGTTCGACCATCGAAGACCAAGTTCGCCCGAATGGCGTCGCACGTTTCCTGCAGGTGAACCGTGACCGAGCAATCTGCTGCCACTGCCCAGGCCGTCGAAGAGACGGTGGTCCGGCCGGGCGAGGAAAAGCGCAAGAAGCCCAAGCGCCAGCCGCGGTACAACGTCATCTTGTGGGACGACCAGGATCACACGCCGGAATACGTTGTGGCGATGATGCAGCAACTCTTCGGCTATCCGACGGTGAAAGGGCTGCTGATCGCGGTTGAGGTGCACCTGCAAGGCAAGGCAATCGTTTTGACGACGACGCGGGAGCACGCCGAGCTGAAACGCGATCAGATCCATGCCTTTGGCAAGGACCCCGATAACGAAGATTGCCTGGGCTCAATGTGGGCCAGTATCGAGCCCGTGCCGGAATAGGGCATTTACGGGCCGAAACAGCGGTTGAAACGCTCTGCCCGAGCCCTTAGGCTGAATCCCGCTATCAGCCGCGCCATCGCACCCCACAGTTTGCCATGACCACGCTCCGTACTGTCACCCTGGGCTGCAAAGTTAACCAGTATGAGACGGAACTGGTGCGGGAATCGCTCGTCAAGGCAGGATATCGAGACGCGAGCGATGGAGAGGTGGCCGAACTGTGCGTGGTCAATACGTGTACGGTAACTGCCGAGGGAGATTCCAAAAGCCGGCAAGTGATTCGGCAACTCGCCCGGCGCAATCCCGGCACGCGGATCGTCGTTATGGGATGCTACGCGACGCGCGCTCCGGAGGAAGTCGCCACGCTCCCGGCCGTGAGCGAAGTCATTACCGACAAACGCGAGCTGCCTGATTGGCTCAATCGTTGGGGCGTGGCTGATGTGCCCACGGGCATCTCCGGATTTGGCGGCCGCCAGCGGGCTTATGTGAAGGTGCAGGACGGTTGCATGCTCAATTGCAGCTTTTGCATCATCCCTACCGTGCGTCCGCACCTGGCCAGCCGGCCAGTGGAGCATATCGTTGACGAAGTGCATCGTCTGACCAGTAGCCGTCATCGCGAAGTCGTGCTGACTGGCATTCACTTGGGACACTACGGCGTCGAGTGGAGCCGCGGTCGCGACAAATCCGAGTGGCGTCGCCTCTCGTACTTGCTTGCGAGACTGGTCGAGTTGCCCGGTGAGTTTCGCTTGCGGTTGAGTAGCATCGAAGCGACCGAAGTTACCCGCGAGCTTATCACCGTCATGGCGGCTAACCCTCAGCGTATCTGCCCCCACTTGCATATCTC
Source organism: Pirellulales bacterium (assembly GCA_041741015.1). Lineage (GTDB taxonomy): Bacteria > Planctomycetota > Planctomycetia > Pirellulales > PALSA-1355 > JALHMI01. The sequence goes on from JBGSKX010000100.1 coordinate 28,575, forward strand.
GATGCAAAGCGGCTCGGACGACGTGCTGCGACGGATGCGGCGCCGCTGGGGAAGGCAGCGATTTCTGGATCGCTGCAGGCTGGTCACCGATTCCCTCGACGCGCCCGCGCTGACGACTGACGTGATCGTGGGCTTCCCCGGCGAGACGGAGCAGGAATTTGAGGATACCTGTGCTGCTTGCGAAGAAGCTGGCTTCTCGAAAATCCATATCTTCCCGTTCAGCGCTCGCCGGGGAACTCCTGCCGCGGAGATGGCGAACCAAACGCCACCGGACGTGAAGGCCGACCGGGTTCGACGATTGGGAGATCTGGAGGTGAAGCTCCGCAGCAAGTACTTTGCGAGGTTGAGCGGGCGGAAATTGGAAGTGCTCGTCGAAGCCCGGGCCGATCGGTCGGGATGGTTGCGCGGAACAGCCTGTCGCTACGCCACGGTGGAATTGCCGGGCGCCGCCGCACAAATCGGGAAGCTGGTGACCGTCGTCGCGGGGCCAGAACTCGCAGGCGCCATCCAAGCTCATTAGTTTTCAGTACTTGAGCGACTGCTAGCGATGATCGCTGTCGCCGGTAAAGCTCCTCTAGCGACGCACGGGGGCCTTTGCTAGACTCCCGCCCTCACTTCGGACGATTCGCAATCTTCGATCGCGGGTCTGTGCGTTCGCAGTTCACATCTGAAATGCCCACTTACGATTGATCCGACTGTGCGGCGAGAGCCGTTTCGGTTGATCGTTGGAGTTCAGTCATGTTTATCAGTAAAGGCTCGTGGCTCGTTCTGTTCGTGCTCTTGGTTGCAGCGTCGTCGCGAGTTGCCAGCGCCGCAGCTCCATGGAGCAAGATCATCGGGTTCCGCCGGCTGGAAGCGAATCCGGCGGAACTCTATCCGATCGCCGACACCAATGGTCCCTGGATGATCATGGCGACTACGTTCTCCGGCGACGGCGCTGAAGATCAAGCCCGCAAACTGATCCACGAATTGCGATCGGAATACAAACTGCCGGCGTACTCGTATCAGAAGAAGTTTGAGTACTCGAAGCCGGTTCAAGGCAAGGGGCTGACTCCGCAAGGCGAAGCACCCCTGATGCGGTACCGCCAGGATGAAGATCGCACGGAAATCGCGGTGTTGGTTGGCGATTTCACGACGGTTGACGATCCCCAGGCCCAGCAGGTGCTCAAGCGGTTGAAGCTGGCCCGGCCGAAGGCTCTAGAGTTGGATCCGGAAGAGTCGCGCCAGGCGCTGGCGATGTATCGGGAGTTGCAACGCAAAGCCAAGGAAACGTTGTCCGCCAAGACTGGAAAATCGGACGACCGTGGACCCATGGCAAACTCGTTTGTCATTACCAACCCTATCCTGCCGCCGGAGTACTTTGTGCCGAAGGGGGTCGACAAACTCGTCGTCGAGATGAATGACGCGGTGCCACATAGCCTCCTCGATTGTCCAGGCCCGTATACCGTGAAGGTGGCCACCTTCACGGGGCACTCGATCATTCTGGACAAGAAAAAGCAGGACGCAATCTCACGTGGCGAAATGCCCAAGAGCCAGTTGGAAGTGGCGGCCAAGAACGCGCACATTCTGACCGAGGCGTTGCGCAAGAAGGGGTACGAGGCCTATGAATTCCACGATCGGAAATCGAGCATCGTGACAGTCGGTTCATTCACCTCCGTTGGCAGCAAACGCCCGGACGGAAAAATCGAGATCAATCCGCAGATTCACAAAATCATGAAGCAATTCGGGGCACAGGCCACGATCGAACCGGGTCAGGCTGCCAAGGTGGGTGGCGCCAAGAAGCTGGCCGGGATCGCATTCGACGTCCAGCCGATGCCGGTGGAAGTGCCCAAGATGGGCCTCAGTAACGTCTACGACCGCACGGCCCAGACGACGCGCTAAGTTGCCAGCACGGCAATCGCCTCGCTACGATTCAGCCGCGAATCGTTGACTGCTGTCTTTATGAGCGGGTGAGATGATCGGCCGGATTCTGGTTCTCGGAACGACCAATGCAGGGAAGGTTCGCGAACTCGTCGAATTGCTGTCGCCGGCGGGACTGGAACTCAAGTCGCTTGCCGACTTTCCAGTACTGCTCGAAATTGAAGAGACGGGCGATTCATTCGCGGCCAATGCCTGCCTGAAAGCGTCGGCCCAGGCACGCCACCTGAATTCCTGGGTGCTCGCCGAAGACAGCGGCATTTCTGTCGATGCGCTCGGCGGTGCGCCGGGCATCTATTCCGCCCGCTACGCCGGGCCGGGGGCAACTGACGCGGACAACAACGCCCACCTATTGCGCGACCTTGGAGATTCCCCTCGGGAACAGCGCATGGCCCATTACACCTGCCAGCTCGCGCTCGCCGATCCGAGTGGCGAAATTCGGTCCGAAGCTGGCGGGGTCTGCCGCGGGTGCATCCGCTTCGAGCCCGCCGGCGATGCCGGATTCGGCTACGATCCGCTGTTTGAGATTGTCGAATATCACCGTACGTTCGGTGAATTGGGCGAGACCGTGAAGTCGATTCTAAGCCACCGTGCCCGGGCGGTGGCCGCGATTCTGCCGCAACTTGAGATCGTGTTTGCTGGCGACTAGCGTGCTGCAGCCGTGTGCGCGGTATTGTAGAATAGCCGCCAATTCAATCGGCTCTACGACCAGTTGTCGCGGGAAGTCTCCTCATGCTCCGACCCAGTCTCTGTTGCATGCTTTTCATCTGCTCGTCTGTTGCACGGGCAGAAACACCCGCCGCCTGGACGCAATCGCACGTAGGTGAGCTGGTCGAGATTTATCAGGCGTTTCACAGGGCTCCCGAACTCTCGGGACACGAAGAGCAGACCGCCGCGAGATTTGCGGAGTTCTTACGTCAGCTCGGCTGCGATGTGACAACGGGCCTCGGCAAACACGGTGTCGTCGGCATCCTGAAGAATGGAGCCGGCCCCACGCTCATGCTGCGGACCGATCTCGACGCCCTGCCTGTCAAAGAGAGGACGGGCCTCGTGTATGCCTCGCAAGTCGAGGTGGAAAAACCCGATGGTACGATGACCGGGGTGATGCACGCTTGCGGGCACGACATTCACATTACGAACCTGATCGGCGTCGCTCAGTACCTGACTGGCCACAAGTCGCAGTGGTCGGGCACGATCATGTTCATCGGCCAGCCTGCCGAGGAAACCGGCGAAGGCGCGAAGGGGATGCTCGATGATGGCCTCTTTAAAAAGTTCCCCAAGCCGGACATGGCGCTCGCGTTGCACGTCGACGCGCTGCTGGGTGCGGGCAAGATTGGTTATCGCCCCGGTTACACGCTGGCCAACGTCGACAGTGTGGATATCACGTTGCATGGTCGCGGCGGACATGGTGCTTCACCCAATAGTACCATCGATCCGATCGTGATGGCGGCCCAGCTCATCGTCTCGCTGCAAACACTCGTGAGCCGGGAACTCGATCCGGTCACACCCGGTGTGGTGACCGTCGGTTCGATCCATGCCGGCACCAAGCACAACGTTATTCCCGACGATTGCCGACTACAGCTCACCGTGCGCAGCTACGGCGACGATGTCCGCAAGACACTGCTCGAAGGCATCAAACGCAAGGCCGAGGCGGTCGCCCTGGGAGCCGGTGCGAAGGTGCCGACGATTGTGATTCGCGATGATGAATTCACGCCGGCACTTTTTAACAACGAAGAGCTTGTGAAGCGAGTACTGCCGTCGTTGAAGAACGCCGTGGGAGAGGAAAACGTCCTGCTCTCTGAGCCGGCGATGGGTGGCGAGGACTTCAGCCGCTACGGCCGAGCCGGCGTGCCGGTATTTATGTTCCGACTGGGGTCCGTCGAACCCAAACGGCTCGCCGGTTACGAACGGACCGGCGATATTCCCTCGCTACATTCGGCCATCTATTACCCCGATGCCGAACTGACACTGCAGACCGGCGTTACCGCGATGGCCACCGCTGTTCTCGATCTGCTGCCGCCAAAGTCATGAGCGAGCGCCGCGAGTCACAAAATCCATCGTCGCCGCCACGCCACCGGGGCCTGTGGGGGTTCCTCTTCGGCTGGATCGGGATGCTCGTCATCGTCGTGGGCGGAATGTTCATGGCACGCGAGAAAACTCTTGCAACCATGAGCACGCCGGAAGCGCAGGCCGAATGGGATGCCTGGCGCGAGTCGGAAGTGAATCAGCGTGACGACCTGCCGGTCAAACGCCGTCCGCCGAAGTCGCCCGAGCCGCCGGCACTGGTGCTTATGCGGGACCACTTTCCGGTGCTACTCGGGGCTGCGGTGGTCTTTAGTTCCCTGCTCTACGCAGCGCTTGCGTTTGCTGTGAGCGGGGCGCTGCGGATGAACGTGGATCTCGGAAAGAATGAACCACCGGAGACGTCGAGGAATTCTGGTTGATAGCGGTGTGGCGTTTGATCGCCACCTGAGCAATCACACTGGTTTCATTGCCTTCAAGGCCTCCGAATTGACCGAGTATGGGTACGTCGAACTGCTACAATCGGGTCTTGGCGGGGTCGAGTATCGGCCTTTTCGCCGTTATGCCAAATCACTTCTTTCAAGCGAGGCTCACATGTTCTCAGTCCGGCACCCCGCGAAGATCTGTGGCTTCGTTATTGGCCTAATGCAGGCAGCGTGCACATTCGCCGCGGATCCTGCAGCAGTTGTGATCACGCCAACGCAGACGGTTAACCTCGATAGCGCACTCATCAACGGCAGTGAACTTTGGGTTACACCGGAAGATCTAACGAAGATCAACGGCCTGGTGCTCAAGCCCGAGGGAGCCTGTCTGGGAGATCTGTGCATACCGCTTAGCGAGGACGCGCGGCAAAAACTGCTCAGCACCGAAGGCGGCAAGGAGTACTTCAACCTTACTGCGTTTGCCGCGCAGCAAGAACAGGCCGTGGTGGCAGATATCGAGGCCAAGGTCTGGAGTTTTGGTGTCGTGCCACCCGTCGAGCAGATGCAATTGCAGGATGGCACCGCGCCGGACTTCGCACTCGCCAATCGTAAAGGTGAAACCGTTCGGCTGTCGGACTATCGCGGTAAGAAAGTGCTACTGCTCACCTGGGCATCGTGGTGCCAATGCAAGCAAGACCTCGTTGGCTGGCAGCGCGTATACGAAGATCTGAAGGATGAGAATTTTGAAATAATTGCGGTAGCACAGGACACGGGGGGAGAGGAGGCCGCCGGTTCTTCTTATGACAAGGCTAAAGCGACCTACACGACGCTGCTCGATCCGCAGCACACGGTGAGTTCGCTGTACAAGATGGTCAACGTGCCGACGGGCGTCTGGATTGACGAACAGGGCAAGATCGTGCGGCCGTCGGAAGTCGCCTACTCGCGAAACGTGGCGCTACTCTCGATCAAGGTGGAAGGCGACAAGTACGTCGACGCGCTGCGAGATTGGGTCAAAAACGGCGAAAAGAGCGAATTCGTCGTTGAGGCCGACAAAGTTCAAAGTCGCCTTGCGACCCCGTCGAAAAAGGCCGCCTTGGCGGATGCCAACTTCAAAATGGCCGTGCACTTTCATCAGCGGCAGGACAAGTCCCGGGCGGACAGGTACTTTGCCGAGGCCCAGCGACTCCAGCCCGACGACTGGAATTACCATCGCCAGCAGTGGTCGTTCGACCCGCAGACGGCCATCAAGCTGTGGATGCAGAAATACACGGCTCTGCAGGGAAAGCCCTACTATGAGCCGCTGGTGATTGAACCGACGAAGTAGAACTCACTCAATTTTCCACAACCCAAGGGTGGAATGACGCTCGCGAAAATGAGAGTATGAAGTGAACCACGGAGGGCACAAATTGAGCAGCAAGCCCGTCGGCCTGTTGATCAACTTTCATGTTGAGCATTTGAAAGACGGAATCAAACGATTGACGATCCGATAGTATTCCTTCTCACCCCTCTTCCTCTGTGTCCTCTGTGGTGAGTGTTTCCGGTTCTGTGGTAAAATCTTCTTCTACTGAAATCGCAACAGGGCATACTTCTTCTTGCCGCTGCGGAGCACCATCACGGTTTCGCTGGCCAAGTCGCTGGCGGCGAGCTTGCGGTCGATGGACTCAACGCGGCGGTTGTTGACGTAAGCGCCACCTTGTTCCACGGTGCGACGCGCATCTCCCTTGGATTTTGCCAGGCCGGCTTCAACCAGGGCATCAACGATGGAAAGTTCGTCGTCCGCGAGCTGCGACTTGGCTAGTTCCTTGCTGGGGACATCGGCAAATATCTCTGCCAGCTGCTTGTCCGAAAGGTCGCCAATCTCCGCGCCGAAGAAGATCTCGGTCGCGCGCCGGGCTGAGGTCAATCCTCCGTCGCCGTGAATCAATTTCGTAACTTCCTCGGCGAGCCGCTTCTGGCTTTCACGCTTGCCGGGATCTGCGGCCCGCGAAGCGTCGAGCGATTCGACCTCTTCGCGCTCTAATTCCGTGAGAAACCGCAGGCACTTGCCGGCGTCGGCATCGTCGACGTTGATCCAGTACTGGTAGAACGCGTAGGGGCTGGTTCGTTCGGGTGACAGCCAGATCGCGCCGCTCTCGGTTTTACCCATCTTGCTGCCGTCGCTTTTGGTCAAGAGAGGCCAGGTGAGGCCGTACAGCTGCACACTCCGCATGCGTCGGCCCAGATCGATGCCGGCCGTGACATTGCCCCACTGGTCGCTGCCACCCACCTGCAGTTCGCAGCCAAATTTGTCACTCAAGTACACGAAATCGTAGGCTTGCAGCAGCATGTAGCTGAACTCGGTGTAGCTGAGGCCTGCGTCGCTTCTCTCCAGCCGGCTCTTCACCGAGTCCTTGGCCAGCATCACGTTGACCGGGAAGTTCTTGCCAATGTCGCGCAAGAAGTCGAGGTATCCGAAGCGACTCATCCAGTCGAAGTTGTTGGCCAGAACTCCACCCGTCGGCGAGGCATCAAAGTCGAGCATACCTCGCATTTGGAGTTCGATGGATGCCACGTTCGCGCGCAGTTCGTCGACCGAGAGCAGGTTACGTTCTTCGCTCTTGCCGCTGGGATCGCCGATCATGCCGGTGGCGCCGCCGACCAAGGCGATGGGACGATGGCCGGCACGCTGAAAGCGGCGGAGCACCATCAGACCCATCAAGTGCCCCACATGCAGGCTGTCGGCCGTGGGATCGAAGCCAGCATAGACTGTTCGGCTGGCCGCATTGAGCCAATCACCGAGCTTTTCGTCGGTCTTTTGGTGGATTAATCCACGCCATGTCAGATCGCCAATGATGTCCTTCAAGGCATTCGTCTTTCTCAAACAAAGAAGCCCAGCAAGAGACGCCGGGCGATGTTCTCGGGGTGCGAAGTATCTGCTCTACCGCCACATATCGTCGTCGGCAAAGGGATTTCCGCCACTTAGTTTCGGCTTCGGCAAGGCCTTCAGGGCTTGTTCCGCAAGCCGCAAATCCTCGCGCGTGGTGATCTTAAAATTGATCGGTGAACCGGGCACGACCGTCACTGCCTGACCAATCCTCTCGACCAGTTGAGCGTCGTCCGTGGCGGCAAAGTCACCTCGCTTGGCATGCGCCTCGAGCAAGATCTGCCGGGAAAACACCTGAGGCGTTTGGGCCTCCCACAGTCCGGTGCGTGCAACGGTTTCTTCAACTTTATTGCCCGCACCGACTCGTTTGAGTGTGCCGGCGACCGGAATCGCGAGGATCGCCGCGCCGGTTCTCTCACCCGCTTCGAAAACCGCGGAAATCCACTCGTCGGCCAGGCACGGTCGGGCTGCATCGTGGATGCAGATGTATTCGATATCGGGTTTCACTCGGGCGAGTGCCTTGGCCACCGAATCCGCCCGTTCGGCGCCCCCTTCGACCACGTCGATGCCTAGGATCGTGGTGTTGGCAGAGAACTTCAAGCGGAAGTGCTCCATGTCCTCGGGCGAGATCACGATGATGGTCTGCTTAACGTCCGCGCGGTTCACGAACCGCTCGGCCGAGTGCAGCCAGACGGGCTTGTTGGCCAGCGGAACGAACGGCTTCTTGTAGTGCTTGTCGCTGAAGCGGCTGCTGCGACCCGCTGCCGGCAGAATAACCGCAAATCTTGCCACCGCTGAACTTCCTTTCGAAAACGACACTACCAGCCCTTTCAGATATGCCGTCGGGCCGGGAGGTTCATTGTCGAATTTCGCCTGGAGGCGTCAAGTTCGCAAAGCAGGCCAGTCACCGATTGCAGAGAGACAAAAAAACCGGGGACAAGGCTGGCGGCCTCGTCCCCGGCGATTGGGCTTGCACGTAGTAGCCGCTTTGTGAGCGGGCGAACTACTTGTCGTACTGCATCATGATTTCGCCGGCATTGACGCCCTGGATGCTCTTGAAGCCGCCGTCGACGATGGCTTCGCCGAGCTTGGTGATCGTCTTGTAGTAACGATCGCTGGGCCGCTCGCCGGTGAGCTTGCGGGTCAGATCCTGGCAGAAGACATCGGCGGCGCCACGGATGACTTCGTCGTTCTGCTTGGCCGCGTAGAGGGCGGTGCAGAGGATGGTCACCGCGTCTTGCAGACGCTGCGAGAGCTCCGACATGCGGCACTGGCGGTCGGCCAGGCCGAGTTGGTGTTTGCTCATCGTGCCCGAGATTTCGCGAGGCGACTTCTGCAGGAAGTTGGCGGCGAACTCGGCGTGACGACGGAGGGTTTCCGGCATCGCGGGCATGGTCGGCTTCGGCTTCGGCTTGAGGTACTGACCGGCGAGCCAGCCTGCGTACGGAGCGAACACACCCTTGAGCGCCCAGAGGTGGGCCGGGTTGGCCATGTTCGGCGTCTTGATTTTGTTGGCTTGGAGGGCCCGACCGACCGGCTCGAAGTACTGGGTACCGTGCGATTTGACCAGCGACTTGAAGAAGGCCATCGCAAGCATTTCGCCTTCGCCTTCGTAGATGCACGGAGCGAGGTACTCGTGCACGTTGTCGCCGAAGATGTGTCCGTGCAGGAACGAGCGACCGCCGTGGGTCTTCATGAGCAGCTCGATCGAAGCTTCTTTCTGAGCTTCACTGCCGAAGACCTTGGCGATGACGCATTCCATTTCACCGCGGTAACCCTCGTCGATCAGAGTGCCACCCCACTGAACCAGCGCGTCGCAAGCGACGATCAGACCGGCAATCTTGCCGAGCCGACGCTGCACGAGTTCACGGGTGGAGATGGGCGCGCCGTAAGTTTTGCGATATTGAGCCCACGGAATCATGCTGGCCATCATCATCCGCATCGTACCGGCCGAGTTGGCACAGAGCGAGATGCGGCCGAGATTGAGGCCGTGATAGGCGATCGTCAGACCATCGCCGCGGCCGGGCTTGAGCAGGTTTTCTGCCGGCACGCGGAAGTTCTTGAAGATGATGCCCTGGTTGTAGGTGTGCTTCAGAGCGTACAGCCCGTACTTCTTGAGTTGGAACTCGCTGTTCTCTTCCTTCGGCAGATCGGCCACGAGCACGGCCGGTCGCTTGTTGATGAGACACACCAGGCCCACGGTGCGGCCGGGTACGACATTCGTGATGAACAGCTTCTCGCCGTTGACAACATAATCGCTGCCGTCGAGCACGGCTTCGGTCTTGAGAGCCGTGAGGTCCGAACCGGCACCGGGCTCCGTCAGTGCGAACGCGCTCAAACGCTTGCCGCTGCCCAGATCGGGCAGGAACTTTTGCTTCTGCTCGGGGCTGCCGAACGTGCGGAGCGGATCGACGGCACCGATACATCCGTGAACCGAGGCGAGACCCGCGACCGTGGCGTCAACCATCGCCATCTTGGTGAGGAAGCCAGCGAAGGCAGCGAACGGCGAACCCGAACCACCGTACTGCTTGTCAACCAGCAGACCCCAGTAACCGGCTTCGCCGAGTTCGTCGAGGACGTGCTGCGGAACCTTGCGCTTCTCGTCGAGGTTCGTGCCCGCGTTGACGTGCTTGCGCATCACGGTCAGCGAGTCGTCCATCACGCGCTGGACGTCGGCCGGCGGGGCGACCTGTTTGCTTTGGAAGAGCTCGATCGGCAGCTCGCGGTCCCAGATGGCACGGTGCACGGGGCTGTTCACTGTCTGGAAACGTTTGGCGAACATTTCCTCGACCTGGTCGTCCGCCTTGTCGACAGCGCCCATGCGGCGTGCTTCGTCATCACTCTTGCCGCCCAGCTTTAGCGCCGTCTCGGCGAACGATGCCTTGTTGTCTTCGTGTTCGTCCGCGGCATTCGGCCGCCGCTCAGCTTGGGTCTGCGGGTTCATGACACTCTCGCGAAAGGTGTTGGTGACGGGATCGACTACCCATTTTTATACACTACCGTCCTACCGGTCGGTAGATATCATTCTAACGAAATGCTTACGTGGGTCCAGTGCCACCGTAAGTCGTTTATCTGTCGTACATTGCGTCGATTTCTTTGGCGAAGTTCTGCTTCACCACATCGCGCTTCAGGCTCAGTTTAAACGTCAATTCGCCGCTTTCGGGCGTAAAGCCACGCGAGAGCAGTTTGAAGCGTTGCACCTGCTCGGCATGCGAGACGTCTTTCAGCCGCTCTTTGATTCGCTCGGCATAGATCGCATTCACCTCGGGATGCGCCAGCGCGTCGGCCGGTGTGAACACCGGAATCTGCCGCTTGATGATCTCGGCTCGCAAATTATCAGGGTCGGGGACGATCAATGCCACGAGATACTTTTCCGCATCACCGAACACGGCCGCCTGAATGATCAGCGGATCTTCGGTCAGCAGACCTTCGATGTAAGTGGGCGCAATGTTCTTACCGCCGGCAGTGACGATGAGCTCTTTTTTGCGTCCGGTAATCCGGAGGAAACCATCCTCGATCTCGCCCAGGTCGCCGGTGTGCAACCAGCCCTCGCGAATCGTCTCGGCGGTGTCTTCCGGCATGTTCCAATAGCCGACCATCACGTGCGGTCCACGAGTGAGAATCTCGCCGTCCTCGGCAATCTTCACTTCCACGCCGTCGATCGGCCGGCCGACCGTGCCCACGCGGTGATCACTCATGGTGCCGGTGCTGATGACGGGAGAACTTTCGGTGAGGCCGTACCCCTGGACGAGCGTGACGCCGCTCTTCTTGAAGAATTCGTTCACGTGATCGGCCAGTGCCGCGCCGCCGGCGCAGCACATCTTGACGCGACCGCCGAAGGTGGCCTTCAGTGCGCCCGGTGCTTCGGCGAGTCCCTTGTCGTGCAGCGTGCGCATCACCTTGTCGAAGAAGTACGGCACGCCGTTGAGGTAGTGCGGCTTGATGGCCTGGCAGTCGGGAATGATCTCTTCGCGGCTCGCGCACAAGGCGAGCTCTCCGCCCGAGCAAACCCACAGATAGTAGTCGCTCGTGCGGGCAAAAATGTGCGACAGTGGAAGCCAACTCAGCCGCACGTCGTCGGGCTCGGCCGTGAAGGCAAGCATCACGGCCTGGCAGTTCGACGTGAGATTGCGATGTGAGAGCATCACGCCCTTGGGTTCGCCGGTCGTCCCCGACGTGTAGAGGATCGTGACTAGATCGTCCGCCGTGGTTTCGGCGACGGCCTGCTTTTCGAGCGCGGCGCCTTCTTCTTCGGTGCACTTGGCCGTAATCTCTGAGATCTGCTGCACGGACTGCCCGTGGATTTCGCCATCCCATTTGTCGAACGAGACGAACTTCACGTCCTTGGGAATCTCGGCCGCAGCGGCAGCCAGCTTCTGCCCTTGTTCCGGGCCGGAAACCACGACGATCTTCGCGCCGCAATTGGCGATCTGCCAGGCGATTTGCGGACCAGTCAGCGTGGAGTGCACGGCGACATGAATCCCGCGAGCCATGTGGATGGCCAGGTCCAAGAGGATCCACTCGTAGCGGTTTTCGGATGCTTGTACGACGCGGTCGCCCGGCTTGACGCCGAGCTTCGCCAGCGCGGCGGCCAGCAGGCGCGCCTCGCGAGAGATTTCGTTCCAGGTGAGGCTCTTGAACTCGCCGTCTTTCTTGAAAAGCAGGGCTCGCCGGTCTCCATCGGCGGCCACGCGGCTGCTGAACATTTGCGGAACAGTGTTGGTTGGCTGCGCGTGCATAACGAATCCCTGCCTGGTAGAAAAAAGAATTGCCCGGACCAGCACGGCGAAAGATGGGGAGACTTGCCGCGCCCCTCAAGATATCACGGGGAAAATCGGATTGGTAGCGTGCGATGCATCCGAGATACGGGTATTTTATCCCAGTCGCCGAGATCAGAGCCGTTGTTAAACACGGCCGGCGTCTGAGCTAGCTAATACTCAGACGCCGGCCAAGAGGTTTCGAAAACTGGCGAGGGGCGATTAGACCCGCTCGAAGATCGTGGCGATGCCCTGACCGACGCCGATGCACATTGTGGCCAGACCAGTTTTGGCGCCGCGGTCGACCATGTTGTTGATGAGCGTGGTCGTAATCCGAGCGCCGCTGGCACCCAGCGGGTGGCCGATTGCCACCGAGCCACCCCGCACATTGACTTTCGATTCGTCGAGCTTCAGAGCCCGCATGCAGGCGATGGCCTGCGAGGCGAAGGCCTCGTTGAGCTCGATGACGTCGATGTCCGAGAGTTGCATCCCGGCCCGCTTGAGGGCCTTCTTGGTGGCCGGCACGGGGCCGGTTCCCATCACCGCCGGGTCAACGCCAACGATCGCAGTGGCCACGATCCGCACCAGCGGCTTCAGACCGAGCGCCTTGGCCTTTTCCTCGGACATGACTAGCAGTGCCGCAGCGCCATCATTGAGCGGCGAGCTGTTACCGGCGGTCACGGTGCCCATGCCGGGCATGAAGGCCGGCTTCAGCGAGGCCAGGCTTTCCAGGCTGGCATCGCCGCGAACGCACTGGTCGACTTCGACCAGGATCCGGTTGCCGGCTTCATCGCGACCATAGACCGGAATGATCTCGCGCTTGAACTCGCCATTGGCGTGCGCCTTGGCGGCGAGCTGGTGGCTGCGCAAAGCAAATTGATCCTGCTCTTCGCGCGAGATGCCTTGCGTTTGGGCAAGGAACTCGGCGGTGACGCCCATCGCCAGCGCACCCTTCGAAGTGCGGTGAAACAGCTTGGGGTTCAAGTCGATGCCGGCGTCCATGGCGATGTGGCCCATGTGCTCCAGGCCGCCGACGATCTGCACGTCCTCGAAGCCAGCCATGATGGCATGTGCGGCCTGATTGATCGCTTGCAATGCCGATCCGCAGAGGCGGTTGACGGTGGTGCCGCCAGTGTGCGTGGAGAGGCCAGCCATGAGCCCGACGACGCGAGCGGCGTTCAGGCCCTGCTCGCCTTGCTGTTGCGTGTTACCCATCACGACGTCTTCGATTTCGTCGACGTTGATGCCGGTTCGTTCGACCAGGGCTTGCACAACCTGGACGGCGAGATCGTCGGAACGAACATCGCGGAAGACGCCCTTCTCCTTGTGAGCCCGACCAATGGGCGTGCGGACACAATCGACAATGACGGCGCGTTTCATCTGGTTCGCTACCTCACGAATATTATGGAGAAGGGACGAACCCGGCGCTTACGGCCGCATTCGCATCGTGTTCACAATTGTATCTGGTCGAACAACCCCGGCCGGTTCAGTGGCCGTGAGTTCACGTTTACATGTCGTAGAACTTCTTGCCGGTCTTGGCCATTTCGAGCAGCATCGGCGTAGGCTTGGCCCGTTCACCCAGGCTCTCAAACGGCTTGAGCAGCTCGACGATCTTGGCCGCCCCGAGGGTATCTGCCCAGTGGAGCAGACCGCCCTTATAGGGCGGAAAGCCGACGCCGAAGATCAGGCCCAGGTCGACGTCGCGCACGTCGCGCACCACCTTGGCTTCCAGAATCCGGGTGGCTTCGAGCACCATCGGCAGGAACAACCGATGCGTGATCTGCTCCGGCGTGAACTTCTGCTCTTTACGGACATAGGTCTTCACGATCGCCTCGGCAGCCGGGTCGGGGGTGCCACGACCCTTGGAGTCCTTGTAGGCAAAGAAGCCGGCCCCGCTCTTCTGGCCGAGTCGCCCCGCCTTGACCATCGCAGCCAGAATCGGCGAGGCCACGGTCCGGTCAGGGAAGGATTCGTACATGACGCGGCCGGCATAAAAGGCCGTGTCGAGGCCGACCACATCGTACAGCGTAATTGGGCCCATCGGCATGCCGAATTCCTTGGCGGCTTTCTCGATCGCCTTCACTTCGGCACCGTCGGAAATCAGCTCGAGAGCTTCGTTCATGTACGGCAGCAGCAGCCGGTTCACCAGGAAGCCGGGGCCATCGTTCACGACAATCGGGCTTTTGCCGATGTTCTTGGCATAGGCCACCGCCGTGGCGACGGTTTCGTCGCTCGTCTTGGCGCCGCGGATGACTTCCACCAGCGGCATCTTCCGCACGGGATTGAAGAAGTGAATGCCGCAGAACTTGTCCGGGCGCTTCAGGCCCTCGGCCAGCTTGGTAATTGGGATCGTCGAGGTGTTCGAGGCCAGGATGGCGTCGTCTTTCAGCAGCGGTTCGATCCGGGCATAGAACTGCTTCTTCACTTCGGGATTCTCGACAATCGCTTCGATCACGAGATCGGCCGGGGCGAGTTCGGCATCCACGGTCGCCGCGTTCAAGAGGCCGGCGAACTCCACGGCTTTCTTGGCGTCGGGGCCGCGCTTGGTCTTGTCGAACGAGACCTCGCTGAGGACCTGGCTGACGCCCTTGCTGAGAGCCGCGGGAACCGCGTCGGCTAACATTACCGGCAGACGGCGCTTGAGCGTGGCGGCCACGATACCCTGGCCCATGATGCCGGCGCCAATGACGGCTACCGATTTGATTTCGCCGGCCTTCACGTCCTTGCGGTCGATGCCGGTGTCTTTCTTGTTGCGGTCGGTGAGGAAGAAGATGTTCAGCAGCGAGCGATTGATCGGGCTGCCAAAGAGCTGGGCCATGGCCTTGGCTTCGGCTGCGCCGGCCGTGTCAGCATCCGCGCCGGCCGCTTCCATCATCAGTTCAAGTGCGGCTTGCGGGGCAGGGTACTTGCCGCCCGTCGCGCCCTGGATCATGGCCGAGGCCGTTGCGCCCAAAAAGCCGAGTTCCGTGTCGCTCATGTCGATCGGGCCGTTCCACGTCTCGCGATCCTTCTTCCACTGGCCGGACTTCTGCTCGGCGCGAATCACCTTGATGGCCGAGGCCAGCAACTGTTCGCTTGGCACGAGATCGGAGATCAGCCCCATCGATTTGGCGGCATGCGCGTCAATCGATTCACCGCCGGTCACCAGTTCGATGGCATTCGACAAACCCAGCACGCGGGGCGCACGCACGGTGCCGCCCCAGCCGGGGAGCAGGCCCAGCTTGACTTCAGGGAAGCCGTACGCGGCCTTCGAGTCACTGGACATGACCCGGCGATCGCACCACAGGGCGAGTTCCGCGCCGCCGCCGACGCACTGGCCAACGATTGCGGTCACCGTGGGGAAGGGCAACTTGGAAAGCCGCTGAAACAGCTTGCGGCCGGTGTTGCACATCTCTTCGATCTGAGCTTTCGGAGCGTCAATGTTAGCGACAAACTCGCGAATGTCAGCACCGACGATGAACACGCCCGGCTTGCCCGAGCGAATCACCAGGCCGGCCACACCCTGGCGTTTTTCCAGCTCGTTGAGGTTCTTCTCGAGCTCTTCGAGCACGGCACGCGATAGCACGTTGGCGCTGCCGCGCGGATCGTCGAGGGTGAGCACCGCGATATCGCCGTCCTCGGTGCTGAGCTTCATATAACCAGCGTCGGCCATGATTCGATTACCCTTTGCCTGACATCAAGCGGAGAAGTCGCTTCACGAGGGGACCCGCTAAATCAAGCCGGGCGCGAAGGACAGGAGTTATGCAAACCGTTATTGATACCGCCGGGCGGGGCCGGCTTCAAGGGCCGGAAATGGGCCAGCGGTGGGTGGGCGAATTTGACAATCCCAAAGGTCGCGCTATGTTACAACTCGCACCTTGAACACGATTGGCATCCCCCAGCCCGCAAGGCGGTGAAACATGCGACCTGGACAGCAGTTCCGGACACTTTTGATGGCTTTGCTTCTCTGGCAAGCGTGGCAAAGCGGCCTGCTGGCTGCGGACCCCCGGCCGGCGGTGAGCCTGGTTGTGGATTATGGCGATGGCGTGGAGTTGCGCTTTCGCGAGTTGCCACACCGAGCCGGCATGACCGTTCTCGATGCACTCACGGCAGCGGGTAAGTATCCTCGCGGCATTAAATTCGTGCAGCGCGGCCGCGGCGCCACGGCGATGATTACCGAGATCGATGGCCTCAAGAACGACCCCTCGGGCAAGAACTGGCTGTTCTCCGTGAATGGCAAGTCGGCCGAGGTCGGTTCGGGAGCTTACGAGCTCAAGGCAGGCGACGCCGTCTTGTGGGAGTTCAAACCCTACGAGTAGAATGTCGGGCGCAGTGGACCGACGCCGATCGGCGTCGGTCACAGTGGACGAAACAGCACAGAGGAAGCAGTCGTGAAGCGCGAAGATCTTGTCCGAGCGGCGGTATTCACAGGGTTGGTTGGCGTGGCCGTCACGGTGCGGCTGGTCAGCGAAACGCCAAACTTCAATGCCATCACGGCTGCCGCATTGTTCGCGGGCTTCTATTTCCGCAGTCGTCTGACGGCACTGGCCGTGCCGCTGGTGACGATGGTCGTTTCCGACTACTTCCTGGGTGGCTACTCGAAGCCGATGATGCTGGCGGTGTATGCCTCGCTGTGCGTGCCAATTGCGTGGCGCGCGGTCTTGCAACGCGGGCTGAACCTGCTCACGGTTGGCGGCGGCGCCGTGTGCTCGTCGCTGGCGGCCTTCGCCCTGAGCAACTTCGCCGTGTGGTATGCCTGGTATCCGCAGACCTGGGAAGGTCTGACCCGTTGCTACGTGAACGCGGTGCCGTTCCTGGCCAACGCCATGACCAGCGACCTGTTGTTTTCGGCCGGATTCTTCGGGCTGTATGCCATCGCCATGCAGTTCCGCACGGAACCGGTCGCAAGCGTCGTGGTCGACGCCGCTTAAGGCGGCTCGATCAGTCGTGACGGACAAGACCTACTTCCCCGCCTGATCCATTTGCTCGCGATACCATAGTTGCCATGCGCGGGCACGTTCTTCGGTCGTGATCGCCCGTCCATCGGCTGTCTGAGCGACGTCGCGTCCCGTGGTTCGCTCCAAGCTCGCGATGGCGGCGGCTTGCACTTCGGTCCCATCGTTGAGCATCGTCATCAGGGCTGGCATGAACGCCGGATCGCCGGTCTCGCCCATCGCTTGGGCGGCACGGATGCGAACGGCAGTGTCGGCGCTGGTCGAGAGCTGTTCGAGCGATTTCGCCAGCTCCTGCCGGGCGGTGGCCGGAAGGTCGGTCTGCTGGTAGGCGGTGAGCAGTTGCTGCACGTCTTGTACCTGCGACCGCGCGGCATCAACGGCGCCTTGAGCTGAGTCGACCACTGCAGTGGCCTTGTCGATCGCGCCGGCCGCTTGCAGTTGAGCAGCCGCCACGGCTTCGTCGACGCGGCCATATTGTTCGGCCCAGCGCTGTTGAAGTTGGGCAACCGCGGCGTCGCGCTGTTGCTCGGCGAGCTCGCTGGCAGAGTAACCGGCTGCGGGTGGCCAACGTC
>JBGSKX010000101.1:0-24758 GCA_041741015.1 Pirellulales bacterium
CCGCCAGCAGTTCCGCTTCGGCCAGGGCAGCTGCTCGGGTTGCCTTGTCGATCTCGGGCTTCAGATCGGCGAGCGCTGCCGGCGTTTGTGCAGGTTTCTGCTCGGTCGCTGGTTCTGCGCCATTCCCAGCCGGAGGCGCAGCCGCCGTTTCCGCCTGAGCCAATTGCTGAGTGTGCCGCTGCCGCAGGTCCGCGAGCGTCGTCGTGGCCGTCGACATCGCCTTTTCGCACTGCTCGAGCTTTGCGACCGCCGAGTTAAGCGACTCCTGCTGCACGAACTCCCGCAGACCCGGGTAGTGCGCCTGCGCGGGGAGCGTCACCGCGGCGACTTGCAGTTCATCGCCGCCGAGCGACTTGGGAATGCCCGGCCCCAGCGGCGCATCCTTCACCGGCGTGGCTTCGTTGCCGCGCGTGAACAGATACGTCGGGGTCTCGGCCTTCTCATCGAACACCCGCACCACACCTTGCTTCGCCGTGTCGCTTTCACCCGGTAGCCGATCGGTCCGCACGTTGTGAGGTTCGAAGAACGCCCGGAACTGATAGTAATCCGTCTGCAGGATCGGGTCGTACATGTGATCGTGACAACGGGCGCAGTTGAACGTGATGCCCAGGAAGCCCTTGGCCGTATGTTCGACGGTCGCGTCCAGCCACACGTTGCGATTGAACTTGTACCAATTGCGCACCAGGAAGCCGGTCGCGCGGTGTGCGTTCTCGTCGAGCGGCGCGACTTCGTCCGCGGCCAGCATCTCGACGATCATTTCGTCGTACGGTTTGTCCGCGTTAAGCGACTCGACGATCCAGTCGCGCCACCGCCAGATGTGCGGCTGGCTCTCGCGCACCTCCGCCGCGTAGCCATCCCAGTCGCTGTACCGCCAGACGTCCATCCAGTGCCGGCCCCAGCGTTCGCCGTACTGTGGACTGGCCAGCAGCCGGTCGACAACCTTCTCATACGCGTCGGCCGACTCATCCGCCACAAACGCTTTCAGCTCTTCGGGCGTCGGCGGCAGGCCAACCAGGTCGAGATACACGCGCCGCAGCAGCAGGTTTTTCGCGGCCAGCTCGGTCGGCTTAAGTCCATGCTGCTGATGTTTCGCCGCGATAAAACGGTCGATCGGATTGGCCGACCACTCGGCTGAAGTCACCGCGGGCAGCTCCGGCCGCACCGGCTTCTGGAACGACCAGTGCGCCGTCGGATCGGTCGGCAGCGGTTCGTCCGGCGTGGGAGCCCCGGCTTCGATCCAGGCCTTGATCTTCGCGATGTCTTCGGCCGACAGTGGCTTGGCTTCGAGCGGCATCTGCTCGATGTCGCCCGAGCCGTCGAGCGCTTGGAGCAGCGAGCTTTCGGCGGCGACCTCGGCAATCGCCGGTCCGCGATCGCCTCCCGCGCGCAGGAACGAGATGTGGTCGAGCCGCAGATTCCCCTTCTGCCGCAGGGCGCTGTGGCAGCTATAGCAGTGTTTTTCCAGGAGCGGCTTCACGTCGCGCACGTAATCGACGTCGGCAGCCGAAAGCGGTGCGGCCAGAATTATCAGAAGTAGCAGGGGGCCGGCGGTTCGCATGCTGCTCGGGATGGCTCCTGCATGTCGCGAGGCCCAGGCAGGATGGCGGGCCTCGATCGTGTCTTCTTACAACACAGTGGCAAGCTTCAACGCCGTCTATCTTAATGTACCCCCGGGACTCGGACAACAAGCCAAAGGGGTGCCGCCCGAAGGACTTGCGAGCAGATCAGCCCGCGTGCCGCGCCATCCAGCTCACGTAGCGCCGGGCATATTCGTCGAGATTCTCGCCACCGCCGCCGCCGCGAATCGGGCTGCACATCTCGTAACTGGCCAGCCCCGCAAACCCACCCTCGGCCAGCCCGCGGAAGAACCCCTCGTAGTCGATGAACCCCTCGCCAAACGGCACGGCGCGCACCATGTCGGGCTCTTGTCGCTCATAGTTCACCAGCTCCGGCCGATACCGAAAGCGCAGCGTGCGCACGTAGTCGGCATTGGTGGTCATCACGGTGTGCGGCGCCATCAGCCGTGCCGTTTCATAAAGTGGCTCGCCGCGCAGGGCAGGGGACCAGGCGTCGAAACCCAGCTTGACGTTCGGCCGGCCGACGTCGTCGAGCAGGTCGAGCAGCGCCTGGCTGTCGACGGCAACGTCGTGATGGTTCTGCACGGCAAGCGTGATTCCAAAGTCCGCAGCTCGACCTGCCGCCTCGCGAATCGCGGCTACGACCTTGTGCCAGGTTTCCATCGGATTCGAGCCCTCGTAATCGTAGGCCGTGAAGATCCGCACGTACTTTGCCTCCACGGCCGAGGCCAGCCGGCACAGCGAAGCGATGTAGTCGAGCTGCATCTCCAGGAAGGGCACTTCGGCCGCTCTCTGCACGGCGAAGTCGGTGTAACCGGCCAGCGCCGCGCACCGCACGCCGTGTTCGGCCAGCGCGCTCCGCACCTCGTCGAGTCTGGCATCGCTGGTATCCAGCGGCGAAAGGTGCGGCCGCTTGCCCGCAAGCATCACCGATCGGTAACCAAGCGTCGCCGCTCGGGCGATGAACTCCCGCACGTCGAGGCGCTGCTGGCCCCAGTAGCCCGCGTAACTCACCGAGAAGAGGCTCAGTTCAAACGGCATGGTTCAGCTCAACTCTCAAACGCGCGCTATTGCCTTGGAAACAAAACTAGCCCGAAGCTTTGCTTCGGGCTAGTGTAACGTCTCGCGGTTTGCCTGAAGACTTTACTTCGACAATGCCACGCGGTTTTGCGAAGCCAGCTCCGACGTGCCGGCCTTGCGCCTGGCAAGGTTGCGGGCCTTCGTGGCTTCGCGCCTGGCGAGCTCGTCGGCGCGGCGTTTCTTGATCGCTTCGATCTTTTCCTGCCGCTTCTCGTCGGCTTCCTGAGACGCGCGTTCGGCCTCCTCGGTGGCGACCTTTTGCAGTTGCATCTGATATTGCCGGGCGAGTTCCACCTGCTGCATCTGCATCAGGTACTGGCGCGCCAGCTCGGGCGAACTGGTGATCGAGCCCGTGAACTGGCGAGCTGCTTCGCCGCCGGACGTGGCCCGCGAAGAGCCCCCTCTGCGGCAACCGCCGCCTCCGCCACCGCGCTGGGCGAACGCTTCGTCGCCGCAGGCTGCGAGCAATCCAAAACACAGCACAAGAAAGAACGCTTTCATGGCAAAACACCTCTCGGTTGCCAAGTTGCGCGAGCCGACTCTGTTCAAGATACTTCAGGTCGACAGCGTGTGTGCCTCAACCGCCGCCGACCCTGCCCGCGTACCCATGATTGTAACATCCTGCGCACAGCGGCTGGCAACAGGATTCAGCCAGATTGCACGGTCAGAAGAGAGCAGGGCGGTCGTGTCGAGGCTGGGAGGCCGGGGTTCTATACCCGGAATTGCTTCCTGTATCGCCTCGCAGCGGTGCGAAGTGCCGTGTTTGGCCGAGCGTCCAAGTCGTCTAGCACCGCCATGAAGGCCTCGCTGTTATTCTTGGAGAGAACCGTCACGTCACGGTTCTCAAGGATGTGTCGCGAATGCTGTACGAGTGCCACGATGGCATACTGGCTGACAGATTGCCCCATCAGCGTCGCCGCTTGCTCGACAATGCGCTTCTGGTTTCGCGGAATGCGAAAGCCAAGTTGCGCATCAGCTTTGGTATCGCGTGGCATTGGGATTCAAACCTCTCAGCCACCAGTATCCAGGGCGGTCGGCTCCGTTCTACACAAGCTCCGCCAGCGGCGGATGGTGCTCGGTGATGTATTGCGGCCGCCCCGTCAGATCGCTCACCGTCGTGGTTAGCGGGTCGATTCCCAGCCGGTTGTAGAGCGTGGCGTGAATCTCCTCGAACCGTACCGGTCGCTCGACCGCTTCCGCCGCGTTGCGGTCGGTCGCGCCAATCACCTGGCCGGTTCGCAATCCGCCGCCGGCCATCAAGGCGCACGACACGTTCGGCCAGTGGTCGCGGCCGGCCTGGGCGTTGATCGTCGGCGTCCGGCCGAACTCGCCCCACACGATCACGGTCACGTCCTTGTCGAGGCCGCGCTGGTGCAGGTCTTCGACCAGGGCCGAAACCCCCTGGTCCAGTTGCGGCAGATTTTCGCGGCACAGATTGAAGTTCGAACCGTGATAGTCCCAGAAGCTGTAGCTGAGCGTCACGACGCGCACACCTGCTTCGACAAGCCGACGCGCGGCCAGGAACTGCTGCATCAGCCGAGGAGCGCCATCTCCCTGATGTTTCTCGGTGCCAAAGCCGTACCGATCGCGCAGCGACTGCGGTTCCTTCTCCAGGTCGAGCGCCTCGGCCAGCTTGCTGGAAGTGAGCACGCCAAACGCCTGCTGCTGGAACGCATCCATGCCAGCCATCATTCCGTGGGCGTCCGTGCGGCGGTTGAAGTTGTCGAGCGCTCCGATCAGGCTCTTGCGATCGTCGAGCCGGTCGAGCGAAATGCCTTGCAGCAGCATGTCGTCTTTGCCGTCGCCGTTCGGCTGAAACGGCGTGTATGCCGCGCCCAGGAACCCGGGATAACCTGAGTTGTACGGCCGGTGTTGCATTCGCGGCGAGAGGCCCACATACGGCGGCACCGAAGGCGATGTCGCGCCGAGCACCTTGCCGACCACGGAGCCGAACTCCGGCCAACCGCCCGAGGGCTGCTGCTGATGCCGGCGCCCCGTCATGCACTGGAACGAATAGTGATCCCCCGTGGCGCCGATCACTGAGCGAATCGGCACGAGCTTGTCCATCATGCCGGCCAGCTTGGGCATCAGCTCGCAGACCTGGATGCCGGGCACATTGGTCGAGATCGGTTTGAACTCGCCGCGAATCTCGCTCGGCGCGTCGGGCTTCAGGTCGTACATGTCCTGATGCGGCGGTCCGCCCGGCAGGAAGATCATGATTACCGACTTGTTCGACTTCTTCCCCGTGGCGGCTTCGGCCCTGAGCACGTCGGTCAGCGTCAGGCCACCCAAGGCCAGCCCGCCGATTTGCAAGAAGCCGCGGCGGCTGATGCGGTCGCAATAGCGACCCTGTGTGCGAGGTCCGAGAAGCGTGAGCATGGCGGGATCAGTGCTCCAGCGGCGAGATCAATTAGGCGGGGATCAATCCAGGCGGGTCACCCGAGATCATATCACACAGGGCTGATGCGTGCCAAGTTTGGGTTTGGGGGTAGGAAAGCGCAGTTATGCGGAGCCGCCGGACAACGCATCCCGGATCTGTGCGGCAATCCGCTGGCCGTCATCTCCACCGAGAATTTGATCGATTCCCTCGATTCGAGCCAATGACGCGTCGAGGTCAACTCGGCCGCCCTCCAACATTGCCCACGCGTCGTTATGGAGGGCGTAAGCCAAACACCACGCAAGTTTGACTTCATAAGGTGCGTCGTTGCCAGCGACACATCCCAGTTGGTTTCGTATCTCATTAATTGCTACTGCGAAAGGCTTAGCTTCTGCCGCACTCATGATCGTCTCGATCCTTTTTAACCGGCATCCTTGCCGCCGATAGTCTTTTCTTTGCGAGTTTCCCACTCTCGCCTTGCTTCCGCCCTGATGGCGGCCATGTCCAACTCGGCGTAATCGCCACGCTCGAAGTCATCGATTCCCACCTGGATCTTCTGGCGAAGCTCTTCTAGTTTTGCCGATCGTTCAACGTCATCGTCCATGTCATTCGCTCCTCAATCCGCCCCTTCGCTCGCCTGCTGCTGGCGGTAGTACTTCAGCCCCGGGAAAAAGAAGCACCCGGCCGAGACCACGCCGAACAGCGTGATCCCAATCTGAATGTTGTAACGCTGCAGCACCGCCATCACGATCGCCGTGGCAAACAGCGCCGCGCTCTGCAAATAGAACTGCCCTGTCAGCATGCCCGCCTTCACCAGAAAGATCATTCCGCTGGTCAGCGCCAGCACGGGCGAGAGCGTCAGTACGGACAGCCCCAGGATCAACTCCACGACGAACAACAGCGCGATCGAGATCATGCTCGCCGCCCAGACGTGCGCGATCTGCCGCTCGACAAACGTCACCGGTCCGCTTCGCCGGCGCAATGTCCAGAAGATGATCGCCCAGGTCCCCAGCCCCACGATCCACAGCGCCAGGTACGGCAGCGGCGATGTGGTGCCAATCCACTGGAGCACGTTGGTGAGGAACGCCGTGATGAACAGGGCCAGGCTGTGCCACATCCACAACAGGCCCCAGTTCTCCAGCACCGTGGCGTGATGCGTCTCGCGAAACGCCCGGGCAATCACTTGCATGAACTGCCCGCTCCGCGCCGCGGTCGGTTCATCGGCCAGGTACGCTTCCAGATCATCCGCCAGGTCGGCCGCCGTGGCGTAACGCAGCTCGGGCGGTTTTTGCAGACACTTGAGTGCGATCATCTCCAGCTCGCGATCGGCCCGCGGATTGAGCAAGCGCGGCGGTAGCGGTTCCTGCTCCACGACCATCATCACGGTCTCGACGGGCGACGCGGCCTGAAACGGCGGCCTGCCCGTGAGCATCTGATAGAGAATCGTTCCCAGGCTATAAACGTCGCTCTCGCGCCCGACCTTGCCGCGCTTGCCAGCGGCCTGCTCGGGCGCCATGTACGAGGGCGTTCCCAGCACCGCACCGCTGAGCGTCAGGCCTGAATCGGTTTCCACGCGTTTCGCGAGTCCGAAGTCCGAAACGTGCGGCCGGCCCTCTTCGTCGATCAGAATGTTCGAGGGCTTCAAGTCGCGATGCAGCACACCGCGCTCGTGGGCAAAGTGAATCGCCCGGCAGATCGGCGCCAGCAGTTCGGCCGCCTCGCGCGGGTTCATCGGCCCCTCGGCCAGCCGCCGCGCAAGCGTCGTGCCAGCCACATACTTCATCGTGAAGAACGGCTGCCCGTCGTGCTGGCCAACCTCATAGATCGGCACAATCACCGGATGGTCGAGCCGCGCGGCGTTTTCGGCTTCGCTGCGAAAACGCGCCAGGTCTGCCGGCGACGGCAACGCATTCTGCAAGATCATCTTGAGTGCGACCGTGCGTCCGAGGCTAAGCTGCTGCGCCTGGTAGACGACCCCCATCCCGCCGCGGCCCAGCTCCTTGACCAGTTCGTAGTCGCCCAGCACTGTGCCGTTCGCGTCGACGCGATGCCCCGCGGAGCGTCCCACGGGCGCGGTCGCATCGCTATCGCGCCTTGACGCGCTACTCGCTCCGGCCGCCACGCAATCGGCAACCAGCATTGTGGCCCACAGCCCGCGCAGCTCCTCGGCCAGCTCCGGATGTTCTTTGATCACGGCGTCGACGTTCGGCAGCGCCCCATGCTGCATCTCGTCGGCAAGTTGCGCGGCGAGCTCGGCCAGCCGCTCTTCATCCTGCTCAGAAGGTTTCGACTTGCCGGAGTTCATGTTGCTTTGCTCACGCGCCGTCTTGAGAAGGCGGCTCCTGCAGAATCACACGCAGCCGGCGCATCGCCCGCAGGTACCGCATGCCGGCGGCCGACTCGCTGATCTCCAGGCAAGTGGCGACTTCCTTATTCGAAAGCTGCTCGAAGTGCCGCATCAGCACCACTTCGCGATCCGCGTCGTCGAGCGTTTCGATCGCGGCGGCAAAGCGGCGTTCCAGTTCGTGATGCGTGGCCGCCGCGGCGGGTGTCATTTCCCGATCGCGTACCAGCGCCGCCAGGTCGAAGGCCGACTGATCGTTGTTCGCAGCAACTTCCATCGCCTGTTCGCGGGCCACGCTTCGTCGCGCGGCATGATGCCGGCGATGCACGTCGATCATCCGATCGCGCGCGAGATGCCTGAGCCACAACGAGAACGGCATGCCGGATGACGCAAGGTAATCGGTGAGCCGCTGATTGGCCTCGACCAACACATCCTGCACGATGTCGCTGGCATCCACCCGTCGCTGCACGGCCTTGTCGAGCCGCATGCCGACCATCCGCCGCAAAGCTTCCCGATGTCGCTCAAGAAGCTTGTTGCGTGCGTCGGCGTCGCCGTCACGTGCGGCGGAGAGGAGCTCTTGGGTCTCGGCAGATTCGGGCCACATATCTTGAGAATTATAGCACGGGGCCGGAGCCAGCGGATGGACCTACATCATAACCCGAAGCGTGAGCGGGGATTAACAGCGCCTCGCTCACGCTTCGGGTTATGAAAGAAGTCGCAGTGCTATTCGAATTCGGCCGGCTACTACGCGAGAATTTGCTGCACCACGTTCCCCGCCACGTCCGTCAGGCGGAAATCGCGTCCCTGGAAGCGATACGTCAATCGCTTGTGGTCCACACCCAGCAGGTGCAGCACCGTGGCCTGGAAGTCGTGGGCATGCACGCCATCGCTCACCACGTTGTAGCCAAACTCGTCGGTCTGCCCGAACGTCATGCCTGGCTTGATGCCGCCACCAGCCATCCAGATGCTGAAGCACCGCGGATGATGATCGCGGCCGAAGTTGTTTGCCGAGATCGCCCCCTGGCTATAGCTCGTGCGGCCGAACTCGCCGCCCCAGATCACCAGCGTCTCGTCCAGCAGGCCGCGCTGCTTGAGGTCCTTGATCAAGGCCGCCGACGCGCGGTCGCATTGATCGGCCTGCCGCTTGAGCTCGCTCGGCAAGTTGCCGTGATGATCCCAATCGCGATGATAGAGCTGCACGAACCGGACGTCGCGTTCGGCCAGCCGCCGCGCGAGCAGACAGTTGTTGGCGAATGAGGACTTACCCGGCTCGGCGCCGTACATCTGCAGCACGCCGGCCGATTCCTTTGAGATGTCCATCAGCTCCGGCACGCTCGTCTGCATCCGGTAGGCCATCTCATAAGCGTCGATCCGCGTGGCGATCTCCGGATCGCCGACCGCTTCGAGCTGCATCCGGTTGAGCTTCTGCACGCCATCGAGCAGGCTCCGCCGCGCGGCCGGATCGATCCCCTCTGGATTCGAAACATACAGCACCGCGTCGCCGGTCGAGCGGAACTGCACGCCCTGATACTTGCCCGGCAGAAAGCCGTTTCCCCAGTAGCGCGCGAGCAGCGGCTGTCCGCCACCACCGGACAGCAGCACGACGTACTCCGGCAGATTCTTGTTCACGCTTCCCAGGCCATAGGCACTCCAGGCGCCAAGCGTCGGCCGACCGGGCTGCTGGTTGCCGGTCAGCAAATATGTCACGGCCGGATCGTGATTGATCGGGTCGGTGTGCAGCGACCGCACCAAGCAAATGTCGTCGGCCACGCTGCCAATGTGCGGAATCACCTCGCTCATCTCGGTGCCGCATGCGCCGTACTTCTTGAACGGATAGGCCGGCCCGACCATCAGCAGCTTCGATTGGCCGCTGGTCATGCCCGTGATTCGCTGCCCCATCCGCACCGAATCGGGCAGTTCCTCGCCGGTCAGCTCCTTGAGCTTCGGCTTGGCATCGTACAGATCGATGTGCGAAGGCCCGCCCGACATGAACAGATAGATCACGCGCCTTGCCTTGGGCGCGAAGTGAAGTTGTCCCAGCGCGCCGAGTGCTTCCAGCGGGTTCTCTGGCGTGGCCGCTTGCAATCCATCATTCAGCAGCGATGCGAGCGCCAGCGCCCCCAGCCCCTTGGCCGATCGGCCCAAGAGCGTGCGACGAGTCATCTCGCGGCGAAGGTGTTCGTCGAGCGTCATCACTTAACCCTTGGTAATCGTTTCGTCGAGGTTCAGTAGCACATTTGCCACCGCAGTCCAGGCCGCCAGCTCCACGGGGCTCATCGA
The DNA here is from genome assembly GCA_041741015.1 of Pirellulales bacterium. GTDB lineage: Bacteria > Planctomycetota > Planctomycetia > Pirellulales > PALSA-1355 > JALHMI01. Next base: position 9,659 of record JBGSKX010000101.1, read on the forward strand.
CGTCGGCAGCGGAGACTCGCCGACCTTGAGCAACTTCTCGGCGGCAGCCGGATCCTTCTCGAACCGCGCCCGCTGTTCGTCATAAATCGCCAGCAGCACCTGGGCTTCCTCGGGCCGCGGCATGCGCGAAGTGCAGAGCTTGAACGCCAGGTTCACTCGCTCCGGCGGCGAACTGAACTCCGAACCGACAATCCGTTGTGCCAACCCGCGTGCCGCTTCCACAAACGCCGGATCGTTCAGCAGCACGAGCGCTTGCAGCGGTGTGTTGGTCCGCTCTCGGCGGTCGGTGCAGACTTCGCGATTCGGTGCGTCGAACGTCGCCAGCGGCGGATATGGCATCGCCCGCTTGATGTACACGTACATACCGCGGCGATACAGATCGCGGCCGTGGCTTTGCGTATAGCTTTGCGAACTGAACTCGCCGCCGAAGCCAACCTGTTCCCACAAGCCGGGCGGTTGATACGGCGCGACGCTCGGTCCGCCGATCCGATCATCGAGCAAGCCGCCGATCGCCAGCGAAGCGTCGCGAATCATCTCTCCATCGAGCCGGAACCGCGGCCCGCGCGCGAGCAGCCGGTTCTCCGGATCGCGAGTGTGCTTCGCCGGATCGACCCGCGAGCTCTGCCGATACACGGCCGACATCACGATCTGCTTCTGCAGCGCCTTGATATTCCAGCCGCTTTCGATGAACTCCGCGGCCAGCCAATCGAGCAGTTGCGGATGGCTGGGCTGGTCCCCTTGCGAGCCAAAGTCTTCGCTCGTCTTGACGATGCCCGCGCCAAAGTACTGCTGCCAGTAGCGATTCACCGTCACCCGCGCCACCAGTGGATGCCGCGGATCGACCAGCCACTGGGCCAGGCCGAGCCGGTTGGCCGGCGCGCCCTCAGGCAATGGCGACAACGAAGCCGGGACGCTGGGCGTCACTTTCTCTCCAAGCGTGCGGAAGTCACCGCGCACCAGGATGAACGTATCGCGAGGTTTGGCCATCTCCTCCATCACCATCACTTCCGGAAACGCCGTGCGAACCTCGTCTCGCTGCTTGTCGAGCGCCGCCGCCTGCTGCTCCAGCGGCGCGAACGTCGCCCGGGCTTGCGAATAGTGATGCCTAATAAAGTGATTGCGCACCGCGCTGCGTTGTTCGTCCGTTCGCTCGGCGGCGGCAATCTTGATCGCTTTCTGCACATCCTCCGGTAGCGACGACTTCGCCTTTCCGCGCTCGGCCAGTTCCCAGGTCGCCTGGTTGTCGTTGATCGACGACCCCTGCGGCATCCGAGTCACAATCCCTAGCTTGTCCCAATAGACGTGCCCGCCGAACTGCGTGCAGGCCCAGCCGTCGATCGTGCTGCCGGCCGGCAAGCCGACCGCCGCGGCGTCCACTTCCAGTCGCACCCAGCGTCCCGCTGGCGGCAGCCCGCCAATCGCGCGCCGGCTGGGCGAATCGGCCTTGCCCCAATCAATCTTGTTCTCGCCCCACACGGCCCGGTGTTCCCAGCCGCTGCCGTCGTTGAATTGCAGCATGATCTCGGCGGGCGGACTGGCCGGATCGAGCCACACGTGCGCGACGAACTTGTCCCCTTCACCAATCAAGAGCGGCTGGGATGCCTGCTCAAAGAAGTGCTGCGAAAGTCCCTCCGCGCGGCGCTGACTGGCGACGTTACCGCTCAGCACCGGTTGCGGCGAACCGGCGAATCCCCAGTCCTCAACGCCCTTGCCGCTCGACTTGCTACCCGCGGGAATCGCATCGTCCACCCACACGTACTCGCGCGGCGTGGGCGAAAGCGCGGCCGGCGTGTTCGGCACGTCAATCTTCTCAAACTCGGCCAGCTTCGCCTGAACCTGCTTCTCGATCTCGGCCTTTTGCCGATTAAGCTGAGCAAGCTGCGCTTTCTGCTCCGGCTGCGGCACCCGCATGCTCGGCACCGGATTCGTCTTCCGCCCGTCGAGCCCTTGTTCCGGCACATTATGGAAGTACGCGTACAGCGAATAGAACTCGCGCTGCGTGAACGGGTCGTACTTGTGGTCGTGGCACTCGGTGCAGGCCAGCGTCGAACCGAGGAACACCGTGGCCGTCGTGTTAACGCGATCGACGATGTACTTCGACAGGTACTCGGCCGGATCGGCGCCACCTTCGAAGTTCACCATCCCGTTGCGATGAAAGCCCGAGGCGATCTTCTGCTCCACGGTCGGATTGGGCAGCAGATCGCCGGCAAGCTGCTCGACGACGAACTGGTCGAACGGCAGGTTGCGGTTGAACGCGTCAATCACCCACTCGCGATATAGCCACATGTCGCGATGGTTGTCGATGTGATAGCCGTTCGTGTCGGCATAGCGGGCGAGGTCGAGCCACTTCTGCGCCATCCGCTCGCCATAGCGCGGCGAAGCGAGCAGCCGATCGACGAGCCGCTCGTAAGCATCGGGATCATCATCCGCCACGAAGGCGTCGACGTCCGCAGCGCTCGGCGGCAAACCGGTCAGGTCGAAGCTCAGCCGGCGAATGAGCGCTGAGCGATCCGCCTCGGCTTCGGGCTGGAGCTTCTCTTGCTCGAGTCGCTGAAGGATAAAGTTGTCAATCGGCGTCCGCGGCCAGCTCGCGTCCTTCACCACGGGCGCGGCCGGTCGCTCGATCGGCTGATACGACCAGTGGTCCTGCCACTTGGCTCCTTCGTCTATCCAGCGCTTCAGCGTAGCGATTTGCTTTTCCGACAGCGGCTTCCCCGCATCGGCCGGCGGCATCACCGTGTCGGGATCGGTGCTCGTGATCCGCTGGACGAGCGCGCTCGCCTGGCTGTCGCCGGGCACGATCGCATGAGCCCCCGACTCCAGGGCGGCCAGCGCCCGCTCGCGCTGATCCAGCCTCAAGCCGGCCTGAAGCTGGGCTTCATCCGGTCCGTGACAGGCGTAGCAGTGATTCGAGAGGATCTGCCGCACTTCGCGCTGGTAGTCGACCGGCGCGGCGGCAGGTTCTTCGGCGAAGCTATGACGCGGCAGCGCGAGCGCAGCAACAGCCGTGGCGAGCAGCAGGAGGCGGGGCATGGCTTAGGGGGGACCGGGTCGGCGGGAAGTCAGAAGCGTCCGTAGGCGGCCGACCTCCATTAAACCATTAGCGGTGCCGAGGATGCAACTAAGCGGGCGCCGGGCTACAGGTCATATTGACCTTTCCAGGTGCCCTCGAAACGTCAGCGAAAGGGCATTCTACCCTCGCGGCGGCAGCGCCGCATTCCGCACCGGCTGATCGCGCACCTGGAACACCAGCACCTTGCGCGGCACGCGAAACGGCGTTGGATCATCGAGCTCCAGCACCTGCTGATAGTACGGCGCAAGCTGCTCCAGCCATTCCGGCCGATAGTCGTGTGCGTTTACGTGCACCACGGCGTAGTCGTACCGCGCATCGGGCGCCTTGAGCAGCGCTTCACCCAGTGTGGGCGAGAGCGGCACCAGTTCCGCCACCGGCTTGCCGCTGTAGTACGGCACGTACGGCGAGTTGCAAACGATGCCCGCACCGGGCGCGATTCGCTGCTGGACCCACTCCGTCGCTTCGATCACCGGAATGAACTCCGCGTTCAGCCGGCGCAGCGTGAACGGGAGGACCAGCAGACAGCATGTCACCAGCGTCGGTACGGCGAGCCACATCGGTCGCAGTCGCACCCAGCGCCCGATGACCACGCTCGTCTGGTAAATCCCCAGTGCCGCGAACGGCATCGCCAACCCCACGAGCGGAATCGTATGCCGGTGGGCCACATAGCCCGAGAACACGAACACCGACACCAGGACCACAATGTGCGTCACGCCCAGCGCCGCCAGGAACGCCACCTGAATACCTGCAGGCCGCCGCCAGATGAGCGCGATGTCGCCGAGCAGATAATAAGGAATGAAGACGAACTTTAATCCCTGGCAGATGCTGTTAATGAACGCCGCGAAGCCCAGCCCGATGAGCGAGGAGACCAGCTCCGGCGAATACTCCGGATCGCCGTTCGGATCGTTCGGATCGACGACGGCAGGGGCCGGCGCGGGCGCTTGTGCAGCCGCGGGCACGGGCGCTTGAACGACCGCCGGCTGCGGCGGAGCTTCCGGAGTTTGTGCGGGCGGAGCAGGGGGATTCACCGCCACCTGCTGCGTCTCGGCATTTTGCTCCGCTTCCGCCAACCGCTCGATATAACTCGGCGCCGGCTTCTCTTTGAAGATCAGCAATTGCTTACTCGTGATCTTGCCCGCCAGTAGCATGTACGGCGCAGCCACGACCAGCGCGATCCCCGCCACCGCCGCCAGCGCCACGGCCGACTTTCGCCACGGCCACGAAGAAACCGCCAGCAGCAACACAAAGCCCGACGCGATCATCGCGACCTCTAGCCCCTCGGGCCGCACCCAGAACGCCAGCCCGCTCGAAAGCCCGGCAAGTGCCAGCCTGCGCACGCTGCCGCTGGCCAGTCCCGTCGACGCCATCCACGCTGCGAATAGAAAGAACAACCCGTGCAGCGTGTCGCTCTGCGCATCAACGGCGAGCGCGCGCGGAACGGGCAGCGCTGCAAACCCAATCGCCGCGATGCTGGCAATCGTCGTGTCGAACATCTCGCGCGTGAACAGCCAGATGACGGCCACCGTGAGCAGCCCCGCGATGAACGACACGGCAATGCCGCCCGCCATCCAGGCTTCGGGTTCATGCCCGTAACCAACCGCTTGCAGCACGCGCGTGGCCAGCAGCATCGCGGCCGGATACGCCGGATGCTGATCCTCTCGCTGCATGGTGGCCAGCGGATCGACGGAGAGCTCGCGCGCGACGCGGGTGAAGATGATTCCGTCGGCGCTGATCGTGGGCAGCCGGACGAACAGCACCGTCTGCAGAATGGCGGTGCCTAGGAGAATGAGCGCCAGGGGCCAGTAGGGGCGAAGCCGAGCCGCGACCATACGAACCTTTCAGCCTTTTGCGTTCCAGCAAGCCGCCGACCTTCCGTGGCCGCAGGGCTGAAAACGCACAGGCGTCGGCCCGTTGGCCGCACCGGCACGCTTAGCCGCGGTCGATCAGCAAGCGCCAAGGAGTCAGCAGCAGAATCTTGAGGTTGAACCCGACGGACCAGTGGCGAACGTAGTACAGATCGAACTCGAGCCGCTTTTCCAGCGAGGTATCGCCGCGCCAGCCGTTCACCTGCGCCCAGCCGGTCATCCCCGGCAGCACCTGGTGACGCTGTGCATACACCGGATACTCTTCCGAGAACTCCTTCACGAAGTACGGTCGCTCGGGGCGCGGCCCGACCAGGCTCATATCGCCTTTGAGCACGTTGAACAGTTGCGGCAGCTCGTCGATGCACCACCGGCGGAGCAGGTGTCCCAGCAGCGTGCAGCGCGGATCGCCCCGCTTGGCCCACACCGGACCGGTCGCCAGCTCGGCGTCGAGGCCCATCGTGCGAAACTTATAGATGACGAACGGACGGCCGCCCAAGCCGATGCGCTGTTGCCGATAGATCGCCGGGCCGCGGCTCGTCAGCTTCACGAGCAGGGCCACCAGCAGCATCGGCAGGCCAAGCACCAACAGCATCGCCGCGGCTCCCGCAATGTCGACCAGTCGCCCGGCCCGGTTGCCGCGCTTGGTTTCGACGCGCGGAAGCGGCGGCGCAAGCGGTTGTGGCGCAAGCGCAGCCGTACGGTTTAGAGTCAGACTGCGCATTGATTTCAGGGGCTGAGTTTTCATGCAATTGGACCGCTTTCGGCCCGGTTCCGGTCATGGAAGGGGGGACTTATAGCAAACGTCGCTTGGCGTGAGCTAGATCACTTTGCAACGCAGCATGATCGGGCCCGGTCCGCGGGTCGTCTTTACCTGCAGACAAACCAAAAAGCTGTTGACCTGACTGGCGGTTTCCAGGTATAGCCCTGCTCATGCAACAGCGGCAGAACAGCCGCTGGCAGGCGCGAGGCATCAACTAATTGGCTGCGCACCAGGGGCAGAAGGGTGCACAGAGACAGGTTCGCAACACCTTCTCCTTGGAGGAAAAGGCGCACGTCCCGCGATGCTTCGGATGGGACACCGCGGGCGGGTTGTGGGGTCATGGCGGAGCTATGGTCCAAACGACCTTTGGCTCCTGAACTAAGTATCGGCCAGCAAGAGCTGAAAATATCTGCTAAGGAATGGCAATTTTGAGTACATTTGCCGCGACCCAGACCCGCAGCCGTGCCCTCGTCTACTATCGCGACCTCGTCCTGGTCCTGTTGGCCAAGGAATTCAAGGTCCGCTACAAGAACACGTTCATGGGCTATGCCTGGAGCGTGCTTCACCCGCTCGTGCTGGCACTCATCTTCTCGCTGTTCTTCAGCGTGTTCGTTCGCTTGCAGGTGCCCGACTACACGCTCTACCTGATGGCCGGCCTGTTTCCCTGGCAATGGGTTTCCAACACCTGCTTCGGCGCGAACGGCTACTTTCTGTCCAATGCTTCGCTGATCAAGAAGGTTCGCTTTCAGCGCTGGATGCTGGTCCTCTCCGGCGTGCTGAACGAGGCGATCCACTTTGTCTGCTCGCTGCCGGTCGTCATCGGTTTCATGCTCTACTACAGCAAATCTCCCGAATGGAACTGGCTGTGGGCCGTGCCCCTGCTGCTCGGCATCCAGATCGTGATGATGACCGGCGTGGGCCTGTTCATCGGCACCTGCAATTTGTTCTTTCGCGATCTCGAGCGGCTGGTTTCGCTGCTGGTGCAACTGCTCTTCTATCTGACGCCAATCGTCTACACGGCCGACATGATCCCGCCGGGGTACACCTGGCTGCTCTATGCCAACCCCTTTGCCGCACTGATCGTCTGCTGGCAGGACCTGTTCTACGCCGGAACGCTTACGCCCGCGTTCGTCGCCACGGCGGCCGCCTGGAGCGCCGCCTGGGCGCTGATGGGCGGCTGCGTCTATGCCTGCAAAGTCTGGAGGTTTGCCGAGATTGTATAACGACGTAGCCATTCGCCTGCGCGGCGTATCGAAACGCTATCACCTGGGCAGTCCCGTCGGTGAGGGCATTAAGCACCTCATCCTGCACCTGCCCAGCCAGATCAAGGCGCTCCGGCAGCGCCGGCCGTTCCACGCGCTCACCGACGTCTCGTTCGACGTTCGGCGGGGCGAATGCGTGAGCCTTATCGGCCGCAACGGCGCCGGCAAGAGCACCACGCTCAGCCTGATCGCCGGCGTGCTGAGGCCCTCGGACGGCAAAGTGGAAACCTACGGCCGCATCTGCCCGCTGTTGGAACTTGGCGCCGGCTTCAATCACCAGCTCACCGGCCGCGAGAACATTCTCTTGAATGGCGTCCTGCTGGGGCTCACCCGCCGCGAAGTCCGCCAGCGAACCGCCCAAATTATCGAATTCTCCGAACTTCACGACTTCATCGACGCCCCGCTTCGCACCTACTCCTCGGGCATGGTCGTGCGGCTCGGGTTCTCCGTGGCCGTGCACCTCGATCCGGACATTCTGCTGATCGACGAAGTGCTGGCCGTGGGCGATGCCCGCTTCCGCACGAAGTGCTTCGAGCGGATGGAGCACTTCCGACGCCGTGGCACAACGATGATTTTCGTCAGTCACGACACCGGCAGCGTCTCGCGTATCAGCGATCGCGTGGCGCTGTTCGACGCGGGCCGACTCATCGACATCGGCGAACCGGGCCGCATTATCGACGCCTACCAGCAACGCAGCCTGGCAGCTTAGCAGCCACGAACTGCCCTTTCGTGGATCACAAGAATCGGTTAAACGAACGCACTGATTTTAGTGTGCGAAGCACTCGTCATTGGCCGCAGCTCTGGCTTGCCTCGTGACGTGCCTGCCAGCACGCGAAATTGATCGCGTGAGTCGCGCTCCCTGACAGGCACATCCGGGGCGCTCTTCGAACCATTGGAAGTCACGGACCGATGATCGATTGTGCCTCCAGTTTTGGCGCTTGCACGGAAACCGTCTGCGAAGTTTTCTCCGCCGGCCGGGGCCCCGTCTACGACTATCTGCGGTTCAACGCCCAGTCGCCGCAGCAAGTGCCCTTCTACTACCTGAAACTCGTCCGCGACGGAAAAACCGAACGCCGCTCGGGCCGGGCCACGCGGCTGTCGACCGAACAGGTCGGCATTGCCTATCAGGCCGTCTTCCAGCATGACCCTTCGCCGGAACTGGTCAGCACGCTGCACGAGACCTGCGGCGCCCACAGGAAGCTGATTCACGAGCTGCTCGCTTCGCCGAGGTTTATCGAGCGCCTGCCGAGTCTGCTCGCCCAGGCATTTCCCGACCTGCGCCGGCTGTGGCACGTGCACATCCCCAAGACCGCCGGTACCAGCTTCTTCGCCGCGGCCACCGACAGCGGCTGGGGATACGTCAACCACAACCGCCTCTTGGCCGCCGCCGGCGACGTACAAAAGGTTGCCGACTCGCTGCGCATCGGTCCGGAGATCCGCAGCCGGCTGATCATCTCCGGTCACTGGCATCTGTGGCGTCAGTTGAGCGACATCGACCAGGCCGATCCCGTCGTGATCTTCGTCCGCGATCCGCTCGAGGCCATGATTTCGGAGTTCAATTTTGCCGTCGATGTGGTCAACGGCAGCGACAACGTGCACGCAGCCAGTCCCAGCGTGATGCTCGACCGCGGGTTCGATCCTGCGAGCTTCCAGAATTCCTATCGCCAGGGTTTCTTTGTCGCGAACGTCCAGTGTTCGTACCTTGCTCACGACTCGCTGTGCCAGACGGTGCTCGCGAATCTCGCGCGGCTCAACGCCGAGTTGCTTCCCGCCAGCGCCGTGGATTACGCCACGCGAAAGTACTTCGCGACGATCGGTCGACGCCGCGAGAACGTCTCTCAAAAACACATCGAGTTGCACGATCTTGCCCCCGCGCTGCGCGAAGAGCTCATGCTCCGCAGCACCCAGGACGTGATGCTCAACGAGATCGCCCGGCGCCGCTTTCAAGAACTGTCTTGAACTTCCTGCACCTGCGGCTCGCCGAGGGCTGCTATCGCCGATAGCAGTCGCGCAAAATATTCCACCAGACCGGGATACTTCGCAGTCGTGCGATCTGTTAGATTTTCGCTTCGGTTCGACCGGCATCGACGATGGAGTGTGCTGCCGCCGAGCCTTGCCCTGGGGGGGCTGTCGGCATGATGCCGCGCAAACTTCGTGTATTAATCGACATGTCGATGGCGTGCCGCGGCTACTGCGGCATCGCTCAAGACGTGCGGCTGTTGTACAAGACGCTGGCACGCTGTCCCCAGCTCGATGTCACGGGGCTCATCTACCGTCCCCAGAAGTTCGCCTCTCCGCATCGCTTTCGCTCAGACAAAGCACCCCGGGCCGATTTGCTCGCTGCTCAGGCCACGTTTCTCAACAAGCTTTCGGACACCGGCACGCCCGGAGACTTCCGTTCGCTGTTAGGAATCAGCACCCGCGCGGCCGCGGTCTCGCACACGCTCTCGGCCCGGCCCGTTCGCCTCGCCCCGCTTGATGCCCGGATGTTCGCCACCGCGCTCTGGAGACAATTGTTTCATCAGACGCTGCCGCCGGAAGACGTGGCACTCATCCAGCAGGGGCGTTTCGTCCTCTCGGATATGAGCGACGGCATGGTCTTCGCCCGCGGGCTGTCGGGTCGCAAGCCGTTGGCGATCGACACGCGCGGCTACGACTTCCTGGTCGTGCAAGGTCCACGTCCCCTGCGTGTCAGCCCTGGAACCCGGCACGTCACACGCTACCACGACATGATTCCGGTGCTCGAACCGGACACGATGAAGCATCCCTGGGCCATTCGCTGGCACCAGCGCGCCATCAGCCAGAGCGAGCAGAGCGTGTTTGTCTGCAATTCCGAGCCGACGCGGTCGGATCTCGTCGATGTATTTCCCGAACTGGAATCGCGCTCGACGACGATTCCGTATACCCGCAGCGACGTCTTCCGCCGCAGCGAATCGGCATCCATGGCACTTTCAGTGCTCTCGCAGCGCCGCTCTCCGGCCACGAGTCAGCCCGCCGCGCGGAGCCTGCCGCGCTACCTGATGTCCGTATCCACGCTCGAACCGCGCAAGAACTTTATTGGCCTGATCCAGGCCTTCAGCCGCGTCAAGTCGCTGGCCGCGGTCCGCCAGCACGTCGGACGGCTAAAGCTTGTCATTGTCGGCGGCGCTGGATGGAAGCACGACCCGATCTTGGCTGCGATCCGGCCGCTGGCGGCTCATGGCGACCTCATTCACCTCGAAGGCGTGTCGTCCGAAGAGCTTCGCGTGCTGTATTCGCATGCCGAAGCCCTGGTGTTTCCGTCGCACGCCGAAGGGTTCGGATTCCCGCCGCTCGAAGCCTTGCAATGCGGCACGCCGGTGATTGCCTCGGACTTGCCGTCGCATCGCTGGGTGCTGGGCGATGCGGCCCTGTATTGCGAGTCCAATTCGGTGGAGAGCATTACCGACCAGATTGTGCGATTGATCGCGTGCGATGAGTCGTCCGGAGTGCGTGCCGCGCTGCTAGCAGCCGCGCGCCGGCAGATCGAGCGGTTTGACATCGATCGCTGCGGCGCGGCCTGGACAGAGTTCTTCCAGCAACTGGCGGCGACCGGCGCTGCCCAGTGCCCCACCCGTAAGCGAGCAGAAAAACGGCGCGCTGCCGCGTGACAACGGCCGAAGCATTCCACCTTAAGAGGAACAGTTCGGAAGCGAAGTTATTTAAACCTCACTGATATTTGTGCAGACCTGCGGTTGTGGTAATTTTTGCAACCGCTCAAAAAACACCCCCCGGGATGATCGGCCCGCGACATGGCTGTCGCTCGCGGCCGGTGAGCCCGCCCTATTCCCACGAAATGCCAGGAGTGCGACTTGCCATGAAGGCACGGAAGCAGCGAGTGCTGTTGGATCTGTCGATGGGGTTGCTCGGATACTGCGGCATCGCCCAGGACGTGCGCCTGCTCTATAAAACGCTGGCGTCGTCTCCCGACGTCGAACTGACCGGCATGATCTATCCGCCGTTCTCCCGGACGTTCGGTCACCGGTTCGCCAAGTCGACTTCGCCGCAAGCCGATCGGATCGCGAATCAGGCGTGCTTTCTCTGGAGCTTGAACGAAGGCCCGCCGGCGCTGCCGTACCCGCGCCCGGTGCGCATGCTGATGAAGGCCGCGCACGCCGCTTCGCGGATGACCAAGCGCAAGGCCCAGCTCGAACCGCTCGTGACCTCGAAACTCTGGCCGACCGTCTGGCGCAGCATGTTTCGCCAGACGCTCTCCGCATCGGACATCCCTCTCGTCGAAAACGGCCAGTTCGTCCTGGCCAACATGTCGGCCGACACGATCTTCATGCGGGTCATGGGCGCGCGCCGCCCCATCCAGCTCGACACCAGCAGCTACGACTTCGTGATCACGCAGACGGCCCGGCCGTTTACGGTCAGCCCCGGCACGCAGCACATCGTGCGCTATCACGACATGATTCCGATCACCCAGCCGGACACGATGTCGCGCACGATGGACATCGAATGGCACCATCGCTCGATCCGGCAATGCCGCGACAGCTTCTTCGTTTGCAATTCCGAGCCAACCCGCGAGAACCTGGTCGACGTCTATCCCGAACTGATGGATCGGGCCGCCACGGTTCCGTACATGCTCTCGAACGAATACTGGCCCGACGGCAGCGCTTCGCAAGTCCGTTCGATCATCTCAATGCGGCGTTCCACCGCTTCGGGCGTCACGCCGCGCCGACCGCTCAAGAAGACCCCGCGCTACCTGATGTGCGTGTCCACCATCGAGCCGCGCAAGAACTTCACCGGCCTGGTCCAGGCCTTCAACATCCTCCGGGCGCGGCAAAGCATTAAACGCACGGCGCCCGATCTGAAGCTGATCATCGTGGGCGGACCGGGCTGGAAGTACGAGCCAATTCTGCACGCGATGCGCGAGCCGATCGCCGCCGGCCACGTGATTCACCTGGAGAAGGTCACCTCGGAAGAGCTCCGCGTGCTGTATACCCACGCCGAGGCGTTTGTCTTCCCGTCCAATGCCGAGGGCTTCGGCTTCCCGCCGCTCGAGGCCATGCAGTGCGACCTGCCGGTCATCGCCTCGGACATCGCCGAGCACCGCTGGGTGTTGGGCGATGCGGCCCTGTATTGCAACTCCTACGACGTGAACTCGATCGCCGATGCGGTCGAACAGCTCGTGGCTTCGGAGGAAGCCCCCGCCCTCAGGCGCGAGCTGGTTGCCCGCGGCCGCCGCCGCGTCGAGCGCTATACGCTCGACCAGTGCCGCGATCAGTGGATCGATTTGCTTGAGCGTCTGCGGAGTGGAGAACGACCGCTGGCCAGTGTGCCTCCCGCTACGACCCCGTTCGTGAGCGGCTCGAAGGAACGAGCCGCCTGACCCTGCTAGAAAGGATTCGTACTATGAAGGTCGCCGTCATCGGCACGGGCCGTGTCGGCCTGCCGCTCGCGCTATCGCTAATCGACAGCGGCGCGCAGGTCCTGGGCGTTGATCTCAGCGAACAAACTCGCCATGCCATCAACGTCGAGCGGCGGATGCCATTCGACGAGCCGGGCTACGACGAGCTCGCCGCTTCGGGCAAGCTGCACATCACCGGCAACATTCGTGACGCCGCGGATTGCGATTACTTCATCGTGACGGTCGGCACGCCGCTCCGCGCGCACATCGAAACCGATCTCTCGTTCGTTACCAAGGTGATCGAATCGATCTGCGAGTTTCTCGCGCCGGGTCAGACGATCGTCATGCGCAGCACGACGGCCCCCAAGACCACGGCCTTCGTGGCCAGCCTCATCGAGTCGCGCACCTTCCACAAAGTCGGCCGCGACGTGTTCCTGGCCTGCTGCCCCGAGCGGATCGTCGAGGGCAAGGCCCGCGAAGAGCTGCACCAGCTTCCGCAGATCATCGGCACCGAAGACTCGGCCAGCGCACAGTCCGCCGAACGGCTGTTCGCTCTGCTCGGCGCGGAACCCTTGCATTGCAACTGGGCCACCGCCGAGCTGGTCAAACTGTTCTGCAACGTCTCACGCTATGCCTACTTCGGCGTGATCAACGCCCTCTCGATGATCGCGCTCGACCAGAACGTCGAACCGCACGAAGTCATCGAGCTGGCCAACCGCGACTACCCGCGCAAGCTGCACGGCAAGCCGGGCTTCACCGCGGGTACGTGCCTCCGCAAGGATTTCGGCATGCTCGCCGAGAACTACTGGAGCGGCGGCTTCCTCACCGAAATCTGGCGGATCAACGAATCGCTGCCCAAGTACCTGGTCGACCTGGCCAAGGATCGCTACGGCACCCTGAACGGCAAACGCATCGCCGTCCTCGGCTACTCGTTCAAACGCGACGCCGACGACGTCCGCGACTCGCTGGCCCCCAAGCTGATTCGCTACCTCTCGCGCGAAACGCCGGCTTCGATCGTCGTCAGCGATCATCACCTCTCGGTCAACCACATCGAACCGTGCCCCGGCCTGCAGTTCACGCCCGACATGGACACCGCGCTTCGCAATGCGGACTTCATTTTTATCGCCACGAATCACTCGCTCTACAGCGACCAGCGCGACAAGATCCTCGCCGCGGTCAACCGTGGAGCTCGCGTGATCGACATCTGGGACACCTGCGGTCAGAATCGCGCCACAATCGACGCCGAGTCGCTCGCCAAACAAAAGTCGTTCCAGCTCCGCCGCACAGCAGCATAACGAAAGATAGCTCCTAACCCGACGCGTGAGCGAGGATGCTCCTCACAACGCGTGGGCGCGTGGAAAGCGAACCAGAGGGTATCAAGTAATGTCCCGGATCATGGTCACCGGCGCGGCCGGCTTCATCGGTTATCACCTCGCCCGGCGCCTGCAGAAAAGGAGCGATGCCGAACTAGTGCTCGTCGACAACTTCTCGCGCGGCGCCAACGACGAGCTCTACCAGGAGCTCTGCCGCCTGCCGCGTGTGAAGGCCTTCGATTGCGACCTCTGCGATCCGGCCGACGTTGCCCGTCTGCCCGACGACGTCGATACGATCTACCACGAAGCCGCGCTCAACGGCACGCAGAATTTCTACGAGCGTCCGTACGAAGTTCTCCGCAGTGGCACGCTGCCGACGTTCTACCTGCTCGATAAGTACGCTCGCGGCGGGCGCCTGCAGCGGTTTGTCTATGCCGGCACGCCCGAGTCCTACGCCTCGACCGTGACGAAGTTCAATTGGCCGGTGCCCACCGACGAGAACGTGCCGCTCTGCATTGACGACGTGTTCAACGAGCGCTGGTCGTATGCCGCCGCCAAGATCCACGGCGAAGTGCTGGTGATCAATGCCTGCCGGCAGTTCGGCGTCCCGTTCTCGATCATCCGCTATCACAACGTCTTCGGCCCGCGGATGGGCGATAAGCACATCGTCCCCGACTTCCTGATCCGCCTCCGCAATGACATCGCCGAGCTGCACGGCCACGGAGACACCCGGGCGTTCCTGTACATCGACGACGCGGTCGAAGCCACGATTCTCACCGGCGAGCATTCAGCCACGGCCGGCCAGGTGGTTAATATCGGCGGTTCGCAAGAGCTGACGATGCTCGAACTCGGCCGCCGGATGATGCAGCTTGCCGGTCGCGATCCCGACTCGATCGTTCTGCATGCCTCGCCCGCCGGCAGCGTGAAACGCCGGCTTCCCTCGACCGAGAAACTCAAACGGCTCACCGGCTTCCAGGCCCAATGGTCGCTCGACGAAGGTCTGCTCGAAGCAATCCGCTTCTACGCCCCCGAGTTGCTCACCGACGTCGCCGCCGCAGCGTAGGCGAGTTTGCGATCGTCGGATCTGATTGTCTGCCACAGGTGGCCGCGCCAGCGGCTCACCTGTGCTCGCTGCGATTCATGTTGGGTGGCCCTGACAACTGTCAGGGTGCCTCCGGCACAAGAAGGATCAAGGCACGCGTCACGCATGCTTGGGCTCTGCACTCACGTGGCTTCAACCTGCCACCCGCCGACCAAAGAGCACGCGTGACGGCTATGCACTACCCATGGCACCCAAGCAATCCGGCTGCTTTTTCTAGCAACCAACTACGCCGCGATGCGCTGCCGCATCGGCGTCGCCATGTCGCTCGCGTGCGGGTCCGCGGCGCGCCCGGCGAACTCCTCCCAGGCGTCGCGCACGTGCTGGCGGATCTCCTGGCGGAAACCGGCCTGGCTG